>JAZKYP010000001.1:0-41550 GCA_045612225.1 Candidatus Enterocola sp.
TTTGATGGAACTCGTATCTTGCACGATGTTTCTGCAACTTTCGAATCCGGCAAGACTAACCTTATCATCGGTCAAAGTGGATCGGGAAAGACTGTATTCATGAAATGTCTTATCGGGCTCCACACACCTGAACAAGGCGAAATTTTCTATGACAACCGACCATTTACTCGAATGAGTGCCAACCAAAGAAAAGCCCTGCGAACCGAAATCGGTATGCTATTCCAAGGCTCTGCGCTTTTTGACAACGAAACGGTTCTTGGCAACGTCTTGTTTCCTCTCAAAATGTTCAGCCCGATGACTCGAAAAGAGCAAATCGAAAGAGCTCAATTCTGCATCAGAAGAGTTGGTCTTGAAAATGCCGACAACAAATATCCTTCGGAAATATCAGGTGGTATGCAAAAGCGCGTTGCCATTGCTCGTGCGATTGCTCTAAATCCAAAATACCTTTTCTGCGACGAGCCAAACTCAGGTCTAGACCCTAAGACATCTCTTACTATTGACCAACTTATACAAGAAATTACTCGTGAAAACAATATTACTACTATTGTTAATACTCACGACATGAACTCAGTGATGGAGATAGGTGACAACATATTATTTATTCATAAAGGTGAAAAAGGTTGGGCTGGTAGTAAGGACACTATCTTTACATCAAACAACGAAAACCTAGACAATCTTGTTTTTGCATCTGAACTATTTAAAAAGGTAAAAGAAAACCAAATTAGAAAATGAAAATAGTTTCTTATAACGTAAATGGCATTAGAGCTGCCATAGGCAAAGGTCTTGTTTCTTGGCTTGGTGAGGCTGACATAGATGTGCTTTGTCTGCAAGAAACCAAAGCTCAACCAGATCAAATAGACACCAAAGCTTTTGAAGAGCTTGGATATAATTGCTACTACACTTGTGCTGAGAAAAAAGGTTATAGTGGTGTGGCTATATTTACTAAGGTGAAACCAGACAATGTGATTTACGGCATGGGGAATGCTAAATATGACTCAGAAGGCAGGATAATAAGAGCCGACTTTGGTGATTTTACTCTTATCTGCGTGTATATTCCATCGGGCACATCTGGTGACGAACGCCAAGCATTTAAGATGGAGTTTCTTGCAGACTTCAAGGTTTTCATTGATGAATTAAGAAAAGAAAGACCTAATATTATTGTTTGTGGCGACTACAATATCGCTCACACACCTATAGATATTAATCACCCAGAAAGACAAAAGGGTGTGTCTGGTTTCTTGCCAGAAGAACGTGATTGGGTCACTGAATTTCTTGAAAGTGGAATGATAGATACCTTTAGGGTGTTTGATGATCGTGCCGAACAATATAGTTGGTGGAGCTACAGATTTAACTCTAGAAGTAGAAATGCAGGTTGGAGAATAGACTACCACATGGCGTCTGAGCCACTAAGAGATAAACTTGTGAAAGCAGAAATCTGGCAACACGTGGTGCATTCAGACCACTGCCCAATTTTTGTGCAGATTAATATATAAGCATTATGAGCATTTTTAAATTAAGAAAGCCACGTCAATTTAATCTTAAGACTAGATATTACGACGAGCATAAGGAAAGATTGCAACAGTCGGAAGAAAGAGTGCGTAAGCAACTAAATATGGAACTAGAGAATCAAAAGAAACATTCTTTTGAAGACTCTATTCGTGGCAAATTTAGAGAAAGCCTAGAAGATACCAAAGCCGATAAAAATGCAAAAATGAGACTTGGTATTATAGTAGGTGTAATTTTAGTAGGCGTTTACCTATTTTTAAACTATGTCTGAAAATATAATACACATATTACCAGAAGTAGTATCTAACCAGATTGCTGCAGGAGAAGTGGTACAACGCCCATCTTCTGTGGTGAAGGAGCTTGTGGAAAACTCTATAGACGCAGGTGCTAGCAAAATAGATATTTACATTAAAGAAGCAGGCAGAACATCTATAAGAATTATAGATAATGGCAAGGGTATGTCTGCCGACGATGCAGTGATGGCATTTCAGCCACACGCCACTTCGAAAATAAGTGATGTAAATGATTTGTTTGCACTTTCTACCATGGGCTTTAGGGGCGAGGCTCTTGCTTCTATATCTGCGGTGGCATTTGTGGAGGTGAGAACAAAAAGAGAAGACGACACACTAGGCACAAGGGTGGAATATACAGCAGCAGACCTAGTTTGCCAAGAATGCATTCAGTGTCCTAAAGGTACAGACATTACTGTAAGGGATATTTTTTATAATGTACCTGCCAGAAGAAAGTTCCTTAAACCAAACGACACAGAGTTTAGACATATTGTTTCTGTGTTTGAACAAATATCACTTGCTCATCCACATATTAGTTTTACGTTAGTTCATAATGATAAGACTGTGTTTAACCTACCAAAAGAGAATAGACTGCAACGCATTTGTTCACTTTTTGGCAGTAAGTGGAATCAAAAGCTTTTACCTATATCTATAGAAACAACCTTAGGTAAAATTTCTGGATATATTGGCACACCAGAAGCGGCACTTAAAAGAAACTGCCCTCAGTTCTTTTTTGTAAACAACAGGTATATTCAACATCCATATTTTCACAAGGCAATAAGTATGTCGTACGACAAATTGCTTATGCCAGATGTGAAACCTGCATATTTTATTTTCTTTGAAGTAGAAGCAGACAAGATAGATGTGAATATACACCCAACTAAGACAGAAGTGAAGTTTGAGGATGAGAAATCTATCTTCCCTATTCTATCTGCTACTGTAAAAGAGGCTTTGGGAAAATCTAATTCTGTGCCAAGCATCGACTTCGACCAAGACGACGCGCCAGAGATACCTGCCTTTACAGGAAAACAAATGGAATATGTGGCTCCGCCAAAGGTGAGTTATAATCCAAATTATAATCCATTTCATACCACATCGGAGAGAACTTATACATCAAACAAGCCTGCACAAAACTGGGAGAGTCTTTACACAGTAGCAAAAGATAGTGTGAGCGAATCTAGAGCAGAGAGTACCTTCTCTAAACTAGAAATAGTGGAAGACTTTAGCGCTGTGCCAATGATACAAACAGAAAACAAGTATATTATTTACCCTGTAAGTAATGGTATGAAAGTGGTAGACCAATATAGAGCAAGCCTGCAAATAAACTTTGAAGACACTCTAAAAGAATTGGAACTACTTGAAATACATAGTAGCCCACTACTTTTCCCTGAAGTGGTGGAATTAGACGTAAAAGAAGAACTTATCTTTAATGAGATAAAAGAAGAACTGCAAGAAGTGGGATTTACATTTGAAAGTTTTGGCAAGCATAGTTACCAAATTACAGCAGTGCCAAACAGCATGAGCAATCTGAGTGCAGAAGTGCTACTTGAAGAGTTCATTGCAATGTGTGCCGATGAGAAAAATGTAAAAACAGAAATTAAAAAGAACTTAGCCCTGAAGATAGCAGAAAAGAATGCTACCAAAGGAGGCACAGTTTTGAACGAAACCCAAATGAGAAGTTTGATAAACCGACTATCAAAATGTGAAAGTCAAGTATACAACACTCAGGGTAAGAAAATATCAATAGTAATAAATAGTAACGAAATAGAAAATAAATTTTTATGATGAAAGAAGTAAGAGTGCGCTTTGCACCAAGTCCTACAGGAGCTCTACACATTGGTGGAGTGAGAACAGCCCTTTACAATTATTTATTTGCAAAACAAAACGGTGGTAAAATGATTCTTCGTATAGAAGATACAGACTCAACACGTTTTGTGCCAGGAGCAGAAAAATATATTATTGAATCGCTTGAGTGGTTGGGCATTCGTTTCGATGAAGGTATTGAAAACGGAGTAGCTACTTGTAGACAAAGTGAGAGAAGAGATATTTATAGAGGTTATGTAAAAGAACTTTTAGACAAAGACCTTGCATATATTGCATTTGACACCCCAGCAGAGCTTGAGGCTAAACGTGCAGAAATAGCAAACTTCCAATACGATGCCAAAACTCGTATGATGATGAACAACTCACTTACACTAGGCAAAGAAGCTACTGAAGCAAAAATTGCAGCTGGCGAAAACTATGTAGTGAGAATAAAAATTGAACCAGGCGAAGATATTATTGTAAACGACCTTATCCGTGGTGAAGTGAAAATTAATTCTTCTATCCTTGATGATAAAGTGCTTTACAAATCTGCAGACGACCTACCAACATATCACCTTGCAAATATTGTTGACGACCACTTAATGGAAATTTCACATGTGATACGTGGTGAAGAATGGTTGCCATCTGCTCCACTTCACGTGCTACTTTATAAATACTTTGGTTGGGAAAGACCTGAATTTGCTCACCTTCCTCTACTACTAAAACCTGACGGCAACGGCAAACTAAGCAAACGCGACGGTGACAGACTTGGTTTCCCTGTATTCCCACTAGACTGGGTAGACCCAAAAACTGGAGACAAATCTTCTGGTTACAGAGAAGCAGGTTACTTCCCAGAAGCAGTAGTAAACTTCCTTGCCCTACTAGGCTGGCACGGCGAAACAGATAAAGAATTCTTCACAATGGAAGAACTTATCAGCGAGTTCTCGCTTAAACGTGTAAGCAAAAGTGGTGCTAAGTTTGATTACGAAAAAGGCAAATGGTTCAACCACGAATACCTACAACAAAAATCTGATAGTGAAATAGCAGCTGCATTCATGCCTATGCTAGAAGAAAAAGGCATTAAAGCAGACGCTGCAAAAGTAGAAAAAGTAGTAGCACTTACAAAAGCACGTTGCAACTTTATTAAAGACCTTTGGGCGAACTGCGACTACTTCTTTGTGGCACCAACTAGCTACGACGAAAAGACTCGTGCAAAACGCTGGAAAGAGAACTCACCAGAAGATATGCGCGCACTTGGCGAGTTCCTTGCTACACTTGAAGACTTCTCTGCACACAATGCTGAGCAAGCAGTGATGGCATGGATAGCAGAAAATGGCAAACACACAGGTCAAGTGATGAATGCGTTCCGTCTTTGCATTGTGGGCGAAGGTAAAGGTCCTCACATGTTTGACATTACTGAGTTTATTGGCAAAGAAGAAACTCTAAGAAGACTAAATGTTGCTATTGAAGCGTTAGGATGAGAAAACTGTTTTTTATAATATTTACTATATTGCTTTGCATGGGTGTAGAGGCAAAGCCTAAAAAGAAAGCAAGTCTTATAGAAGAACTTCCAGAAATGGAAATTCAGAAGGTAACCTCTGCATATAAAGCCCCAAAAAGAGAGTTTAGAGGAGTATGGATGCACACTATATATAATAATGTGTATCCAACACTTACCTCTGACGAGTGGCAAGAGTATATAAGAAAGCAACTAGATGAATACCAAAAATTAGGTATCAACGTGATTATCTTTCAAGTGAGACCAGAAGCTGATGCTTTCTACGAGTCTGAATACGAACCATGGAGCAGATTCCTAACTGGCGAGCAAGGCAAGCGTCCAGAACCGTTCTTCGACCCGCTTCACTTTATCACTGAAGAATGTCATAAACGTTGCATGGAGCTTCACGCTTGGGTAAACCCATATAGAGCAAATGCAAATAAGACTAACAACAGACTTGTTTGGCACCATATCTATTATGAAAAACGCTATATGTTCTTCTCATACGGCAACCAACTAATGTTTAATCCTGGTGTGCCAGATAGTAGAAATCATATAGTAAAAGTGATTTCAGATATTGTGAGTAGATATGATATAGACGCTATTCACATGGACGACTATTTCTATCCATATCCAATACAAGGGCTTAAACTGCCAGACAACGAAACCTTTAAAAAATATGGTTTAAACAAAGGTTACAAACTAGGAGAAATAGACCGTTGGCGTAGAGATAATGTTAACACATTGGTAAAAACACTATCTGATACTATTAAGTCTATTAAACCACATGTGAAATTTGGTATTAGTCCATTTGGTATTTATAGAAACAAGGCACAAGACGAAACTGGAAGTGAGAGCAAAGGGTTAAGCTGCTTTGACAACCTTTATGCTGACATTTTACTTTGGTCAAACAATGGTTGGATAGATTATGTTATTCCTCAACTATATTGGGAAATAGGACATCCTGCTGCCGATTACACCACACTTTTCCATTGGTGGAAAGAAGCTAAACCTGAACAAACACAAATGTTTATAGGTCAGGATGTAGGACGAAGCCTAAACCAAATAGCCAAGAAAATAAATCCTACTAGAGAAGAAAAATCTATTGGAGGCAATTGTTTTTGGAGTGGCAATATGTTACTAGAAAACAAGAATGAATATAAAGATAGTTTGCAAACAGCATATTTCAAACACTTTGCCATAGCACCTAATTTCCCAAAAATAAGCTATACTTCTCCTCTAAAACCAGAGAACGTGCGACTAGAGCTTATGGGTGCTGAACCTAAACTATGTTGGGATGCCGACAAAACTCCAAAACAATCAGATAAAGCTTGGTATTATATAGTTTATGCTTGCGATTACAGAGAAAAAGTGCTAGATCAATATGACCCAAGCCGCATAGTATATGTTGGAACAGAAACTGAATATATTATTCCTGAAAGTGTAAATCCACTATACTATAAATATATTGTAACGGCAGTAAACCGTATGCAAAACGAGAGTGAAACATCGGAGATTTGCAGGCATGAAGAGTAATTATGAAATTCAATATACAACATATTAACCAGTGCGACTCTACCAATGCTTATTTGCAAAGATTGGTAGCAGAGACCGACGCGCCTGAGGGCACTGTTGTTTCAACATCTTTTCAAACCAATGGACGTGGGCAACTAAGCAATGTTTGGGAAGCGGAAGAAGGGAAGAATATTCTTTGTAGCATTCTGCTCCGCCCTACTAGTCTACCGATTAAAAGTCAGTTTCTAATATCACAGGCCATATCGGTGGCTATAGTAGATGTCCTTAATTCATATCTAGATGGTTTCTTTATAAAATGGCCAAACGATATTTACTATAAAGAGGACAAGATAGCAGGAATACTTATTGAAAACACTCTATCTTCAGCAGGCATTTCCACCTGCATTATAGGGCTAGGACTAAATGTAAACCAACAGACATTCAAAAGCGACGCTCCAAACCCTATTTCACTGTTTAATATTATAGGTAGAGAAACTTCTGTGTCTCAACTCCTACAAAGCATACTTGAACGCTTTAACAGGGTATATGAACTCGCACATACAAATGTAGCACTATTGCGTGAAAACTACTTCAACAATCTTCTTTTTAATGGCAAAATGCGTATGTACTCCGACGAGGGCGGTGAGTTCATTGGCAAGATTGTGGATGTAGAAAACGACGGACACCTGATAATAGAGGACATAGAGGGTGAGAAAAGAAGGTATGCGTTTAAAGAGGTAACATTTCACAGCTAGGAGTTACTTTACCCACCAAATGCTAAAGAAAGAAAACTCAATCTTACATTTGGGATTTGCTCAAGGCACTTTAGGCAAGCGATGGCAGTGGAACCAGTGGTGAGTACATCGTCTATAAGCAAAATATGTTTCCCCTCAAAACCCTCATTAGCCTCAAGAGAGAAAAGACCCTGAGTATTTTGCCAACGCTCTTCCTTGTTTTTGTGAGTTTGTGTTTCGTTGAAACGGTTGCGAATAAGAAGTTCTGAGAATACAGGCAAACCTACAAGTTCTTGCACTCCCTTTGCGATTTCTTCAGACTGATTATACCCCCTTATCTTTTGTTTATTTACATGTAATGGCACAGGTACAATAGCATCAATATCCGCAAAGAAATCCTTCATTTCGCTAGCCATTACCTCCCCTATTTGCTGTGCAAACTTGTTTTTATCCTTATACTTTATATGATGAAGTATATTTTGCACCTTAGACTCTTTCTCGAAGTGAAGCCACGCAGTAGCCTTTTCTAGCCTTACTCGACCCAAGAACAAGTCCATCACCTTATTATTGGTATAGTCTTTGTCTACAACACGAGGAAGCGTGTAAAGACAAGTAAGACAGATATTATGCTCACCCTCCATTAGCACACCATCACAACAAACACAAAGCTTTGGAAAGATTAAATCTAGAAGCGAATTAAGAGCGGGTATTTTCATTTTATTTATGGTTTTAATTTGCCTTTATCGTATGACCTTGCCATAGACACTAACCAAATACTGCCAGATGCTTGCATAATAAAGCATACCATGAAGTATAAAGCTAACGCTAGGTAGATATTGTCTAAGTAGATACCTACGACCAATGCAGATGTTCTAAGAATTAATGTAATTATTTCAAAGTAGAATAGACCTTCTTGTTTTTTGAATAATTGAGGTAGGAAATCCAACACATTAAACACCGCAAATGCTAGTAGCCAAGGAAGCATTAGACGAATATACTCGCCCGAGGTGCGCCACTCATCGCCTAGAAGCATTGCTGTAAGGTCTGGTAATATAAAGAACAAAAGAGCGAATGAAGGAAAGCCTACCATAAGCACAGATGCAATATATTTCTTTATTACTGGAAGTATCTTTTCGCTATTCCAAACCTTTTCAGACACAAAGCGGAACATTATTTTATAAAGTGAACCACAAGCCACATTGATTGGTGTGTGAGCAAGCAATAGGCCCATGGAATAAAGACCAATTTCTGTCATACCAAAGTGGGCAGAAAGTAGGAATATAGGAAGCGATTTTGATAGCAAGTTTAAGGTTTTTCTGCTAAGTGAATATTTAGGGAACTTGATATATTCCTTAGCTAAAGCTAGTGTTGAACTCCATGTAGGGCGATTGCCTAAAGAGGAGAATATTCTGTCCTTTGACCGAGCATATAGGCAAACTGCAAGCAAGATGAGTACAGAACCAGATACTGCAGATACGATAAGACCTGCTGTACTCCACCCCAAATTCCCCAAAAGTATTTTTAGTCCCACATTGTATAGGGCTAGAAGAATTAGGTAAATGGAAATATATTTAAAGAGTTTTTTTCTAATAACAAGGCTGTCGCAGATGTTCCAAAGGGCTGTGGCTGCCACATAAATAGGCATAAGGAAGTACCAATGAGTAAGGTCTTCTGAGCCGAATAGCGATGCTATCTCTGAGGAGAACGGCACGGAAAGGAGCACCAAAGTGGATACCAATGCCACGGTTCCTAAGCAGAGTGCAAGCACAGATGGAAGGTCTTTTTCTTCTTTGTGAAAGACAAGTACATTTTGGTATTCCGCATTGGCAAGAAGTACAAGTATTGCAAATATAGAAACAAACAGGTTGAGCGTACCCATTTCGTCTGGGCTATAGATGCGAGAAATAATTGGGTATGCCGCCAAAGTGATTATCTGAGCGAGGATATTTCCGCTCAGTAGCACGCTGGTGTTTCTCACAATGCGCGATTGAAGAAATCGGTTGATATATTTGTTTTTGATTTGCATTGCGAAAACAAATTTAGTAAATTAAAATAAAAAAGAAAAGCGTTTGAGGAAAATTCCTCAAACGCTTTGTAAATGTATTTTTTTGTAAGGCTGATTAACCTAGGAAGGAAATTAAAATACCTGCCGCAACCGCAGAACCAATCACACCTGCCACGTTAGACGACATACAGTAGTTTAACACGTGGTTTTTAGGGTCGTATTTAAGAGCGATGTCGTTAGCTACACGAGAAGCCATAGGCACAGCACTTAGACCAGTTGCACCAACAAGTGGATTGATTTTCTTTTTGCTGAATAGGTTCATTACTTTCACTAAAAGGATACCACCAAAGATAGAGAAACCGAAAGCAAGGAAACCACCTGCCACAATACCTAGAGTTTGGAAGTTTAGGAAAGCATCTACAGTCATGGTAGCACCTACAGATAGACCTAAGAAAATGGTAGCAGCATTCATGATGCCATTTGAAGCAGTTTCAAACAAGCGAGAAGTGTTTGCACCAATTTCTTTGATAAGGTTACCAAACATAAGCATACCTACTAGAGACACTGCATCTGGCACAATGATAGCCACGATGGTAGTAACAGCAATAGGGAAAATAATCTTAAGCGCTCTCATGTTTTTGAACTCAGTTTTAGAAGGATAAAGTTTGTCTTGTTCCTTCATGTTGATCATAAGTTCTTTTTTAGAGCAAGTAAGTTTCACCACTAGTGGAATAATCACTGGCACTAACGCCATATATGAATATGCCGCAATAGCAATAGGAGCTAGCAAGTGTGGAGCAAGTTTAAGAGTGGTAAAGATAGCAGTAGGACCGTCAGCACCACCAATGATAGCTAGTGAACCAGCTTCTTGTAGTGTAAAGAATTGAGAAGCCACTAGAAGTACTGCGAAAATACCAAATTGAGCACCTGCACCGAAGATAGCAAGTTTAAGGTTACGTAGCATAGGACCAAAGTCGGTAAGCGCACCTACACCCATAAAGATGATAGGAGGAAGCAGACCAGATTTGATTAATGCATAGTAAATAAGGTTCATAATGCCTAAGTCGTGTGCAATCTCTGGAAGAGACATTTCATACACGTTTTTAGACACCTCTACACCGTCTTTTATGTAGTGAACTAGGCCTTCACCGTCGGCTCCAAGCACACCCATACCACCGCCAGGGAAGTTTGCAATAAGCACACCGAAAGCGATTGGCACTAAAAGAAGTGGTTCAAATTCCTTCTTAATACCTAAGTAAAGAAGGACGAAAGCTAAGGCGTACATAATAAGGAAGCGAGGATCTTCCACAATGGCGCCTATGGCTGTCATGTCATAGATTTTACTTAATATTTCTCCCATAGTTCTTATCCTTTGATTTTCATCAATACGTCATCTTCAGATACTGCAGCACCTGCGTTGAAGCAGATTTCTGTAATAACACCGTCGCATTCAGCAGCAATAGCGTTGAAGGTTTTCATAGCCTCGATGTAGCAAACTGTTTGACCAGCTTTCACTACGTCGCCTACTTTCACTGCAGGTTCGCCTTGTGCTTTTACTAGGTAGAATTTACCTTCTAGTGGAGCAGCAAGTTCTTTACCTTCGCCTGTACCAGCAGCAGCGGCAGCAGGAGCAGCAGAAGCAGCAGGCATTGCACCAGCTTCACCAACGGTTACTTTGTAAGAAACACCGTTTACTTGTACTTCCACAGTTTGAGGAAGAGCAGCGCCACCAGCAGCTGCTTTAGCTTCTTTCTTCTTAGCTAGATCTGCTTCGAAGTCTGCTTTAGCTTGGCCAGATTTGTATAGACGATATTGTTGTGGGTGCATAGCAAGCTCGAATAGTTCTTCGTCGTCTTCGCCAAGTTCCCAACCGTTTTCAGCCATTTCTTTACGGAAACCTTCTAGCGCATCTGGATATGAGTCTTGTGGGTTGCCAGTGAAGAATTCACGACCTTGTTGTTTTGCTTTTTCGATAAGTTCTGGAGCGATAGGTCCAGGAAGACGACCAGATTTGCCAAGAAGCATATCCCAAATATCGTCAGCAATCATGCTCCAACGTTCACGACCTTTTTCCATTTGGATAACGTTCATTTGAGCCATGTTTTTCACATATTGGCTAAATGGAGTTACAAGTGGTGGATAACCCATTTTTGGCCATACGTATGCAACTTCGTTGAAAAGTTTGATAAGCATTTGGTCTTGGGTCATTTCTGGTTTGCCGTTTTTAGCAAAATATTTATTTAGGCTATCAAGAGCATCGTTTAGGTCGTTCATTAAGCTACCCATCATACCGCCAGGAAGACCAGGACCGATAAGAAGAGAGTTCATTTGACGGTTACGAGCTGGGATGTAATAACCTAAGAAGTCGTCCATCATAGCTTGTACTTGAGTACGTACTTCCATGTAAGCTTCCATGTTGATTTCTGGCACATCGAAGCCAGCATCTTTAAGCATAGCTTGAACAGCTAGCACGTCTGCGTGACCTGTACCCCAAGAAAGTGGTTCCATACCTACGTCTACGTAGTCGCAACCTGCTTTACAAACTTCAAGGATAGAAGCCATGCTGAAACCAGGACCAGCGTGTGAGTGATATTGGATAGGAAGTTCTGGATATTTAGCTTTGATGTTTTTAACGATTTCGCCTAGAGAAGCAGGACGACCGATACCAGCCATGTCTTTTAAGCAGATTTCGTCTGCACCAGCTTCAATAAGTTCAAACGCCATTTTTGTATAATACTCTACAGTGTGAAGTGGAGAGAAAGTAATACAAAGACAGCATTGAGAAATCATACCACCATCGTGAGCATATTTGATAGAAGGTATGATATTGCGTGTATCGTTTAGACCACAGAAAGTACGAGCGATGTCGGTACCTTGTTTTTTCTTCACTTTATAGAAAAGTTGACGAACGTCTGCTGGAACTGGGTTCATACGTAAACCGTTAAGAGCACGGTCTAGCATGTGAGTTTGGATACCTGCTTCGTGGAAAGGTTTTGTCCACTCACGAACAGCTTTATTTGGGTTTTCACCGTAAAGTAGGTTTACTTGTTCAAAACCACCACCGTTGGTTTCAACACGAGCAAAGCAACCCATTTTTACAATAGCAGGAGCTACTTTAACTAATTGGTCAACACGTGGTACATATTTACCAGCGGATTGCCACATATCTCTAAATAATAGAGAAAACTTAACTTGTCTTTTCTTTGCCATAGTTTAAAGTTTTATATTTTTTCAATTTTTTGTGCTTGTTTTTTACCACCACTTATTGCCATAATAGCTTTGTTGATGGCTTCTTGAATATTTTGGTCAACAGCTTGTACTGCCGCGGCAGCTTTCGCAACTGGTTTTACTTCTTCTGGGAAGAATTTATTCACTGTTTTGATTAGAAGACCACCTAAGAATATTATTATCAATAATACTACGAATACTGTGGCCATACCGATTGCCATTAGAAGTGAAGCTTCTATGAACTTATCCCAATTTGATGGTTCTGCTACTACTTGTAATAAGATATTCATATTTTAAATGTTTAGTTATTTTATTCACTAAAATGCATATTTATGCAGAAATCCTGTATAAAAATGCAAATTTGAGGCAAAGATACGAAAAATTTACGAAAAAATTGCAAAATTTCAACAAAAAAGTAGAGAGTGTAGATATCGATTTATCTAGTAAGTAAGATTTTTGCACTAATCCCTACCTCTGAATTTAACGTAGGATATGAAGTAGAAACTACAGGTGTACGCATTTGAAGATCATAGAAAAGACTTAGGTTGATGCGTTCACTTACCACGTAGTTAGCGGCAAATTTAAAGGTAGTCACTAAGTCACCTGCGGTAGCTTGTGATTCGTTAAGTTCTATTTTACGAACAAGAGTTTTTGCATCCTTCAACGAGAAATCTGCGCGAAGTGAAAGGTCATTTTTCACTTGTTTAGTTTTCTTCGCTGTCTTAATATTGAACTTTAAGTCACTAAACTTGTAACCAATACCCACAACATACTCATTGTTTGAAGATTCTACTATTTGGTTACTAGCAATGTTCAATCCCATGTTTCTTCCACGGCGCCATTCAGCCTTGAAAGACAAACTATTCTTCAAATTCACATCTAGACCAATAAGCGGACTAAATTGCTCATTAATAGTAACGTTACCCAAAGAATAACGGCTTGATGGAAGATATCCACCAGAAAGAACATCTTCAATATAACCAAAATCATCTCCATCAACAGAGGTAAATGTTTGGTCTGAAGTGAAAGAACCTATTTGATATTTACAAGTATAACCGTGTGTAATACTAATGCTTCTAAAGTTTTGTTTCACCCAAGGAATTCTATTAAGCGCAGTAATGGTAATCTGCCAGTTTGGTAAGAATGACCAGAACTTAGGCACTATCTGAGTACTAATCTTAGAAACATCTCTACCAGCGTATGCAGCCAAGAAAGCAGGAACAAGCACATCGTCAGAGTTTCTAGAATAGCCTGTAGTTGGGTTATTTTTAGAATCTAATCTTTGTTTAATAACATTTCTATATTGTAAAAAATTATTAAATAGGTCATCTGTAAACACACCACCACGCACACTAGTAAAGGAAGTTCCAATTGCCACATAACTCATAGAAAGGCTACCGTCTAAGTTTGTTAGGTTGCTACCACTAGAGAATTGAACGCTTCTATTTTTCACAAATTGTCGGTCTGCTTGCACATTAATCTTAATACCAGGGAAAGGTTCAACTAATGCATTTGCCTTAAATGTTTGTGTATGTACAAACTGAGCAGGATTATAAATAGCATCAGTAGTGAGTAACCAACCTTTTAAAAGAGCCTTGTCTAAAATATCATCTTCTTGAATACCCATTACAAAGGCAAATGTAGGAGCTATTTTATCATTAAATGAACTCATACCTAAAGCTTCTACAGAAGGAAGATAACCAGGAAGAGTTGTTCCATCTGTTTGAGCATAGTTAAATGATACATTTCTAATAAGCATTGCCACACGAGTTAACACCTCTGTAAACACAATATCCGCAGGTTGAGGGCCACCAGAAATAACAGTTAATTCAACCTTACCACCCTTGGTAGCTATAATCTTTATATTATTGGCATCAACAACCTTATGTTTTAACTTAAATGACTTACCATCTAAAGTAGCTTTAATTCTCACTTTTTTATCATTCAAACGGTGACGAATAGCTACAGTATCTCCTGCCTGAACAGTAAGAGTTTTAGTAAATTCTTTTTGTTTCTTTTGTTTAGGAGCATTGGTAGAACCATATTTCTTGTTTATATCCTTTAAATAATCAGACTTATTGTATAAAGATTCTAAATTGAACTTACCATCTGCCTGAATTGTTCCTTTACTTGTTGCAGTATTGGCAATTACGTCAGTTCCAGAAAGCCATTGATAAGTACCATCATATTTAATATTACCCTGGATCCAGTTTAGAGCAGGCATTTTATTAAATGGAATATTCCAAGATGCTGTTACACGTTGATTATAATCTTGAGGAGTACCTAAATGAGAAAGACTACTCCACACAGAATCCTTCCACATTTCATACTCATCTGGATATAACTTACTATTTACACCACCCTCATTTTCTGTAATAAGAGAATTGTTGCTTGTAGTAAGAGTAAGTTTTATATTTTTAGTTAAATCCCACGCAAAATCAAATTCATTACTCCACATAAAGTCTTTCGCAAAGGTAGGGTCCATTTTTTGATCTGGATTTTCAAAATCTCTCACCTGTTGCTCATAATAGTTACGAGTAAAATTAGTTTTATAAGAAACTAACTTAGGAGCATAATAGAAACCAAAATCGGTAAGCCACTTTAAATGCTTATTATTCTGAATAGATTTTATCTTAGCAAATGGTTCAACAGCTTTAGGAGACCAAGAGAATTCATATTGACCGTATGCATTGCTATATTGTTCCACTTCACGCACGGTATTAGGATCGCGCGATTCAGTTTGAGAATAAGAACCACCTATAGTAAAATTGGCAGGATCCCAAGGACGAGGTCCTTCCTTACTTGTTATACCCACACGAATACCTGGCACAGAAAGACTCTGAGTCATAGTTACATCCTGAGATAAATTTAAAATAGAATCTCGTTGTTCTTTAGTTGCAATATCGAGTGCATCCTTAAGCTTAATATCCTTGTCTAATGGATTATACTCAGGATTTATAATCTCATGAGAAAGAGAATAACGAATAGGAATTACTGTATTTGCCTTTTCAGGAAGTAGTTTTCCTAAGTCTATGCCAGCATTAACATTGTATTGATAATAGTCGTCTTGACGACGCTCTTGTACTTTTTGCTCAATACCACCATAACCTATAGTTTCAATACGTCCAGAAGCATTCAAAGAAATGAAATCTGAAAGTGCAATATCTAAACTAGCACGAGCTGCCACACCACCTTGTTCATCAAAGTCGGTAAGTAGAAGTTCATTTACCCACACCTCAGCACTCTTCACAGCCTTAGAAGCATTTCTAATACCAATCATAAACACCTCTACCTCTCCCAAGCTAGGATTACCCTTAATAGATACTCTATTATTAGGATTTGCAGGATCTAATGAAGAATACTCTGTTAAGTTATTTACAGAAGATCCATTACGATTCTTTTCTTCATTACGAGATTTTTTTAGGTCGGTGAAGAGTTCAAGTGGTAACTCTATCTTATTTTCATCTGGCCAAACCACTCTACGATCTGCAGTAGAATTATTTGAATAAATACCAGCAGGTGTTATTTTTAAAGGTATTTCATATTCATAATAGTTATTTTGATAGTCAGAACCCAATCTGATAAACAATTTCAAATCTCTATCACCTAGGTCTGAATCATCTTCCTTAAGAGCCTCTGCATGGACAAACATCTCTAGTTTGCCATACTGACGCATATCATATCCACCAAACTTCTTATATACCGCACGAGAGTCTTTTGGATATAAATTATGAACACGCATCACCATAGCTTGTTCATTTTCTTGGCGTACTTGTTGTTGAGAAGGGTCTACCTCACGAGAAACCCCAGGAGGCAATACATAGTTTACAGGCTTCTTATCAGCATTCTCTTCAATATTTACAGAAGAAACCTCTAATATAGAAGCATCATTATGATAGTTCTTATCTATTTCCTTTTGATATGTTCTCCACTCTCCTTTTACCAGTTCCATACTAGCAAAACGAAGATTTACATCATGTGTAAAGCCTGTTAGATACATACGCATAAAACGTATAGTTTTAAAACTGCGAATATTACCAAATGCTTTATAATTTTCAGAATCACGAAGTGGAATTTTGAACTGATACCACTTAACATGTCCTGTTTCTCCATTTGGAAGAGTAACAGAAGAAGTAACCATATCTGTGATATAGTTCTGACCCACATTCATATCCTCAGGACGAAGTGAAACCTTGTACTCATAGTATTTCTCACCATCGTTTAGAGTATTATCCACATTAATATCTTCATAATCTGGCTTATTAGAAGATGCAGTAGTATAAGATTCAGATTCTGAAGTGGTTTGAGAGTTTCCCTCTGTACCATTATAATAACGATAACGCTCCAATACTCCCACCTGAGCATTATCATAATCAGAACCACGATAATGGTGGAAGTTGTCACCTGCAGGGTCGTTTAGCGGAGAGAACTTATCATTCTGCAATCTTTGTAAAGCAGAAGAAGACAGTTTAGACCTTAGTTTCTCTACGAATGTTTTATACGAATCGTGGTTAAACTCTTCATTTGTAGTAAGACCATTCAAACCAGTATCTTGCACTTTTCTAGCATCATCTGTAGCATCAAAAGCATATACTATAGACTGTTTTGTAGGCACCTTACCCCAAACTGTATTTACCACAGAAGATTCATCACCACCTACTGGTAAACCATTTTCAAAGAATTTACGACCATCCTTTAATATATCCTCAGAAATATCACCAAAGTTGAAATAAAGGTCACCACCTGTCATAGTACCCTTATTGTAAACGAATGGGTCCATCACCCAGAATTCTAGGTATTCGATATTATTTGTTTCGAAGTCTGTGGTTTCCAACTTACGCATTACACCACCCCATTTTGCTGCAGGATTTGTAAGTTTACCTTCTGAATCGAAGTTTTCTGCATAAATATTATAAGGACCACGCTCTGTAGGATGATAAGCCAAGTCTAATGTTTGAATATAAGAAGACTGACCGTATGCTAATTCACGATTTGGGAATATCTCATTCTCAGAAATTTGACGAACAAAGTGATTAGACAATTGATCTTTATCATTCCTAATATGACTAGGTGTACTTGAAGTACTCTGATTAAACATATTATCTATATAATACCAAGAAAGCAACGCACGGTTTTTGCCATATTCGATATTATTAGATAATTCAGACTCTTTAAATCGAGAAGGAGTACTTGCCAAACGCCAATTGCTAGCGTATCTAACATCATAACCCACAGTAGTTGACTCAAAATCATCTACATAAACCTTACCTTGAGCTCCTTTTGCAGTGCCAGGTATCATGTGAGCAAACTCAGCATCAAATGCCACAGTAGAAGCCTGCTTCAGATTTAGGATAGGAAGTTTATTCAACCAGTCTGTTATAGATTGGAATTGCTCCCTATAAGACATATTCAACCCCCAAACAGTATTAGCCACAGGATCATCACCATAACCAACCTTTTCTGTAAGAGGCTTCTCTGAAAGATACATCACAGTACCACCAACATTGAAATTGTCGGTAAATGCGTAATCTAAGTGTGTACCTATCAGAGATTTACGTTTCATATTAAATAACGACTGACTCTCCATAGAAACACTAATAGGAGTGCCTAGATCTATAAGGTCTTGATTCATAATGGTAACAACACCCATCATATAATCCACTGTATAGTCCACATTTTCTGTTAGTTGAACACCACCAGCAGTAACTCTCACCGAACCCTTAGGCACATTCATTGCATTTAGTCTAATCTCACTGCCAGATGAGCCACGATATTCACCTTGAAGATAGAACTTATTCTTTTCTGCAAACTCCTGAGCAGTAGTTAGCGTAGAATCATAAAGTTCCTGATAAACATATTTTTTTACCAGAGCAGGGTCATTATTTAATTTTTTAGCTAAATATGAACCAAAAGGTTCTACAGAAGGGAAAATAATCTTACCATTCTGAGAAATAATGGTATAACCCTCTACAAAGTCGAATATACCATCACCATTAGGTCTTTGCTTTTGTTGAGAATCTAAATGGTCTAAATTCATTACCCATAATAGAGGTTTCTTTGCAATAGGACCTTCTGTGATATATCGTAAATCTATACCAGCTGAGTCATTCTTGTATAGAATATTAAGCGTAAATTTATTACTTTGTACTTGATAAGCACCTAAAGAATAGATATTCTTCATCATAAGGTCCCAAGTAGGAATCATAGGAGATTTATCTGTAGACTTTAATAACTTAAGAGCTAAAGGTTTTGTTATCTCCGTAGATGCGGTACTAAGTTCACCCACTGTATAAACCTTACCTTTATAAGTATATTGATATGCCACAGCTAGCATTTCATCGTTGTTAAGTGCAGACTTCAAAGAAATGTAACCTAACTCCCTATTTAATGTATAATCAGAAGATTCTAGTTTTCTAGCACCCTCAAGTTTTACGTAGTCTGTACCAGACTCCATATTCCAATTTCTAAGATATGAGTCTATCTCATAAATATCAGGCAAACCACCTGCAGACTGCACCACTTGCGAGAACAAAGTATTGGCAGTATTCGATGGAACAGAACCAGAAGATACAAATGAAGAATTATAAATACGTTTTGGTTCTCCTAAATCTGCAAAACCCACCACGTTGGTAGTATTTTGGTAGTTGATAGAATTTTTATTAGTTACCCAAACCTCAATATTTGTTACAGACACACCAGAAGTAATATTTGGCACATCTTTCATCCATTCATCATAATGTTCACGGAAGAAATGAGAAAGGAAGTAGTGACGATTCTCATCGTAGGCATCAATTGGAATTTCAAAATCTGAAGTTTGAGCACCAGACGTGTTAATTGTTTGAGATTCAGACTCTTGTTGTGAAACAACTGCACTTACACTAAGTTTACCAAACTGAAGGTCTGTCTTAATACCAAAAAGAGAAGTATTACCTGTAATTAAAGAACCTGTTAGCGGCATACTCACATTACCAGCCTCTATTTTCTTAATAATATCATCTTCCTTACCCTCATATTGAAGTTTTATCATAGACTGGTCAAAGTCGAATGTCGCCTCTGTGTTATAATTAAGTCCAAAATTAAGCCTATCGCCCACAGAACCACTCACATTTAGCTGAATTTTTTCATCAAAATCAAATGTAGGAGCAGGTTTTTGAGAACGTTCGCTCAGAGCAGGGTCTTTCAGTCTTTTAAATTGAAGAGCAAAGATAAGCTCCACAGAACCTTGAAGTTTCAATTGCACACCACCAGGACCAAAAACCTTGTCGGCTGGACCAATATCAAACTTCATATCTGTGAATGATATTTTGTGCTTTTTACCTTCTTCCTCTGCAACTTTTGCCTTATAATATTCTTGTTGAGATCTAAGAGCTTGATATTCAGCAAACTCATCTGAGGTCATATAAAATGGAGTACCGAGTTCCTCATCTCCCACTTTAGACTGAAAATAATATCTATCTGTATCTGGGTCGTATGTCACTTCTGTAACCACATTATCTGGCATAGGAAGCGACGCAGGAGTAGATGTTTCTAAATCGTCATGAGTTTCAACGTAGTTTTTAGAAATCGGGAAACGAAGTTCAGACTCCTCTTTATTGGCAATAGAATCTCCTGTCGCCTGAGCCATTAGACTAAGCGAAAAACAGAACATTGCTAATATGTAGATAAACTTCTTCAAGTTAGGAGTTACAACATTTTAAGTGCTTTTTTAATCACTTGTTCCACTTTTAGATCTGGATCTTCTGCTAGAATAGCAGATACCACTTTTTGAGTGGCAGAGGTTGCGAAGCCCAGCATCACTAGAGCAGACACAGCCTCATTCTGAATTTCTGAAGACACAGGAGCTGCCTTAGGAGCCACTGCAGGAGCACCCTCAGAAGCAGAAAGTTCTAGAACTTTATCTTTAAGGTCTAAGATAATACGTTGTGCAGTTTTAGCACCTATTCCTTTCACTGCCTTAATTAGATTTGCATTACCAGTTTGAATAGCATCACAAATTTCATAAACAGAAAGTGAAGAAAGAATCATACGAGCAGTAGCAGCACCCACACCTTGTACAGACAGAAGAAGAAGAAACATACTTCTTTCTGCAGATGTAGCAAAACCATACAGAGTGAAAGAATCTTCACGAATCACTTCATAAAGATACAGTTTCGCATCTGTTTTTCCTTGAATAGCAGTATAAGTGGAAAGTGAAATATTTACCCCAAAACCTACTCCGTGCACATCTAAAATAGCGTATGTAGGTGTTAAAGAGGTGATTTCACCATTTATATATTCTAGCATAAAGAGTTATCTTTTTTTATCAAACCACAAAGGTAATAAAAAACGTTATATTTATGTGTTTATAACGTATAAATACACAAAAAAATTGCACACAGGGTGCAATTTTTTATATGTTTATGTCTACTTTTATTTACTTTTTGTATTTGATATTATCTATACAGCAATAAGTAGGAGTATTTATCCCCCATTCACCTCTATCAGTGCCATCTACAGACATCTGTATTTTATATACTTTATCGCCAAGAGATGTTAGGTTTACGGTTTCCCAAGAAGTAGAAATATATGATTTACCATCACGGAAGTCTGCTAAATAATGATCTACAAAGCCAAGCTGATTACCACTCTTATCATAAGCGGTAAAAGTAATCTTATACCAGTCGCCATCGCTATACTCACGGCAAACGCCAATACCATCGTCACCAGCTTTAATAGCCCAATATGCGTATGTAGAAATAGCCACATCAATACTTTTCACAGAAGTTTCACTTGACAAAGTAAAATATGCATAATTTGCACCTAACTGAGCATTATATTCAAAATAGTGAACAACAGCGAAGTTGCCAGTTGTAGTAGGCATTGCACTATATTGATTTAAAAATCCTGGAGTAGTTTTATCATTCAACTTAGACGGATAAATACCACCATCTGAATAACCACCAAAATCCGTCACCCATTTAGAATAAAATGTTGCACCACTAGTAGTGAAAGCATCATTTAGTTCAGCATCCATATATCCTTTTTCAGGAATAGAAACATCTTCAAAATTGATAGATATTGTTTCCTCTGTCCCTTTTTCTGCCTCCTTTTCTGGCTCACTTTTAGGTTCATTTGGTTCACAACTACACAACAAACACAAAAAAGGTAATATCAAAAGAATTTTTTTCATAATTAATGTTCTATTGTTGGGTCGTACTCATTTAATTTATCACTATCAAGGTATTTCTTAGTCTCAGCCGCAACTACACCGCTTAGTAAAATAAGCATTGCAATATTAGGAATAGCCATAAGGGCGTTAGCACAGTCGGCAAAAACCCAAACAAGGTCTAATTTTGCCACACAACCAATGAACACAGCAGAAGACCAGATAATTCTAAATAGGACTAACACACGTTTGCCACCTATATACTCCACACAACGTTCGGCATAATATGACCAACCAAGAATGGTAGAGAAAACAAAAGAAAGCAGAGCAATGGTAAGAAGTCCACTACCCCATACGTGAAGTTTTCCAAAAGCCATATTGGTAAGCACAGCACCATCAGAGAAGTTGATATCTGGATGAGCAAGCACACTAGACACTAGCACAATACCTGTTAAGGCACAGATAATAACTGTATCCCAAAAAGTTGCAGAAGAAGCTATAAGTGCTTGTTTCACAGCATTGTCTGTTTTTGCTGCCGCAGAAACAATAGGAGCAGAACCAAGACCAGACTCATTAGAGAACAAGCCACGAGAAATACCATAACGCATGGCAAGCATAATGCCACCGCCAGCGAAACCACCACCTATTGCATCAGCAGAGAAAGCAGATTTTATAATAAGAAGCAGAGCATCATCCACCCAAGAAGCATTTAGAAAAAGAATAGCCAAACAACCTATTATATAAATAGCAGCCATGATAGGCACAAAAACTTCGCACACACGAGACAGCCACTTAATGCCACCCATAGTAATAAGACCTATCAAAAGAGCCATTACCGCTCCAGTTACGTATGTAGACACCCCAAAGTTTTCTTGCATTAGGGTAGAAACAGAATTGGCTTGAGTCATATTACCAATACCAAAAGCTGCACAAATGGTAGCTATACAGAAAAACATTGATAACCATTTCATTTTCAATGCTTTTTCTAGCACCACCATTGGACCACCAATCATTGTGCCATCAGAAGTTTTGTATCTGTATTTCACAGAAAGTAGTGCTTCGGCATATTTAGTAGCCACGCCAAACACACCTGTTAGCCAGCACCAAAACACAGCACCAGGACCACCAAGAGCAATAGCAGTACCTACACCTATAATATTACCAGTACCAACAGTAGCAGCCATTGCCACCATAAGAGCACTAAAGTTACTAATATCCCCACCAGCAGAACTTCTGTTTAGGGTCATTTTAATAGCCTTGCCCAAGTGACGCTGAATACCACCAGTCCTAAAAGTTAAAAACAAATGGGTTCCAAATAGTAAAACTACCATTGGAACGCCCCATAAGAATGAACTAAATTCTGATAATATATTTAGTACAAAACTCTGTATTTCAGCCATTTACTTTTCTTAATTCAAAGTTCACACCTAAATACTTTTCACGTACTACAGGATTTTCTGCTAGCACCTCAGCAGTGCCTTGAAACATCACTTTTCCCTCAAAAAGCATATAAGCTCTATCGGTAATGCACAATGTTTCGTGCACATTGTGGTCGGTAATAAGAATACCAATATTCTTTTCTTTAAGTTTAGAAACAATTTGTTGAATATCTTGCACCGCAATAGGGTCTACACCAGCAAAAGGTTCGTCAAGCATGATAAATTTAGGTTCTATAGCCATGCAGCGTGCTATCTCGCAACGGCGACGTTCGCCACCAGAAAGTTGAGAACCAAAGCTTTTACGCACTTTGGTAAGGTGAAATTCCTCTATTAAAGATTCAAGTTTTTCTTTTTGATATTCCTTAGAGAATTTTGTCATTTCAAGCACAGCCTTAATATTATTCTCCACAGACATATCGCGAAAAACAGATGCCTCTTGTGCCAGATAACCAATACCAATTTGTGCTCTGCGATACACAGGATATTTAGAAATATCCAAATCGTTCAGAAAGATTTTCCCCGCATTAGGCTTCACTAGACCTGTTGTCATATAGAAAGTAGTAGTCTTACCAGCACCATTTGGTCCTAGAAGCCCTACAATCTCACCTTGAGTCACATTTATAGAAACATCATTTACAACAGTACGTTTACCGTAACGTTTTACTAAGTGCTCCGTACGGAGAATCATCTTTTCTTCACTCATATTTATTAAATAAAGTTTTCGTTATCTTCAAGCATACTAACATCATTCACAAACTGACGAATACGTTGCTCATCAGAAGCCTTACAGATTAATAAAGCATTGTCTGATTCTACCACAATATATCCTTCTAGTCCTTGAATTACAGCAAGTTTACCTTCTGGAAGCACCACAATATTATCGTTGCTGTCGTATGTTAAGCTTTTGCATTTTAAAACCACATTGCCATTTTCATCACCTTCGGCAATATCTTTAAGAGCACCCCAAGTACCCATATCAGACCAACCATAGTCGCCAGAAAGCATATACACTTCACGTGCGTGCTCCATAATACCATAGTCGATAGAAATATTTTGGCAAGTAGGGAAAATCTCGTCAATGAAAGATTGCTCATTCTCTGTGTTCATTTTATCCATTCCAGACTCAAATTTTTGAGAAATTTCTGGAAGGAACTCCTTAAATGCAGCATCAATAGTTTTAACACTCCACATAAACACACCAGAATTCCAGAAGAATTCGCCTGAGTTCACAAAAACTTTAGCAAGTTCTAGGTTTGGTTTTTCTGTGAAAGTTTTAACTGGTTTAAAGTCGCCATCAGCATCCACATGAGCTTGAATATAACCATATCCAGTTTCTGGACGATTTGGTTTAATACCAAGAGTTAATAAACTATTATTGCTTCCAACAAAGTTCAAACCACGCTCAATAGCATTAAGAAACTCCATTTCCTTGGTGATAAGGTGGTCTGAAGGAGCCACTACCATATTTGCGTTAGGATTGATAGCCTTAATATGACTCATAGCGTATGCAATACAAGGAGCAGTATTTCTACGGCAAGGCTCAAGAAGAATTTGACTAGGTTTGATAATAGGAAGTTGTTCCATAATCAAATCTTTATAAGCCGCATTACTTACTATGATAATATTAGAAGCAGGAATAACTTTAGCAAAACGGTCGAATGTCATTTGAAGAAGCGAACGACCAGTACCGAAAAAGTCTAGAAATTGTTTTGGTTTATTGTTACGTGAGAATGGCCAAAAACGGCTACCTACACCACCAGCCATAATCACACAAAAATTATTGTAATCCATAATATATTTGATTTTATTTGACAAAGGTAACAAAAAGAATTTATGCAAAAAAATTTTCATATCTAAAAAAGAATAATTACCTTTGTCACGCTTTAAAAAAGTGCCAATGCCCAGATGGCGGAATCGGTAGACGCGCTGGTCTCAAACACCAGTGGATTCACTTCCATCCCGGTTCGATCCCGGGTCTGGGTACAGAAGCGGAGATTGACTCTAAACGGAGTCAATCTCTTTTTTTATTCTTTCTGCTGGAAATTTTATTCATTTTGAAATTTATTAGCCTATTTTTGTTATAAATAGTAATATTTTTATGTTAATTTCTTTTAATTTGTGAGTTTTTATTTGTATTTATAGAAAAAGTATTATCTTTGCAGTCCTAAATTAAAGAAAAGCCCTCTTTATGAGGCAAAATTGTTTAGAAATAATCAAAAAACTTTATATAATATGGCAAACGAAATTTTAATTGGGGATAAGATTAAGGCTTTCCGTGAAACTCGTAAATTGACTCGTGAACAACTTGCTGAAAACAGCGGTTTGGAACTTTCACTTGTAGTAGAAATTGAAGAAAACACAAATATTCCTTCTCTGTCTCCACTTATCAAGATAGCTCGCGCGTTGGGCGTTCGCCTAGGTACTTTCCTAGATGACAACAACAAACTTGGTCCAGAAGTGTCTCGCGCTGGCGAAGCAAACAAATCTTTGAGTACTTCAAACACCAAGAGCCGTGCAAATTCTCACTTAGACTTTATGTCGCTTGCAAAACATAAAGCAGGTAGAAATATGGAACCATTCATCATTAATATTGAACCAGAAGACCCAGAAAAACTTCTTCTTTCTTCTCACGAAGGCGAAGAGTTTATCTATGTGCTTGAGGGTAAGGTAAATATTAAATATGGTATGGACGAATATATCCTAGAACAAGGCGACAGTATTTACTACGACTCTATCGTGGAACACTTGGTTTATGGCACAGAATCTGCAAAGATTTTGGCTGTTGTTTACGCTCCATTCTAATTTCCATTCTATTCTATGGCTATGAAAAATTACGAACTTTCTACTAGAACCCTAGGTGAATGGGTAGAATACTGGGCGGAGCAAACCCCAGATAAAGACTATATTGTGTATGCAGACCGTGGTCTACGTTTCACTTGGAAGGAGTTTAACGAACGTGTAAACCACCTTGCAAAAGGTATGCTTGCAATTGGCATTGAAAAGGGTACTCACGTGGGTCTTTGGGCTACAAACGTGCCAGACTGGTTGACTTTCCTTTATGCTTGTGCTCGTATTGGTGCTGTTTGCGTAACTGTAAATACCAATTATAAACAAAACGAGCTTGAGTATCTTTGCGAACACTCAGATATGCATACTCTTTGTATCATTGATGGTACTTGGGATTGCGACTATGTGGATATGACTTACAAAATGCTTCCTGAACTTAAAACTTGCCAACGTGGTAAGCTAAACAGCGAGCGTTTCCCAAAAATGAAAAATGTAATCTACATTGGTCAAGAAAAACATCGTGGTATGTACAATACCGCAGAAATTCTACTTCTAGGTAGTTCTATTTCTGACGATAAACTAAACGAGGCTAAAGCCAACGTAAACTGTCACGACGTGGTGAATATGCAATATACATCTGGAACAACAGGTTTCCCAAAAGGTGTGATGCTTACCCACTACAATATTTCTAACGACGGTTTCTTTACCGGCGAACACATGAAGTTTACTTCAGACGACAAGCTTTGCGTGTGCGTGCCTCTTTTCCACTGCTTTGGTGTAGTGCTTGCTACCATGAACTGTTTGACACACGGCTGTACTCAAGTAATGGTGGAAAAATTTGACCCACTTGTGGTGCTTGCTTCTGTTCATCAAGAACGTTGTACTGCCCTATATGGTGTGCCAACAATGTTTATTGCGGAGCTAAACCACCCAATGTTTGATATGTTCGACCTTACTTGTTTGCGCACAGGTATTATGGCAGGTGCTCTTTGCCCTATCGAACTTATGCGTCAGGTGAGCGACAAAATGCACATGACTATTACCTCTGTGTATGGTTTGACCGAAACTTCTCCTGGTATGACTCAAACCACTGTGGAAGATAGTTTTGAAAAACGTTGTACAACAGTTGGTCGCGACTATCCATTTGTAGAAGTGCAAGTAATCGACCCAGAAACTGGCGAAATCTGTCCTCCTGGGGTGCAAGGTGAAATGTGTTGCCGTGGCTTCAATGTGATGAAGGGCTATTATAAAAACGAAAAGGCTACTGAAGAAATTATCGATGCTAATGGATACCTTCACTCTGGTGACCTTGGCGTGAAAGACGAAGATGGCTATTACCGCATTACTGGTCGTATCAAAGACATGATTATTCGTGGTGGCGAAAATATTTATCCTCGCGAAATAGAGGAATTCCTATATCACCTAGAGGGTGTGAGCGACGTGCAAGTGGCTGCTGTGCCTTCTAAAAAATATGGTGAGGAAGTGGGTGCGTTCATTATCCTTAAAGAAGGAGCAAAACTTGAAGCTGAGGATGTGCGCGACTTCTGCAAAGGCAAAATTGCTCGTTACAAAATTCCTAAATATGTATTCTTTGTGGATGGATTCCCTCTTACTGGTAGCGGAAAAATCCAAAAGTATAAACTTAAAGAACTTAGCTTACAGCTTTGCGCTGAGCAAGGAATTGAGGTGATTTAAGTTAGGAGTTATTACCTAATTCATATATAATAAAATAGGGTTGACAATTGTCAACCCTATTTTATTGTCTTAAAGAATTATTCTTTGATAAATTTGAAGGCACGTTCGTATGTTTCGAAGCGCACTACTAATAAATACAAGCCTTCTTCTAATGAATTTACATCAACCACACCTTCTTCGGTGTATTTAGGAGAGTAAACAGCACCAGAAAGCGCTACTACTTGTACATCAGAGATTGCTTCTTCTGAGTCGATTTTCACAAAGTCTGAAGTGATAGAAGGATAGATAGAAGATTTTGCATCTTCAGCTTCTACGTCTTCGATGCCTACGAATGTATATGCATTTGGCACGTCTGGTAGAGCATATTTAGTAGCGGTGTATGCTTTAATATCGCCAGCTGCAAGGCTCACAGAAGTACCAGCTGCCATTTGAGATTTGCTACCTGCTAGATAGTCATACCAGCTGTTGCCAGTAGGTAGAGTAAGTGTTTGAGCTGTAGTGCCAAAGTTTGCCACAATAAAGATGCGAGAGTTGCCGCTACCATAAATTACACTACGAAGAGCTTTACCAGAACCAAGGTCGCTGCTTGTTGGGTTGCCCGCAAATACAGAAGGAGCAAGTTTGGTACGTAGTTGTAGAAGTTGACCAAGCTTTTTATATTGGTTCATACGGTTTGCATTTGTATACCAACCTTTAGTTTCAGGAATAGGTTTAGCGTCGGTATCGTGGCAAGGTTGAGCTTGTGTAGAACCATAAGGAGCTTTGTCGTTTTGGTCACCAGCACCAGAAGCATTAGAACAGAATGAGTAGTCGTAGCCAAGTTCGTCAAACATATAGAACATTTGAGGACCATTTAGCATAGCACACATACCCACTGTAGCAGCAATACGACCTAAACGAGTAGCTTCGTTTGAACCGATAGCACCATTACCATATTTTTTAGCTTTCCAGAAAGGACGTTGTTCGTCGTGAGAAGATGTGTAGCTCACATAGCCATCTTTGTTTGCTTCAGTTAGAGCATCACCATCTTTAAGCCAGCCCATTGCAATTTGCATATAAGCGTTGTTTGTGTTTTCCCAACACATCATGCCGTTGTTTACATAACCACCACGTTCGTTCATACCTTCCCAGTGTTCTAGGATGAAGTATGCGTCGCTCGCCACGGCTTTCACACCGTTGTTATAGTAGTAGTTGATATTTGACACACGGTCGTTGCAGTTTGTGCCGCAGAAACCGTGAGAAAGGTCCATACGGAAACCGTCCACTTTATATTCTTGAAGCCAGAATTTAAGAGCACGAGTTAAATAGTTTTTAGTTTCAGCATATGAGTGGTTCCAGTCTTCAAACACGCTAGCACCGTGAGGAGCAGAAACGTTGAAGTATGGGTTGTCTTTTAAGTTGTTGTAACCACCATAAAGTTTTTCGTGAGAACAGTTGCCTGTAGCGTGGTTGAACACCATATCCACGATAACAGCAATACCACGTTTGTGACATTCGTCTACAAGGGTTTTGAAGTCGTTTTCTGTACCGTATGTTTTGTCAAGCGCGAAATAGTGGTTTGGTGAATAACCCCAGCTTAAGTTGCCGTCAAACTCGCAAAGAGGCATAAACTCGATAGCATTGATACCTAAGTTTTCAAAGTAGTCAAGACGTTTTGTGATAGCTTTGAAACTACGGTCTGCAGAGAAAATATAAGGCCAAATTTCATAGATAACAAGGTTGTTTTTGTTTGGACGTTTGAAGTTTAGTGTAGCGCTACTCCAGTTGAAAGCCTTTTTACCAGGTTGAATTACAGTAACATAACCGCTACCACCGTTTGGATAGTCCATAAGAGTTGGGTCTACTTTTTTAGGTTCCCATTGGTCGTCGCCGTGAAGCACTTTTGTAGAATATGGGTCAGACATTTGCACAAAAGAACCATTGCTCATTTTCACACCATATTGGAAAGCATATTCTTTACCAGCGGTAAGGCCAGTGAAGGTGTACCAGAAGTAATTGCCATCTTTGTAGCATTGATAGTCATTGCTGAAAGACCAGTTGTTTGCATCGCAAAGAATGTATACATTAGTTGCTGTTACGTTAGACTTACTTGGTTTTACAAGAAGTGAAACAGTTACTTTAGTAGGGTCGGCAGAATCATAGAAAATACCATCTGTAACGCCAGAAGGACGTGTTTTTGTAGTAGGTGCTTTATCTTCAAAACCAAAAGGATAAAGAATGTCACCAGTTTGAGCGGTAGCATTTTGGTCGCGGAACACAAAGTTTAGACCTGTAATTTCCATATTAGCAGCACAGTCGTAATATGAATAAAGGTCATCGATTGTAAGCACCCATTTAGTACCAGATTTGGTTAATTGGTATTTAGCAGTGTTTGTTTTCCATGCTGGAGCACAAGTCCAGTTACCTTTTTCTTTAGTTGTAGCACCTGTGTGTGCATAACATGTGGTTTTACCCGCCATTGGAGTGCCAGTAGGATCGAAGGTAACCACAATTTTACCCTTGTATCCTAGCGGGATCACAGCAGGATCTGTTGTAATCTGTGCCAAAGCACAAAATGTCACAAAAAGTGACGCAAGAAGTAATTGTAACTTTTTCATAAGCATATAATTATTTTAAGTTGATTTTAGGGTTCAATTTGTAAAGGTAATGCTTTTTTACAGAATTCCAAGGAATTAGTATATTTTTTCTGCAAATACAATAAACGCAAAAGGAACCTGCTCAATACTGAGAGGTTCCTTTGAAGGATATTTACATTTTATGAGTTTATGCTTCTTTGCGTCTTCTAATCACTCCATAAACCAACGCAAATGGAAGAAGTAGTAGCGGAGTGCCTAGAGGAAGAGAAGGACCTTCGTGGCAGGTTGTTTTACATATTCTAACCTTATCATAACAATCTAGGTCGCCTGCTGGACAAGCATCTTCGTAGTCTTCACAGCATTCTATACAAGAGTCTTCATCGTCTGGAAAGACTCCATAGCAAGCATCGGCATATTCTGTTGTGCCCGAAGTTAAATAAACTTGAGTATATTTAGTTCCAGTGCCTATTGTGATATTCTCACTTGCTGCATCGTAACTCATACTAGTAGTTTCAAATGGAGAAGCAGGTAATTGAACAGCAAAAGCACATATAGATACTACCCAAAATAATACACTTAGAATTAAATTTTTATTTTTCATAATCTGAATCATTCTATATTTATTAGAGTTTGTCGCTAGGAATGAGTTTTAACTCCTCACTCCTAACTCTTCACTCCTAACTGTTTATTTTAAAATCACTTTTCCTGTTTTTGTTGCTGTGTTACCTATCACATTTACTGTATAAACACCTTGTGCCACTGGAAGCTTAATTTCTGCATATTGACCAGAAACTTTGTATGCAGCGCTCTTACCACTCATGTCATTAACAATGATGGTTACAAGTTCAATGTCTGCAGAAGAACTTACTATGATGCCTTCAGAATTTCCAATGATAGAAATACCACTTTCAGAAACTATTTCATCTTCTACTTCTGTGGTTACATCATCACCTCCCTCTTCTTCTGGATGTTCATCATCTTCTGGAGCTGCTGCTAGGTTAAGGAAGAAACGCCCTTCTGATACTCCTTTAGGTAAAGATTCTATTATACATTCTTCACCTAATGTTAGGTTGTAAGATTTGCCTTCCATGCGGTCTTCTAGGATAATAGATCCCATGCCCTCTACATCTCTTAGACTAAACTTAACAGATACATTGTTTCTGAATGTTTTCACACCTACTGGAATAGGTTCTTCCATTGTAGGAATAGCAATACCAGCCCAGTTTTTGTCGTAACGCATTACGTAAACCTCTGGAAGTTTCTTATCTGTGTTATTGTATAGTTTTGGAGCATCTGTAGCATAATTGATAGCATCTTCTTTTAAGTCATCTATAGTGATTAACACATTGCTAGACTTAGGATCTGCCACATTAGTTGCCACCAAACGGAACTCAGGTAATGATACCATAGCAGAACGTACAGATGTAGAGTCATTCCTAAATACGCTTCTTGGCAGTTCTACTGCTCTTGTTGTAGAAGGAGAAAGTACAAAACCATTTTGAGAAAGAATTACACCACTTGTAGCAGCCTCAAATGAACCTTCTGCGTAATTATAAATTTGAATAGTACCAGGAATAGCTTCTCTAAGTTTTGCAACATCAATATTAGCAGGATATGTATTACAAATTAGTTTATTTACACCTGCAGTTAATGTTCCATAATTTGGTAAAGCGTCTTCGTTCAAGAATCTACCAGAGAAATGAACTGTTTTTGATCTAGAACCATCATCCACCATATTAGGGTCATTATCCATTGCTGTGTAATATGTTTGAGCTTTTAGCTTGTAATAACCATATTCGTCTGCCACATTAATAGCATACACTTCGTCAGCAGGTACTGGAATAGTTAGGTCTGCAAATGGATTGTTCCAAGCTACTGTATTTCCGCTCATCACAGCTTGGTGCATATAAACATGTGGATAGTTATTCATGTAATAATCATTAGAAAGTAGATTTCTAACAGCTGTTTTGCTATCGTCAGTCCATTTTTGAACCACAGTACCCACTAGCATCCATCTGTCACGAAGAGTTTCCAATGTGCTATTAACCTCATCGTAACGGTTTGGCCCATTTTCAACTGCAAGTTCTTCAATACCAACAAGTGAAGCACCATATTCCATAGTGATGGTTTGAGCCATTTGAGTAGGAGTAGTTTTACCCTTACCTGCAGAAACTTCCTCGCCATAACCAGCGTATTCAGAACGAGTACCATCTGCAAACTTGTTAGTAGAGATACCTTCTGGCAGAGTAGGATAATTCTTAATACCCAATGCCGGAACTGGATATTTTGTAGAACGTGGAGCAGGAATAACTACCTCCAAGTTTGGTGCTAACACATCCACACAAGATACCAATTGACCATTTGGTTTATACCAGTTGTTACGGTTGTCCCAATCTGAAGACGCAGAACCGTGCCAGATAATTTGAGAAAGAGTAGTACCAGTAGATTGTTGGTAAGCACCTAGTGTGTATGTACCTTTACCTTCTAGTGCATTAGGGTCGTATGGACGCTTATTGCCCAAACGGTCTATCATTTGCATTTCGTCTGTCAACAATCCAGAAGCATCGGTCTTAATGAATGCACCAATATTTAGGTCGTCTTCTTTAATAACTAACGAACCTGGCTCTTCTGGCGATGTTTTACATACTAGATTTTGTACATTGATAAAGTTGTTTTTACCTTTATCTGAATTACAACCAGAACCTAAAGCAAATGCAGAACGTGTTGGTTTAGGATTTTTATTATTATCATAAACACTCCAGAAGTTGTTGTACTTAAATGAATCACACCAATCGCTTTCTTCCATATCTTGAAGATAGTCTCTTGTTGTAGACGATGAATAATCATCTGAACCATTATAGTTTTTACCTTTAACGTCTTCGTCGTATGAGTAACAGTTGTTGTAGTCAAACTCTATAGTGGCTGGGTTATAATTACCAGTATTGCCTGTTTGTTGAGAACCACCTAAGCGGAAGAAGTCGAAGTGGTGATATTTACCCACACCCACATTATTGTTTTTCAAGAACATGGTGTTATAGTAAATACCAATATCTTGAAGTGGATTATCTCCCGCACAACCTCCGTATGAAATTAAACGAATAATAGCAACTGTATTTGCATCAGATTTCACTCCATTGTCATGCCAGAATACGTTGTCGTAAATTAGTACTTTCTGTGTTCCTTGAAGAAGAATAGATGTAGCATGTTGACCTGTAAAGTTATTACGGATAAATGCTATATTTTTACTATTCAAGAACTTAGCTGAAGCACCCCAGTTAGCGGTATTGTCTGCCCAGGTTATGTTATTTTGCTGATCTTTCCATAGTTTATCAGCCTCTTCAAAGTCATACATAGCTTTGAATTCATTATTTTCAAATGTAATACCATTGTATGCAGACACGTGAACGCAAGTGAAGCCGTATGAAACGATTTCGCAGTTTTTGATTACGATATTCGCACTGGTATTTGCATCATCATCACTTAGCGCAGCACAGTTCCAGTCTGTGCCAAGACCTTCCATGTTTCCAGAACCAACACCATTATCTATGTCAATAGCATTATCGGCTGTTTCCACATCTGTAGAAGCACCCACAATGTTTAGATAATTAAGTGTAATATTTTTTGAACGACGTATTGCTACGTGTTGAAGTGTTGCACGCGCACCATTGTTTAGATAATCTATAGAACGAACGATAAGTGGTGCACCACCAGACATATTTATATTACGGAAGAATGTAGCTTGCACAGTTGTCATATCACCACCAGTTAAACCTACTTTTTCAAATCCTACATAGTTTATACCAGTAGGCACTAGTTGCATTACAACAGGTTTTATAAGTGTAATCTTGTCTTGCTTCCAACCGTATGTTACTTTCTCTGCCTTGCAAACCTCTGGAATAGTTTTAAGTGTAGCCCAAGCATCTTTAATGCTCTTAAATTTAAGGTCACATTCGTTATTTATAGTTAGAGTATTGTCGATAGTAACATATACTGTATCACCTGTTAGCTCATACTTACATTTATTATTGAAGTATTTGGTATTAGGAGAAAGAATAGTCTCACCATCTGCCACCACGAATGCACGATAACCATACCAAGCATTGCTAAGGCCAGACGCTATACCTGTGAAAGAACCATATTTTTCTAGAGGTGATGTTGTAGTTGCATCTACCTTGTAAGTATATGCATCTGCTGTAGGTTTGCAACCACCATCTTTGTCTGTTTCACATAAGTAGAAACCATATTGTGTTATATCTTCTACAGCACACAGAGCTTCTAGGAATGCACTTAAGACCCAGTTGTCAGCTGTTCTTTCTTCTGCTTCGTAGCTTAGTATCACAGAAGTACCTTTTACGTATTCTTCGGTGTCATCGTCAATATCGCCACCGCCACCTGCACAGCCGCAAGAACCAGAGTAGGTACCATTGGTAAAGTCTCCATTATTCCAACCAGTAATCGTAGTTAAATCGTTATAGATTTTACAATTGTTTGTTTGGTTCCATATTCCAGCAGTGTTCCAGTCTACAGCAGGGTCATTATTATTTGTTGGGTCTTTTCTTATCCACAAATAACCTTCCCATTCACCATCTGGCACTTCTGCGTAGAAAATATCGCTAGCATCTGGACAAACAGTAGCTAAGACAGACTTTTTGGTATTAGTTGTGTTATTGAATAGATACAAATAGAAATTTGGAGCACCTTTAGTTTCATCTTTTTTATTCCATAAGTTAGTACCACCTGTATTTAAGTATAAACAATCAAAAGCAACATAGGTAGAAGATTCTCCACCACCGCCACCACCACCAGAGGTGCCGTCGCAGCCGCCTGTAAATGTAGTCATAGTACAACCACCAGAGTTATTTGTCATCAGACCCCATTGGGTAATAACCATACAATTTTTGGTGCCGTCCCAATTAGCAATAGCATCATTTTTGTCGTCGCTATATACATACACCTCTTTAGGAGTCCAAGTGGTTCCATCTGTACGTGTAAAACTTAAGCCACCATCATAAAATGCCAATCTATTATCTGAATCACAGATTTCAAGTTGCACTTGACGTTTTTCGCCAGTTTCTCCACCTACATTCTCGCGAAAAATAGCATATACTTCTCCGTTGTTTATCCAACCTCCTTTGTCGTTGGTTTTGGTATCCAATACGAAGTCAAAATCAGTACCGGTGCCTCCACCGCCTCCTCCGCCACCGCCAGCGATGGTAAATGTTAACACAAAGTTTCCTCCGCCATTATTTAGGTATATATCCTTAGTAACACAATTTTCGCCTTCTTTAGCTACAAATTGGAAATAAACTTTCATAGTATAAGTTCCAGGTGTATTAGGAAGAGTATAATCTACATTATCTTTTTGCCACAATTGATCATTTTCATCATTAGTTAAATTCTCTTTCCATTCTAGGTCTTTTAGAACATAACTGTTATCTACCCCTTCTATCTTTATACCTACTTTTGGAGCACAAATTGATGTATTTTCTTTCCATGTTTTAGCCCAAAAACCTAGACTAGCACCAGGAGATACTGTTTGTAGATCTATTGTTGAATTACCAGTTGCTCCGTAGCCATCATTGTTGCTCCAATTATCACCTACTTTAATGTTCCAAGAATTATGATCAAAGAAGCCGTATGCGCTTTCCTCACATTTAGCATCATGTGGATAATAGTTCATATCTCCAGAATCAGTCCAAATGCAAATAGACATTGTGCCAGAAGAGCAAGATGAAATAAAATCACTTAAAACTCTATTTTCTGACTTATTATCCTCCCAGCCACCATTACCAATCCAGAATTTATAGTCATGGGTATAACCTGTATAATTGTCTATGGTAAAAGTTGCTTTTTGTTGTGTTCCATTACCAGTGGCAACGAATTCTGTGTTTTTAGCTCCTGTTCCATCGTTCTTATAGACTGAAATAACATAAGCACCAAATGCTGTATTGCTTACGCCTAATAGAACGCAAAGTAAGGCTACAACTCGTAGGGCTTTGCTGAAAGCCCCACCGATTAATGTATTGTTATAAAATTTTTTCATATCGTGTATTTTTTATTTTATTCTTACTAAGGTTCTAAATTATTCTTCACAATTATCTACTAAGTCATTAACTGTAAATGTTACAGTAGATGAAGCATTGTCACTATCTTTACCACCACATTGGTCTTTTGCATTTAGGGTAGTTACCACTGTGTATGTTTGTGGCAATGTAGCAGGTTCTGCATAAATTAGGAGATTATCACTACCTTGTATTACTTGACCTTCAATAATTTCAGGTGTAACGGTGTATGTATAATCAGCACCTACCGCATCTACTGTTACATTTACTGCACGCCATGGAGTGGTTTCATCTTTATCTACAGTAGAAGTAATACCAAATTCTATTATCTTGGCAAGATTATCAATCTCAGTTTGAAGTCCCTTTATACGTGCGTTAGCATCAAGCCATGAATTTAATTGGCTATATGAATTAGCATATGTGGTATTAGAACCTCCACCGCCATTAGCAAAATAACCTGTATTTGCACCGTTACAAGCATCTTTACCACGAGAATTTACAGGCCATTTAGTAAATTCACGTGTAGCAGCGCCATTTTTGTCTAAGTTAGCCTTGTAAGCTGCAGTTTTAGCTGTAGTAACATCTGGATTTAAAGCTCCACCTGTTTTAGTGTGTTCAGCCCAACGACTCTTAATCATTTGCACAAAGCATGGGTCTTTTAGCAGACCAGAATACATATTGCTACCGTTGTATTTTCCAGTCCACCAGAATGGTGCAGGGAATGCATCGCTATATACGTCAGAGTGTTCAATTAAAAGACCTGAATGATCGCCTCTGCCTTTACCATTGCCTGTAACGGTATTGTTGAAGCTCAATTCGTAGTCCCATAGAGGCCATGCTTCAAACTTACCACCTGTGTAAACGAATATACAAGAAGCACGATATGCATCCATGTTTTTGGTAAACTCATTTATGATGAAGAAGTCTGCCCAAGATTCATAATTGATAAGATTACGTACTGTAGTGAAGTCACCTTTTGAAAGTGCAGATTCAAATTCGTTTACTTTACCTAGTACAAAACTGTAAACATCAGACCAGTAACCACCATCGTCTTCAATATCCTCTTTTTCTGGATATTCAATTTCGAAGCGTTGGTCCACCTCGGTGTCGTAAGTACTGATACCTGTTTTACCTGTCATATCAGACTCAAATGTTTTTTGGTCGCCAGAAGAGTCTGAATAACGGTCTGCTGCGTCTGTTTTATCAAATTTCAAGATAAACTCACGTTTGGTATCGTCTTTAACGTCCCATTTAACATTAACACGTTTTTTGTTTTGTGTTACTTTATCCATAAACACATAAACACCTTGATATTCACCATCTATGTAAAGTTCCACATATTTGTTTTTAACACCCCATTTGCCTGTCATAGCAGAGTATGTTTCCATAGCTAGGATGTTACGCATCATAGAAGGATCTACGTATGCTGCATAAAGCACCCAATCCTTATCTTCTGCTTCACCAATGCCAAACATATTCATTTTCTTTGTTTTAACATAGTCTGCAGATTTGTCATCATCTTGTCCACAGTTTTCGTCACCAGGACAGAATGCGTATGATTTCTTTTCAAAGTTTAGTGAAGAACTACCACGATAGTTCATACGAGCTTTGCGGTCGTAGTATAAGTTAGCTCCATTGGTATATGCATCAGAAGAAGATACTGTTCCACTTGGATTCCAAAGAATCTTAACATCCACAGAACGTTTTTTCTTCAAGTCGTCTGCAGAAGCACTACAGTGTTTTCCGTTGCTTACACTAGGGAATTCATTGTCACCAGTGTTTACCATAATGATAGGTAGGTTTGAGGTGATATTGTTAAGACTTGCATTAGAAATAGAGCAAGTAGTTGTTGTAATTTGAATAGAGTTTGAAGTTACTACTGAACCATCTTTCAATTCACATTCTAGGTGGTAGTAACCTGCTTTATTTGGACGAATGTTGTTTGTATTAGCTCCCTTACCTGTGGTGTATTCGTCCCAGCTACTGTTGTTTGCTGAGTATTTCCAAGCGTAAGCAGTAATTTCTTGTCCTGTACAATTAGATTTCAAATAAAGTGCAGCGAAAGACGCCATATTGTTACTGCAAATTTCTGTATCGCCCAATGCTTCAATTTCAATACCTTCAAATGGTTTTTCTACTTTTGTTAGTGTTCTACCTTTTTGTTGATTAGTCCAGTTGCCCATTGTGAAGTATAAGTCACTTGAGATAGGGGTGTTTTGGCTGTATGAACGAGTATAAGTTGCGTAACCACCGTAAGTACTACCATTTGTAGATTTATCATTTGGAGCGTGGAAGTATAGTGCTGTTACATCTATACCAATATTATATGCATCCCATACATAACCATCACAGTCTGTGAATGATTCTGTACCTTTGGTTCCTAAATCACCAGCAGTCTCAGCACCACTACCACCATTATATACGTATACTTCTGCGTCACTAGGAGTAGCTTTAACTGTTCCAAATTTAATGTAACCAGGACCTGCAGCAGTTGATTTTTCAAACCAATAGTTGTATTGTGTTGTTTCATCTTTGGCATGAGGACGACGTAAGTATACAGTGAAACCATCCATCCATGCTACATCCAATGTTGCTGTTTTTGTACATGAGTTTTTGGTGATTCTTACAGTAATTGTTCCATTACCATCTGTATCTGGGACAGAAACTGTAATTTGATTACCTGTTCCACTAAATGTCCAACCAGTAGGTAATTGCCATTCGTAAGCCGCTCCATCTACATTTGCTGTAGAGTAGATGATACCTGTAGCGCCAGATTGCACACTTGCAGAACCTGTAATAGTAGGAGTGATATCGCTACCAAATGCATTAGCTACAGTGAAGCTCATTTCTTTGCTACAACCACTAGCGTTAGAAACAACTACTTTATATGTTCCTGCTGTGGTGATGCTTAGCGAAGCAGTAGTTTGGCCTTCTATTAATGTTTCGTTTTTATACCATTTAATAGATGTTGCATTTGTATTTATTCTTATTGTCTTAGTTTCTCCTTCGCAGATGCTAGTTACTGTAGCAGAAGGAGATAAAGAAGGCATTGCGTTCACTGTAACAGTTACTGTTGCAGTTTCTTTTTGGTTTGCATCACAAGAAATTGCAGATGTAGCTGTGATAGTATATGTTGTTGTACCATTTGGTTTTACTGTGTGAGTATTACCATCTGTAAAGATTGGTGTGCTGTCTATTTTATATGTAACACCGTTTTGTTTGTTTTTTAATGTAAGTGTAGCAGTGCTACCAGCGCAGATAGCGACTGGGTCAATGTCTGGGGTGGCAATGTTGATACAAGGAGTAACTGTAATTTCATTACCATAAATCCATGCACCACCTACTGGAACAACATAGGTTCTAAATACGTATGCTGAATTTTGGTCTGCTATAGTATATTCTCCTGATTTTGTGCCACCTTCTGTAGTTCTACCTAACGCCACATAATCACTATTTTCTGTAGGGTCATTTTCATCGCACCAGTTACTACCTACCTTTTTCCATTGGAAACCGTGGAATGATTCTTTGCCACAAAACTCAAAAGTACCTTCTAGGCTTACTTTTTGAGTTGCCGCGTCGTATTCAGCACTATTTAATGTAGAGCCTATAGTACAAACAGTAATTGTTTTGCTGTCTGATGCAGGAGAATCTTGTCCACATTCATCTGTACCTATCACATAATAAGTACCAGATTCTGATATTGCAAATGAATTACCTGTTTCTCCTGTCGATTCACCATCTTTATATAATGTAAATGTAACGTTAGTTTGTTGAGTCACAGTTAGTGTTGCGCTATTACCTGATATAATATTACCATCTGCTGGTGATAATGTCACAACAGGTTTAGTTGGTGCAGATTTGAATGTAACAGTTAATGTTTTATCCACATTAGAACAAACGCCACTTGTTGCTCGTGCATAGTAGTAAGCTGGACTAGATTGTGGAGTTCTAGCTTCAGAAGGATTAGTTATTTCTGTAGACATTCCAGAGTTAGAATACCATTTTACAGTACCTGTGCTAGATTCAACATAGTTTGATAATACGATAGAAGAACCTTGGCAGATAGTTGGGTTTGCTTCTGTTAACTCTAGAGCAGATTTAGGGTCTACGTTAACAGTATATGCAGTACGTGATGTAGACACACAACCATCTTCACCTGCTTCTGCATAATATTTAGTTTGTTCAGTAACACCTGCAGAGATTGTATTTGAGCTTAATTTTGTTCCACCAGTTGCAACTGTGTACCATCTGTAGCCACTAGGCAAATCAAATGATGTGCCACTACATACAGTTGTTGAGTTAGGATTCAACGTTGGAGCCGCAGGAGGGGTACAAGTTTTTTCCCAAACTGGCGTAATAGTAACAGCAGATTTCAGTGTATAAGTTGTTGAACCTAAATTTGCAGCAGAAATTGTTGTGGTTGTACTGCCATTATTAATTTGAACTTCCTTAAAAGTATATCCGCTTGAAGCTGATGCACTAAATTTAAGTACTGTCAAATAAATTTTTGAAGCACCGTTACTTACAGTGTTGTTATCGTAGTCTTTTACTGTTAAGGTACCACCTGTAGCAGAATTTATAGTAACGGTATAATTGGAATTTGAAACTGTTGTAGTTTTATACGCTTGTATTGTGTGATTGTCTGATGTTGTACTTGCAGTTCCGTTTGTTTTGTAGATATAAGATGCACTCCAAGCAGTCGTTCTTTTTTGGGTCACATTTTTATCTCCATGCCAAGTAAATTTATCAATACTTTCACCACTAGTATCCCACCATTTTTCATTACAGATTACCCATGCACTAGCGCCATTCCACGTGCCACCGTTATTGAAATTTGCTTTTGCTAATTTAAAAAGATATTGAGTACCAGACACGCGAGTAAAGGGTCCATAACATGCAGTCCATGTGCTATGCCCTATATAAACATAAGGACTCTTACTGTTGTCACTCCATTTTGCTTCAGAGTCGTCAAAATACAAGTCTACAGCGGACTGATTGAATGCCCACGCACTTGCTGTTCCAAGTAAGAACATTAGCGCTACAAGAAGCCACCTTGTTGGTTTAAACAAGGTTTTGTTTGTAAATTGTTTTGTAAAATTTTTCATAAATATCGATATTATTAATTTGTTTATTTTCAGTTGTATTGTTCAAAATAATCGGCCGTTAAATTTGAACAGTTTTTTGGGGTGAAAATGAGGGGTAGAAAACAGTGAAATGTTAAAATTTAAAGAAGTCAAAAAGAGTGTTTTATGTTAAAATATTTAACA
>JAZKYP010000002.1:0-1653 GCA_045612225.1 Candidatus Enterocola sp.
CAAATGCTTTTACATAATCCATAATCCATCCTCCTTGCATATAAAAAGAGATAGTAGTCTTTTTATCTACTATCTCCTAATTTTTAACTATTATTCATTTTTTGTTGGTATCTGTGCTAAAATCACAGCTCCAAATACCAAAGCACATCCTAACAACTGTCTTCTAGTCATAATTTCATGTAAAATCAACCATCCTGCTAATACAGAAACTACCGATTCTAAACTTAATATCAAAGACGCAATTGCAGGATTCATTCGTTTTTGTCCTAAAATCTGTAAGGTGTATGCCACTCCACAGGACATGATTCCGGCATAAAGAATAGGACCTACTGCTTGCAGAATTGCTCCCATTTCCGGACTTTCTGTTATAAATGCAATTACCATGCTGACAATTCCACTAAACCAAAACTGAAGGCAAGACAAGGATACGCCATCCGCCTTTGGTGCAAAATAGTCAATGATCAAAATGTGGAAGGAAAAACAAACTGCACAAGCAAAAATTAACAAGTCACCACTGTTAATAGTAAAGGATTCTGTAATACATAAAAAATACGAGCCAATAGCACCTAACACAACACCCAGCCAAACCACCGGTGCCACTTTCTTTTTCAAGAAAATTCCTAAAATAGGTACCAAAACAATATAGAGAGCTGTAATAAATCCTGCTTTTCCCACGCTCGTATATTGCATTCCTATTTGCTGAAAACTAGAAGCTACACAAATAGCAATCCCACAGCACAAGCCCCCCAAAAGAGTGTTTGCTCCATATTTTTTCTTTTCTTTTGCAGATAAGCTTTGATAAGTTTTTCCTTTTCGATACTTGACTTCTCTTATCAATGCTACCGGTGTCAAAACCAAACCACCTAACAAAAAGCGAGAGCCATTGAAGGTAAATGGCCCTACATACTCCATGCCTACACTTTGTGCTACAAAGGCAACACCCCAGATAAGCGCTGCTAGAAATAATAATACAGCGCTTCCTAATTCTGTTCTTTTCATCGCTCTACTCCTTACGCTTTTTCTTCGCAAGAAGGGGATGTCTGATAAGTTTTATATACTTCTGCAATTTCTTCTGTTATTTCACGAATTGGTTTTTCTTCACAATCAATTACGATATCTGCATATTTTTCATAAAGCGGAATCCGTTCTTCGTAGAGTTCTTTTAAACCAAATCCTTCTTTTAATGCAACACCTCTCTGCTGCAAGTCACCTAAACGTTCTGCAATGGATTCTAACGACAACTTCAAATAAACCACAAGACCAATTTCTCTTAAGTGCTCCATCGCTTCTTTCCCATAGATAACACTTCCGCCCGTAGCAATGACTGCCTTTGTCATATCTAAGTTGGCATTGGTCTGATTTTCAATCTCCAAAAATCCATCCAAACCGTGTTCTGTAATTAACTCATGTAATAATTTGCCTTGCTGTTCCTGTATTACCAAATCTGAATCCACAAATTTGTATCCCACCACTTTAGCAAGTACAACTCCAACGGTACTTTTTCCGGCACCCGGCATACCAATTAAAACAATATTGTTCTTCATCTTATTAACCTACTATATTCTTTATTTTTCAGTTCGGTATTTATCCTTAACCTAAATAACCGATTACTTCTACTTCACAAAGAACATTTTTAGGTAACTGTTTTACAGC
>JAZKYP010000003.1:0-104368 GCA_045612225.1 Candidatus Enterocola sp.
AATGTCAGTATCTCCAACTGCAACTACCACATATACTTTAGATGAGGTAAGAGACGGAAATGGTTGCCCTGCAACACTTTCTGGTAGTGCAACAATTACTGTTAACGATGTTGCAACAATTGCAGACATTACAGCTCCAGCAGCAATCTGTGCAGGAAGTTCATTAGCATTGCCAACTCCAGTTATTACAACCAATGGTTCAACAGTAACTGATGGTAAATGGTATTTAGATGGTGCAGTTTATACAGAAGGAGAGTCTGTTCTATACGAAAAGAATGGTGCATTACTACAATATAAGGCTATAAGTTCTTGTGGAGGTGAAATTAAGTCTAATGAAGTAGCAATTATAGTTAAAAATAATGCAACCATATCAGATATTACTGCTCCAGCAGCAATCTGTGCAGGAACTCCATTAACATTAATAACACCAGTTATAACAGAAAATGGTTCAACAGTAACAAATGCTAATTGGTATTTAGACGGTGAGGTTTATACAGAAGGTGAGTCTGTTTTATACGAAAAGAATGGTAAAACTCTTCAATATAAAGCTACTAGCTCTTGTGGTGGTGAAATAAAGTCTAATGAAGTAACTATTGTGGTAGATGCTTTGCCAGTTGTAACTTTAACTGCTACAGATGTTACTCTAAATTGTAGAAATACTTCTGCTACTATCACAGCATCTGGGGCAAACAGATATGAATGGTCATACACAGACCTAAGCGGTGCTTCACAAACCAAAACAGGCGCCACTCTAGATGTTCAGCTTTCAGAAGTAGAACAATTAACATCAACCACTACATACGCTGTTTATGGTTATTCAGAAAATGCAAATTGTAAATCTGCAGACCCTGTAACAGTGAATGTAACCGAAAACAAACGTACTCCTGTGGTTGAAACCTTAATCTCAGCAACCTCACTTGAAGAAACAGTAGAAGGTTACAAAGAAACTCAAATTATTAACTGTAAGGATACAGAATTATTCATCAAAACAACAATCGTGGATAATGTTCAAGCCGGTTATTCTCCAGAAGAATTAACTTATGATTGGACTTATTCAGAAGATGGTGATATGTATGAAGCTTATGGCACAGGTGAAACCACCTCTACTACAACCAAAGGCTTCTTTAGATTAGTAGTTACCGACAAAGAAACTGGTTGTACAAGCGCCGCAACAACAATTGAGATTAAAGAGGTGAAAACAACACCAGTAATTACAATGATTGAATCAGTTTCTACTATTGACCCTGCAGCCGAAGAAGTAGTTAAAACAAATGAATTAACTTGTGAATATTCAGTTCTATATTTGAAACCTACTATCCAATCAGAAAACGAAGTTTCATACAAATGGAACGATGAATCAACCAACAATTACTTAGAAGTAAACGAAAAAGGTACATATTCTTTAGTTGTTACAGATAACACAACATTCTGCTCTACAGAAAAATATACCTATAATGTAACAGAAAACAAACAAGCTCCTACATTCACTGTAGATGCAACATATTACCTATGTCCTTCTGATACATTAACAAAAACAACATTAAGTAGTTTACTACCTAAAACATCAGGTGTTACATACAAATTCTACGATGAATCTGGTGACGAAATAGAAGACTTATATGATGCTTCTTCTGCTATTACAGAATATTATGTTACAGGTGCTTCTGCAAATGGTTGTGAAAGCAAAAAAGTTTCATTCGCAGTAGATTTGGCTAAGAATGTAGATTTTACTCTAACAGCATCTCAAACAAGCATGCTAATTGGTGGTAATGAAACAGTAATTACTATAATTCCAAATGCAGAAAGCGACGAGGCAGATACCTACACATGGCAAGCAAATGGAAATGAAATTGCTGTAGATGGTTTAGAATATTCAACCAATCTATACTTAGATACCAAATTTGAGGTAACAGCAACCAATCGTTGTGATTCTAAATCTCAAGAGGTGTCTATAGAAGTTCTTTGGCCAACCGCCTTTACTCCACACAATGATAACGGTAAAAACGACGATTTTGCAAAAGGTATGCCAATCATTGTATTCAACCGCTTCTATACCAAAATATTTGAAGGCCCAGACGGTTGGGACGGTACCATCAACGGTACTATGAATGATAGCAGAACTATCGCAGTACCTGGTGTTTACTATTATAAGGTAGATTTGCCTAATGGTGAAGTCAAAAAAGGAACAATTGAAATAGTACGTTAAAATTGATTTTTAAGTTAATATTTATCGTTACTATAGCGATTGTAGAATAAAATGCACATTTCTGCAAACGATGTGCAAATAAGTTATGAAATTTTAACATTTTGGTATAAAATCCTCATTTCTAGGTAGAAATGAGGATTTTTTTTTGTTTGTTTCTCAAAATAAAATTATATTTGTAAATTGTTATACGTAGGCATAGTTACGCCTTTTTGATGCTATAAATAATAGATTAAGAAAGAACTTAAATTAACAAATCAAATACTATGAAAAAAATCTTTTTAAAACAACTTTTATTCATCATACTTCTGCTTCAATCGGTAGGCATGATGTATGCTGTGGATTACTCTCTGGGTGGTTATCTTAATGGAAAAGACGTTAACAACTATGATGCGTCTTGGAAGATGACTGCTTCTGGTAATGTTTATACTATTACAAAAACATTTACTGCTACAAATAACTATTTTTGGGTCTTTGATTCAAATGGAACCAAATATGGCGTAAGTAGTTATACTACCAACAATCCAACTACATTGGTTCAAAATGGTAATGAAAAAGTAGGTGCTTTGGGTTTGCCTACTTCTACAGAAACTACCATTACCTTTAATCCTTCTACCAAAGAAATTAGTTGGACTACTCCTGGAGGAAGCACAGGTAATCTAAAAGAGCCCTACGTTATTTCTGTGTATAAATTAGGTTGGGATGAACAATATACCTTTACTCCCGTACCAGGCTCTACCAACTACGAATACGAAGTAACGGTAGAAATTCCAGATTATACTGGTAACCCTGCTGATTATAAATATTGGGTAGGTGAAGAAGGTAAATGGAAAGATGGTCAATCTGACAACTATAACCTAGGTTCTAGAAACAAGGCTGACGACGATTATTTAGCATCATGCGAAACTGGTGTTTTCCGTGCTAAAATTTATGCTTTGCAAGAAAATGGTCAAGCACACGGTGAGGCTAGTAACTACTATATTCACGATATGTCGTGTGGTGAACATGGTGCCAAAATCTCTTTAGCGAGCGATGTACGTGAGTTTGACTTGTCTGAACCTCCAACTAGCATTACCTTAACAGCAACAGCTGATGAAAAATCGGAAGGTAAATATATTTGGTATAAATCGGACGACGAAGGTGCTACTTATACCAAAATCACCGAAACCACTGGAAATACCTATACCTTAACAGGGTCTGAAATTCCTTCAGGCGATAGAAATTACTATAAAGTAACTCGTAAGGTGGTTGATTCTGACGACTTTATCAGCGCTATTTGTGTAATTTATACCGTACAAAGTTGTGGTAAAAACACCAAAGGTTCTAACGTGTTCCGCGAAGGTTTTGGGGAATTAACAGCTGTAAGAGGAGCGGGTAGTAGAGCTAGCTTTGATGGTATTGTAGATGGTTATACTTATCAACCAGCATCGTATAAAATTAACGATGGTTATTATGCCGTAGTAGCAGATCCTTACTATTGCGGTTGTGGTGATGGTAAAAATATGTCAGAATCAGTAACCGACGAATGTTTGGCAAATGGTGTTTGGTTCCGTCAATTGCGCGACCATACTTTAATGAATAACGGTACAACTGCTCCTTTCGGCGGTATGTTGATGATTAACTTTAAAGGTACGGGTATTGCTTATCAACGCGATTTGACTGCAGATGAAAAAGCAAGCATTACCAAAAACTCTATCTTGAAATTTTCTGCTTACTTTGCGTCGGCAGCTGTAAAAAGCAAACAAGACGTTACTTTCAACCCTATTAACATGGAGTTGAAAATTCAATTCAAAGAAACGGGTTCTTCTACTTGGAAAGATGTTGCAGTTGTGCACTCAGAAGTAAATTACGACGACGGTTGGCAACGTAGTGAAGTAGAATGGACGGTAGACGATGCTGATGGTGATTTCCGTGTGGTTATCAATAATAATGGTGCTACAGGTGATGGTAACGACTTATTAATTGATGATATCAGTCTTGATTTGTGTACTCCTTCATTCTCTGTTTATTTCTACGATGAAGATGATAATGTGTTTGAAGAGTTAGAAGCAAGTAATGTAGAAGAAACTGCACCTATCCGTGTAAAACAAGTAGACTTTGGTTCTTTGGGTAATGAACCTTGTATACAATTATATAAACGTACAATAGAAGGTACTGATACTTCATACGTATATATATCTGAATTTGCTTTGGATAATGCTAGTGGATATTATTATGCAGAACCTGCATTATCTGATCTATTGGAAGAAGTTCCTAGCTCTGTAGAATTGGTAGCAGTTGCTTCTGTGAAGGCAGCTGGTGCTTGTGATTTGGATATCATTAAAGGTGTTGAAAATGGCGATTATAAAGTTGGTAAACAAACCAATGTTGTTTTCTCTAGCAATTACCTAACTTATTCTATAAGTTGCGGCACAAGTGTTTTAACTTTAGCTCCAGGAGAAGAAACTGATATTTGTTACTTAAGTGATATGGTATTGCCAAAATTAAAATTGACATCTACAAATATTACAACATCTGTAGAAATGGACATTTTAGTTGACGGTGTAGCAATATTAACAAATATTCCATTTGCAGAAGAAATAAATATTAGCGAGCTTTATAAAGCTAAAAACGGAGAAGATTACCTTCCTGCAATAGGAGAAAGAATAATTACAGTTAAAGTAAGAGAGTATTTCAATAGTGCAGTAGTTTGCGAAAGATTTGCACAAGGTGAAGTTTCTATCAAGATAGTTAATTATTCTGACGCACCAGCAGGAAAACGCCCAGGCGAACACTATTCATATAATATGTGTAAAACCGAAAATAAAGAGGAAGGTAAGGAAACAGACCCAGATGTTATTGATAATAAATATTTCTTCAGAGACCTTATCTTAGAAGGTGAAGACAAAGAAGGTTTAGTTTGGTTAGATAAAGATGGCAAAATAGTTCCAGAAGAAAATGCATTCTTTTATGCAGACCTAGTACAAGACGATTCTATCAGAGTGTATAGAGACCCAGCAGGTGGGTGTCCTAGCGATACTACAACAATTTATTATCGTGTAAAAGAAATCACTAGAACTCCTGTAGTAAACAATTATTTAGATTGTGCTATAGAAGGCGACCCAATTGCTTTATCTTCTAGAGTAGAAGGGGCTGATACTTATAAATATCTATTATTCATCAATGGTACAGATACACTTACCACATTTGACCCTTCTGTGCCAGATTCTAAAACATACAAAGTTGTAGCTTCTTATGATGAGATTAAGTCTGCAAGCAACAATTATTGCGAAGCAACTACAGAACTTACAGTGAAAGTAAAAGGTAATGCAACAGCAGCAAATATTATTGCAAATGACACATTGGTATGTCCTGGAGCAGATTTAATATTGCTTGCAAAAGCAAACTTTGCAAAAGAACAATCAAATGTAAAATTTACTTGGTATTCAGATTCAACAATAACTAGAAGAACATTAGCATACGGAGAAACATTCAAATATTATGCTTTAGATGAAGCATATAAAGAAAATCCAGATACAGTATATGTAACAGTACAAAGTGATGATTATTGCGAAAATATTCCATTAGAAGCTAAACCAGTGGTAATTTCTCAAAAAGAAGCTGTGCCTTCACTAGAAATTACTCCTACATCTGCAGAAGTAGGCATTGGTGCAATTCCTGAATTTAAAGTTACTCCAGAAAATGCTAAATACGATCTGTATGTAAATGATGTAAAAGTATCTGCAGATGTTAATACCTACAAGCCATATATAGACTCTGAATATAAATTGGTTTACCAAGGCGAGTGCGGAATATCATCCGCTAGTGCTAATGTGGCAGTGTTATGGCCAACAGTATTTACACCACACTTAGTGGATGGTAGAAACGATACATTCGTAAAAGATATGGATCCAAACTTCAAAACAAAAATCTTTACTCGTTTTGGAACTAAGGTTTACGAAAGTGATAATGGTTGGGATGGTTCTGTTGAAGGTGCTTTAAATGGAGGTTCAGGCAAAAAAGCTGTCCCAGGTGTTTACTATTATGTAGTAGAACTTCCTGACGGCAACGTTAAAAAAGGAACAATTGAAGTATTCAAATATTAAACAAGAAATAATATAAAATTTTAAAGATATGAAAAAATTACTAACAGCCTTTCTAGCTTTATGCTCTATTTCTGCAATGGCAGCTATAAGCGAAAAATACGCAGAAGGCTACACCTTCGATCCTACAGTAAGTAGCACAGAAGAAAAAGAATTTGCGCTATCTCCTTATAAAGATAGTACATTTATCTTCCTACGTGGTGAAACTGTTTATGTTACAAAACTAGACACACTTGGAGAACTAGACAATCCACAAGTTTGTGCAGATTTTTCTAAAATTAAAGTGAGTGGTTTAGTAGCATACGACAAAAAACGTAATCGTATTTATTATAGCCAATACAATAAAGACTATAAGAGCGATTATCTTTATGAAAGTACTGCTGACAAAAACGGAGTATGGCAACCAGGTACACGTATGAGAATTCGTGGTACACAAAAATCTCGCACAGAATCTAGCTTCGTTCATAGTGCAGGTTGGAACTATCGTCTTCCATACTTACAAGGTTTCTACAACCCTGCAATGGCAAACGGTGATGACCGTATCTACTTCAGCTCTACAATGGAAGGCTCAAAAGGCGGTCGTGATATTTATTATGTAGATATTGAAAACGAAGAAGAAAGAATTTGGAAGGAACCAGTAAATGTTGAACCACTAAACTCTAGTGCAGACGAAGACTGGGTGCAAATTCTTGGTGATACATTAATGTATGTTTCTAGTTCTAAAGGTGGTGCAATGGCAGTTTACTCTTCTACTGCTGCAGACTCTACATGGAATAAACTAGAATTAATGCCAAATCCATACAATGAAGCTGGCGCAAACTACAATATGTTTGTAAAAGATAGTGTTCCAATGCTTATTTCAGACCGTAATGGTAATGTGGATATTTATCTATTCCACGAAATTCCAGCTGAACCAGAACCAGAGCCAACATACGAAGAAAAGAAACGTCGTTTCTACTGGGTATTCTTCCTATTTGACTTCGACCGTGATATCCTAGATGAAGCATTCTTCCAAGACTTATCTCGTTTAGGTAACGAAATGCGCAACTTCCCAGATTGTCGCTTCGAAATCTCTGGTTACACCGACTCTCGTGGTTCAGATGCATACAACGACAAACTTTCACAACGTCGTGCAGAAACTATCAAACAAATGCTTGTTGATAGAGAAGGCTTCGACCCAGCAGTGTTAGAAGCTGTAGGTTATGGTGAACGTCGTCTTCAAGTGCCTAATGCAGAAACTGAAGAAGAACACGCACAAAACCGTCGTGTAGAAGTTCGTATTATCTTAGATGAACAAACTGGAGAAATTGAGCAATTTGATGAATCTACAGATGAAGCAAAAGCTGCTAAAGAAGAAGATGCTGCTATCGATGCTCGTAATGAAGCTAAGAAACAAGAATATGAAGATTACCTACAAAACCTTAACAATAAGAGAAAATAATAGACTATGAAAAAGATTATCGTATTACTATCAGCTTTAGTGGCTAGTGCTACAATAGCTTTTGCACAAAATGACTTTGTGCTTACAGAACAGTTGTTTTCTCGTATTGCAGTGAACCCTGCTGGTACAGGTAACGACGAAAATGTGAACATATTCTCACTAAACCGTTTTCAATATGCGGGTGCAGATGGTGCTCCATTCTCTACTTTATTAAACGTACACGGATACTTTGATAAAGCAAACTCAGGTGTGGGTCTTACATTCTCATACGACGGTTCTGGTATCGCATATAACCAAATCCAAGTGAGAGGTGTTTATGCTTATCACTTAAATTTCGAAAACAAACACCTATTATCTTTCGGTATTGGTTTAGGTGCTGTAATTAAAACATTCGACCCAGAAAAACACATTCTTGTAGATGAAGATGAGCGTGGTGATGGTTTTTATGATAAATACACATGTAAAGGTAGCTTCGATGCTAGCTTCGGTATTGAGTACTCTATGCCATATTTCATGGCAGGTGCTGCTATCAACCACATTCCAGGTTTCTTTATTAAAGCTGAAGATGTAACAACATTGACATCAACTCCTACTTATCACTTATATGCTCGTGGATTCATTCCTGTGACAGAAAAAATTAAGTTAGCTCCAGCAGCTTCTTACTACTACACAGGTCAATCTCACGTAGTAGACGTGAACGTAACAAGTTTCTTCGGAAAAATGTTCTGGGCTGGTTTAGGTTATAGGACCCTAGCTACTCCATACGTAAACGTTGGTCTTGAATGGGAGTGGCTTCGTGTAGGTTACTCATTTGACTTGAATGCTGGTAAACTTAGCGACGTAGCATGGACTTCTCACGAAATTATGTTGTCGTTCAATATACCAACAAAGAAAAACAAATCAGAATGGGATGATTGATTTTAAATAAATCATATAATAATTAAGAGGTGACTAAATAATTTTTTTAGTCACCTCTTATTTTATTGTGTAGATATTCTAAATTTATTATCTTTGCAGAATATAACTTGAATAGAACTCGTTGAGTCAGATGATAATGATTTTTGTATATCTTTTTGGAGCATTGGCTATTTCTTTTATGTGCTCCGTTCTTGAAGCAGTATTGCTTTCAACTCCTATGTCTTTTATTACCGCAAAAGAACAAGAGGGAAAGAAATCTGCTACACTTCTTAAAAACCTTAAAAACAGTGTAGATAGACCTGTAGGGGCTATTCTATCATTAAATACCATTGCACATACCATTGGTTCTGCAGGTGTAGGTGCAGAGGTTACTCGCATCTGGGGCGATGAGTGGTTTGGTCTAGCTTCAGTGGTTTTAACCTTGCTGATTTTAATATTTTCAGAGATAATCCCTAAAACTATTGGTTCAAACTCATGGCGTTCATTGGCTTTGCCTTCAGCTGGTATTATTAAATTTTTAATCTATATTACATATCCTTTTGTAATCCTTTCAGAACTTATTACAAAATTGTTCTCTTCTAAAGAAAAAGACAATGCAGTAACAGTTTCTCGTGAAGAAGTGTCTGCTATGGTGGATATGGGTACTGACGAAGGTGTGTTTAAAGAATCTGAAAGCAGAATTATAAAATCTTGCCTAAAACTATCAAATGTGAAAGCCAAGGAGATAATGACTCCAAAAATTGTGCTTGAAATGGCAGATGAAAGCATGAGCCTAAAAGAATTTTACGACGCTAACGATTGGCGTTTTTCACGTATTCCTATTTTCAAGGAAGACAAAGACAACGTAACAGGCTATGTGCTTAAGGATATTATCTTAGAAGAACTTTCTGAAGATCAATTCGATATAAAACTATCAGAAATGAAGCGTCCTATCCTTACTTTCTCAGAAGATGAATCTGTGTTCACTATTTGGGAAAAAATGTTAGGAATGCGTGAGCATATCTCAATTATTGTGGACGAATTTGGTGGTCTGCGTGGTGTAGTGACCATGGAAGACGTGCTAGAAACTATGATTGGTGTGGAAATTGTAGATGAACAAGATACCACAACAGATATGCAAGAGTTAGCAAGAGAAGTTTATCAACAACGTCAAACAGAATAATTATGTCTAAAGTATTAGTTATCGGAGCAGGCGGTGTAGGAACCGTAGTTGTACACAAATTAGCACAAAACACAGAAGTGTTTACAGAAATTATGTTGGCAAGCCGTACAAAATCTAAATGTGATGTAGTGGCTGCTGATATTAAAAAACGTTACGGAGTGGAAATTCAAACTGCACAAGTGGATGCAGACAATGTTCCAGAACTTGTAACATTATTTAAAAGTTTTCAACCAAAACTAGTTATAAATGTAGCTCTTCCATATCAAGACTTAACCATTATGGATGCTTGTCTTGAAGCAGGATGCAACTATCTAGATACAGCAAACTATGAGCCACTAGACGAAGCTAAATTTGAATATTCATGGCAATGGGCATATCAAGACAAATTTAAAGAAGCTGGTCTTACAGCTATTCTTGGTTGTGGTTTCGACCCAGGTCAAACAGGTGTTTACACAGCATACGCAGCAAAACATTATTTCGATGAAATTCACTATTTAGACATCGTTGACTGCAACGCTGGTGATCACCACCATGCATTTGCTACCAACTTCAACCCAGAAATCAACATTCGTGAGATTACCCAAAAAGGTCGTTTCTACGAAGATGGCAAATGGGTAGAAACAGGTTCTCTAGAAATTCACCAACCAATCAACTATCCAGAAATTGGTCCAAAAGAATCTTATCTTCTATATCACGAAGAGCTAGAATCTCTTGTTAAAAACTTCCCAACTATTAAACGTGCTCGTTTCTGGATGACATTTGGTCAAGAATATTTAACTCACTTACGTGTTATCCAAAATATTGGTATGGCACGTATCGATGAGATTGATTATAACGGACAAAAAATTGTTCCAATCCAATTCCTTAAAGCTGTGCTTCCAAATCCACAAGATTTAGGTGAAAACTACGATGGTTGGACTTCTATTGGTTGCCGTATCCGTGGTATCAAAGACGGAAAAGAAAGAACATATTATGTTTACAACAACTGTTCTCACAAAGCTGCGTACGAAGAAACTGGTATGCAAGGTGTAAGTTATACCACAGGTGTACCTGCTATGACTGGTGCTTATATGTTCCTGACAGGTAAATGGTCTGGTGCAGGTGTGTTCAACGTGGAAGAATTCGACCCAGATCCATTTATGGAAAAAGTAGCAGCAAGCGGTCTTCCATGGCACGAAATTATTGATGGTGATTTAGAATTATAATGAATTACAACAACATTCCATCTCCTTGTTATGTACTTGAAGAAAAACTTCTTCGTCGCAACTTGGAGTTAATAAAATCAGTAAAAGAAAAAGCAGGGATAGAAATTATCCTTGCTTTTAAAGCATTTGCCACTTGGAAGGCATTTCCAATAGTGCGCGAGTATATACCTTGTTCTACTGCGAGTTCGCTTTGCGAGGCACGCCTAGCGTTTGAAGAAATGGGCAGTAAAGCTCATACCTACGCACCAGTGTATGCCGAAAGCGAGTTTGCAGAGATAGCATCTTATAGTAGCCATATTACCTTCAATTCTGTTTCACATTATAAAAAATATGTAACAGAAGAGGTGATACGCGAAAAAACATTCTCTCCAGGGCTTCGTATCAATCCTGAGTTCTCTGTAGTGGAAACAGACCTTTACAATCCTTGTGTGCCTGGCTCACGCCTTGGCGTAACACGTGCCCAACTAGGCGATGAGCTACCAGAAGGACTTGAAGGACTACATGTGCATACTCTTTGTGAATCTACATCCTACGATTTAGAAGGATTAATGAAGGCGGTGGAAGATAAATTTGGGGATTTCTTGCCTCAAGTGAAATGGTTGAACTTTGGAGGAGGCCATCTTATGACTCGTGAGGGCTATAATGTGGAACATTTAATTTCTATTTTGCAAGATTTTAAAAAGCGTCATCCAAACTTACAAATAATCCTTGAACCAGGTAGTGCTTTTGCTTGGCGTACAGGTGTGCTTGTATCTACTGTGCAAGATATTGTTGAAAATGCTGGCGTAAAAACTGCTATGCTAGACGTTTCTTTTGCTTGCCACATGCCAGACTGTCTTGAAATGCCATATAAACCAGCAATTATTGGCGCTACTGATGAAGTAGAAGGCAAACCTACTTATAGAATGGGTGGTAATAGTTGCCTTTCTGGCGATTATTATGGTTCTTGGTCTTTTGAAAATGAACTAAAAGTAGGGGATAGAATCATTTTTGAGGATATGATTCACTACACAATGGTAAAAACTACATATTTTAATGGAGTTTCTCACCCAAGTGTAGGTATTTTGAAAATGGATGGTACATTTGAAATGTGGCGCAAATTTGGCTACGAAGACTATAAAAACAGGCTTTGCTAGGGGGAAATTAAAAAAATGCACTTTTTTTGAAAATTTCTTCTAAAAAATTTGCACAGTCCAAAAAAACGTCATATCTTTGCATCGCAATTGAGGGAAACACCTAGTGATAAACTCGAGAGCGATACTTAATGCGAAAATAGCTCAGTTGGTAGAGCATAACCTTGCCAAGGTTAGGGTCGCGGGTTCGAATCCCGTTTTTCGCTCAAAGGGGCTGAACAAGCCCCTTTTCTTTTTGTATATTGTTTTGTCTTTTCTTCATCTCAAATTTATGCCAAACGATTTTTTTTCATTTAAGCGTTTTATCATTCATCAAGACCGCTGCGCAATGAAGGTGGGCACCGATGGTGTGTTGTTGGGTGTTCTTGCACCAGTGATAATAGGTGAAAATAATTTGTCGGTGGCAGAAAATCCAGAATCGCAACTTAAAATCTTAGATATTGGCACTGGTACAGGACTTGTTGCTATCATGCTAGCACAGCGTTGCCATGGTAGGGCAGTGATAGTAGGAGTGGAGATAGACCGCGATGCCGCAACTCAAGCACAAGAGAATGCTGACGCAACAGATTGGCAAATAAAAATTCATAATGCTAGTGTTCAGTCGTTTACAGATAATACTAACGAAAAATTTGACCTTATTGTAAGCAATCCTCCATATTTTATAAACTCACTTAAGGCTCCAGAAAAAAGTAGAAATACTGCTCGCCATACAGATGAGTTAAGTTTTCAAGATTTGGTACATTGTGTTAGTAAATTGTTGTCTGATGAAGGGAAGTTTTCTGTAATTATTCCATATTCTAGCGAAAAGGAATTTATTAGCATTGCTAAAGAAGAAAGTTTGCATGAAGAGGCTATTGTGCACGTGATTCCAAAGGTGGGAAAGGAGATAAAAAGAAGCGTTATAACGTTCTGTAAATGTGATAATAAAAATGTTTGTAACACAAATGTAACACAATTGGTTATAGAAACAGAAAATAGGCACTGTTATACAGATGATTTTAAATGTTTAACTGCTGATTTTTACTTAAAGCATTAGTTTTTTTAAATAAAATTATTATCTTTGTATCGCTAAAATCAAATTATGAAAAAAATAGTTTTATACATTGCCATTGCATTAGGATTGTTACTAGCAAGTTGTTCTAGTCCATGTAACTGCGGTTTAGGTGAAAATAACACCGCTAAAGTTGAGACAGTGGCTTAATAATCAGGAATTTAATCAACCAAATTTGTATAACTTTATAAATTTTTAAAACAATGATCAAAGTAGGTATTAATGGTTTTGGCCGTATCGGACGTTTCGTTTTCCGTGCAGCTATGACAAGAAACGACATTCAAATCGTAGGTATTAACGACTTATGCCCAGTGGATTACTTAGCTTATATGCTAAAATATGACACTATGCACGGTCAATTCGACGGCACTATCGAAGCTGACGTTGAAAACAGCAAACTTATCGTTAATGGTAACGAAATCCGCGTAACTGCAGAAAGAAACCCAGCTGACCTTAAATGGGATGCAGTAGGTGCAGAATACGTAGTTGAATCTACAGGTTTATTCCTTTCTAAAGACAAAGCTCAAGCTCACATCGAAGCAGGTGCTAAATACGTAGTTATGTCAGCTCCTTCTAAAGACGACACTCCAATGTTCGTTTGCGGTGTTAACTTCGACAAATATGTTAAAGGTACTCAATTCGTTTCTAACGCATCTTGTACTACAAACTGTCTTGCTCCTATCGCTAAAGTATTAAACGACAAATGGGGTATCAAAGACGGTCTTATGACAACTGTACACGCTACAACAGCTACTCAAAAAACTGTTGACGGTCCATCACTAAAAGACTGGAGAGGTGGTCGTGCAGCTGCTGGTAACATCATCCCTTCTTCAACTGGTGCTGCTAAAGCTGTAGGTAAAGTTATTCCTGAACTTAACGGTAAATTAACAGGTATGGCTTTCCGTGTTCCTACTCTAGACGTTTCTGTAGTTGACCTAACAGTTAACTTAGCAAAACCAGCTACTTATGCTGAAATCTGCGAAGCTATGAAATCTGCTTCTGAAAACGAACTTAAAGGCGTACTAGGTTACACCAACGAAGAAGTTGTATCTTCTGACTTCTTAGGTGATACTCGTACTTCTATCTTCGACGCTAAAGCAGGTATCCAATTAACTGATACATTCGTTAAAGTTGTATCTTGGTACGACAACGAAATTGGTTACTCTAACAAAGTTCTTGAACTTATCGCTCACATGGCAAAAGTTAACGCTTAATAGCAGAGACCAATATAATAAGAAAGGTAGACCATTCGGTCTACCTTTTTTTTATTGAGTTTATAATATGTGAGTGCAACGTGTAAATTACATTTTAAATGTGCTCACAACTGAATTCACAGCCGCAATATTGCTGATTATAGAAGGCGTTTTCTTTTAATAAGTCGTTGCGTCTTTGTTGTAGTCCGCCTTTGCGCCAATTTCTATCATCAAACTTAAGTGTTGCACCTTTAGCGTTTAACTCTTCTTTTACTTGCTCCACAGCCCAAGCACCAGCTTCGTTTATTTGATTTAAACTTTTCCAGCGAGAAGAGGCTAGGGTGGTTGTAAATACCTCTATATTTAACTCTATCGCTTTGCAAGCAGTTTTTAATAAACGATATTTAAAGCACATAAGGCAACGAGGACCACGTTCTTTTTCATTTTCTAGTCCTTTTATATATTCAAGCCAATCGGCATGATTATAGTCGTCATCTATAAATTCTACACCAAGTTTTTCTGCATATTTAATTAGTTCCGATTTTCGCAATTCATATTCTTCTTGAGGGTAAATGTTCGGATTGCAAAAATATAGAATAGGCTGATAGTCATTGCTTAACATCCACTCAAGTATGGCGGATGAACATGGTGCACAGCAAGCATGTAATAGGATTTTTTTCATAATACAAAGATAATAATTTGTTTTATAATATGAAGTGTAGTGACGCATGGCTCATGCGTCCGTAATAGATGGAAGTTTTATCTGTTGATTTTTTTTAACATTTACAGATTAAACAATCGTTTGCACTCGTTGGTCAAAGAGACAAACAAAGCCACTAAGGTGGTTCACAAAAATAGAAAATTAGAAAATAAGTATTAACATTTTAAATTTATTGAGTTATGAAAAAGAGATTAGTTTTAACAACAGTATTTGCAATGTTCTTTGGTTGTTTAGTTAGTTTTGCAGATGTTTCTCCTAGAGGCGGTAAAGGTCCAGAAAAACCTAAAACAGTAAAAGTTGATAACAAACGTGATAATAAAAAGCCTGCAGTTAAACCAGCTGCTAAACCAGCTGCTAAACCAGCGCCAAAACCAAATCACAAACCTGTTGCTCATAAACCTGCACCAAAACCAAATCACAAACCTGTGGCGCATAAGCCAGCACACAAACCTAATAAGCATGTGGCTCACAAACCACACAAACCAGCGCCAAAACCAGTTTGTCATGTGAATCATCACCACAATGACCGCTGTCATAAACCAGCTCCAAAACCAGTTCATCACAATTGCAATCACGTAAATGGAGTTGTGGCAGGAGCAGTAACAACAGCAGCTGTAGTAGGATTAATTGCAGCAATCGCAAATTAGTCGATAAATTTTAAATGGTAATTTTTTAAGGTTAGTTAATAGAAAATAGAGCGAAGATTAGGTTCTTCGCTCTATTTTTTTGTACTTTTAAGACATTATGAAATATGAATTAGCAAAATAAGATTATTTTTGTAATCAAGATGTTGAATAATCATTTGTGTTACTATGGAAAACAGAGAGAAGAAGATTAGAAATGTTACGGTTGTAGGAGCTGTGATAAATATTATTTTGACAGTTGTGAAAATAATAGTGGGTATTGTGGGCAAAAGTGCGGCGTTGGTGGCAGATGGTGTGCATTCGCTGTCGGACCTTTTGAGTGATGCAGTGGTGTTGGTGTTTTCTCACATTTCTTCTAAAGGTAAGGACAAAGGACATAGTTTCGGACACGGCAAGTTTGAAACATTGGCAACTCTAATCGTTAGTGTAATTTTGGTTGTGGTGGGTGCAGAAATTATGGCAGATGGAGTGAAAACTATTATTTCTGTGATTAATGGTGAAGTTTTGCCAGTGCCTAGTTCTATAGCACTTTGGGCTGCACTCATTTCTATTGTTTCTAAGGAGATTCTTTATCAAGTAACTGCAAAGGTGGGTAGGGATGTGAAAAGTACTGTGGTGATTGCAAATGCTTGGCACCATAGAAGCGATGCAATTTCTTCTGTTGGTGTGCTTGTGGGTATTGGCTGTGCCATTTTATTTGGAGAAAAATGGACAATATTAGACCCAATAGTGTCGTGTGTCATTAGTATTTTTATTATTGTGGTGGCAATACAAATGGCAATGCCAAGTTTGGCTGAACTGCTGGATGCGTCGCTTCCTAAAAAGATTAATGAGGAGATTATTGATATTTCAATGTCGGTGGATGGGGTGCGTGATGTGCACGATTTAAAAACACGTCGCAGTGGTATGTCTATGATTATCAATGCTCATGTGGTGGTGTCACCAAACATTTCAGTAGTAGAAGCTCACGAAATTGCTACAAATGTGGAGTCTGCTATTACTGAAAAATTTGGACACGAAACTCAGATAAGTATTCACATAGAACCAGACTTACAAAGTCTTTAAATAGTTTTCTAGGCGGTTCATGCCTTCTTTGATGTTTTCTAGGGAGTTGGCGTAAGAGAAACGTACGAAACCTTCACCTCCTGTGCCGAAGTCAACGCCTGGTGTAATGCCTACGTGAGCTTTTTCTAATACGTCAAATGCAAATTTAAGTGAGTCGTTGGTATATTTTGATGCATCAACGAACACATAGAATGCACCTTGTGGTATAGCTGGAAGGGTGAATCCCATTTTTTGTAGGCGGTCTACAAGGTAAAGACGACGTTCGTTGTAGGTGTCGAACATTGTTTTTTCGTAGTCTGATGTGTCTCGTAGTGCGGCAATACCTGCTTTTTGAGCTGTACTAGAAGCACAAATCAAAAAGTTTTGAGCCAATTTTTGGATGGCTGGCATATATTGTTTTGGTGCAATTAAATAACCCAAACGAAGACCTGTCATTGCGAAGCGTTTACTAAAGCCGTTTAGCACAAAAGCATTGTCGGTATATTCCAAAATAGAATGAGCTTTGCCTTCGTAAACCAAACCATGGTAAATTTCGTCAGAAATTACAGGTACACCAAGCTGAGACACTTCTTTCATAAAAGACTCTTCTAGTACTATGCCTGTAGGGTTCATTGGTGAATTTATGAAGATAGCAGCAGTGTTTTCTGTAATTTTTTCTTTAATATCTTCCACTTGATATTGGAAACCATTTTCTGCTTTTAGTGGCACGTTTACTGGTTTTGCGTGTGCTCCTAGCACAAAGTTCTTGTAGCAAGCGTAACCTGGATTTGATAGAATAACTTCTGAGTTTTCATTGCAAAGAAGAATCATTGTAAGCAAAATGGCTGGAGATGAGCCACTGGTTACAAGGATTTGGTCTTTATCCACATCTACACCATATTCACGTTTGTATAGGTTTGCTATTTCTTGACGTAGTTCTGGGTCGCCAAGAGAGTGGGTGTAGTGAGTTTGGTGATTTCTGTATGCCTCTACAACTGCTTCTGTTACGCATTCTGGCACGTCGAAATCAGGTTCGCCTACTTCTAGGTGAATAATGTCAACGCCTTGTCTTTGAAGTTCATTTGCTCTTTCCAATACGTCCATTACTATGAACGATGTCATCTTATCTACAAGTGGATTCATATTTTGTGTCTGATACTTTAATTTAAATGCAAAGGTAGTGAAAATTATCCTTTAATTGGTATATTTTATATGATAAGGTATAAAAAAGAGTTGCCTGAAATAAATCAAGCAACTCTTTTTTTATGTTTGTCTAATGACTTGTCTTATTTTTTATCTTTTACTGCTATCCAAAGGATACCTGAGATAAGAAGACAGATAGCACAGATAGCGAAGATGATAGATTTGTCGTCTGCGTTGTTTACAACTTCACCCATTTTAAATGAAGCAACAAGTTGTGGAAGTACTACAGATAGGTTGAAGATACCCATGTATAGACCCATTTTGCTTTGGTCAACGCGTTCACTCATGATAGCGAATGGAAGAGATACTAGAGAAGCCCAACCAATACCTACGATACACAATGAAGCGAAGAATACGATAATGTTTGAACCAAAGAAATAGATTAGACCATAACCTAGAGCCATAAGTAGGATAGAACCAGTGTGAGTTTTAGCCATACCTGTTTTTTGAGCAATTACGTTAAGTACAAGTACTGGAAGTACTGCACCAATTAAGTCACGTACAAGGAATGCCCATGAGTTGATGTCTGCAAATTCAGATTCTGGTAGGCCAGCGATTTTGGTTGATACATAGAAGAACATGTAGATGTTCATTGTTTGTACACCCCACCATGTGAATGAGTGAGCAAGAAGGATTTTTTGGAATTGATTGTTGTCTTCTGTGCTGCGAGTAAGGTTTAGAAGTACTGCTGCGATAGCTAAAAGTTCGATAACCACACAAGCAGTTTCTACGTAGTCTAGACCAAAGATGTCGCCACCAACTTGTACGCCCATCAATTTGCCACAAATAACATAGATACCATAGATAAGGAAACCAGAAAGAGGAAGAATGGTTTCAATCATGTCTTTAACAGAAGTTTTTTCTTGCTTAACAGCGCTTTCTTCTTCAGCAGCTAGTTCGCGAGGTTCTTCGATAAAGAAGATAGGAAGTACAGTAAATAGCACTGCAAGAACAGCACCTACATAGATAAGGAATTCATTTCCCCAAAGTACAGCGATAAGGTAAGCAAGTACACCAAATGTACCAGAAACGGTTTGCATCCATGTGAAACCTGTACTACGTTGTTCTTTGCTTGTACAGTCTGCTACTAGAGAACGAGTAGGGTTGAAACTTACGTTGATAGCAAGGTCTAGAGTAAGAGCTACTGCTACAGCGATAGCAAGAAGACCTTCTGCACCACCCATACCGAATACTTGTTGAACAATTTCTAGGTTAGGAAGGGCAAGAAGCATTAAACCTGTAAGGATACCACCAAGGATAACCCAAGGACGACGACGTCCACCCATAAACCATAATTTGTCTGATACTGCACCTACGATAGGTTGAGCAATGATACCTGCGATAGGACCTGCTGCCCATACAATACCAATCTCGTGAATGTCAAGACCATACTTGGTTGACAAAATCCAGCTTAACGCAGAAATTTGAACTGAAAGTCCAAAACCCATAGCTGTTGCTGGAAGCGAAAGAAGAGCATAGAACCATGTCTTCATCTTTTTTTGTGCTTCTAACATAGTATTTATTTTAATTAGTGAATAATTGTTTCTAATTTACAAAGATAATAAAAATTATTTAATTACTCGCTACGTTTTGTATCTCGTCGTTTATTTCCTCGATATAGTTTAACACTTCTTCTTTCCCTTTTCCGGTTTCCGATGAAGTTACGAATATTGGAGGAAGTTCTTCCCAAGTTTCAAGTAAGGTATTTTTGTAATTTTCTACTTGAATTTTAAGGGCATTTTTTGAAAGTTTGTCGGCTTTGGTAAAAATTAGAGCAAAAGGCACTCCGTTTTCGCCCAAATAATTAATAAAATCCAAATCTATTTTTTGAGCCTTGTGGCGGCAGTCTATTAAAACGAAAAGGCAAGTAAGCTGCTCGCGACCATTTACATAACCATAAATCATATCTTCTAAACGTGCACGAGTTTTTTTGCCTGCAAGCGCAAAACCATATCCTGGTAAGTCAACCAAATGCCAAGAGTCGTTGATGTTGAAGTAGTTGATAAGCAGAGTTTTACCTGGTTTAGAACTAGTCATGGCAAGTCCCTTTACTCCTGTAATAGAGTTTATTAAAGAAGATTTGCCCACGTTTGAACGTCCAATAAATGCGTATTCTGGCACTTTACTGTCTGGGCATTTTGCCACCGAAGGACTACTAATAAGAAATTTGGCATTCTGAATTATCATTTTCGTCTAATAAGCATTAATCCTACAAAGGTAATAAATCCATTTAATAATAACAATTCGTACCCGAAAGAATTATTGCTCATATACTGTATTATAAGGCATATAAGAGGTGAAATTACACAAATGATAGGTGAAAATTTATCGTTGATTTTGTATTTGGTAAACATTGAAAAGGCAAATAAACCTAGAAGTGGACCGTATGTGTAAGATGCCAATTGGAAAAGCAGGTCTATCATATTGTCGTTTTCCACAAAGTAAAATACCATTAGCATTAGGCAGAAAAATACTCCAACTGCAATATGCGTTAGTTTTCTGAAATTTTCATATTTGCTCTTGTCCTCTTTTGTCTCAGATGGGCAAAAAGTAGTAGAAATAGTTGTGGTAAGTGATACAAAGGTGGAGTCGGCACTAGAAAGCGAAGCCGAAATAATACCTATTATAAAAATGTATGTTGCCACCTCTGGTAGTAGTCCAATTCTTACAGCCTCTGGCAAAAGCATATCGTTTTCTGCAGGTATGCCCACACCGTTTTGGGTGAAAAGTCCGACCACAAATAAGCCTAAAAGTAGGAATACAAAGTTGATAGGTAGGAACATAAAACCGTAGCTATACATGTTCTTTTGTGCTTCCTGTAAGGTGCGGCAGGTAAGATTTTTTTGCATCATATCTTGGTCGAGGCCAGTCATACACACCGTAATAAGCATACCACTAAGCACGTATTTCACAAAATTGTTTTTGGCCACCCAGTCTGTAACAATAAAAGATTGTTGGCTTAATGTTTCGCCGAGTGAAAAACTTTCTCCCAATTGATTGTAAGACAAAAAAAGCAAAACAATTAGTGCTCCGAGCAAGAAAATAGTTTGGATAACATCTGTTTTAACCAAAGTATGAATGCCACCCACAGATGTGTAGAGGTAGATAAATGCTACCATTAAAATAGCAACCAAAGGGAAAGGAATGCCAAGCGGAGCAAAAATAAAGGTGTGAATAAGAAACGCACTTACGTAGAGTCTGGCAGCAGAACCAAGCCCTCGGCTCAGTATAAAAAACATTGATGCCGTGCGATAACTATATTTGCCGTGGCGCAGGCTGAGATATTCGTAAATATTGGTTAAGTTTAGTTTGTAGTACAGGGGCAGAAGCACTTTTGCCACAATAATATACCCAAGCGAAAACCCAAGCACCAACTGCATATAGGTGAAACCACTACTCGGAGCCATCCCTGGCACAGAAATAAACGATATTCCCGAAAGCGAAGCCCCTAGCATGCCAAATGCCACCATCGCCCACGACGAATTTCTCTCAGCAGTGAAAAACACATCATTCCCGCTCTGCCTTTTATAAAAAGCCACAGCCAAAATAAGCAGTATATATCCGATAAGTATGTATAGCATAAGACTACAAAATTAAGAATTAAAATTAAATTTATTGTACTTACATTACTAATTTATCCAAGATATAATATTATCTTTGCGTTGTATGCAGTCTTATCCTTCATATTTGTTAGAGAATGCGGTGAATCAGCTGGCGAAGCTGCCAGGGATTGGGAGAAAATCCGCACTTCGTTTGGCTCTTTTTTTGCTAAAGCAAGACAAAGAGATGGTGGACGATTTTGCCAAGGCCCTAATGATGCTCAAGAGCGAGGTGAAGTATTGCGAATGCTGTAAAAATATCTCAGACTCAGATATTTGCAGTATTTGCTCCGATGAAAAACGCGACTCTTCTACCATTTGTGTGGTGGAAACCATCAAAGAACTGATGCTAGTGGAGCAAACAGGTCAGTATCGTGGACTTTACCATGTGCTAGGTGGCGTGGTTTCACCAATGGAAGGTGTGCACCCAGGCGACTTGGAGATAGAAAGCCTTATAAAAAGAGTGGCTGAGGGTGGGGTAAAAGAAGTGATTTTGGCACTGAGCACCACCATGGAAGGCGATACTACAGCATTTTACATAGCTAGAAAGCTTGCTGCATTCCCAGAAGTATCTATTACCACCATTGCACGTGGCGTGGCAATAGGCGACGAACTTCAATATGCCGACGAACTAACATTAGGAAAATCTATTATAAACAGAATACCATATAAAAATTAAACAATATGACTCCAAAAGTAAGTATTATTATGGGCAGCACCAGTGACCTTCCTATCATGGAAAAAGCTGCTAAAGTATTAGATGAGTTTGAAATTCCATTTGAAATGTCTGCACTTTCTGCACACCGCACTCCAGACGAAGTGGCAGAGTTTGCCAAAGGCGCAGAAGAAAGAGGAATAAAAGTGATAATTGCAGCAGCAGGTATGGCAGCTCACTTAGGTGGCGTAATAGCTTCTATGACCACACTTCCAGTAATCGGAGTGCCTATCAAATCTTCTTTAGACGGTATGGATGCGCTTCTTGCTATCGTGCAAATGCCTCCAGGAATACCTGTAGCAACAGTAGCTATCAACGGTGCAATGAATGCAGCACTTCTTGCTGTGCAAATGCTTGCTATCGGCGACAAACAGTTAGCTGAAAAATTTGCTGAATACAAAAATGACCTTAAGAAGAAAATCGTTAAGGCCAATGAAGAACTAAAAGAAGTATCTTTTAAATTTAAGACTAATTAATGCAAGTGTAAATCACTGCATCTTCGTGCTCTCTAGACACTTTAATCCATTTCTTTAGAGTGCCAGAAGAAATAAATCCAGTCCTGTGCATCACAGCATGCATGGGACTATTTGTTTCAGGTACAATTGAATACAAATTCACCCAACCAAGATAACCAAAAGCATAGTCTTTGAACAGATTGTACGCCATTGCCGCATAGCCATTGCCTCTATATCTAGAGTCGAGAAAGACTCCTAGTTCTGCTCTTCCGTTGAAGTGGTCGATATTAAAAACATCAAGTGTGCCCACCACAGTGCCGTTGCTCAACTCAATGACAAGTTTTAAACTTTCTTGAGAAAGAAAATCTGTTTTGCAGTTTCTAATGTATTCAAGAAGAGTATGTTTAGAAAATGGCATTAAAGTATTGGTATATAGCCAGTTGTCGGAATTGTTTTCCCATTCGTACAATAGGTTTAAGTCCGACTCTTCTAGCGCCCTCAACTTTAAAATGTCATTTTTAAGCCACATATCAATAGAAAAGATTTCTGATTTTATTTACAAAACCTTTAGACTTTGGGTGTGCATATTCCATATTATAACTAGGAGTAGTTTTGCCCTTTATGATAGAGTAAATCACGCCCCAATCTGGCAGACCACCTAGATTTCTGTCGTCGATGTAAATATCTGCAGCAATCTTTCTGCCACTCTCTGGAGTGATTTTTTCTTCTGGATATTCACAGTTTATGGCATAAAATTCTAGTCCACGTTCACGACAATATTGCACAGCATCGTTTAGTAATTTGCCTGTTCTCACAGTCCATAGCACCAAACGATAGCCCTCTTTTTGTAGTTTAAGTAGGGTTTCAATGGCAAATGGAATAGGTTTACCTATTTGTGGGAAAGCGTGTTCCACTATAGTTCCGTCGAAGTCAACAGCTATTATTTCCATAATATTAAATCATTTCGTCTTCAGAAGAACTGCATTCTTCCATTTTTTTATTACTAGGTTTACACATAATTAATGCTACAAAAGCTATCAAGTAGCAAAAAATAGTAGATTTGTCTCTAAGAAAACCATATCCAATAGCAGCTACCACGGCAGGAAGTGCTATCATATACATTTGAATCTTAGTCCAAAGCATATAGTTTTCCTCTTTTTCTTCTTTGGTTTTTAGTTTTTTATTCCCTTTTGTTTTCACAGAAAACAATTTAAGCGTAGCAGGAATAGTAAATAAGAAGAAAATGCAAACTACACTAACTATATATGCATTGTCTGGTTGTAGTTCAATTTGAGGAACAAAATAACTAATAGCAGCAAAAAGTGCTAATAAAAACACATAAATAGCGTAGTATCTAACAATTAATCCTTTCATAATTCAAATTTGAATAAAATTGGGTAGTGGTCCGATTTGTTTATCTTATCTACAGAAAACAAATGCGCATCCACAAAGTTATTAAAAAATATGTAATCTATCCTAAAATTATAGATTCCTTCGTGAAAAGTGTTGCCAAGTCCTTTGCCAAGACTAAGAAAAGCGTCGTTGTAATCGCCTCTTAATCTCCTGTAAACGAACGAACTAGGCACATCGTTCATGTCTCCGCACACAATAGAAGGAATTTTATTATTTTTCTTTGAAACAACTTGTTCTGCTTGTTTGCGTCGTTTTTCTGCCGCATCACTTAGTTTGTTGTATATCTCTTTAATAGGGTCGTTGTCTTTCTCCCATTTTGTGATATCCTTGTCTTTGGTGGTAAGCCTGTTCGACTCCAGATAACAATTCATTACCTGAACAGTATCTTTACCCACCTTTACATACGAGTTGATAGCTCCGTGGTTTTTGCTTCCAAAATCAACTTTTTCTTTCTTAATGATAGGGTATTTAGAAAAAGTGGCAATGCCTTTTCTCATATTCTTATTTGAACAAGTGAACTCTATATGCGAATATGGATATTTAAGCAATTTAAGCCTAATGGCAGGAAGAGAAAACTTGTCAATCAGTGATTTATGGCACGCAAACTCCTGAATACAAACCACATCTGCATCGCAATATTTAATGTAATCCATGGCATTATCTTCCATAAAGAAATTGAAATAATGCACATTGTAGCTCACTAGCGAAATAGAATTTTCTGTATTTTTAGTTTCTAATTCAGGAGAAAAACTAAATGTTCGCATCAAATTTGGAATGCTGCACGCTGCGCCTAAAAGGCAGATAAGCAAACTCCAAGGAGAAAATCTAATTAGTGAAACAATAAATATGATAAAAAGAGAAATAAAAACGTATGGAAAAGCCAAACTGAAATTTCCGATATAAGATGAAATAGTATGACTATATGGCATTATGCTCAGAAGTATTAAACACAAGGTTAAAATACTACTAAGTATAATCAATATCACATTTATTATCTTTTGTCTCATCAATTGATTTGCTTGTTGCTTAAATCGAAAAGTCTTTTCTTCTCCTCGTCAGACAGATTTGCATAGCCAGACTTCTTAATTTTTTCTAGAATACGGTCAATTTCCTCGTTGTTTTCACGTTTTCTGTTCTTGTTTTCCATATTCCACTCCTCATCTGTCTTAGAGGTGTTTCTATGAACCGTAAATTTAGGCTTTTTATTTTGTTTAAACAAATCATTTACCCAGCCAATCACTCTATTTATAGGTTCTGTGATGTCTTTTCCCGAATTTATTATCAGTTGAGCAAAAAAGTATCCAGTAACTGCGCCACCAATATGTGCAATGCTACCACCAGCATTGATAGATGTGGTACCGATCACATCTAATACCAACATTGCAATGCCCAGATATTTAAGTTTTATAGGACCAATAAGCGCCAAATGCACCTCTTCGTCTGGAATATATCTGACCAAAGCGAATATTATTGCCATAACTGAAGCCGATGCGCCTATTAGATAAGAAAGAAATAGGTGAGAACTTAAACTAGGAACAAAATTATATGCTAAGATATAAAATAAGGCTCCACCAATGCCACCCAAGAAATATAGTCCTACCAGTTGTTTTTGGCTGAAGTAGCCTATAAACATCTTGCCAAACCAATACAGGGTAAGTAGGTTGAATATTAGGTGTATAAAATCGTGATGCATAAACATATAAGTGATTATGCTCCAGGGTTGTTTTAGAAGAGTTTGCAAGAAAGCAGGAAGCTCTAGATAACTTATCCAAATATTAGAAATGCCTAGTAGTGTGAAGATTACACTTAAAAGTTTAACCACAAGAAAAACACCTGCGTTTATGTAGATAAGTCTTGTAAGGTAATTTCCTTTGTTAAAACTTTGTTTTATTTCGTCTATAATATTAGCCATTAATTGTAGAATTTACCGTTTCTTTTCCAGATTAAAATAAGGATAAGACCAAATAACATACCGCCTAAGTGAGCAAAGTGTGCTACGCCATCGGCAGTTTGTGCCACGCCACAGAATAACTCTATCACAGCATAGATAGCCACAAAATATGGTGCTCTAATAGGGTAAGGGAAAAATAGAAGCATCATTCTAGCTTGAGGGAATATCATAGCAAATGCCAATAATATACCAAATAATGCACCAGAAGCACCCACAGTAACAGCAGCAGAAAGCATTTTTTCTTTCAGTGCCATAAGTTGCCCCATAGGAATGTATGTGTGGTCTGTAAGGTTGGTTAAGTATGGTTTAAGCAGATTAATATCCTTGGTAGAAGCATACATATTGAATGCTTCGGCTGCCTTAGAAAGGTCAATATGCCATACTAGCTCCTGTATAATACCAGCGCCTATACCAGTTACAAAGTAGAAAATAAGGAATTTATTTCTTCCCCAGAATAGTTCAATGTCCTTACCAAACATCCAAAGGCCAAACATATTAAACAATAAGTGGCTAAATGATGAGGTGTCGTGTAGGAACATATAGGTTACTAATTGGTAAGGCTTAAATGCCTCGCTTCCCCAATAATGAAGTCCAAAATTTTCTACTACATCAAAACCAAAGGCTCTAGGCAATGCGATAGATGCTAACCAGCACAATAAATTTATGATGATTAAATTCTTAATCACCGGCGGAAAGTTTCTATTTATAGGTCTGTATTCGTTCATATTTTGCAAAGTTAGGTAAAAAATTAACATTTATAGCAGAGATATATTTAAAAAGTCAAAAAAAATCTGTATGTTTGTAATAACCTAAAAATTTGATATTATGAATAAGACAGAATTAATAGATGCAATGGCAACAAATGCCGGCATTAGCAAAGTAGTGGCACGCAAAGCTTTAGACGGATTTATCAAATCTGTATCACAAGCATTAAGAAAAGGAGACAAAGTAGCGCTTTCTGGTTTTGGAGCATTTTCTGTAGCAGAAAGAGCAAGTCGCACAGGTGTAAATCCTAGCACAAAAGAGATAATGACAATCGAAGCTAAAAACGTAGTTAAATTTAAAGCGGGAGCAGAATTATCTGATAGAATAAATAAAAAATAGTTTGCAAGCCTTGAATTAAATCTTTAAAATTCAACTCCAAACGAATATAATACAAAAAAGAGTCGCATTTTAAAATGCGACTCTTCTCTTTTATAGGAGGTTGATATTATTCAGCCCATTGTTTTTCCATGCGTTTGTAGCTGTTGTAACGCCATTTAGCGTTGTCTTCAGCTGCTTGGAACAACTCTTCAGCTTCTTCTGGATATTGTTTCATTACAGAAGCGTAACGAACTTCACCTTTTAAGAAGTCTTTGAAGCCTTCCCAATTTGGCTCTTTGCTATCAAGTGAGAATGGGTTTTTACCTTCAGCTTCTAGAGCTGGGTTGTAACGCCATAAGTGCCAGTAACCGCATTTAACAGCATTTTCTTGTTCTTCTTGTGCTTTACCCATACCTTTTTTCAAGCCGTGGTTGATACAAGGAGCGTAAGCAATGATTAAAGAAGGACCAGGATAAGCTTCAGCTTCACGGATAGCTTTTAAGCATTGTGCTTGGTCTGCACCCATAGCGATTTGTGGAACGTAAACATAACCGTAGGTAGTAGCAATCATACCAAGGTCTTTTTTACGAACACGTTTACCAGCAGCAGCAAACTTAGCGATAGCACCTACAGGAGTAGATTTAGAAGATTGACCACCAGTGTTAGAGTAAACTTCTGTATCTAGTACAAGGATGTTTACGTCTTTACCAGAAGCAATCACGTGGTCTAGACCACCGTAACCGATATCGTAAGAAGCACCGTCACCACCGATAATCCATTGGCTGCGTTTTACTAAGTAACCTTTTAGTTCTGCGATGCCTTTGCAGATGTCGCAAGAGCAAGCTTCAACAGCAGGAATGATTTTTTCTGCAAGTTCTTTAGTTTTAGCAGCGTCGTTTTGGTTTGCAATCCATTCAGCGAATAAGCCTTTAAGTTCGTCTGAGCAGCAGTCGCAAGTTTGACCTTTAGTCATAAGGTCTGTTAAGCGAGCTTTCATTTTTTCGTTAGCTAGTTCCATACCCATACCGAACTCACAGAAGTCTTCGAATAGAGAGTTTGCCCAAGCTGGACCTTGTCCTTTTTCGTTTGTTGTGTAAGGAGTAGAAGGTACTGAACCAGAGTAAATTGATGAACAACCAGTTGCGTTAGCAATGATTTGGCGGTCACCGAATAGTTGAGTTAATAGTTTAACGTATGGAGTTTCACCACAACCTGAACAAGCTCCAGAGAACTCAAATAGAGGAGTAGCGAATTGTGAATTCTTAACGTTAGCAGCAATGTCAACTAGGTTTTGTTTTGTTTTTACGTTTTCTACGCAGTAATCCCAGTTTGCAGCTTCTGCAAGTTGGCCTTCAAGTGGAACCATCTTAAGCGCTGGACCACCAAGTTTTGGGTTACCAGGACAAACGTCCACACAGTTACCACAACCAAGACAATCCATTACACCTACTTGCATGCGGAATTTCATACCTTTCATTGCAGCAGGAGCTTTGATTTCTAGCATGTCTGCGTTTAGACCAGCAGCTTCTGTTTCGTCTAGAACGAATGGACGGATACAAGCGTGAGGACAAACGTAAGCACATTTGTTACATTGGATACAGTTTTCTGCATTCCAAACTGGAACGAATGCAGCTACACCACGTTTTTCATATTTAGCTGTACCAGCATACCAAGTACCATCTTCGATACCTTTAAATGCAGATACTTTTAATAAGTCACCATCTTGAGCGTTGATAGGACGAACAACTTCGTTGATGAATGCTGGATCGTTGTTTTCGATAGCAGCGTCGTCAGCAAGAGAAGCCCAAGCAGCGTCGATAGTAAGTTGTTTGTATTCACCACCACGGTCTACAGCCGCGTTGTTTTTGTCAACGATGTCTTGACCTTTTTTGCCGTAAGATTTAACAATGAATTTCTTCATTTGTTCTACTGCAAGTTCCACTGGAATAACGCCAGTAATACGGAAGAATGCAGATTGAAGAATGGTGTTGGTACGGTTACCTAAACCAATTTCTTGAGCAATCTTAGTAGCGTTGATGTAGTAAACAGTAATGTTGTTTTGTGCGAAATAGCGTTTAACTTTGTTAGGTAAGTTTTTAGCTAATTCTTCTTCGTTCCAAACGGTATTTAATAGGAATGTACCGTTCTTTTGAAGACCACGAGTTACGTCATACATACGTAGGTATGCTTGAACGTGGCATGCAACGAAGTTTGGAGTGTTTACTAAATATGTACTGCGGATAGCATTGTCACCGAAACGTAAGTGAGAACAGGTGAAACCACCAGATTTTTTAGAGTCGTATGAGAAATATGCTTGGCAGTATTTGTTGGTGTTGTCACCAATAATTTTTACTGAGTTTTTGTTTGCACCTACAGTACCGTCTGCACCTAAACCATAGAATTTAGCTTCGAACATGCCTTCGCCACCTACAGCAACTTCTTCTTTTTTAGGAAGAGAAGTGAAGGTTACGTCATCTTCGATACCAATGTTGAATTGGTTTTTAGGCTCGTTCATTGCAAGGTTTTCGTAAACTGCAAGAATTTGAGCAGGAGTGGTGTCTTTAGAACCTAAACCATAACGACCACCTACTACAAGTGGAGCGTCTTCCATGTTGTAAAGGATGTCTTTAACGTCTAGGTATAGAGGTTCACCGTTTGCACCTGGTTCTTTAGTTCTGTCTAACACAGCAATACGTTTAGCTGATTTTGGAAGAGCAGCTAGGAAGTGTTTAGCAGAGAATGGACGATATAAGTGAACTGCGATTAAACCTACTTTTTCGCCTTTAGCCATTAAGTAATCGATAGTTTCACGAATAGCTTCTGTAACAGAACCCATAGCAATAATTACGCGGTCTGCGTCTTCTGCACCATAGTAGTTGAATAGACCATAGTTGCGACCTGTAATTTTGTTGATTTCGTTCATGTATTCTTCCACGATAGCAGGAACAGCATTGTAGTAGTTGTTGCTGCTTTCACGGTGTTGGAAGAAGTGGTCTGGGTTTTCAGCCATACCACGCATAACTGGGTTATTTGGGTTTAATGCACGAGAACGGAACTCTGCAAGAGCTTGTTGATCGATAAGTGGAGCTAAATCTTCGTTTTCTAGAGCTTCAATTTTTTGGATTTCGTGAGATGTACGGAAACCATCAAAGAAGTTTAAGAAAGGAACACGAGATTTGATAGTTGCAAGGTGAGCTACACCAGCTAAGTCCATAACTTCTTGAACTGAGCCTTCAGCTAACATAGCAAAACCAGTTTGGCGGCAAGCCATAACGTCTTGGTGGTCACCGAAGATACAAAGAGCGTGAGAAGCTAATGTACGAGCTGATACGTGGAATACACAAGGAAGTAATTCACCAGCAATTTTGTACATATTAGGAATCATAAGTAAAAGACCTTGAGAAGCGGTGTAAGTTGTTGTTAACGCACCAGCTTGTAAAGATCCGTGTACAGCACCAGCTGCACCACCTTCTGATTGCATTTCTTGTACCAATACAGTTTCGCCAAAAATGTTTTTGCGACCTGCAGCAGACCATTCATCTACATATTCTGCCATAGTAGAAGATGGTGTGATAGGATAAATAGCAGCTACTTCTGAGAACATATATGAAATATGTGCAGCAGCTTGGTTACCATCACAGGTTAGAAATTTTTTTTCTTTTGCCATTGTTTTAAAAAATTATATGTAAAAAATTAATTTTAATTCTATGAATTCATAGATGATAGGAACTCTTCGTTGTTTAATGTTCCTTCCATTTGTTTTTTTAAGAATTCCATAGCCTCTATAGAATTCATGTCTGAAAGGTGTTGGCGCATAATCCAAACCCTTCTCATAGTATTTTCGTCCAATAATAAGTCGTCTCTACGAGTACCTGATGCCATAATGTCGATAGCAGGGAAGATTCTGCGGTTTGATAATTTACGGTCTAGTTGAAGTTCCATATTACCAGTACCTTTGAATTCTTCGAAAATAACATCGTCCATTTTTGATCCAGTTTCTGTAAGTGCTGTAGCAATAATAGTTAAACTACCACCATTTTCAATGTTACGAGCAGCACCAAAGAAACGTTTTGGTTTGTGAAGCGCATTTGAGTCTACACCACCAGAAAGCACTTTACCAGATGCAGGAGCTGTAGTGTTGTATGCACGAGCAAGACGTGTGATAGAGTCTAGTAGGATAACCACGTCGTGACCACATTCTACAAGGCGTTTTGCTTTTTCGTGAACAATAGAAGCCACTTTTACGTGTTTTTCTGCTGGTTCGTCGAATGTAGATGACACCACTTCAGCTTTTACGCTACGAGCCATATCTGTTACTTCTTCTGGACGTTCGTCAATAAGAAGAATAATCATATACACCTCTGGGTTATTCTCTAAAATGGCATTTGCAAGTTCTTTTAAAAGAACTGTTTTACCAGTTTTAGGTTGAGCTACAATTAAACCACGTTGACCTTTGCCAATAGGGCTAAACAAATCTACAATTCTAGTTGCCATTGTGGTACTTTTGCCACCACATAGGTTGAATTTTTCGTTGGCAAATAGGGGAGTAAGGTGCTCAAATTGAACTCTATCGCGCACAAACTCTGGGTCGCGACCATTGATTTTCTCAACTCTTACAAGTGGGAAATATTTTTCGCCTTCTTTTGGAGGACGAATAGGTCCATCTACTGTATCGCCAGTTTTTAAACCAAATAGTCTAATTTGTGATTGAGAAACGTATATATCGTCTGGAGATGGAAAATAGTCGTACTCTGGAGAACGAAGGAATCCATAACCATCTTGAACAATCTCTAATACACCTGTACCTTTTATTAAGTCATCAAACTCGTATGGTTTGTCGGTTTTTTCGTATGTTTTTTCAGGTACAATTCTTTTTTCTGTTTTAGAAAGTATAGTTTCTAACTTTTCTGTTGATTCTACATTTTCTTTACTAGTTGATTCTTCTGTAATAGGTATAGATGGGGTGGCTATAGTATTTGTTTCTTCTACTATAGGCTCGGCTGCTGGCACTTCTACTGGAGTAACTTTAATGCGTGCCCTTCTTTTCTTTACGATTTCTTCTGCCATAAAATATTGAACTCTGCACTGTATGCAAAGTGGAGGGAAATAAAATAAGGTATTGTTATTATATATAATTGAATAGCAAGAGTGTAGTAGGCTCTTGTTTTAACGTCGTGCAAATTTACTATTTTTTTGTGTAGTGACAAAAAAAAGCGGTGTAAAAAACACCGCTTTTTAAAGTTTTATAGAGATTTGTTATTTGCGAATAACTTTGCTTCTTACAACGTCTCCGTTTTGTAACATAATGTTTACAAAGTACATTGAAGGAGTTAGAGCAGATAGGTCAACTTGGTTAGAGTTTGTTCTGATAACTTCGCTACCGTTGATTGCGTTGATAACTACTTCTTCAATAGCTTCGTCGCAGCTAATTGTGATGAAATCACTTGTTGGGTTAGGGTAGATTGTCATATTAACTGCTTCAGCTTCGATGATTGCAGATGCGTCTGTTGTGTATGACAATGTTAATGAACCGTTAGCATTTTCTACTAGGGTAAATGTTACAGTGCCAGCTGGAACACCGATTTTTTCTAATGCTAATGGATCGCTTGCTGTGTTGTATAGTGTGCCAGAAGCTCCACTTTCACTTGGCATAACATATTCTTGAGCCATAAACCAACCGCTTAGGTCACCAGTTTTTACATAAACGTATGATGTTTCTGTAAATGTAACAGTTACTTTACCATTAACAAATTTATAGTCGCCAGTAATATTCCAATCAGTTTCTCCACTTGCATAATCAGCACCATTGATGTAACCAATTAGGTAGTAGTCTGTTGAAAGACCAGGAGTTGGAGTTGGTGTTGGATCTGGATCTGGAGTTGGATCTGGTGTTGGGGTAGGAGTTACACCACCGCAATCTGAACCTGCACCAAAGTAAACGTTATCAGCTTGGAATTTTAGTTTTAAGTATACAGAGTAGCAGCCATCTTCGCTAACGCTGAAGTCTGTACCCGAACCTGTGATGCCAGCAACACTTGCTTGGTCTACAGTTACACTACCCCAAGTTTCGCCATTTGCATTATTGTAGAATACAAATGTATCGCCAGCTTTAAGAGGTACGTTAGGTAAAGCAAATTGGTTGTATGAAGGGTCCATATCCCATGCACCTTGGTCCTCCATGTTGTAAAGGTCTGTACCATTTACGTATACGCTATATCCTGTACCGCCAGGTGTTGGGTCTGGAGTAGGAGTTGGATCTGGTGTTGGGGTAGGATCAGGGTCTGGAGTAGGAGTTGGAGTTACACTACCGCAACCTGTACCAGGACCGATATACATACTGTCATTTTGATACATCATTTTGATGTAAAAATCGTAGCAACCTGCTACATTACAAGTAACACTAGATGTACCTGCAGTAAAGTTTGCATATTCACCGTATGGTTCGATAGCCATTACCCAACCAGCTTTGTTAACTAGGTCGTATGTTACGAATGTATCACCAGCTTTTAGTTCTACAGAAACCATGTATTCTTCGTGGTCTGAGTTTGCAGATTTACCCATATATGTTGCAGGATAGTCTGTTGAACCATTTACACGGATAGCATAGCTAGTGCTTGGTGTTGGATCTGGGGAAGGATTAGGATCTGGATCAGGTTCTGGTGCTGGTGTTACGCCGCCACTATTGCTAGTATAGTATGCCCATTCAGTACCTTGACTTGTGCCACCGCATGCTTTGGTATAACCAGCAGGAGCAGACCAACCGCTACCTACGAAGCAGATAAGTGTACCTTTTGTACCAACAGTTGTACTTTGGTAGTATGAGCCGCCACCAGCTGTTGTACATTTAGATTGGCTGTGTACACCAGCTGCTTTACGAGCAGCAACCATTTTTTTGATGTCTGATTTACATTTTTCCCAGTGAGGATAGAATACGCAAGGGATACCTGGTTGTGAAAGTAGTACTGCATTTGCAATAGTCCAGTCACCACCATATTTGCTACCATCGCGGAATGTATCGTGGTTGTCAATGAAGGTAGTTGCGTAACGTTTCATTTCGTCTGCACCGCAAAGACCATTAGGTACATTGTAACCATTAATCATTGCGCCAAAGTTTTTGCTTGCTAGGGCATTGTTGAATGTAGAATATTTATTTGGGAAGTCGAATGCTGTAGATGTTTTACCAGTTTCGTTAATCCAGTTTTTAACAGCATCGTAGTTACCATCCCAATATTCACCTACAGAGTAATATGCATCTGCAGCTTCATTGTACATTTTAGTATATTTACCTAGGTAACCTTTTACAAGGTCATAACGCCAACCATCATAACCCATTTCGGCTTTCATCCATTTAAGGTATGCTTTGATAGCGTTTTGGATTGTAGTGTTAGAGTGGTCAAGGTCACGAGAAGCGCAGTAACCACCAGATGCTTCACAAACATATTCGTATCCAGCGTCTTTGTTACCGGTAGGTTTGGTTTGACCGCTTTGGTTTTTAATTTCGTCGTCAGAACAAATAAATGGTCCACTAGGATAAAGTGTGAACGAACCGTATGTTCCGAAGTTTTCGTTGCAGAAGTCGCCCCAATTGTAATTACCATCGCGGTGGTTGATTACGATGTCGGCAATAACTTTACAATTTTTTGCGTGAAGTGCGTCGATTAGTGATTTAAGTTGTGTTTTAGAACCCCAATCACCATTTTGGTTTGACCATTCTTTTGGGTGGTAACCTGTACCGCCACTAGATTTTGCTGATGGTGGTAGCCATACCATTGTGAATGTTGAAGCAATTTCATCTGCTTGAGATGTTAAGTCTGACCATTTGGTGCGAGAATAAGATTTGTCCATCTCACCACCACCATAAGAGTCCCAGTGGAAACCTTGTAGCATTACATCAGGACAATTGGCAGGTGCTTGTGCAAATAAAGAAGCACAAGCCATTAGGAATACTCCTAATAAAAGTGTCAATTTTTTCATAGTTAATAAATATAATTAGGTTTAAATAAAATCCAATTTGGTGCAAAGTTACGTTAAAAAAACGTAACCTGCAAACGTTCTAAGGTAATTAACATTATAATTGTGTTAATTATTTGCTATGAAAGTTTCAATTTTTATCTTTTTACCTGTTTTTGAATTATTATTTGTTTGATTGTATAGTATTGCTTGTTCCACCCAAGTGGAATCAAAAATTTCTTCTGTTGCAATTAACATATAGGTGGCATCATCATTTTTTAGTTGAATTTCATTGAATGATGTGTTGATATTTGGGGCTACTAGAGTGAAGAAATATTCACTATCTGTTTTATCTAGATTAATGCAAAAACTTGGATTGCCATTTTTAGGTATTCGTAGAATGTTTACAACGTATGCTTTATCGCTATTGTTTTGTACGTTGAATCCAATTATATCTTCAGATAATTGCACTTTTTCTAATGATAAATATTTTGAAGGTTTAGGATATTTGCCTGAATTAATCTTTTCTATCATTGTAACAATTTGAGCAGCAAGTGTTTGGTTAGACTCTATAGTGTTTTGGTCTGCTCTCATAGTGGCACCATATATATTATAGCTTTGTTTACTGCCAGTTTTACTTACAGACTGAGCTATATTTTTAGTGGTGTATGCTAGCACGTTTGACAACTCTTTAACAGTGCTATCAATTATCTTTTTAGCTTTGTGTTTTCCTACTTGCTTTATTTCTATTATTTGGTTGTTTGATGTATTAAGTAAACTTAGTGTAGTTCCTTCTTGTATATGAATACTATCGGCAAGTGAAATAGTCATACGTTTTTCTGCGCTTATCCAATTATTGTCTTTAAAAACTAGTGGATTGCCAGTTTTACGAAAAACTTGATATGTTTCGGCATGAAGTGCAATAGAAAAAAGTGAGAAAATACAAATAATTAGGTATTTCATTTTTTTATCTCCTTAGGTTTACGTTTTATTATTAATCTTAGTTTTTTTATATGTTTTAATAATGTAAAGGAAAACAATATGTGTATATTTTGCAATGTATTTTATAGTAGTAATTGATATATTTATTAATAAATAGATGATAGGTTCCACTGCAACTGCCAATACTCCGAGACCTACCATAAATAGTGAAGGCGCAAAGTTACAATAATAGTGCCATTGGGCAAAGATATAACATCCAATATACAGAAAGACAATAATTATTAGTACTTGGAAGATTCTAATGGCAAAGGTGGTGTATGATTTTAAAATATTATTTGCTTGAAAGGTTACTATCATAAAAGATAATATAAAGCTAACTGCAAATGCAATACACCAATTTACCCAGTTTGGCGTGCTATCAATGTACAAATCGTTTAGAATGGTAGTTAAAATATGTGCATTGATAATTATTCCTGGCATGTTGGAGGTGATAGGGGTTTGATGTTGGTCGAATGGGTTGTGTGTGTCACCTAATAAAACTATTTTGTTGTGTAAAATTTCTTCTAAATCTAAAAGATTTATTTCACCGCGTAGAATAGAAATGCCTTCTACAATTTCAAATTCTTGCGATGGATAACAAATAGTTTCTAATGTTTTATTTCTACTTACAAGTTTATCAAATGCTTGTGGTTTTGTTAGTTTAGCCAGTTGGGCAGAAAAAGCGTATATAGAATCGTTGAATTGTGGTTGGAATTGTCGAATAATACCAGATGTGTGTTTGGCTATCAAGTTTATTGCTCCCCATGTTGTGGTTTTAAGGTCTGGGGCAAAGTATGTGTTAGTTTCCTCAAAAGCATCGTATGCCAAAACTAAATTTGGAGTTTGATTAAAAATGTCAACAATAAGTGAGTCTTCGTTTGAACAATATGTGAAAAATACGTCTACACCAATAGCAGAAGGCTCAGTGTAGTTGATAATCTCTATGAGTTGAGCAATTTCTAGGCGAGAGCAGTTGTCGATACTTATAATAACAATATCATCGTAGTATGTTCGAACAGGTCTGTTATCTGCTACCACATTGTAGAAATCAGACATCTCAAAGTCGTTGCCTTTTTGTTGGGTAAAGATAGGGGAAGATATAATTTGAAATAGTAAAGAATATGATAGTATATACGATAATAATGTTATCGTAACTATTCTAAACCATTTATTACTTTTGAGTTTATCTAATGTTATCTTAGATAAAAATGTTTTTATCCTATTCATGTTTTATTTTATATAACAATCATTTTGATGCTATATATCTGTTGATTCTTACTTATCTTTAATATGTAAATGCCTTTTTCTTCTGGTACTTTAAGATAACCGTCGCTACTTATTTTAATAGGTAGGTTTTGTCCTTTTGTATCTAGAAGAGATACGTTGTTGTATTTACCAACAATACGTGCTATGCCTCCAGCTTGTATTGGGTTAGGGAATATGCTCAACTCGTCGAGGTCGTATTCTGAATGCACAGAAGAGTCTAATTCTCTTTGTAGGTAAACTGGCATTTCATCATCGATATATATTGTTACTTCGTATAAACCTAGTGGAATAGGCATATCTACTTCTACAAATTGTTTTTCTGATGGTAGGATACTACTTTTATATTCCCAAATATAACGAGCATCTTTTAACTCTTCGAAATTGTTTGGGTTTTGAACAGCAATAAATCTATTTTGTAGTACTGTGATTGCAGCATCTGGAATTGCTCGTGTAAATTCAGCATACAAGGTATGGCTCTTAAGGTTGCCAAACTGTGTAATAGATGCACTGTCTACAACTGCTCCATTAATAGAGTCGGTATGCCAACCATGGAAAGTATAGAAGTTCTTTATAGGTTCTGGGTCTATAAGTGCAATAGGGTGTGAATAGTCGAATGTTGTTGGTAGTGTGTTGTCTATACTTACTCCATTTAGGTTGTAATAAATGCCACCTTCTTCAACTCCTACCAAAATAGAGTCTTTTACTTCTGGATGCATTACAGATTGGCAGTAGATATAGGTTTGTCCGTGTCTAATGCCATTTACTCGTCCGTAATCGTCTACGGTAGCTATGCTAGGGTCTTTGCTACTCCAATTTATAGCTTGATAGGTGGCATCGGATGGGGTGAATTTAGGGTATAGATACAGCTGTGTAGAATCTGCCTTTATTGGCAAAGGTATGTCTAATAAGTTTGGATTCTTGCTGTATAGGTATTTATTAGGTATTGTGTCTAATGTAATTTTCTCAATTGGGTAAATCTCGCCTTGGGTAAAAATTATATCGTCAAGCCAGAATTCACCTTGTTCATCCTGTGGATAGAATTGTAATTTGCTGGTATTCTCAAGGTCGATGTTGTCTGGATTGCTAAATTGCCCCCATGGAATATTGACAAGAGTTAAATCATCGTGCTGAGGTACGGTGTAATAATGTCGTACGCGAGAAGATGATTCTGTTGTTTTATTTTCAATGTAAACTTTAACAGACATACCTTTATGTAGAAATGAAACACCCGTTGTGGTACGTAAATCCATATACACTCTTGGAGCTTTTTTGTATATAGATAGGTCGTTAGGGAAACTATTTCTGAAAAAGAATGAGACAAAGGCACTTCCGTTATTTTTTATAACGTTGCAATTCATAGCTGGGGTGTTATGGCCTTCAAGAGGTCTTTCTTGTGTATCAATCTCATTTTCTTCGTCTGTATAATAGGTGATAATCTTAGCTCCTGTATTGCATAGTATATCTTTGTTAAAATCTGAGTAAATAATATCTTGTCCAGGACCCCATTGGGTGTATAGGGTGATGTCGCCCATTTGCAGGTGCGAAATGGAGTCCATCTTAATGCCACCTTCTGGCTCGGTAAACCAACCTTTAAAGGTTTTACCAGCATAAATTACTCGTGGAAGTTTTGACATTCCAAATCCTTCCCAATATTTGTTGTCAGATGTTTCCCACGTGTCGTCTAAAGTATTTATAAAATAAATATTACGTTCCACAGAAGCTGCGATTTCTAGTCTGTCGTATGTTTCAAATCTGCTTCCGAAATAGTGGGTACTATCTTTGTTAACTCCCACTACTAAAGTGTCTGTAGGGACTTCACTATTTCTATAAACAAGGCGTAGGTGTCTTTTTTTGAAGGTGTTAAAATCTCCACTATTATCCGATTTTAAACTCTTTAGTTGTTTGATATTACCAATGTCCCATTTTAAACTATCATTTATAGGTTCTCCTCCATTAATAGACACTACAGTGTGTCCACTTAATGGGTTATACTGTATCTGAGTAAATTTATCGTTTTCTTGATTTTTAATTTTAATTAAAGTGTTGTCGGAAAATCTGAACAATGGCCTTGTTTCAGGAACAGTAATGCTACCTTTGTGAAGGGTCAAAGTGTCATCTGTGCATAAATCTTCTATATTGGTAACGTTGTTTGCATACCAATATCCCAATCTAATTCCAGTGGTGGAACCATGGATAGCTCCATTGTAAAAATTTATATTGCGGTTACCGTAGTTTATTTGAAATGAACCATAAGAGCCAAAATGAACTTTATTGGTGAGAAGTCCTATTTTCCCACCGTAGATGTTAACGTCTGCGTATGAAAGTATGTCTTTTACTTGTGGAGAAGGACATAATGTGCCGATATTACCATTGTATAAGTCGGTCATTGCAGTTATTTCTCTTATGTATGTTGCGTTGTTTACTACTACTCTGGAATATTCTGTTTCGTTTAAAGGATTACGTTTAGAACCAATAAGTGCATCAATATAGGTTCTTTCTCCTTCTTTCTCATCTATAAAAATAGTATCTCCGCTTTCTATAAAAGTTAAACTATTAGTAGTTTGTAATGTTGAATTTTCAATATAGATTTTCCCTTTTGAATATATAACTGCATTATGCCATGTGTAATCGTTTTTTTCACAAGTTGTGTTCCTTATGGACATTGAAGATTTTTCTCCTTGTTCAATAATAAAATCTTTCAGGTTGCAGTTGTCATAAAAAACATTACCATTCAAATTTTTTATTATACTAGTGATAAGTGTTGCATTTGGGTGGATTTCATAATGCAAAGAATCATCTTTATCTAGTGAAGTATCTATAAAAGATATTCTGGCGCTATTCATGGTTAACTTACATGTAATAGAATCTTGAACTTGTATATGGCATTTAGGTGATTTTCCTGTTATATTTATGTAAGCTGTATTGTAACCAACATTAGAAATTTCTGTTAATGTACATTTCCCAGAAAAAGATAAACTCATATTGCAAGTGTCATCCTTTAATGTTATAATGCTGTAAGGTGAACCCATTTTAAGTGTTCTACCTAATGTTACATTTTTAAAGGATAATTGCAGAGCATCATTACTAGGTAGTCCGTTTTTAATTTTCTCGTCAACAAGATTGTTGGCTCGAAGCATAAAATCGATTGTGTCTTTGGTAGTTTGTTCAAAGTGGTATTTACCTATCTCGGTGATTTTTATTTTGTATTTACCCACTTCGCTTAATACTAATGTGTCGTTAGGTGAAATGGTTTGCCAATTGCTTTCGTCTGGTTGCAGTGTAATTTTACTGGCAAAAGCACCTGTTATGATTGATAATCCTATTAATATGTATATTAAACGTTTCATCTTGCTCTATTAGTAAATGTAAATTAATTCAACTCTACGATTTTTCTTTCTATGTTCTTCATCTATGTTTTGCAGAGGTGAATTAGTTTCACCTTTTGAAATAATTTCAAATGGAATGTTGGTTATGCCGTATGCTTTAAGAAGCGCTTGTACTTCTTGTGCACGTTTCAAACCTAATTGATAGTTGCTTGCATCATCACCCATGTCGCAAGTGTATCCAACAATAATTATCTTTGATGGAGGTGCCTGATGAATAGATGCTGCTATTATTTGTAATATTCTTTGTGAATGATATGTTGCTATATATGAGTCTTTTTCAAATAAGATTGGTGAATTTAATGCTCGTTTGTTTGATTGTTGTGTTTTTTGTATTGTTGGTTCAATTTTTCCAATTCTTTCTATTTCTTCTATTTTTTGTGTTTCTTGTGTTGGAATAGTATCTTCCTCAATAATCTCTTTCTCAACATTTGTTTCTTCAACTATTTCTTTCTCAATTATATTTGTTTTAATAGTGTCTACTACAACAATTTCTTTTTCTATAATATCTTCATTAACTATATCTTCTTCAATAATTTCTGTATTAACAGTATCTTCTTTTATTGTTTCTGGAAGTTTTTCTTCAATTATTTCGCGCTTCGTTTCAGGTGTGGATAAAATATTAGTATTATATGCAGACATATCTATGTTGTTGCCTACACCTCTTAATTTTCTTTTCTTCCAATTAGGCAAGAATTCTTCTTTTGCTTTACCAAGGTATACAGAAACTCCAATGCGTGCTCCATGTGCAAATGGATGAATATCGCCAACAAGATTGGTTGTTGCAATGCCTTTATAGTCTTTATTCATTGAAATAAAGTCTTCATAATAACTATGTGTATTATTTAAAGCATAACTACCGTATAAATCAAGGTTTATTTGGCAACGCTCACTCACTTTTATTCCGATACCAATTTCTGCGAGTATAGAAACGTGGGGTTTTAGAATTGTATTTGGAGAATAAATAGCTATATCTGTAAATCTGCCTAATTGTAATGATTCTGATTCGTCTACTACAATATTTTGGTTGGTATAATTGAGTTCGGCATCATAAGATCCAGTTAGATTTTGTTTTGTATAGATATTATAACCAACATTTATGCCAAGTGCAGAACGAAATTGTACTTTATTCCATGATGGAGTAATAAACAGTACTTTTATTGGCACTTCAAGATAATGAAGACTTGCGTTTTCCGTTACATTATAACGTTTTGTGTAATAGTATGGGTTGTTTGGGTGTTGAGGGTCGGTATTGTCTTCACCATAAATAGTATGTTCAAAATAATCATATTTATAGTTGCCTGTGTATTGCAACCATTGTAGACCCATAGACACCCCTATGTTTTGATGGAAGAAAAATCTATAATCTATGCCAGCACCTATATTAAAACTACCAACACTACTTTTGTTGTAATTGTCTGAATATACTAGTTTTGTGTAGCTTGGAAGAGCATATAATGATACTTCGTGTTGATAAAAAAAACGTTTATCTACTGCTAATAAATCCACAGCACCACTTCGTTTAACCTTGAAGGCTAAAGTAGGAATTGGTATGAGTAAAATTATTATGTATAGAATAAAACGTTTCATATTTAGAGTGTTAATCTACAAGTACAAATGCACCAAATAATTCTATATTGTCGCCAGAAATGGATGTTCCTTGGATATTAAATTTAGTTTTTCTTACATTTTCTATAGCTATTGAAAATGCTGAATAATAATCATAGTTCAATAATAGTGCTTTATAGAAACTAGTCATTAATTTAGCGGTAACGGCATCGTTTACTTCCCATAAACTAACAATAAGTGAACGTACTCCTGCAATTTTAAAGGCTCTTTGAAGGCCAAAAACACCTTCCGTTGTAATGTCGCCAACACCTGTTTGACACGCAGATAAAACTGCTAGCTGAGTGGTTTTTAAGTTTAAATTTGATAGTTCTTTTATAGTTAAGATGCCATCGCCAAGGTTTGAATTAGGTCTTAATGATAGTGTGTTTGCCCCTGCCATAACAAGTCCAGATTTCTGCATTTCATCATCTTTTGTATCAGCATAAAATCCGTGTGTGGCAATGTGTATTATATCATATTTTTTGCCTGTCAATGAGAATAGTGCAGCATCTGTGGCTGCGTCGTGTGTAGCTAAAAAGCTATTGTGCCCTGCATTTGTGATAAGACTATCAATAGTTTGAACTTCTTTTAAAGCACCAGGAAGTGGTAACCATATTTTTGTAGGTGCATTGTTTGTTTTTTGGATTTCTGGTTGGTTGTTGTAGCCATATTGGTCTGCATAATATGAAATTTCTTCTATGCTGGCATTGTAATCCATGCCACCTATTAAAGCCACCTCGTGATGAGGTGATCTGTTTTGTGGTAATAATAATTGTTTTGTAGAAGATAAACGGTGCATTTCATATCGTTCGTTCATTCTATAATTTTCACGGATAGTGAAATGCTCTGCTGCCATAAGTTGCAATTCTCCTGCAGGAACAAAATATATTCTATCTTCTGGTTTAGCTTCGTCTATTATATGTTGCCAAACTAGTTTTCCAAATATAGAATTGTCGTGCATTTGCAAACGTGAAATTTGTTTTGCTTCTAATGTTTCTGCTAATGCATTCAAATAATAAACTTTTGGGGTCTTCCAATTGCTACGTAACAATATAACTGCGTATTCAGTGTCTTTCCCACTTCCAAGGCAAATAAATTCAACCGCTAAATCGTTTTTTGTTAGATTTTTTTGTATGTCTTGCCAAGTGATATGAAGTTGAGACATTTGACTTTGTAGAGTTTCCAATTGCTTAAATAAGCATTGTCGCAATGAATCACTTTTTTCTGATAGATGTTTTGTTTGAGAAATATCTTTATTTTCTATTTTTATAAGTTCTTGCTCTGTAGCTTTTAATTCTTTATAAGTATTCTTAATAGATTTATTAGTTGTGTTTTCTAAAAGTTCTTCCATTTTAATAGAAGTGTCTAGTAGCAAACTTTTGCTTAGTAGGCAAATATTATAAAGAGTGGAAGCGTCTTGTTTGTTGGAAAGTGCTGCGTATGTGGCAGTTACTAATAAATTGTCTAGAATTTGGCTTTGTGAATTCCAATATTTTTCACGTTCAGACTCACTCATTACAGTGAAGTTTCTTTGTAGTGTATAACGTAAAAACTCTAGATATTCTTCTATGTATGGATTCGTCTCGTTGTATTGTTCATTGTTATACAATGTTGTAATAAGGTTGAGTAGAGACCCGCCATAACTACTATGCGTTGTGCCGATGTGTGATTTTTCTATTTCGACTGCTTTTTTATAATAGATGGAAGCATTATTGTAGTCTTTTTTGTTTAAATAGTATTGTCCTATGTTGTTAAGTAGCAAAAGATACTCAGAAAATGTGTTTTCTGGATGTTCTTTATAAGTTTTCATCGCTTGTTTCAAGTATTCTTCTGCTTTTTTACTGTTTTGTTGTATATAGATATTTGCTATATTGTTTAAACTGCCCATAATCCATTTATATTTAGATGGACTATGTGTTGTTTGATAAATATTTAACGCAGTTGAGTAGTATTTTAATGCGTTGTCGTGCAATTTTAAACTTTCAAGAATATTGCCATGTGTATTGCATATTGTTGCGTATGTAGTAGACTTTTTATCGCTACATTCCGATTCTGCTTTAATGATTTGTTGTTCTGCTTCGCTGTATTGTTTTAGGTGGTATAATGCAATAGCATCCCAAAAATATGCAGTGGTTTTTATTTTAGAGTCACTTGAATGAAGTTGTATAAGTGATGATGAATATTGTCTAACTTGTGCGTATGATTCTTTTGCAATTAGTGCTTTCAACAATAAATTGTAATAAGCATTAGACTTACATGACATGGACTGTAAGTGATTTATTGCTGCCTCATATTGGTTTTGCTCAATAAGTTGTTCTGCTTTTGGTAAAGATACACAATCGTTTGCTCTAAGCAAGTGTGCTTGGAGTATGAAAACTAATAATATCGCAATTATTCGTACGTTTTTCATTTGATTTTAAGGTATAAGCAACGAGCACATAGAATACCTTATCGCAAAGTTAAATTTATTTATTGTAATTTAAAAAGATTTAAAGAGATTTTTGATAGGGACAGGTTTATTTTTATAAGACCTGATTAATATTCAACCTTTGTTAAGAACAATGCGTGGGCAGGGGCAGAGGTGCCTGCTTTGCAACGGTCTTTGCTTTCGATGATGTTTCTGAAGTCTTGGATTGAGATTTTTTCTGTACCAACTTGCAGAAGAGTACCTACAATGGCGCGCACCATATTGCGTAGGAAACGGTTTGCTGTGATACTGAAAACCCATTGATTTTCACCTGTTTGAGTCCATTCTGCGTGGGTAATGGTGCAGTTGTTGGTCTTTACGTCGGTATGAAGTTTGCTAAAGCTTGTAAAGTCGATGTAGTCGAAAAGTGTTTTTGCTGCCTCGTTCATTAAATCGAAACGAATGTTTTCTGGCACTTGTAGGCTAAGTGTGTTGTTAAATGCGTTTTTATATGTGTGAACGTGGTATTCGTACGTGCGAGAAAGTGCATCGAAACGTGCGTGCAAATCGTCTGCCACTTGTTCTATTTTGAAAATAGAAATGTCTGCTGGCAGAAAAACATTTAGTCGTCTTACTATATTTTCAGCATTGAAGGTGGCTTCGGTGTCGAAGTGAGCAGTCATATAGCGAGCGTGCACTCCAGCGTCGGTGCGTCCGGCACCTGTAAGGGCAATAGGCGTGCGCATAATAGTGCTCATAGCATCTTCCAATGCTTCTTGCACACTTATACCATTGGGTTGGCGTTGCCATCCGTGGTAATTTGCTCCGTTGTATTGAAAATATATGAAAAATCTCATGGTTGCACCCTATAAATGAACTCTTTAAATATTGTCTCGGCGAATTGGATAATTATTTCTAAACAACTCAAAAAGTTCAGGATGTGCTTTCAGTGCATCACTTTCGCCCTTTATATAATAAGGTATGCCTTTCTTGCCAGGAACTTCTATTTTTATTGTTTTTTCAATGCCAAAATGCTTACAAACAGCTTCTACCGACATACGAGTACCATTGGCTTTGCCGTCTACAGAGTAACCAGCTATGTGTGGTGTGCTTAGGGCTACTTTTTCAAGTAGTTCAAGGTTGATATTTGGTTCGCCTTCCCAACAATCTAATACAATTTCGCCTTTATATTTAAGCAAACTTGCAGTGTCGCATACCTCGCCGCGAGCAGCATTTATAATAAGAGGTATTTTTTTGCAAGATGCAAGAAATTCATCGTTTATTATATGAAAAGTTTCTTTGTTTAGCGGAGTGTGAATTGTAATGATGTCTGCATTCTCCTTAATTTCTTCTAGTGAAACGAACTTTTCCGCTCCTTCTTTTTCGGCGCGAGGAGGGTCGTTTAAAAGAACTTTCATACCTAGACTGTTTGCCATTCTAGCAACACGGCTACCTACATTGCCCACACCTATTATTCCTATGGTTTTGCCTTTGATGTCGTTACCAAAAATAGTAGTAAGTGCAGCATTGATATAATTGTTTACGCTATCGGCGTTGCAACCTGGGCAATTTGTCCACGAAATGCCGTTTTCTGCACAATATTTTGTGTCGATATGGTCGAAACCGATGGTTGCGGTGGCAATAAACCTAACTTTGCTGCCTTTAAGTAGTGCTTCGCAACATTTTGTGCGAGTACGAATAATTAGTGCGTCAGCATCCTTTACCGCCTCTGGTGTAATGTCGTTAGGCGATAAGTATTCCACTTGGGCTACGTCGTCGAGTAGTCCTTTTAGGAATGGTATGTATGAGTCCGCAACTATCTTCATAACTCCTAATTCCTAACTTGTAAACTATCTATCTCAACCGAATCTGCATTAATCATCACCGAATCATTCAACGCTCTTAGTGAATCATTTAGCATCATCAGAGAATCATTTATCATTAAAAGCGAATCATTTGGGATTAATAGCGAATCTACTGGGGTGAAGTATTCAATATCAACTATTTCTTCTTCCTCGCCAAGAACTATTTCGCTAAGAATATTGTCGGCACCTTCCTCTTCAAGAAGATACATTAAATAATTAATGTCGGTGGCAATAGTGCGGAAACTTTCGTGATACATGTAATTATTCATTTCGGTTTCGCTAGTGCCAGAGGTAAGCATACCAATTATTTCGCCTTTCAAGTTGAATACAGGTTCGCCCATTCTAAGAAGTGGAGCATCGCAAGTGGTAAGGAAACTTGTTCTTACGCTATCTTCGCCTACATATTCTTCTAAAGTAAGCGAATCCAAAGCACTTCCACCCAAAATAGAATGAATGTTTATGTCATTTAAGTATGAAATAGCATTCACGGTGAAGCTAGGATTGTTTCTATATGAAGAAACAAAACCATAACCCATTCTCAAACTATAATCGGCATCTGGCGCGTGATAATAGTCGGAATTTAGTACCAAACAACCCTCTGAATATAGTTTAAATGCTCTGTTCATATCCTCGTCGAAACTATGGAAGTAGTTGTAAACAAGAGCTTTATGTTTGAAAATATCTTTTGCTAGCACAATAAGCATATCTTTGTTGAAGACCTCTTCTTTTGGGTCGTCTAGATATTTATTAAAGCGTTTTTCGTCTGTAACAAAAGACTTTTTAAATAGTTTGTTTAGGTATTTATCAATATTGCCTTTGTAATTTAACTTAATATCAGAATAAACATTTGGCAAGAAAATGCTATCGCAATGAGTGGCGTAGAACTCAAGCATTTGCTTAAGCACTAGTTTTTCTCTTTCTGGCTTGTAGATTTCATAAAGTTTTGCCAAATCTGCATACATCTTCATCTTGTTTTCCTCTGTCATGGTAACAAGAATTTCGCCCATTTGTAGCACCACAGATTTTTCAAACACAGTTTGGCTCAAGTTGTAAAGGAAACCAGTTTTTCTTCTTTCTGCCTGATATTTTCTCATAAAAGTAACATTATTTGAGTATCTCAGAGCAGATTCAAATTTCTCATGATTGGCAGCCCAAACTGTAAATTTATCTTCTTTTTTTACCTTTTCTTTAATTAAAGTAGGGTAGATAAGGTATTCTTTTTTGTTTTTGATTGCTTCTATTTCTTTGTGAGCAGAGTAAATAGCAGAATCGGTAAGAAACTCATAGCCAACAAGTTTTGCACTGTCAACTAGTTGAAATCTTTCGTAAATATCAGTAGATGTAAGGTTTCTTTTGCTAATGTTTGGGTAACCTAGATAGAAAACAAAGTCGTCTTCAGCAGCATAATGACGTGTAATAGTTAAACAACTATCAGTAACAAAAGGTTGATTTGTGTTGTTGTAACGAGAATGGTTGTTGTCGCGGTCTGCATAAATTCTAAGCAGAGCAAAATTTGCATTGTATCTATCTTTTGAATATTCGTCATTGAAATTTGGTTCTGCTAGTTCAGCACTTGGAGCAAAAACCAAACGAATATCGCCAAATTTTACGCTATCAGGTTTGTTTTGGAAAAATGCAGTTAGATTAAAAATAGGTTTTTCATAATATATATCTTCTGCAAGAAAACCATCTTTAAGCGAATCAATGCTGTTGATATAAGGTTTTACAGCCTCGTATGGAGTAAGAAGTAAACCATTTTTAGAAATTAAACTAGCAGTGTATCCGTTGTTTAGGTAAACTACATAGTTATTTAAACTCTTTGTAGAATCTGCGTTGTAGATATTTTCTAGGGTAATGTCGCCTTCTTCTTTTATGTATTCTTGAATAGAATCTGGCACAAAGGCAGGATACCAAAAGCCTTTATCTGCTAGTGCGTTGTGTATCGCCGTTAGGCAAAAAAGAAGTAGTATATAATATTTTAGTAGTTCAGTCATAAAATTTAAGTTAGACTGCAAAAATAGTGAAAATTTCGTATATTTGTAGTTTGATATGGTAAGTTATTTACAAATAGAAGGATTGACTAAGCGTTTTGGTGCAGATTTGATGTACGAAAACGTTGATATAGAGATTTCTCAAGGGCAGAAAATCGCCATTATTGCAAAAAATGGTGCTGGTAAAACTACGCTACTTAATATAATTGCAGGAGTGGAGCCAATGGACGCAGGAAAGATTACAACCAAGAGAGATTTGCGTGTGTCTTATCTGAAACAACTTCCAGATTTTTCTCCAGAGATTACTGTGCTAGAGACTTTTAGCAAGTTTGCGAACGAACAAAAAGCCAAACAAATCCTCACCAAATTTAATATTACACGTTTCGACCAACCTATGGGCACGCTCTCTGGTGGTCAGGTGAAACGTGTGGCACTTGCAAACGTGCTTGTGCAAGAACCAGATTTGCTTATTCTCGATGAGCCCACCAACCATTTAGACCTAGAAATGACAGAATATTTAGAAAATTATCTAAATAGGTCTAATGTTACCCTACTTATGGTTACTCACGATAGGTATTTTCTAGATAGGGTTTGTAATGAAATTATAGAAATAGACAATAAGCGTTTCTACAGATATAGAGGTAATTACAGTTATTATCTTGAAAAACGCCAGGAACGTATCGACCAGACAAATGCAGAACTCGCTCGCGCCAACAATTTGTTTAGAAAAGAGCTAGATTGGATGCGTCGTCAGCCACAGGCTCGCGCCACAAAGGCAAAGTCTAGAATTGAAGATTTTTATAAACTTCAAGAAAAGGTGTCGCAAAAAGTAGACAACGGCAAAGTGCGCCTTGAAAACAAATCTACCTATATAGGTTCTAAGATTTTTGAAGCGAAATATATTAGCAAATCGTTTGGTGACCTTAAAATATTAGACAATTTCTATTATAATTTTTCTCGTTACGAGAAAATGGGCATTATTGGTGCCAATGGCACAGGAAAATCTACATTTATTAAACTGCTTTTGGGTTTAGAAAAACCAGATGCAGGGTCTTTTGATATAGGTGAAACAGTGCGTTTTGGTTATTATAGCCAAGAGGGATTGAAGTTCAACGACCAAATGAAGGTGATTGATGCTGTGCGCGAAATAGCCGAAGAAGTGGACTTAGGTGGTGGACGAAAACTATCGGCTTCGCAGTTTTTGCAACATTTCCTTTTTGCACCAGAAACTCAGCACAACTATATTTACAAACTAAGTGGTGGCGAAAAACGCAGACTCTATTTGTGCACCGTGCTAATGCGCAATCCAAACTTTTTGGTGCTCGACGAACCAACCAACGACCTTGATATTGTTACTCTAAATATTCTGGAAGATTATTTAATCAATTTCAAGGGTTGCGTGATAGTGGTATCGCACGACCGTTACTTTATGGATAAGGTGGTAGACCATTTGCTTGTGTTTAAAGGCAATGCCGAAATCAAGGATTTCCCTGGCAACTATACCGACTATCGCGATTGGCGAAACGAGCAAGAGAGCATTGCAAGAAAGGTGTCGGCAAATGAATCTGCGGCTAAAACTCAAAACAACAAACCTCGCAACGAAACAAAAAGGAAACTTACCTTTGCCGAAAAACGCGAATTGGAGGCTCTTGAAGTAGAAATAGCACAGCTAGAAGAAGAAAAGCAAAACCTTGAAGAAGGTTTTGCTTCTGGCACTCTAGATATGGATACGCTTCAAAAGAATGCTAAACGCATGGAAGAACTAATCCCACTCCTAGATGAAAAGTCGATGAGGTGGCTTACTCTGTCTGATATTTAATAACTTAAATAAAAATTATTATGAAAAAATTATTCTTATTTTTAATTCCTGCAGCATTAATGTTGGCAATAGCTGCATGTGAAGATAAAGCCCCTGAAAAATCTGGAGAGTCAAAGCCAGAAACTCCAGAACAACCAGAAACACCAGACACTCCAGCTGAACCAGAAATTACTACTTGTAAATTAACTATATCAGAATTTGAAGGTGGTGTAGTTACTATTAATGGAAAAGAGCTTTCTGGCGCGGATACAATTTTAGATAACAAATCTAAAGTTTATCTTCAATGTATCCCTGATGCAGACCACATTTTTGCAGGTTCAAACTTAGCGAAAGGTTGTGCAGCACGCGACTCATTTACTATTTCAAAAGATACTACTTTAACTCCTGTATTTGAGGCTATTACTAAGGGTACATATTCAGATACTCACAAAATCTGTAACTACAATATTCGTTACTACAATGGTAGTGGCAATAGTGCTATCGACTGGCCAAACCGTAAGGCAAAAGTGTTTGAAATGATTCTTAGACATAAAATGGATGTGTGCGGTATCGAAGAAATTACAAAATACCAATCTCCAGACTTTATCTCTACACTTACCGATTACGAATATGTAGGTTATGGTCGTGATAACGGTAAAGAAAACTCAGCAGGCGCTTCTGGCGAACAAACAGGTCTTATTTATAAAAAAGACAGATATATTAAGCTAGATCAAGGTCGTTTCTTCCTTTCTAGTACTCCATATAAAGTAAGTAAGGTTAAAAATTCAGACTTCAATCGTCTTGTTGCTTGGGTAAAACTTAAAGATAGAACTTCTGGCGAAGAATTCTTCTTCTTCTCTACTCACTTCAATCACAATTATACAGCAACCAAAGTGCAAGTGCGTACAGAACAAGCAGAAGTGGCTATTGCTGAAGTGCCAAAAATAGCAGGTGATCTACCATATTTCTTCGTAGGCGACTTCAACTGTGAAATTACAGAACCTTCATACGAAATGTTATCTACTCGCTGGACAGATGCTTTCATTGCAATGGGAGACAACGCAATTGGTGCTTATGTTTGCAACGAAGAACAACAAACCAAATATCCTACTGAATGTGCTTGGGAAGGTAATACCTATACAGGTCTTTACAGTTCAGACGACAAGAGTCCTAAACGTATCGACTTAGTTTTATTTGATGCTTCTCGTGCAACAATTAGCTCTTATTTTGCTGATAATGACGATATGGGCTTGGAAAAATATCCTTCAGACCACTTGCCTGTTATCACAGAAATGACTATAAAATAAGATTGAGATATTAAAAAGGTGGGGAATATGAAAAATTTAGTTCAAAAAATAATAAGTAATATAAAAGAACAAAAGTTAACAACATTTGCAGCAGTTCTTAGTTTTGTGAACTTGGTGTTGTTTCATGTCAATTTCTTTAGTTATGTATTAAATAATGTAGAGCTAGGATTTAATGGCATTGTTATTGTTGTTAGTCTTGTACTTATTATGTTGTTGGCTAACTTTTTTGCCTTTACCTTATTATTATATTTAGGTGGATTGATAGGGAAGATAATACTTTCTGCATTTTTTATGTGCAATGCAATGAGTTTATACTTTATCAATACCTATAATGTAATGCTAGATGATGCTATGATGGGAAATTTTTGGAATACTCAATATAGTGAGGCTTCTGGATTTTTCTCATGGGCAATGTTACTATATGTTCTATTTTTAGGAGTTATACCTTCTCTGTATATTTTTGCAATAAAAGTAAGCAGAGGAGGCTTTAAACGTTTTCTTTCTACAATAGGCATTACTATTCTTGGTTTGCTGTTGTTGGTTGGTGTAAATACGCAAAATTTTACATGGATAGATAAAAATGCCCCTATAATAGGGTCTTTATTGTTGCCATGGTCGTATACCGTTAATTCTATTAGATGGTATAATCAACAACAAAAAGCAAATGAGAAAGAAATTTTGTTGCCAGATGCAACTATTTCAAATACAAGTAAAAAGGCAATTGTTTTAGTGATAGGCGAGTCGGCTCGACGCGACCATTTTTCTCTATATGGATATTCAAGAGAAACAAATCCTTTATTGGCTAAAACATCAAATCTTACAGCCCTTGTAGCAAATTCTAATGCTACTTATACCACTGCAGGTGTAAAAGCTATTTTAGATAGTAAGGAAACTGATAAACTATATGAAATATTACCAAATTATCTATATAGAAGTGGAGTAGACGTGGAGTGGCGTAGCAACAATTGGGGTGAACCTCCAGTACATATTGAAAAATATTACGAAACAGAAGATATAAAATATACATGTACCGAATATTGTGGATATGACAGTGCTTTGTTACCTGGTTTAGCAGAAACTATTACTAAAAGTGGTAAAGATAAGGTTTTGATTATCTTGCATACAAATACTAGTCATGGTCCTGAGTATAATAAAAAATATCCTTCTAAATTTGAGGTGTTTACACCGGTATGTACAAGTGTGGAATTGGCTCACTGTAGCGAACAAGAGTTGATAAATGCCTACGATAATACCATTATTTACACAGATTACTTGTTAAATAATATAATTGAGCAGCTAAAAACAGTTGCAGACTATGAAACTTGTATGCTTTATGTGTCGGATCATGGTGAATCGTTAGGTGAAAATGGTCTTTATATGCATGGCGTGCCTATGGCATTGTCTCCTAAAGAACAATATGAAATACCTTTTGTAGTCTGGACTTCTTCTGCAGATAGAAAAATAAAGGAACTTTCTTTAGTGGATCAATACTATGTTTTTCATAGTGTACTTAAATTTTTGGATATAGAAAGTCCTGTTTATAAGGAAGATAAAAACATTTTTAACTAGATGATATAATAAAAAAAGCGAAACTTTTTAGTTTCGCTTTTTTTGTTGAGGTTCCTGGCGGATTCGAACCGCCGTAGACGGTTTTGCAGACCGGTGCCTAGCCACTCGGCCAAGGAACCTTAAGGCAGTGCAAAGGTAATACTTTTCTTTAAAATACAAAATAAAAAAGCATAATTTTTTTAGAAAAAATCATTTTCTAGTGTAAATAACCTCGTTTATATTATAATTATATCAAGAAAAAGTTTAACTTTGCATTTCATTATTTGAAAATTTAAACACATTATAATCATGGCAAACAAAAAGAATAATCAAGTTGATGCTACAGAACAAGAGTTAAAAAACTTAGAAGGTGCATTAAGCACATCTGAAGCATTTTTAGAAAAAAATCAAAAACCTTTACTCTATGCTTTAGCTGCAATTGTGGCTGTATTAGTATGCTGGTTGGTAGTAGATAACTTTATGGTTCAACCAAAATCTGAAGAAGCTGCTGAGCAAATGGCATTAGGTCAAATTTATTATGCAGCTGCTCAATACGAAAAAGCAGTAAATGGTGATAGCATTGCATTTATTGGTTTCGCTGCAGCAGCAGACGAATATGCTATTACAAAATCTGGCAACTTAGCAAAAGCATACGCAGGTCTTGCATATTTCAAACTTGCAGATTACGATAACGCAATTTCTTATCTAGAAGGTTTCTCTGCTTCTGATAATATTCTTCAATATACAGTGAAAGCAACTCTAGGTGACTGCTACGCAATGAAAGGCGAAACAGAAAAAGCTATTTCTTGCTATAAAAAAGCTGCTAAAGCTGAAAATATCTTAGTAGTTAGCTCATCACTTATGAAACTTGGTCGTGCATACGAATCTCTAGGTGATTATGCAAAAGCATTAGATGCTTACAAAGAACTTAAATCTCGTTGCGAAGGTAAAATTACAGGTATTACCGACATCGATGAAGTTGATAAATATATTGAAAACGCTACTCTAAAAAATGGCAAGTAAGCTTCACAATTTATCAGAATATGATGCAAACTCTATGCCAGACAAGGCAATAGTGGCTAAGCAATCATACGCCGTTGCGGTGGCAGACTGGAATTCTAACGTTACTTTCAAACTTTTGGAAGGTGCGTTAGAAGCCTTAGAAGAAAATGGTGCAGTAGATGTGGATGTGGTTCATGTGCCAGGAGCATTTGAGCTTACCTACGCTGCTAAATATCTTCAATCAAAGAAAAAATATGATGCTATTATAGTGTTGGGTTGTGTAATTCAAGGTGATACTCCTCACTTCGATTATGTTTGTTCTGGCACAACACAAGGTATTGCAGAACTAAACTCTCGTGAAGGATTTCCTCCTGTTATTTTCGGATTGTTAACCGTAAATACTCTTCAACAAGCATTGGATAGATGTGGTGGAGAGCTCGGGAATAAGGGAGTTGAGGCTGCAATTACAGCAATAAAAATGGCGAATCTGTAAGATTCGCCATTTTTATTGTAACAATCTGTTGTTTTCTACTTTGAGTACTTTGCCTGGGTGAGTTTCTAGAAGTCCTAGGTTGTGAGTTGCCATGATAATGGCAGTGTTTTCTCTTTCACAGATGCCGTGTAGTAGGTCTAAAATGGCATTGCCTGTTTCAGGGTCTAGGTTTCCTGTTGGCTCGTCGGCTAGGATAAGTTTTGGTTTATTAAGCAGAGCGCGTGCAATCACTATACGTTGTTGCTCACCACCAGAAAGCTCGTGAGGCATTTTATAACCTTTGTTTCCCATTCCTACTTCATTAAGCACTTCTTGTATACGCTTATCCATTTCTGCTTTATCTTTCCAGTCTGTAGCTTTAAGCACAAAATGTAGGTTTTCGTATACTGTACGATCCATAAGTAGTTGGAAATCTTGGAAGATAATACCCATTTGTCTACGAAGATATGGGATGTCTTTTTGCTTAATTTCGTTTAGGTCAAAGTTAAATACCTGAGCGTCACCTTCTGTGATAGGAAGCTCGGCATAAATAGTTTTAAGCAAACTACTTTTACCAGAACCTACACTACCAATTAGGTAATAGAATTCGCCAGCAGCAATTTCAAGTGCTACATCTTTAAGCACCACTTGTTCTTTTTGGCAGATCTCTACACCGCTATACTTAATAAGTGTATTATTGGTTTGGGTACTCATCTTTAGTTACTTTATGACGTTTCTTTAAGTCTTCTGCTAGGTCTTCGATGCGAAGTCCTTTTGATGTTAAAAGCACTATTAAGTGATAAAGAAGGTCTGAAGACTCGTAGATAAGGCGGCTATTGTTGTTTGCCATAGCTTCGATAACAGTTTCAACAGCTTCTTCACCCACTTTTTGAGACATCTTAGCCACGCCTTTTTGGAATAAAGATGTGGTATAAGAACCCTCAGGCATTTCTTCGTGACGTTTGTTGATAAAATCTTGAAGAGTGCTTAGGAAAAGGATAGGGTTTTCTTTGTTCACTTCGTTGAAACAAGTGTCTGCGCCAGTGTGACAAACAGGACCCACTGGGTTCACTTTAATAAGTAGTGTATCGTTGTCGCAGTCTTCTTTAATAGAAACTACGTTTAGGAAATTGCCACTTGTTTCACCTTTGGTCCATAGACAATTGCGTGAACGGCTATAGAAGCAAACTTTATTAGTTTCGATAGTTTTGTCTAGAGATTCTTTATTCATATAACCAAGCATCAAAACTTTGTTTGTAACAGCGTCTTGAATAATGGCAGGAATAAGTCCTCCTTGTTTTTCAAAATCTAAATTCATCTTACTGGGATATTGTTGTTTTTCAAATATTCTTTCAATTCTTTAATATTGATTTCACCGAAGTGGAATACACTTGCTGCTAGTGCTGCGTCTGCTTTACCTACTAGGAATGCATCTTTGAAGTGTTCCATTGTGCCAGCACCACCAGATGCAATCACTGGGATGTTTAGGCTTTCGTGAAGTGCTGCAAGAGCGTCGTTTGGATAACCAGTTTTCACGCCGTCATGGCTCATACTTGTGAAAAGAATTTCGCCTGCACCACGTTGCTGAGCTTCTACTGCCCATTCTACAAGTTTGCGTTCGGTAGGAATACGACCACCATTTAGGTAGCAAATCCATTCATTGTTTTCAAATTGAGCATCGATAGCTACAACGCACACTTGAGAACCAAAGTTTTTAGCAATGTCGTTGATAAGTTGTGGGTTGCGAAGTGCTGCAGAGTTGATAGAAACTTTGTCTGCACCTGCGTTTAGTAGTCTTTCTACGTCTGAAAGTTCGCCAATACCACCACCTACTGTGAATGGGATGCTTGTGCTTTCTGCTACGCGTTTTACTACGTCAACAAATGTTTTTCTGCCTTCGTGAGAAGCAGTAATATCTAGAAATACCAATTCGTCTGCGCCAGCTTCGCTATACATAGCTGCCATTTCTACTGGGTCACCGGCGTGACGGAAATTTACGAAATTTACACCTTTTACAGTCTTGCCGTCTTTCACATCTAGGCAAGGAATAATTCTTTTAGCTAACATATTTTTCTAATTCTTTCAATGAGATTTTGCCTTCGTATATTGCTTTGCCAAAGATGACTGCAGGAATGCCTGCTTCATCTAGCTTTATAATGTCTTTAATGCTACTTACGCCACCACTTGCAATAAGGTGTAGGGTAGGGTGAGCATTCATTATTTCTTTGTAAAGTTCAATTGATGGGCCTTGAAGCATACCATCTTTTGCTATATCTGTGCAGATTACTTTACCTATGCCTTTGTTGATATAAGACTCAAGGAATGGGAAAAGTCTAGTCTCAGTGTGCTCTAACCAACCTGTAACAGCAATTTTTCTGTCCTTTACATCTGCACCAAGAATAATCTTTTTACTAGTATATTTACTAATCCATGATTTAAAAATAGCAGGTTTTTTTACCGCAATGCTTCCGCCTGTAATCATGCTCGCTCCACTTTCAAATGCAATGCGTAGGTCTTCGTCTGTTTTGAGTCCGCCACCAAAGTCGATTACTAAATTTGTGCCATTTGCAATGGTTTCAAGCACTTTGTAGTTTACTATGTGTTGAGCTTTTGCTCCGTCTAGGTCTACAAGGTGTAGGCGTTTTATGCCATGATCTTGAAAGCTTTTAGCCACTTCTAGTGGGTTTTCGTTGTATGTTTTTTTGCTGTTGTAATCACCTTGTGAAAGGCGTACACATTTGCCATCTATAATGTCTATGGCAGGTATAAGTTCTATCATAAATTAATAAAGTTCTCTAAAATTTTTGTCCCTACGTCGCCGCTTTTCTCTGGGTGAAATTGTGTGGCGTAGAAATTGTTTTTGTTTAGTGCACTCGCAAATTGTTGAATATAATTTGTGGTTGCAATGGCCTCGTTGCACAGTGGTACGTAAAAACTATGCACGAAATATGCGTGATTGCCCTCTGTAATACCTTTCATAAGGTCGGATTTGAGGTTTTCTACCTGATTCCATCCCATATGAGGAATTTTTTCTCTGTTAAGAGGGATAAATTTCTTTACAGGTAAATCAAAAATCCCTAAGCAATCCACATCGCCCTCTTCTGAGTGCTTGCACATAAGTTGCATTCCAAGGCAGATGCCTAAAACAGGTTGGGTTAAACTCTTGATAAGAGTGTCCAATCCTCTTTCTTTTAGGTAAATCATTGTGGTTTCGGCTTCGCCAACGCCAGGGAAAATCACCTTGTCCGCTTGTCGGATTAATTCTTTGTTGTCTGTTACTACAGGGTCTATGCCAAGTCTTTTGAGTGCATGTACTACACTGTGAATATTCCCTGCGTTGTATTTTATTATAGCTATCATCGGTTTATTATCCGAATACTATAGTTTTGTTTTTGTAAACTAAAATTTTTCTTTCAATGTGTTTTTCTACACCACGAGAAAGTACCACCTTTTCTAGGTCTTGGCCTTTGCGAATAAGGTTTTCGATGCTGTCTTTGTGAGAGATACGAGCCACGTCTTGTTTAATGATAGGACCAGCATCTAGTTCTTCTGTTACGTAGTGAGAAGTAGCACCAATGATTTTTACACCACGTTCGTATGCTGCGTGATATGGTTTTGCACCCACGAATGCAGGTAGGAATGAGTGGTGAATGTTGATAATATTATTTGGATATGCTTTAATAAATTCTGGAGAAATTATTTGCATATATTTTGCAAGAACAGCAAATGTAATATTGTATTCTTTTAATAATTCCATTTCTTTTGCTTCTTGCTCTTCTTTGTTGTCTTTTGTGATAGGCAAGCAATAGTAAGGAATATTAAATTTCTTAGCCACGTGCTCAAGGTCTGGGTGGTTGCTTATGATAAGCGGAATTTCCACGTTCCAGTCGCCAGCTTCGTAGTGAGCTAGAAGGTCGTACATGCAGTGTGCTTGTTTAGAAACAAAAAGCGCCATGCGAGGTTTTTGGTTTTGGAAATGGATTTGAAATTCCATTTCGTATTTGTTCGCAAGTAGGGTTTGGAAATACTCGTTGATCTTATCTGTTGGGATAAGGAAATTGTCCAATTCCCATTCTACACGCATAAAGAAGATTTTTTCAGCTTTGTCTACGTGTTGGTCTAGGTAAATAATATTACCCTTATTTATGTTTATAAACTCTGTTACTGCCGCAATGATACCTTGTTTGTCTGGACAGTGAAGCAATAGTACTGCTGTATTTTTGTTTGTATTTTTCATTATTACTCTATATAATAATTTTAAGGTGCAAAAATACATTTTTTTTTTCAAAAAGTTTTGATAAAATCATTATATTTACAAAAAAATATTTGAATTATGTATGCAGATTCAGAATTGATTCTTAATGCAGATGGCTCAGTGTTTCATTTGCATTTATTGCCAGAGCAAATCTCTGATAAAATTATACTTGTTGGCGACCAAAATAGGGTAGATTTAGTAGCTTCTTATTTTGATACTATCGAGTGTCGAGTGGAAAATAGAGAGTTTAGAACGGTTACTGGCACGTACAAGGGTAAACGCCTAACTGTGCTTTCAACAGGTATTGGCACAGATAATATAGATATTGTGCTTACAGAACTTGATGCTCTTGTAAATATCGATTTAGAAAAACGCGAGGATAAAGCTGAAAAAACTTCGCTTTCTCTTGTTAGAATTGGCACTTCTGGTGGACTTCAAGAATTTGTGCCAGAAGGTACTTTTGTAGCTTCTGAATATTCGCTTGGCTTTGATGGTCTTATAAATTATTACGCAGATAGCGAAAGAGTTATGGCGTTAGATTTTAGTGAGGAATTTATAAAACAAACGGGTTATTCTTCTAAGTTTGCTTATCCATACGTGGTGAAAGATTCAGAAGAATTGTTGTCGCGCATTGCGGCAGATGACATGGTGCGTGGCATTACAATTTCTGCTCCTGGTTTTTATGGTCCGCAAGGTAGGGCAATTCGTTTGCCACTAGCAGATGCCGAACTAAACAATAAGATTATCAACTTCAATTATAAGGGTCACAAAGTAACCAACTTTGAAATGGAAGGTTCTGCCATAGCAGGTCTTTCTGCAATGCTTGGTCACAAAGCCCTAACCATTTGCCTTATCATAGCCAACCGCTTTGGCAAACGCTTTATAGGTGATTATAAGCCATATATGGAAAAATTGATAAAAACTGTATTGGATAGGATATAGAGATAAGTTTTGTAATATTTTTGAAAAAAAATAGTCCTAAATGTGTAATTCTGTTGTGAATTTCTAGCAATTTTCTTTGTAAATCGTTTTTTTTATTTAATTTTGTAAAAATTATTTAAAATTTACAAAACGAATTTAATTTTTAATACATAATAATTATGAAAAAGATTTTACTTTTAGCTGTGGCTGCAATGACAGCTATGTGTGCGTTTGCACAAGACTATACACAAAGTGTAGGTTTGGTAGTAGGTAGCTTAAATGGTGCTAGTTACAAATATTTTATCTCTGAAGAATTAGCAATTCAAGCAGATTTAGGTATTGGTGTTATGGCAACAGGAGGTAGTGTAACAGCATTATCTGAAATGGGATTTGTTGGTCAAACTACTAAAAGCAAATATGTAAATAAATTAAATGCAAGTTTATGGACTTTACAAGTGGCTCCAAACTTTATCTGGCAAAAAAATATCACATCTATGGATTGGGGTAAATTAGATTTCTTCGTAGGTGGTGGTCTTACACTTGGTTATGCTAAATTTACAGAAGGTGAAGCTACTGAGTATGAATTGTATGAGGATGGCAAAAAAATAGATTCAGGAAAATATATTGTTAAACCACAATTAGACGCTGAAGAATGTGATGAAGATTTTGGTAAATTTGGTATTAATGCTATAGCAGGTCTGGAGTTGGCATTGACAGATGCTCCAATTACTATTGGTCTAGACTTCCGTCCAGGTTATGGTTTAATGTTCTCAGGTGAAGAAAAGGATGAGATTAATGCAGGATATGGCGTTAAAATTACAAGAACTTCTTCTAGTACTTTCAGCTTCTTCGATTGGACTTTAGCAGCAACAGTACGCTATACATTTTAATGTGAAACTTATAAAAATAGTAAGAGCTCCCGATTGGGAGCTCTTTTTTATTGGTGATTATGCCTTTTGTTATCCTAAATAACTTTTTAGTAGTTTGCTACGTGAGCTAGTTTTTAGTCTTCTAATAGCTTTTTCTTTGATTTGACGAACACGTTCACGTGTTAAACCAAATTTATCGCCGATTTCTTCTAGTGTCATTTCTTGGCAACCAATACCAAAGAAGCAAACTATAATTTTCTTTTCTCTTTCGCTTAGAGTATTCAATGCTCTGTCAATTTCTTTAGAAAGAGATTCGTTCATTAGTTCGCGGTCTGCAATTGGCGATTCTTCATTTACAAGTACGTCCAATAAACTGTTGTCTTCACCTTCAACGAAAGGAGCATCCACTGAAATATGACGTCCAGATACTTTTAGCGTATCAGCAATTTTGTCAACAGGAATATCTAATTCCTCTGAAAGTTCTTTTGGAGAAGGACGACGTTCGTGTTCTTGCTCGAAGCGAGAAAATGCTTTGTTAATTTTGTTTAGTGAACCCACTTGGTTAAGTGGAAGACGTACAATACGAGATTGTTCTGCTAATGCTTGAAGAATAGATTGACGAATCCACCATACTGCATAAGAAATGAACTTAAAACCACGAGTTTCATCAAATTTTTCTGCAGCTTTGATAAGACCTAAGTTGCCTTCGTTGATAAGGTCTGGAAGGCTTAATCCTTGGTTTTGGTATTGTTTAGCTACAGAAACAACGAAACGTAAATTGGCACGAACCAATTTGTCTAATGCGCGGCGGTCGCCTTTCCTTATCTGTTGAGCCAGTTCTACTTCTTCTTCTACAACAATAAGGCCTTCACGGCCAATTTCTTGAAGATACTTATCTAAGGAAGCACTTTCACGATTAGTAATGGATTTGGAGATTTTAAGCTGTCTCATATTATAATATATAGTAATATATAGTTTTCGGGCAAATAAAGTGCAAATATAGTAAAAACTTGTATAATTTTAATTATTAAATTAAAAATAAATGATATTTTTTTTGAATTATGCAGTAAATCACAGTATCTTTGTGCCTCTAAACAAGAAAATTAGTGTGACGGTTTGTCGCTGGTTTTGCTCTTCGGAGCAAAAAAAGAGGAAAGTCCGGGCAATATAGGACACCGTGTTTCTGAAAGTGGAAGCTATCAGTGATGGTAGGTGAGCGTAGAAGAAAATAACCGCCCGCATAGGGTAAGGGTGAGAAGGTGGGGTAAGAGCCCACCAGCGTATATGGCAACATATATGGCTGTGCGCACCACGGATTGCAAGACCAAGTATACTGACGCATGTAGGGCTGTCCGTCCGATGTCAGGGGGTAGGTTGCTAGAGACTATTCGCGAGGGTAGTAGTAGATAAATGACAAACGCCTTGTTTAAAGGTACAGAACCCGGCTTATAGGCACACTAGTTTTCTTTTTTTATTGAAATCTATTTATTTTTGTGCATTTTGTAGGTACTTGAAAAATTTTTAATAAAAAAAATGAGAAAACTTTTTTGTTATTAAAAAAAATGTACTATCTTTGCATCGCAATTGAGAAATCAATGCAGTGCTTACGAGAGTGTAAGTCTTAAAAACAACTTTGGAGAGATGGTAGAGTGGTCGATTACAGCGGTCTTGAAAACCGCCGTACCGAGAGGTACCGGGGGTTCGAATCCCTCTCTCTCCGCAAAACAAATTAAATAACTGAAAGACAGCAATTTATTGCTGTCTTTTTTTTGTTCTTGCACACAGATATGGCAAGTTTACTTGTGAATATATGTGTAAGAACAAAAATTATACTTTAGTATAACTTTCAGTTATTTAATTTGTTTTGCAAGGATGCCCGTGGCAGAGGTAGGGATCACGGAGCGAAGCGATGTAATTCCTCTTGTATATCTCCTGCGGGAGCAAAGGGATCTTTGAGCAACTTTAGTTGCGAGAAAATTTCTTATCCCAAATAAAATCACTATATTTACATTTGCTTAAAATGTAATCTATGATAAACTACATAATAGAATTTTTGCTTCAGGATAAACAATATGTGAAGTATGTTGGTTATACTGCAGACTCGCAAGAGTGGAAGAATTACAAGGTGGTGATTGTGCCGTCTGAATTCTTTGATTTTCACAACTCTGGCACTCCATTGATGCCACATTTGCCGTTAGAAAGATTGGAAGATACACCAATACTTTTTGGTACTCCGAGTATAAATCGTACAAAAGATTTGGTAGTGATAAAGGCAGACTTGATAGCGAGCGCTTTCTTTTTACTGTCTCGTTATGAGGAATTTATAAACAAAAATCGTGACCAATATGGTAGATTTTCTGCGAGTGAATCTATTCTTACAAAGGCAGGTATTTTGCATAGACCTATTGTTGATGAGTATGGTGCATTTCTGCGCCAAACACTTCGTGAAACAGGTGTGAATATCCCAGAACCAAAACCAGAAATGTCTGTTACTCTCACTCACGATGTGGATGTGCCTTTTGTGCATAGAAATTTTATCTCTATTCTTGGCGGTATAAAAAGAGGGGAGTTTAAAGACTTGATTAAGAATGTTTTCTGCTCTTTAAATAAAAATACTTATTATACTTTCCCATGGTTGCTTGAGCAAGATGCAAAAATAAAAGATGCTCGCAAAATTTATTTCTTTAGAAATCCTTTATTCCCTGAGTATTACGACCGCCCATATATTAGGATTGAAGACTCTGATATGAGGAAACTAATAAGAGAACTAAAGAATAATGATGTGGAACTTGGAATGCATGTGAGTTATGCTTCGGCAGACCATTTAGAACTTGTTCAGCAGGAAAAGGATACTATTGAAAGATTGTTGGGCGGACATATCACGGCAAATAGAAATCATTATTTGCGTCTAAAATCTAATAGTCAATTGGATGCTTTAGTGAATGCTGGAATAAAAGAGGATTTTACCATTGGTTTTGCAGATAATCCTGGATTTAGAATGGGTACTTGTAGGCCTGTGCATTATATCAATCCAGAAACTCTGCAGGTTAAGGATTTAATCCTACATCCGCTCACAATGATGGATGGTTCTTTTTCTCAGTATTCAAAAATGGATTACACTCAGGCGTACGAAACTGCTTGCAGACTTATAGACCAAGTGAAGAAACATGGGGGCGAATTGGTGATGCTATGGCACAATTCTGAGGTGAGAGGAGAAAATTATCACAAAAAACTTTATAAAAACCTCATTTCGTATATTGAAAATGAGAAAAATTGACTAACTTTACATTTATATATTACATAGAAGTAGATTTTATGAAAACTTACGAGAATTATTCTTTACTAAACAATAATACCTTTGGGATAGATGTTTCTGCAAATTATTTTGTGGAATATGATTCTGTGGAAGAATTGGTTCAACTGATAAATTCAGATTTGCTTAAAGAGAACAAATTTCTTCATATTGGTGGTGGTAGTAACTTGCTTTTTGTGGGTGATTATCAGGGTGTTATCTTGCACTCAAAGATGAAAGGTATAGATGTGGTTGAAACTACAAAGGATATTGTGGTGGTGCGTGCTGCATCTGGTGAGGTGTGGGACGATTTTGTGGCGTTTTGTGTGAACAAAGGTTATGGCGGTATAGAAAATCTTTCTCTTATTCCTGGTGAAGTAGGGGCTACTCCTATACAAAACATTGGTGCGTATGGTATGGAAGTGAAGGACGTGATTGTGAAGGTGGAATGCGTGTCTGTGGAAACTGGTGAAATAAAGGAGTTTACAAATGCTGAATGTAAGTTTGCTTATAGAGATAGTATTTTTAAGCGCGAACTTAAAGGCAAATATATTGTAACCAATGTTTACTACAAACTTCAAAAGGTGGGTGTGCCAAAAATTAATTATGGTAGCCTAGAGGAAGAGATGAAGAAGTATCCAGAAGTTACACTTGCAAATGTGCGTCAGGCTGTGATTGATATTCGTCAACGTAAACTTCCTGAACCAAAAGTGTGGGGAAATGCAGGTAGTTTCTACCTAAACCCTGTTATTTCTAAGGTACAATACGATTCTCTGCTTAAAAATTATCCAGACCTGCCTTCTTATCCTGTGTCTGATACAGAAATTAAAGTACCTGCAGGATATTTGATTGAAAAATGTGGCTGGAAAGGTAAGGCTCAAGGCAAAGTGGCAGTACATGGTAGTCAAGCTTTAGTTCTTATTAATAAAGGTGGAGCAAATGGATTGGATATTATCAATTTGTCTGATAGCATTCGTCAGTCTGTAAGGGATAAATTCCAAATTGAACTTACGCCAGAGGTGAATCTTATTTTTGGATAAAATCTATTACTTAAATTAATATATTATGAGAATTTTTACAAAACTATTTGTAGCCTTTATGTTGGCTATGGGTGCATTGGCGGCGTACGCTGCTGATTACTATGTGTATTTTGATGGTACATATGCAAGTCCTAAGGTTTGGGCATGGAATGACAAAGCAAACTGTAATGCAAATGGTACATGGCCTGGTGATGCTATGACTAAAAAAGATGGTAAATGGTATTGGGAATTACCTGCTGGTAAAACTGTTCCTACCAATATTATTTTTAGCGATGGTGGTCAAACAGCAGATTTACCTTATGTGAACCAAGCTACTTATCACCAAGATGGTTCTTATACTGAGTATATAGACCCTGCTATTCCTAATGTTATTGCAGAACCAGCTTCAGGTGCATTCTTTAAAGATGGCGAAACTATCACTGTAACTCTAACAGTTTCTCCTGCAGCAACTATTTATTACACCACTGATGGTACAGAGCCTTCAACTGCATCTGCTATATATAGCGAACCTTTAGAATTTACAGAATCTACCACTTTAAAAACTCTTGCTGTTTCTGCAGATGGAAAACAAAAAGCACAAAGTTTCTCTTACTCAAAAATGCCAGCTCCAGGTGAAGGTAAATCTGGTCCTCAGTTAAATACCAAATATTATCAAGTAAACCCTAATGGTCAAGTGGGTACTAAAAAGACCATTGATATGGCGTTTACAAATCAAGATGCTACAAACGCGATGAATCACTGGGAAGCATCTGATATTATTGCACAAGGTGTGGCTCGCGATGTTTGCCAAGCAATTAAAGGTGTTCACGAACGTCCAATTATTGACTCATACGCTATTTTTGCTGCATACGACAATGATAATCTTTATCTTGGTGTACAGTTGGTATATACTGTTTGGGATATTGGTGGTGAAGGTAAACAACCAGGTGAATCTAAACCTCACAACATGGACGGACGTATGATGTGGGCATTTGACCTAAGTCCTATTAAAGAATTTGATGGTTATATCAATGGTACCCATGCTATTTGGAATGGCGAAGGACAAAAGGGTGCTAAATTTGCTAATGGTGTAGATGCTATCTGGATTGGTTCTTCTAAACCAGGTGTAGGTACTCCAGGTTTCTTCCTTCCAACAGCAGATGGTCACGCTTGCTATAATTGTCCAGAATGTCCAAGTGCCTCAGGTATAAAATATGGTAAAAATGACAAATTACACCCTGCTATCAAAAATATTTATGGTCAGAAAAATTTTGGGTATAATCCAAAAGTTCTTACTGGCGAAACTGGTTTTGCAGATTTAAAATCAGAAATTGATGCTACTGCACATACCTTCTACGAATGGAAATTCCCACTTTCATTACTAGGTATTTCTGCAGATTATATTGCTGAATATGGTATCGGTGTAATGTATATTGATATCTATGGTTCAAGCCCAATTGGTGGTACTCCATACGATCCATCATACTTCGACAATGCTAGCAAAGAGTACTCTATGGACCCTTCTTCTAGTATGGAAAAAGAAGATGAAGACGTGATTACATACGCTCCTGCTCGTATTGGTAAATTGTTAACTTCAGCTCCTGATGGTGGTACAGATACTCCAATCGACGAAGTAGAAGCAGAAGATGCTCCTGCAGAATATTATACTATTACAGGTGTAAAAGTAAGCGAACCTGTTGATGGTGGTGTTACAATTGAACGCCGTGGTAGCAAAGTAACAAAAAAAATCTACTAATCTATAGATTAAGCATAAAAAAAGCGAAGCTTCAAAAACTTCGCTTTTTTTTGTAGCCCCTAATTGCCTAACGGCGATTCCTAATTATAACTTAAGGTTGTGTCCCATTCTTTCTTTTTTAGTTTGCATGTAGTGTTCGTTGTATTTGTTGATGCCAACTTCTATTCCTACATTTTCAACTATTTCTAGTCCGTAACCTTCAAGACCAATACGTTTAACAGGATTGTTTGAGATTAAGCGCATTTTTCTAACGCCTATTTCGCGAAGAATGCTTGCACCTACACCATAGTCGCGTTCGTCTGGGCTAAAGCCTAATTGGATATTAGCATCTACGGTGTCAAGACCTTGTTCTTGAAGTGAATATGCTTTAATTTTGTTCATTAGACCAATGCCTCTGCCTTCTTGGATAAGGTAGATAATTACACCTTTACCTTCTTTTTCAACCATTTCCATGGCTTTGTGTAGTTGGTCGCCACATTCGCATCTTAGTGAACCAAAAATATCGCCAGTAACGCAAGAAGAGTGAACTCTCACAAGGATTGGCTCGTTTTCTTCCCATTCACCTTTTACAAGTGCCACGTGTTCTAGTCCGTTTGAAAGTTGGCGGAAAGGAATAATTTTGAAATCTCCGTATTTAGTAGGTAGATGAGCTGTTTCACCTTTTTCTACGATAGATTCTTTTTTTAGTCTGTATTCAATTAAATCACGAATAGTGATAATTTTAATTCCAAATTTTTCTGAAACTTTTAAAAGGTCTGGCATACGAGCCATAGTGCCGTCTTCGTTCATAATCTCGATAAGAGCGGCAGCTGGGTATAGACCAGAAAGACGTGCTAAGTCTACTGCAGCTTCTGTGTGACCTGCACGGCGAAGTACGCCTTTTTCTTTTGCGTAAAGTGGGTTGATGTGACCTGGTCTACCAAATGTGTTTGCGGTAGATGTTGGGTCTGCAAGCGCTTTGATTGTTGCAGCGCGGTCTGCTGTTGATACACCAGTAGAACAACCTTCTATTTTGTCGATAGTAACAGTAAATGGTGTTCCTAAAATTGATGTATTGTTGCTTACTTGTTTGTCCAATTCTAGTTCTGCACAGCGAGATTCTGTGATAGGGGCACAAAGTACACCTCTACCATTTTTTAGCATAAAATTTACTGCCTCTGGAGTAATTTTTTCTGCTGCTATAATGAAATCTCCTTCATTCTCACGGTCTTCATCATCAACTACGATAACAAACTTTCCTTCTCTGAAGTCTTCTAATGCTTCTTCAATAGTGTGTAGAGCCATATATTTATTAATTTTATTTTGTTTTTTTGAATTTTGCTAAGATAATATTTTTTTTGCTAAAAAACTTCTTCAGTACCATAGTATAGCTTTCGCCATTCATAATACTAGATTCTGTGGCTGCCATATATGTGAGTAAAATACCAAATGGAAGTAGTATAAATGAACTTAACCACATTCCTTGCCATACTTCCCAGATACCTTCACGAGCCATTTTATATCCAGTATTGTCTATGATGTAATATATAATGAAAAGAATAGTTGATAATACAACAGGCATGCCCATGCCTCCTTTTCTAATAATAGCGCCTAATGGAGCTCCAATAAATAGGAAAATGAAGCAAGCAAAGGCTAGGGTGTATCTCTTATATAATTCTATTTGATGTTTTCTGATTTCACTTTGCCACCATTCTTTCCCTGAGTTATATGTATTATGTTTGTTATTAATAGTGGTTATTTTATTTAGCGCTGAATTTAGAACTGTTTTTTTATTCTTATTGCTAAGTTTAGAAAAATGTGCTTGTAATGTGAGGTATTCGTCTATGTTAATGCTACTATCATTAAACACAGTAATTTCTTCCGCACTAACGTTGTTTTTGTTAAAGTAGGTGTTTTTTTGTTTGTTTTCTTTTTCTTTGTTTATATATCCACCCAATCGTAATGTAACAGAATCAATTGTATTTTTTAGTGCTTCTACATCTTTTGCAACGTATTGGTCTTCTAGGAATTTTGAATTTAATTCTTTGAAGTTTGCGTCAAAGTCTATGATAATGTCTTTTTTATTAAATGTTTCCCTTCTGTATGGTATAATTTTGTTATTATTGTCTTGATTGCCATTTTGAAGATTTTCAAAGCATTCACCATTATATAATTCTAATACTAGATGGTTCTTATCTGTTGTAAGTCTTAATCTACCAGTGTCTGCAAGTATAATTCCTGTATTGCTAAATCCATTTGAATAGTCGTAAATAACCACATTGTAAAGGTAGCCATTCCTTTTGGTTTCTACGTAAATATTTCTTCCTGTAATGCCGTCGTAGAATGCACCTTGTGGTATGTCTAGTTCTGGAGAGGCTTCTCTGATAGAAAATAAAAGCCCCCACATTTTCACTTGTGTGTATGGTAGAATGTGGTTTGCAAAGTAGAAACTTCCGTATGAGACCATTGCTATGAGTATAATAAGCGACCTCATTATTTTAAATAATGAGATACCAGCTGCTTTCATAGCAAGTAATTCTAGTTTTTCTCCTAAGTTGCCAAATGTCATAAGAGAACCTAAAAGAATAGACAAAGGTAGCGCTAAAGGTATGACAGATAATGCAGCATAGAAGAAGAATTCTCCTAATACAGCTACTCCAACACCTTTGCCTACTAAGTCATCCACATAACGAAACATAAACTGCATTACAAGAATGAATATTGCAGCAAAGAACGTTATACAGAATGTTCTTAAAAATTGTTTTAATATGTATCGATGTATGTGTTTTATCATGAAAACGCGTATGGTAAAAGTTCGCTAGCAGATTCTAGTGTTTTAACTTCGTTTCTGCCAATTAAATATAGTTTTATTTTAGTTGAAAAACGTTTCTCCATCTCTATTAAAACTTGGCAACATTCGCCGCATGGAGTGATTATGTTTTCAGTGAAGTCTCCGTTTTGCTGTGCAGCAATAGCTATGCTTATAGGATACGAATTTCCTGCATTGGCTGTAGCGTACAAAAGTGCCACTCTTTCTGCGCAAAGGCAAGCGCTATAAGCTGCATTTTCTTGGTTAGAACCAGTAAAAATTCTGCCGTCAGCCATGCGCACCGCTGCTCCTACTTTAAAATTTGAATAAGGAGAGTATGATGTGTTTGTGGCTTGTTTTGCTTTTTCTATTAATTCTAAATCCATATAGATATTATTTGCCAAGATAATTCAACGCAAAGATAACTAAAATATGAACAATATCTCCATATAATTAAGAAAAAAATAGTATATTTGCACGATATTATGTGTGTAATATGAAAAGAATATTTAAGATTTTAGTGATTTCTGCAATATTATCTGCTAATGTGTCATATATAAATGCAGCGCAAGATAACGAAGCGTATATTAAGAAATATTGCAATATTGCTATGCGTGAGATGAATGATTATGGAATACCAGCGTCTATAACATTGGCACAAGGTATTTTAGAATCAGCAGCTGGTACTAGTAGATTGGCAGTACAAGCAAATAATCACTTTGGTATTAAATGTCATAATGATTGGTCTGGAGAAAAGATTTATCACGATGACGACAAGAACAATGAGTGCTTTAGAAAATATGATAGGGCAGAAGAATCTTTTATAGACCATTCTCAATTTTTGAAAGATAGATCTCGTTATTCTTTCTTGTTTGAATTGGATAAAACAGATTACAAGGCTTGGGCAAAAGGTCTTAAACAAGCTGGCTATGCCACAGACCCAAACTACCCAAAACGACTTATTGAACTGATAGAAAGATACGATTTACATAAATATGACCAACAAAGTTATACTTCAAAAGAAGAAAATGTAGCTACACCAGTAAAACAACAAGTAACTAAAAATGAATCTGGGTTAAAACATATTTATGTGCAAAATGGTGAATCATATTATACAATAGCAAAGAAATATAATATCCTTTTTGGGCTTATTTATAAATACAACGACGTGGATAGAAAAACACGTCAGCCAGAAGAAGGTTCTATAATATATTTACAAAAGAAAAAGAAAAAGATAACATGGGGTGATGGTGTTCATGTGGTAGAAAAAGGTGAGTCTATGCACGATATCTCTCAAAAATATGGAATCCGTCTTCATAGTCTTTATGATTTGAATAATATGTCATACGAATCAAAACCAGAAGTAGGACAGTTATTAAAACTTAGATAATATTATCAAAATATGGAAAATAAAGAAAAAGAATTAGATTTATTAGACTTAATAAAAATTTGCTGGGCCCTACTAGTTAAAAATATCTTTACGCCTATGGCTATAGTAGTAAAGATTGGTTTAAAAAGATGGTATATTCTTTTAATGGCTATAATACTAGGTCTATTAATATCTGTGATTATTCCTAATGTATTTTTTAAGGAAAATAAATCTGAAATTATTGTAAAGAATAATGTAGGAGGGAATTCTGGTTTAATTAAAGAAATAGAAGCTTTGGCTTTTATGAACAGAGATAGATTGTCTGAATTAATAGAAATAGATAAAGAAACACTTTCAAATTTAGTTGAAATAAAACCACATAAAGTAATATCTAAAGATTCTACATTTGCTACATACAAGGTGGATTCTAATGATACTTATGGAGAGTACTCTGAAGAATATAAGGTTAATCCTCATCTATTTGCATTAGAGGTGTTGTCTAAGGATACATCATATTTATCTGTTTTTACTGATGCTGTTTTAAAATATATAAATGAAAAATCTTCTTTTGCAACAATAAATGAAAGAAGACTATCTGTAATGAAAAGCGAATTAAAGACATTTAAAGATGAAGTAAAGGTGTTGGATTCACTTCGTTATATTTCATATTTTACAAATGAAGCAAACAAAGTAGTATTAGGCACTTCTGGCGAAACCTTTAGTATTAATGATAAGAATCAATGGATTCAAAACGACCTTATGTTGTTGAAATCTAAAGTGATAAATTTAGAACATACTTTAAAAAATGACACTTTGGCAGTGGAACAAGTGACTACATTATCAATTTCTGATATATACGAAAATCACCCTCTAAAAACCGCTCCAAAATATGCTATTGTATTTTTCTTACTTTCATATGTAATGGTAATATGTCTAGAGTATAAGAAAAATATATTAGATTGGATAAAAAATGAAAAAATTAGTTAGTATAATATTTTTGACGTTATTAGCTACGTTGGCTTATTCTGCGCCTGTTTTAGTGCCTATGAATAATGCAAAAGACTATGCTCGCCTTTCTGATAATAAACAATTATTGCTAAAAGGAGATTATAAAACAGGTAAGGAAGATACCCTTGTGGTATTCTCAAAAATGAGAAATATGCCACTACAAATGGTGGAAGCGTTTCGTTTTTCTCCTGCAGAAGATAAAGTGCTTCTTAAAAGTGATAATGAGTATTACATTTATAGAATAGGTACAAATAGAGCAGAAAAACTTTCTAACAATGGCAAACAAATAGCACCAATATTCTCTAACGATGGTAATATGGTGGCTTTTGTTAGAAATAACAATATTTTTATAAAAAGATTGCAGTTTGATACAGAAGTGCAAGTGACCACAGACGGCGGTAATGATGTAGCAAATGGTATTCGTCACAACAAAATTACTCAAGCTTTTGGCGAACTTACTTCTATGGCTTGGTCTGCCGACAATTCTTCTCTTGTTTATATCAAAAACCAACAAGTTTATATTTACAACGTACAGTATAAATGGAATAAACAAGTGGAATTGCCACAGTTTGTAGATGGTTATATTACTCATATTCAATGGACTAACAATGAAAACCAATTTGTGGTAATGTATCTAAACCGCCTGCAAACAGAGCTTAGCATAGCACTTGTAGATGTGAATACTCTTATTGCAAAACGCATTTACAACTACAAAGAAGATAAGTTTATCTCTCCAGAGAATGCTTCTTATATCTTGATGTTTCCAGATGCCAGCGAGTTTGGCGTGCTAGAAGAAAAAGATGGTTATAACCACTTACACGTGTATTCTTTAAACAACGGCAGATACATTTATCAAGTGGGTACTGGTGAGTATGACGTAACTAAGATTTATGGTTACGATGCAAAATCTAAACAGATTTTCTACCAATCAAACGGCAATGGCCCTCTAAATCGTGGTGTTTATGCTATAAATACTAAGACAAAAAAACGTACGCCAATTGCAGTGGAAGAAGGTACCAATGATGCATTCTTCTCAAAAGACTACAAGAACTTTGAACTTATTTATAGTAATGTAAATCAACCACATATCTATTCTGTGTGTTCTTCAAATGGTGATGTTATTCGTGAACTTCACAGAGATGTGATGGATGAAACTATCAAGAAAGAATTCTTCCAATTTACAGATAGTTTGTCAGGTTGGATTATCAGAAAACCTGGTATTACCAATGCTCCTGTGGTATTTGATGTGGTAGATACACAAAACCAATGGAAGAAAGATATTTCATATAAACTTGCAGAACAAGGTTATGTAGTGGCTCAAGTGACAACACATGGTTTTGTGGGATATGGTGAGTATTATAAGAAATCTACTCATGGCAATATCTTTAAAGTACCAGCTTTAGACTATATAGCAGCAGCCAAAGGCTTAATTAAGGCAGGTATTGCAAACTCTAAAAACGTGTTTATGATGGGTAACCGCATGGCTGGTGGAGTGGTGCTTTCTGCACTTATGCAAGAAAAAACTCCATTTGTGGGTGGAATAGTAATTTCTCCAGTAACAGACCTTGTCAATTACAATAAGGCTGTGGTGGAACGCTATATGAAACAACACGGTGCCACAGCAGGTTATAGAACCAACTCTGCTATTGGTAACGCAAAAAATATTAAAGGTAAACTTCTTATAGTTCACTCTATGAACGACGGCATGAACTCTATTGAAAACACAAACCGCCTAATAGAAGAACTTGTAGAGGCAGGAGTGCAATTTGAAATGCAACTTTATCCAAACAAGGATGAAAGCTTTACAGCATCACTTCTTCAACCACACCTTTATAATAGAATAGTAAACTTTTTGAAAAATAATATAAAATAAAAAATATGAAACCTACATTATTTGTTATGGCGGCTGGTATGGGAAGCCGTTATGGTGGTTTAAAACAAATGGACGGTCTAGGTCCAAATGGCGAAACAATCATTGATTACTCTATCTACGATGCTATTAGAGTAGGCTTTGGTAAAGTGGTATTCGTTATTAGAAGAGACTTTGCAAAAGACTTTGAAGAAATCGTAGTGTCTAAATTTAAAGATAAAATCGAGGTAGAACTTGTTTTCCAAGACCTTGATAATCTGCCAGAAGGATTTACTCCAAATCCAGAACGCGTGAAACCTTGGGGTACAAATCATGCTGTGCTTATGGGTCGTGGAGTGGTGAAAGAACCATTTGCTGTAATCAACGGCGACGACTTCTATGGCTATGAATCTTTCAAAGTTCTTTGTGAAGAACTTGTTTCTATGGAGGGTAAAAAAGGTGAATACTGCATGGTTGGTTTCCCTGTGAAAAACACTCTTTCAAATAGCGGTACAGTATCTCGTGGTGTTTGCGAAACAGACGAAAACGGATATTTAACATCTATCGAAGAACACACAAAACTTGAAGAAGTAAACGGAGTAATCGTTAACCACAACGAAGATGGCACAGAAAAGAAAGTAGCACAAAATACTCCAGTCTCTATGAATATGTGGGGCTTCACTCCAGAATATTTTGATTATTCATACGAAGCATTCAAAGACTTCCTTAAGGTAAACGAAAAAGAACTTAAAGCAGAATTCTATATTCCAACTATGGTGGATACACTTATCAACGACGGCAGAGCCAAAGTAAAAGTGCTAGAAACTTCTGCAAAATGGTTTGGTGTAACCTACATTGAGGATAAACCTAATGTTTTGTTGCAAATTAACGACTTGATTTCAAAAGGAGTATATCCAAAACGTTTATGGTAAAACAAAATAAAAAAAGCGAGTTATAAAACTCGCTTTTTTTATAACTCTACTTCTAAGATTCTTGTGCGAGGTAGAGGTGCAAGATTCACATCTTTCCCTTGCAATGCGGTTGTTGCAGCGCACATTACTGTGTCTGGAGTATTGTTGTTTTGGCTTAGGTGGCAAAAGAAAATGTTTTTCCAATGAGGTTGGAAGTTTTCTGCCAAGAAATTCATAGTTACGTGGTTGGCTAGGTGTCCACACCCGCCTAAAATGCGTTGTTTTAGAGAATAATGATACCTGCCGTTTATGAGCATTTGCTCATCGTAATTTGCCTCAATTACCACATGGTCTGCCGCACAAATGTATTGTTTTGCAACGTCATTTATGCCTCCAAGGTCGGTGGCAATGGTGATTTTCTCTCCCTTAAACTCTATAAAATATCCAACGCATTGGCTAGAGTCGTGCTCCACCTCAAATGGAGTGATTTTAAAATCTTTTATTACGGTTTCTTCGCCTATAGTAATAGGTCTTTTGCTTTGATATAGTTTTTCAGTGATTTTATAACACTTGTTTATCCCTTTAAGAATCTCTTCTGTAGAATACACCGGGATGTTGTGCACTTCACCCAATGTACCTACACTTTTGATATGGTCAAAGTGGTCGTGGGTGATGAATACGCCATAAATTTGACTCAAATCATAACCAACTTCCTTAAGGTATTTTTTTGTCTTTCTTGAACTAAGTCCTGCATCTATTAGTATGCCATAGTTTTCATCACCAATGAAATAACAATTGCCACTACTACCGCTCCCGAAACTGATAAACTTCATGTGTTTTTATTTTGGATTGCAAATTTAACATTTTTCTATAAATCTTATCAACAAAACGAAAATTTAAGATGTAAAATTAGCAACCTCTTTTTTATTCTGCTCATTCTATTGATGATATTCAATTAACCCTTCTAACGGGTCTTGTTCTATTTTACCAATCTTGAAATTATATTTCACCGATAGGTCTTTTAAAATATCTGCAAAATAATACGCAATCGAACCTGTAAAGTTTACAGGATATTTATCTGTTGGATATTGTTTCACGTTTCTCACGATGAAACTTTCTAGCGCACCATAAACCATATTATACATTTCAGGCACAGCGATGTGTTTGGAAATAAATGGTCCAAATGATGCTAAAAAGCGGTTGGGTAGGGGCTGACGATACACTTTTTCAATCACGTCCATCATATTGTAGCCGTATGTTTGAACGAAGTCTTGCTTTACAGCCTCTGGCAATTGATTCTTAAAAATATTGCCCATAAGAAGTTTTCCAAGCACAGCACCACTGCCTTCGTCGCCAAGAATAAAACCAAGTGCCGGCACATTCCAACTGATCTTGTCGTTTTCGTAAAGGCATGAGTTTGAACCAGTTCCAAGAATGCACGCAATGCCACTTTGGTGTCCGCAAAGACCACGTGCTGCACCTAATAGGTCTGATGCAATTTCCACTTTAATATCGCCAAAAACACTCTGAATTGCAGTTCTCACCACGTTTATATTCTCTTCATTGGCACAACCCGCACCGTAGAAATATACCTCTGTAATAGTTTCTGCAATGTTTGGCACCAACTGTGTGCGCAAGGTGTTTTCTATTTGCACGCTATCCATAAAAATTGGATTTATACCATCGGTTTTGATTACATTATTTGGATTTTCCACCACAGCCCACGCCGTTTTGGTAGAACCACTATCTGCTATAAGTTTCATAAGTGTTTTGTCGTTGTAAAACTAGTTGTGCAAATTTACAAAAATATGTTGAGTATTATTGAATAATAACGCGTTTTCTCGTAAAAAAATCGTAAATTTGAAGTTGTTTTTAAGGTATGCTTAAGCGATTCTGTATTATATTCGTAATCCTTTGTGTGTTAGGCTTTTCTGCGTTGGCAAAGCCTACAAAGGTGCGTAAGTTGCCGCTTAAAAAATTTTCGTATCATACCACCGTTATCAACAATGTGTTAAATGAGTATAAGGTGGAGTCGATTGTGATAGATGGCAAGAAATGCACAGTGGAGATTAGCGAGCACCTTTCAAACATTCCGATGAACGATAGCATTGTGGCGGATATTTATGATTCGCTGCGTGCGCAACTTCCGCCTTCATATTCTCAATATAAACTTAGCATTGTAAGCCGAAAACATCCTATTGAGGCGTTTATTCCAAACTATCTTCGTAAAAAAAATGATGTTGACAAGAGTAGATACTTGCCTTATAAGACTGGGCAAGTGGCACTTACGCATTTGTCAAATCCTTGGAAACCGTCTCAAGGTCTGCTTGGTAGAAATATTGCTCTATGGAATAGTCATGGGCTTTATTACGATAAAAACAATGATAAAATTCGTTGGCAACGCCCTGCGCTTTTTGGTACTGTAGAAGATATGCTTAGCACACAAATAGTGCTAAATTATTTGCTTCCTATGCTTCGTGGTGCGGGTGCTGAGGTGTATATGCCTCGTGAAAGGGATTGGCATAATGAGGGGGTGGAGTTAGGGGCTTCGACAGGCTCAGTGACCGAAAAGGATAAGGCTTCGACAGGCTCAGTGACCGAAAAAGTCTTCAAAGGTCGCGTTACTCATCCAGATACTTATTGGGTGCGAGTGGCATATCCTAATGGATGCAAAGCAACAAAACTTCAATGCGAAGTGAAGCACGGAGGTGTTACAACAAAGTACCAAATTAATACAACAATTGGTGGCGATACTTGGCTATATTTAGACCCACTTTATATAAAAGATAGCATTGAAGTGCGTTTCTACAATGAGGTAGACAAAAAACAGTGGGATATTACTCGCGTGCACGTGGGTGGTGGTTGTAGTGTGTTAAACGACAATTTGCCAGCCTTTGTAGATGCGGCAGTGTATTATCTTCGTCAGTTTGGTGCGCCAGATAGCATTATTTACAACCAAAAACCAGACAAAGACAACGATTATTACGACGACCTTTATGGTAGAGCAAAGTGGACAAACTTTCTCTCAGGAGGTTCTGATGTAAATCCAGACTATCCTGGTGTGGGTATTCCGTTGGATTTGTCGCTTGCTGTCCATACAGATGCAGGGGTAGGTACACCGGATAGTATTATCGGCACTTTGCTGGTTTGTACTTCAGACTCTTTGGCTCCAACAGGTTATAACCAACTCACCAACAACGACTTTGCAAACTATGCGTTGAAACAAATTGTAGAAGATTTGCGTTCTACCTTCAAAATAGAATGGCCTTCACGTGGCATTTGGCATCGCAGTTATGTAGAAACTCGCATCCCAGCCGTGCCATCGCTTATTGTAGAATTGCTTTCGCACCAAAACTTTGCCGATATGCGTTATGCACATCACCCAGCATTTCAGTTTACTGTGGCGAGGGCTATTTACAAAGCATCGCTTCGTTACCTTTCAGAAATGTATGGCACAGGCTATGTGGTGCAACCTTTGCCAATTACCACTTTTTCGGCTGTGCTGAAAAACGATTCTGTGCAATTGAGCTGGAAGCCTGCAACTGATAAACTAGAAGAGTCTGCCTATCCAACAGCTTATAAGGTTTACACCAGAAAAGAGGATGGCAGTTTCGACAATGGGGTGCTTGTAAAAGGAAATTCTTGTATGCTTCCAATTGAAAACGATGTGCTTTATCGTTATAAAATTACGGCGTTGAATCAAGGTGGAGAAAGTTTCCCTTCGGAAGAATTGTCGGTGTGTCAACTCTCTGATTCAAAAGGTGAAGCGTTGATTATCAATGGTTTCGATAGGGTGGCATCTCCTCACTATTTTGTAACAGAGACAGAGGCTGGCTTTAAACACCAATTGGATTATGGTGTGCCATATCATTACGATTTGTCTTTTGTGGGCGAGCAATACGAGTTTAAACAAGGTGTGCCTTACAAAAACGACAACTATCCAGGTTCAGGTGCATCGGCAAGAGACACTGCTACTGTGATTCAAGGTAATACGTTCAATTATCCTTATATTCATGGCAAAGCACTTCGTGAGAATGGGTATTCGTTTTCTTCTTGTAGTAAGAATGCGGTTACTTTGATAAACAACTACGACGTGGTTGACCTTATCTTGGGCAAACAATGCGATACACCTCTTTTTGAATTGTATCCAACCAATTTGCAACAAGCACTTTTTGAATATGTTCAACAGAAAAAACATAGACTTATCATAACAGGTGCTCATGTGGCATCATCAGAAAAATCTGATGTGTTTATGCAAAAAGGTCTTCGTTTTAAACTTTTGCAAGATTCAGCTACGCAAAATGGATTGCTCTATGCAGAGTCTCAAAAAATGTTTTATCATTTACAAATTTGGCCAAATGCCAAACAATATTTTGTGCAAAATGCCGAGGCTATTTCGCCAGAAGATAAAAAAAGCAAAACGATTTTACACTATGCAGATACAAATTTGCCAGCGGCAATTACAGTTGGTAAAAAATCAAAAATTGTAGTGGCAGGTTTCCCTTTTGAAAGCGTTATTGGTGATGAAGTCCGCAAACATTTAATGAGATTGTTTTTAAATGAATAAAGACTAAAATTATGAGTTGCAATATTCCTAAATCAGACAAAAAAAGAGTTGTTATTGTTGGTGGTGGTTTTGGCGGTTTAAAACTAGCTCAAAAGCTTAAAAACTCAAACTATCAAGTAGTTTTGGTTGATAAAAATAATTATCATCAATTCCCTCCACTTATTTATCAAGTGGCATCTTCAGGTATCGAACCAAGTAGTATTGCGTTCCCTTTTAGACGTATTTTCCAACGTAGAAAAGATTTTTATTTCCGTTTGGCAAGTGTGCTTAGCATTATGCCAGAAGAAAAAATTATACAAACTTCTATAGGCAAACTTTCATACGATTATTTGGTGCTTGCGGCAGGTACAACTACCAATTTCTTTGGAAATAAACACATAGAGGAAGAGTCTATTCCTATGAAGAACCTTTCTGAATCTATGGGTCTGCGTAATGCATTGCTAGACAATTTTGAGCGTGCTCTTACTTGTGCCACAGAAAAAGAACGCCAAGAACTACTTAATGTGGTGATCGTTGGTGGTGGTGCTACAGGTGTGGAAGTGGCAGGAGCATTGTCTGAAATGAAGAATTTTGTGATTCCAAAAGACTATCCAGATTTGTCTAATAGTTTGATGAATATCTATTTGATAGAGTCTCAACCACGTTTGCTAGCTGCAATGAGTGAAAAATCATCTGCCAGCGTGCTTAAATATTTGCGCACAATGGGTGTAAATGTGTTGTTGAACAAACTTGTTACCGACTACAAAGACAATACTGTTTATATAAACGACGGTAGCACGATTGCTACACGTACATTTATCTGGGTAACAGGTGTAACAGCTCAAAAAATAGATAAAATGCCAACAGAAAGCATTGGTCGTGGCGGTAGATTCTTGGTAAATGAGTTTAACCAAGTGCAAGGTATGAAGGATGTTTATAGCATTGGTGACCAATGTTTAATGCCAAATGTAGATCCAAATTGGCAAGCAGGACACCCACAACTTGCTCAAGTGGCTATCCAACAAGGCAATCTTTTAGCCAAGAACCTAAAAAGACTAGATAAAGGCAAAGAAATGAAACCATTCCGTTATAAAAACCTTGGAACAATGGCTACAGTAGGTAGAAACAAGGCTGTGGCAGAGTTTGCAGGCATTAAAATGGGCGGATTCTTTGCATGGCTTATGTGGCTAGTTGTTCACCTACGTTCTATTTTAGGTGTAAAAAATAAATTTATTGTATTCTTCAACTGGATGATAAATTACTTTAGTTATGGTCAATCTTTAAGACTAATTATGTATGCTAAAAAGGCTAAAGTGGTGAAAGACCGTGAAGAATTCCTTACAAAAACACATAATAAATAAACTATGTCTACAATTACAGCAGTTCTTTTGCAACAAGACGACGCGTTGCAACAATCATTTTTAAACGCAGGAGTGAACGAATGCGTAGTATTGGGTAAAAATGCAGGTAATGCTTCTTTGCTGCCACTACTACAAGGTTTAGATACAGATTATGCTTTACTTTACCTTAAGGTTTCGCCATTGGAACTTTCTGCTCAGTCACTAAAACGCTTTGTTTCTGTGGCAAACGACACAGGTGCTTCGCTAGTTTATTCAAATTATTATCAAGTGATGAATGGTGAAACCAGCGTAGTGCCAACTATTGAGTATCAACTAGGTAGCGTGCGCGATGATTTCAATTTTGGTTCATTGGTGCTAGTTAGAGTAGAGGATGTGCGTGCAGTAAGCATTGCAGAATATGAGTTTGCTACTTGGTATGCAATTCGTTTGGCATTGTCAAATTTAGGAGAAATTGTTCACATTGATGAGGTTCTTTACACAGAAATGGAAGAAGATACTCGCAAAAGTGGCGAAAAACAATTCGACTATGTTAACCCTCGCAATCGTGCTGTGCAAATTGAAATGGAGAAGGCGTTTACTGCATATCTAAAAGAAACTGGTGCATATCTTGAACCTAAATTTAAAGATGTTGATTTCTCTAGAGTAGCATTTGAAAATGAGGCTTCTGTAATTATTCCTGTGCGCAACCGTGTGAAAACTGTGGCAGATGCAGTGCGTTCTGCTCTTAGTCAAAAAACATCATTCCCATTCAATGTAATTGTCATTGACAATCATTCTACCGATGGCACAACAGAGTTGCTAAAAGAAATTGCAGCGGAAGATGCTCGTTTGGTGCATATAGTGCCAGAATCTACCACTCTTGGCATTGGTGGTTGCTGGATGGAGGGTGTAAACAACCCTGCTTGTGGTAAGTTTGCGGTGCAACTAGATAGCGACGACCTTTACGATGGCGACAATGTGCTACAACAAATTGTGGATGAGTTTTATGCACAAAATTGTGCTATGCTTATTGGTTCTTATACCATGACAAATTTCAATTTGGAAGTGCTACCTCCTGGACTTATAGACCACGCGGAATGGACTCCAGACAATGGACGCAACAATGCGCTTCGTATAAATGGTTTGGGTGCTCCTCGTGCATTTTTCACTTCGCTACTTCGTGAATATGGCGTGCCAAACGTAAGTTATGGAGAAGATTATGCTCTTGGCTTACGCTTTAGCCGCGAATACCAAATTGGTCGCATTTACAACTCGCTTTACCTTTGCCGCCGCTGGGAAGGAAACTCAGATGCAGCCCTTGCCATCGACAAAGTAAATGCCAATAACTTTTATAAAGATAAGTTACGTACAATTGAAATGGCAGCACGCCTAAATATAGAAAAATGAAAAAAATAATTTTAATAATAATTCTTGTTTTGTTGGCGGTAGCCGGTGGGGTAGGTTACTACTTTTATAAGATATTCCTAGCACCAAATATCAATGCAAACCCAGAGTCTGCTACATATAAATACCTTTATGTAGAGCCAAACGAAACTTGGGAAGATGTGGTGGCGAAACTAGATTCTAATGGTTGGCTAAAGTCTGTTAAGGATTTGCAAACTTGTATTGAATATCTTGAAAAACCTGCACCAGAATGCGGTAAATATGATATTGAACCAAATCTTGGCAATAGAAATTTTGTAAATAGACTTGCATACGGACTTAGCAACAAGGCAAAACTTCAACTGAAAATGACTCGTTACACCCCTTGGGTGGCACGCAATCTTGCACGTCAACTTCCTGTGGATTCTGCTTCGCTTGCCGACCAATTTCTTGCAGATACGCTTCTTCGCAAATATGGTCTAACAAAAGAAAGTTCATTGGCACTTTTTGTTCGCATGGACACAGCTATACAATGGTGTTTAACTCCAAAAGAGGTGGAAACTGTGGTGCTAGATGCTCGTGAAAAATTTTGGAACGAAGAGCGCAGAGCAAAGGCTCGCAAAACAGGACTAAGCATTAAAGATATTCATATTTTGGCTTCTATAGTGGAAGAGGAAACCAATAATGCTGAAGATCGCCGCATGGTAGCAGGTGTTTATCTTAATCGTTTAAAGAAACGTATGCCACTACAGGCTTGTCCTACAGCACGTTATGCCACTGGCGATTTCACCCTAAATCGTGTGCTTAAAAAACACACCCAAATAGATTCGCCATACAATACTTATAAATACGCGGGGCTTCCTCCTGGACCAATCCGCATTCCAAGTGCAAAAGCCATCGATGCAGTACTAGATTTTGTGCCACATAAATACCTTTATTTCTGTGCTAAATCCGACTTCTCTGGCACTCACAACTATGCCGCCACATTCAGCGAGCACTCACGCAATGCCCGTGCATACCAAAAAGCTTTGAACCAAAGAATCAGAGAACAAAGAATGAAGAGGTAGGGGTGGAAGGTTAACTATATGTAAAATATTAAACAAATTTATAAAATTATGAAAAAGTTTACTTTATTGCTCTTTTCTTTGCTAATAGTCTCAACATTGGCTATTGCACAAAAGAAATTATGTATTCAAAAAATTAATGGAGAAAAAATTGAGTTTGTTGCCTCTGATGTGGCATACATAGATTTTGGAGATACTCAAACGGAACCTGATGATGCCCCAGTTTTTGATTATAGTGCAAAACCATTTTCTGTTGGAGAAGATAAAACTGTAATTTTTTCAAAAGGTAATCTACAGTATCATCCTGCAAATAATGAATGGCGTTTCGCTCCTTCTCAATTGGATTATGTAGGAGAAGAAAATATTAATATAAGTTCGAATTATAATGGTTGGATAGATTTATTTGGTTGGGGTACAGGTAATAATCCAACTAATTCAAGTGAAGAAAATGAGGATTACCCTACATTTATAGATTGGGGCGTTAATAAAATAGGTGATTATGAACCTAATACATGGCGTACACTAAGCAATGATGAGTGGGAATATCTTATTAGCGGACGTGAAAATGCAATGAATTTAATGGGAGTCGCTCAGGTAGAGGGAGTTAATGGTCTTATTCTTCTTCCAGATAATTGGGCTTGTCCGAAAGATGTAACATTCAAAACAGGTTTTTATATTCACACTTGTGTAGATTGTTATGGTCTTTATCAAACATTAACTGCTTCAGATTGGTCTGTTTTGGAAATGTTTGGAGCTATATTTCTTCCTATAGCAGGTTATCGCTATGGTTCAGAAGTTGCAGCAATTAAGAATATTGGTAACTATTGGTCTGCAAATGAAGATGAGGATCCTTTCATGTTTTGCTTTTATATTTCTTCTAGCGATGCATATATGTTCTTCGATAATAAAACAAATGGACAGTCGGTACGTTTAGTTAGAGATAAATAGATTTGATAAAAAACATAATATTATGAAACTAAAATTATTTTTTCTAATGTTTGCTTTTTCTGTAGCCAATTTTATTTACGCTACAGAAGTTGATAAAATGGTAGCAGTATCTGCCGATGGAAATAAGACTGCTTATGCACTTGCTAGTGTAAATCGTATAAATGTGATTGCTGATGCAAATAGTGCTTCAATGACAATTGTAGATAATGAAGGAAATCAATATACTGGTTATGTAAAAATACTTTTTGCAGAAAAAGAAACTGGTGTAGAAGAACTAAATGTTACGTCAATTTATGTATATCCAAACCCTGTGGTAAATACCTTAAGCATTCAAGGTGTAGATGAAAATACATCACTAGAAGTTTATACCTTAACAGGTAAATCAATTATTAATACTAAAGGTACAGAGTTGGATGTAACCTCTTTGAATGAAGGTACATATATCCTTCGTATAAATAATCAATATGTAAAATTCATAAAAAAATAATGACTTATGAAAAAGTATATTTTATTTATCATATCAATGCTAATGCTATCTGTATTAGCTATGGCTCAAAAGACATTATATGTTCATACAATAGATGGAGGTAAAGTAGAATTTTTAATGTCTGATGTGGCATACATAGGTATTGAAGATTATATCCCTTCTATAAATGCTAATGGTCATGAATATGTAGATTTAGGTCTTCCATCTGGTACACTTTGGGCTACAATGAATGTGGGTGCAGATACTCCAGAGGATTACGGTGATTATTTTGCATGGGGAGAAATCACAACTAAGTCAAGTTATAGTAGTTCAAATTATACTAATACAAGTAATATAAGTCCACTTCCACTTAAAAATGACGTTGCTAATGTTATTTGGGGTGGTGATTGGCGTATGCCAACTAGAGATGAACAAGATGAACTTCGTAAATGCACTTGGACTTGGACTACAATAAATGGTGTTAATGGTTACACAGTAACAGGCTTTAATGGTAATAGTATTTTTTTACCAGCTGCAGGTTATCGTGCTAATTCAGACTTAAAAAATGTTGGGTCTTGGGGTTGCTATTGGAGTAGTACGTTGTATCAAGACCGTGTTGGTAATGCATCTATTTTGGCATTTGTTTCAAACAATGTTGCTTGGAGTGCTACTGACTGCTTTGGAGGTCTAACTATTCGTCCTGTGTTGAAAGCGAAATAATATAATTAAAAAAGAAGGTAAAAATAGCAGTTGAAAACTATAATTAATAGTTCAACTGCTTATTTTTTACCTTTATTTTTACGGTAGAAATAAAATTAATCAGATGTAATGCAGAATACTGCATACAGAGGTATTGATTTTATGTTGTTTTCTAATCCAAAGTTTTTGCTTGAAATTCTGTATGCAATGCTGCAACCATATTGTTGAATAAAAGTATTCATACTAATAGCTCTTACTTTTGTTCCTTTCTTTACCTCTACAGGTATTACTTTGTCGCTATCTTGAATTGCAAATTCAAGTTCAGAGGTATTATCGTTTTTCCAATATCTTAATGTAATACCATTTGCTTTTAGTGATTGAGCCACGTAGTTTTCAGCGATAGCACCTAGGAAGATATTATTCTCAGAAACAGCGTTTAAAAGCAATGTTATAGGCATTTGAGCTTTTGCTCCAAGTAGTCCCACATCTAAAGTGTATATTTTAAAGTCGCTATCGTCTTCATATACAGAAAGTGGAATATATCCATGATTAACTAATTTGCATTTAAGAATAATACCAGAAAGCACTAACCAACTTATAGCCTCGCCAAAGAAACTCGCAGTACCTCCTTTTTTTGCTAATTTATATTGAAATTTCTTATTCTCTTTTGCTAATTGTGCTGGAATAGAGTTCCAACATGCGCGGATTTTAACTGTAGTAGAAGGTTTTGCATATTTACTCATATCAGCGTCGTAACCATTTAATATGCTTTGTTGAATGGTACGACACTCTATATAACTATGGGTTTCTACAAATTTCTTTACACTTTCTGGCATACCTCCCACAACTAGGTATTTTTGATATAAGTCTAGTGCCATTTTGTGGACAGAATCTGGCATGGCAGTATTTGTGTTGTAGTGATTCCTAATTTCTTCTGCTAACACGTCGTTATTGGTAGCCCAAAGAAATTCTTCAAAGTCCATAGGGTATAATGTAAGTTCGTCAACTTTACCCACAGGATACGAAAATTCATCTTCAATTTCTCTATTTAGATTTGAAGTATTGTCATCATCTTCTTTTACGCCTTTGTTTACGGCAACTCCTAATAAACTACCTGCAGCAACAATATCATATTGTGGGTATTCTTCTTGAAAATATTTAAGAGCGAGTAGGGCGCGCTTACAATCTTGGATTTCATCTAAAATTACAAGAGTTTCGTGAGGTAATATCCTAGTATTGAAAAGAGATTCTAAATATGCAATAATTTCTAAAGGATTAATGTTCTCCTTTAAAAAGTTTTGTAAGTCTGTAACTAAATCTAAACTAACACTTACGTAGTTTTTGTAATGATTTCTCCCAAATTCTTCTAAAATATATGATTTACCTACTTGTCTTGCACCTTGTAATATTAATGGTTTATGGTTTGGCCTATTTTTCCATTCGATTAAGCGCTCTGTTATTTTTCTTTTCATAGTAATAAAAATAAATCAACACCCAAAAATAATCGAAAACTATGAAAAAATCAAATATTTTGTGACTTTTTCATAGTTTTCGATTGAAATACACCTGAGTTTTGCTTTGCAAAACATCATCCCCTCGCTCCCGCGAGGATCCTTGCAAACTTTAATAAGAATAGAGATGCCAAGGCATGTCTATTTTTTATTTCTAAAACTCACTTTAAAAGTAAACTTTTAGTGATTCTTAGAAATAAAAAAAACAGCAACCATCCGGTTGCTGCTCTATTCTTATTAAAGTTTGCGGAAGCTGGGGGATTCGAACCCCCGGAACGGTTGCCCGTTCGTCAGTTTAGCAAACTGGTGGTTTAAGCCACTCACCCAAACTTCCTTTCCGTAAAAGCGATGCAAATGTAGTAAAATGATTTGATATACTAAAATTTTTTAGCACAAAAATCTAATAAATTTTAATATTAATTTTAGAGGAGGGATTTGTTCTCTAAAATTAATATTTTTTAATCAAACGTAAAATCACATCCTTTTCGAGGATCGCAACGTTTATTCTTTTTGGTGCGGATGTGAGTTTTTGGACTGCCGACCCAGCGTTTTGGAATTTTGTAGGTAACTGAAAGACAAAGTGTTGCGTAGCAGTCTGGCATAAACTTTTCTGGCACAATGGCATCAATATCGTCTGTAAGGGTGAAACGCCATGTGGCATCAAGACCAATAGACCAATCTGCTCCCACACTCCATGCTACGCCAGTGCCGATAGGGAAACTTGCATGCACGCCAATATCTTTGCCAGTGGCATGTGCGTCATATAAGAAGCATCCCACGCCTCCAAAAAGATATGCTCTCTCTGGTACAAAACTTCCACGATTGTTTTCACGGCGTTGACCTCTGTCTATGAAGTAGTTGAATACCACTTGTGCGCTTATGTCGCCAGCGTGAACAGCATCATCTACACCATTATTATATCTTAAATATGCGTAACTTGCTTCACCACGAAGCCCAAGTTGAGGCATAAAATAATAGGTGTAAGACAAATTTGCTGCACCTCCTATATTGCCAGGGCAATCAAATACTGGATATGAAGCACCAATACCCAGTGTGATATGTTGGTTACTATTATTTCCCAAACGCACCTTTTTCAATTGCGCAAAAGCGCTAAGAGATAGCGAGATACAAACGATAAGTGTGATAATCTTTTTCATAGCAAGTGCAAAGGTAATGATTTTTTTAATTAAATTTGCATTCCAAATTTTAGAACTCCTATGAACAATCATTTTATAATAGATGAAAGTACTGCTCTTATTTTAGAAGGTGGGGGTATGAGGGGTACTTTTACTAGTGGTGTTTTAGACAAATTTTTGGATAAAGGGATTGATTTCCCTTTTACAGTGGCAGTGAGTGCTGGTGCTTGCAACGGGCTTTCTTATATGTCTAGACAACGTGGCAGAGCGCGCAGAAGCAACATCGATCTTTATGAAAAATATAGATATGTTGGTCTAAAATACCTTTTTACTCAACGTAATATAATGGATTTCAAACTTCTTTTTGAGACTTTTCCAAATGAAATTTGTCCATACGATTACGATACGTACTTTGCTCGTAAAGAACGTTTTATAATGGTAACTACAAACTGCCTAACAGGTGAACCTTGTTATATGGATGAAAAAACATCTGCAGATAGGGTGATAGAAATTGTAAAAGCTTCTAGTAGTTTGCCTTTTGCAGCACCTATGGTAACAATTGATGGCATTCCAATGCTAGATGGTGGTATTTCCGATTCTATACCTGTGCAATATGCAATGAATCAAGGATTTAAAAAGTTTGTAATTGTTCTTACAAGAAATAAAGATTATAGAAAGGATGAGAAAAACAATCCTTTGGCATCTTTGTTTTACAGGAAATATCCAAAACTTCAAGAGGCAATTAACCAAAGAGCTGCAAATTATAATAAAACTCTTGATCTAATTGATAAACTTGAAGCGGAGGGTAGAGCTCTAGTTATTCGCCCAGAAAAACCACTGCAAGTGAGTCGCATAGAGAAGGATATTAATAAGCTTGTTGATTTATATAATGAAGGGTTTGAGATAGCAAGTAGATTTGTAACACAATTGTAATATAAAAATGTATATTCATTGAATATACGGGTGAATATGCAAAATTTTTGAATATAATTTCAATTATTTTGCATATTTTTATTTTTTTATGTAAATTTGCGTCTTTAATAATAGAATAATAATCATTAATTTATACAACAGATGAAAATAGAAGCGTTGGAAGATGTAACAGTCCGCTTTAGTGGCGACTCAGGTGACGGTATGCAGCTTGCTGGTAACATATTTTCTACCATTTCTGCTACTGCTGGAAATGATATTAGTACATTCCCAGATTATCCAGCTGACATTCGTGCCCCACAAGGTACTTTAACAGGCGTATCAGGTTTCCAAGTACACATTGGTTCTGATAAAGTTTTAACCCCAGGTGACAAATGCGATGTTCTTATTGCAATGAACCCTGCAGCTCTTAAAACTCAATACAAATTCTGTTCTTCTCGTTCAATTATCATTGTGGATACAGACTCTTTCCAAGAATCTGACCTTAAAAAAGCATTATTCACAACAGATAATCCATTTGAAGAATTGGGTATTAAAAACACAGTAGTAGAGGCTCCTATCTCTAGCATGTGTAAAGAAGCATTAAAAGAATCAGGCTTAGATAACAAATCTATCTTACGCTGTAAAAATATGTTTGCTTTAGGTATTGTTTGTTGGTTATTCAACAGAAACCTATCTACAGCAGAAGAAATGCTTCGCGAAAAATTTGCTAAAAAACCAGAAATCGCAGCTGCAAACATCAAAGTTTTAAATGCAGGTTACGATTATGGTCACAATATTCATGCTTCAGTAAGCACCACTTATACAGTGGATAGCAAAGCTACTAAAGCAGCAGGTAAATATATGGATATCAACGGTAACAAGGCTACAGCATACGGCTTCATCGCTGCTGCAGAAAAATCTGGTCTTCGCCTTTACCTAGGTTCTTATCCTATTACTCCTGCAACTGATGTTCTTCACGAACTTTCAAAACACAAATCACTAGGTGTAGTAACAGTACAAGCAGAAGACGAAATCGCTGGTTGTGCTTCTGCAGTAGGTGCTTCTTTTGCAGGTGCATTAGCTATTACATCAACTTCTGGTCCTGGTGTTTGTTTAAAAAGTGAAGCTATGAACTTAGCAGTTATTGCTGAGCTTCCATTAGTTATTTTAAATGTTCAACGTGGTGGTCCATCAACAGGTCTTCCAACCAAATCTGAACAAACAGACCTTCTTCAAGCTCTTTACGGTCGTAACGGTGAAAGCCCAATGCCAGTTATCGCAGCAAAATCTCCAGCAGATTGCTTCGATGCAGCATTCATGGCTTGTAAAATAGCTGTTGAACACATGACTCCAGTAGTTCTTCTAACAGACGCATTCATTGCCAATGGTTCTGCTGCTTGGAGACTGCCTTCACTTGCTGAATATCCTTCAATTACTCCTCAATACGTAACTGCAGATATGGCAGGTAAATGGACTCCATTTATGCGTAACGAAGAAAATGGTGCTCGTTATTGGGCTCTTCCTGGTACAGAAGGTTTTGCACACCGCATCGGTGGTCTAGAAAAGAGCAACGAAACAGGTGCAATTTCTACAGAACCAGAAAATCACCACTTAATGACTGTTCTTCGTCAACAAAAAGTGGAAAGAATCCCTGTTCCAGACGTAGAAGTAGAAGGTGCTGAAGATGCAGAACTTTTAGTAGTTGGTTTCGGTGGTACATACGGTCACTTACGTTCAGCAGTAGATGAAATGAATAAAGCTGGTCAAAAAGTAGCTTTAGCTCACTTCACATATATCAATCCACTTCCTAAAAACACAGAAGAAGTGCTTCGCAAATATCCTAAAGTGGTGGTTGCAGAACAAAACATGGGTCAATTCGCTATGTATTTACGTTCTAAAGTGGAAGGTGTTCATTTTAACCAATTCAACCAAGTTAAAGGTCAACCATTCGTGGTTAATGAACTAGTTGAAGCATTTACAAACCTATTAAAAGCTTAAGTTATGTCAGAATATACAGCAAAAGATTATAAAGCAGGACAACCTCGTTGGTGTCCAGGTTGTGGTGACCACGCATTATTAAATTCATTACATAAAGCAATGGCTACACTTGGTGTGCCTCCACACGAAATCGCTGTGATTTCAGGTATTGGATGTTCATCTCGTCTACCTTATTATATGAATACATACGGTATGCACACTATTCATGGTCGTGCTGCTGCTATTGCAACAGGTGTTAAAGTTGCAAATCCAGAACTTACTGTATGGCAAATCTCTGGCGACGGCGACGGTTTAGCTATCGGTGGTAACCACTTTATTCACGCACTTCGTAGAAATATCGACCTAAATATGATTCTTCTAAACAACCGTATTTATGGTTTAACAAAAGGTCAATATTCTCCTACATCTGTTCGTGGTTTCGTAAGTAAATCTTCTCCATACGGTACTGTAGAAGACCCATTCCGTCCAGCAGAACTTTGCTTCGGTGCTCGTGGTCGTTTCTTTGCTCGTTGTGTGGCAGTAGACCTAAAAGGTTCTGAAGATGTACTTGTAAAAGCTGCACGTCACAAAGGTGCTTCTGTGGTAGAAGTTCTTCAAAACTGTGTTATTTTCAACAATGGTACTCACGATAGCCTTGCAACAGCAGAACTTCGTTCTAAAAATGCTATCTACCTAGAACACGGCAAACCAATGATTTTCGGTGAAAACCGCGAACTTGGTCTTATGCAAGAAGGTTTTGGTCTTAAAGTTGTGAAAATCGGCGAAAACGGTATTACCGAAAAAGATATTCTAGTTCACGATGCTCACTGCGAAGATAACACTCTTCAACTAAAACTTGCTCTTATGGAAGGCCCAGACTTCCCTGTAGCACTTGGTGTTATCCGCGACGTAGATGCTCCAACCTACAACGACGCAGTTTATGCTCAAGTCGAAGAAGTTTCAACAAAGAAAAATTATCATAACTTTGAAGAGCTTCTAGAAACTAACGAAACCTGGGAGATAAAATAAGAAAATCCTAAATACAGAAAAAACTCAGTTCAAACGAACTGAGTTTTTTTATTATAATCTAATGAGTTTTAAAAGAGGAATTTTTAGGCGTGCGCAGTGTGAGAAACCGGAGTTTAGTGGACCTAAATGAGGATTTCGAGCATAAGCACAACGACAAAATTACCTTTTAAAAACATTAGATCCAGTTGGAGATGCGTTGCATTGCTTCTATGGTATTTTCGCGGGAGTTGAAACCTGTTAAGCGGAAATAGCCTTCGCCCATTTGACCGAAACCTGCACCCGGAGTACAAACCACATTGATATCATAAAGAAGTTCTTGGAAATATCGCCAAGAAGGGGTGTGGTGAGGAGTCTTTACCCACACATGAGGAGAGTTTACACCACCATAAACATCAAAACCACATTTTGTAAGCTCTTCTCTTATTATTTTTGCATTGGTTAGGTAATAAGACACCATTTCTTTCACCTCTTGCATACCTTCTGGTGAGTAAAGTGCTTCTGCACCTTTTTGAATTACGTATGAAGTGCCATTGTAATATGTGGTGTTGCGTTGTTGCCAAAGTTTGTTCACTTCTATGGCGTTACCATAAAGGGTAAAACCAATAATTTCGTGAGGAACAACTGTGTATGAGCATCTTAAACCAGTGAAACCTGCAGTTTTTGAATAACTTCTTATTTCAATAGCACATTTTTTTGCACCCTTTATCTCATAAATAGAGTGGGGAACATTCTTTTCTGTGATATATGAAAAATATGCTCCGTCGTATATAATAATGGCGTGGTTTTCAAGTGCATAATCCACCCATTTTTTTAGTTCTGCTTTTGTAAGGGCTATGCCAGTAGGGTTGTTTGGATAACACAAATAAATAATGTCAACCTTTTCTTTTGGCAGTTCTGGCACAAAATTATTTTTTGAAGAACAAGGAATATAAACGATATTACTCCAAAGGTTGTTGTCGGTTAAATATCCAGAACGTCCACCCATTATCGCCGCATTTTCATATACAGGGTAAACAGGGTCTGTAATACCTATAATATTATCCCTACCAAAAATGTGACCAATATTACCCACATCAGATTTTGAACCATCGCTAATGAAAATCTCATCGTGTGATAGAGTTACACCGCGAGGAGCATAGTCGTGCTTTATAATACAGTTTTTCAGGAAGTTATAACCAGTTTCTGGACCATAACCTTTAAATGTTTTGGCATCAGAAAGTTCGTCAATGGCTTCTTTCATTGCCTTAAGGGCAGAGGCTGGAATAGGACGAGAAACATCGCCCAACCCCAAACTAATAACATTAGCTTTAGGGTTGATTATCTTGTGAGCATTAACCTTTTGTTGAATTTCGTTGAAGAAATAATACTCAGGAAGTTTTAGATAATTCTCGTTTATTAGTGCCATATAAATGCAAAATTACATAAAAATGCACTATTTTACAAAAAAACAATGTAAATACACAAAAATAAAGTAATTTTGCAGATGTAAAGATTTTAATAAAGAACAATTATGAAAAAAGCTTATGTTTTCCCTGGTCAGGGAGCTCAATTTGTAGGAATGGGCAAAGATATGTACGAAAATTCTGAGTTGGCAAAAGAACTTTTTGAAAAAGCTAACGAAGTATTAGGTTTTAGAATTACAGATTTGATGTTTGAAGGAACAGACGAAGACCTACGTCAAACCAAAGTTACTCAACCTGCTATTTTCCTACATTCAGTAATCTTAACCAAGACCAATGCTGACAAATTCACCCCTGATATGGTGGCTGGTCACTCTTTAGGTGAGTTTTCTGCTCTAGTTGCTGCTGGTGCTTTAGACTTTGAAGATGGTTTAAAACTTGTATATAAACGTGCATTAGCAATGCAAAAAGCATGCGAAGCTGTTCCTTCTACTATGGCAGCTGTGATTGGTCTTGCCGACGAAAAAGTGGAAGAAATATGTGCTTCTATTGATGGTGTAGTAGTGCCTGCAAACTACAATTGCCCAGGACAACTAGTAATTTCTGGTACTCACGAAGCTATTGATGCTGCTTGCGCAAAACTTTCAGAAGCAGGTGCACGTCGTGCTCTTAAACTTCCTGTTGGTGGTGCATTCCACTCTCCACTTATGGATCCTGCAAAAGAAGAACTTGCTGCAGCTATTGAGCAAACTACTTTCAAAACTCCTATTTGCCCTGTATATCAAAATGTTAGTACAAAAGGCGAAACAGATCCAGAAGTAATTAAGAAAAACCTAGTTGCTCAACTTACCGCTCCAGTAAAATGGACTCAATCTGTTCAAAACATGGTTGCAGATGGCATGGGTCAACTTGTAGAATGCGGTCCAGGCGCAGTGCTTCAAGGATTAGTGAAGAAAATTAATAAGGAAATATCAGCTACTTCAATAGAGAAGTTAGAAGCGTAAAAATATTATTTAATAAATAAATGGAACAGTGACTCCATCAGTATAAACAATAAATAAGATTAAGAATAAGATATAAAGAAATAGAATTATAAGAAATACATAAATATACGATAGGCGTAATGCTCATCTGACAAATGAAAACCTGAGAAATTTTTATTAGAGCTATGATGAACATTGATGTCTGCGCATAACTGCGTGGACTATTGTGTTTACATTTGCTCTTAGGTTTTCTCAGGACCTTCATTTGAAATGTAATATCAATAGCTCCACGTTTTTTTATGTATTTACCCAAAAGAATTATTTTACACTATAAAAAATCAATTAAACTTTTTAATTATGAAAACAAATTTATTTAAAATTTCCTTGCTTTTTGCAAGTATGTTAGCATTCTTTACAAGTTGTGAGAACCAAGAACCAAGTCAAAAACCAGAACAGATTAAAAAACAAGTAGAAACTTTAGATGTAACAAATGTAGGTGTAGTTTCTGCTACATTTTCTGGCATGATTTATATGGATATTACTCAATACAATGATGTGGAATTTGGTGTCTTTGTAAGTGAGGGGATAATATCAGATATAGAAAATATAGAAAAATATTATGATTGTTTTTATAAAGCTAATAATCTAATAAATGGAAAATTTACTTTAACTATTGATGGTCTAGCAGCAGGAACTGAATATTATTATAGAACGTATTTAATAATAAATAATAGTCAATATATTTTTGATAATACATTAAGTTATATTGACAGTTATAAAAGTTTTACAACTTTAAGTTCTTCTGGGTTTGATTCAAATAATCATTCTTATGTAGATTTAGGTTTACCTAGTGGTATAAAATGGGCAACTTGTAATTTAGGCGCAAATAAATCATATGAAACAGGAGACTATTTTGCATGGGGTGAAACTTCTCCAAAAACTTTTTTTGATATATCTAATTATTCTTGGTATGTTGAAAATCAATACATCAAGTATAATGAATTAGATGAGAAATATGTTTTAGAAATATCAGATGATGTCGCAAATCACATACTTGGTGGCGATTGGAGAATGCCAAGTTCTAGTGATTTTATGGAACTAATGGATCCAAATAACTGTAGTATATCAACAGTTATAAATGATGAATTTATAGGTTTACAAATTACTAGTAATAAAAATGGTAATATTATATACTTACCATTTAATGGGGTTTATGCAGGAGATAATCTTATATTAGAAAACACATATATAGGTACTTACTGGTGTAGTGATCGTAAAAGTAACGAATTCTATAATGAATCTTATGCAGAAGCATTTACTCTTCTTGATGAACGTATAATATATGAGCCAAGAGAACGTTTGGTTGGATGCGGAATCCGTCCTGTATTACCATAATAATTTTAACATATAAGTTTACAATTCTGAGCCGCATATATTAGTGCGGCTCATTTTTTGTAAATAAGTTTTATTTATTTGTAAATTTTATATTTTTTTCTCATTTTATTTGCAAAAATATAACTAATTAGTTATATTTGCATCATGAATTACGAAGATACTAATAGAATTGATATTCGTATAATCTATAAGACGGAAGAATTTGAGAAATTCTACGCTGGATTATCTGAAAGTGTGAAAAGGAAATTTGAATACGTATTTAACGTTGTTCAAACAGTGTATAACTTGCCTCAAAAGTTTGTGAAGAAACTTGAGAATACAGATTTCTATGAGATGAGAGTTTCAGTAGGGACGAATGAATATCGATCGGTATTGTTTTCAATAGATCATGAAAATGTGATTGAATCAACTAGAATAATTCTTCTAAATGGATTTCTAAAGAAATCTAGGAAAGATTATAAGAAAGAAATAGATAAAGCTGAAAATATATTAAAAGAATTGGAGTTATGAGAAAGATTAATGAAGAAAAATTAGCAAAACTTTCTACTACAAATGATATGCTAGATGCAAAGTATGGAGTTCATGGTACTGAAACTCGTGATGAGTTTGACGAAAGTTCAATTGCTTGGTTTTATGGGAATATGCTTAAGGAACGACGCAAACAATTAAAGATGACTCAAAAAGAGGTTGCCGAAAAATCTGGTAGGGAACAAAGTTATATTGCTAGAGTAGAACGTGGTAAGGCAGATATTCAATTAACAAGTTTCTTTAGAATTGCTTCTATATTGGGCATAAGATTTATTCCGTCTTATGTTTGATAAAAACAAAAAATCTCAGTTCAAACGAACTGAGATTTTTTTTGCTCTATCTTAGAGAATGATTTTAAAGGAGAAATTTACCCTTTATAAATCATTCGAATTATGCTTTTACGCGACCTACATAAGAACCATCGCGAGTGTCGATTTCGATTAATTCACCTTCGTTGATGAATAAAGGAACGCGAACTTCAGCACCAGTTTCTACAGTAGCAGGTTTAAGTGTGTTAGTAGCTGTATCACCTTTAAGACCTGGTTCTGTATAAGTTACTTGAAGAACCACTTTGGTAGGGATTTCAGCAGAAAGAACTGTATCTGTAGATGTATCAGAAAGTACGTCAACGATATCACCTTCTTTCATAAATGCTAAACCAGTGATTTTATTTCTTTCGATAGGAATTTGTTCAAATGTTTCTTGGTTCATGAAGATTAGATCTTCACCTTCTTGATATAGGTATTGGTAAGGACGACGTTCTACGCGTACATCTTCAAGTTTTAAACCAATTTGGAATGTTCTTTCTAGTACACGACCATCAACCACGTCTCTAAGTTTTGTACGCATGAAGGTGTTACCTTTACCTGGTTTTACGTGTAAGAATTCGATAACGAAATACAAACGGCCGTCTAAACGAATACAAACACCGTTTTTAATGTCTTGTGAGTTAATCATAATGTTTATAAAAAATGAATTAATTAATCTTTTTAATACTAAAGTGCAAATTTAGTATTTTTCTTTGATAATACATAAAAAAAACGACCATTCGGTCGTTTTTTTTATTGAGTTTCTGATTATTACATCATGCCGCCCATGCCGCCACCCATTGGAGGCATTGCTGGAGCAGGGTTGTCTTCTTTTTTGTCTGCGATAACGCATTCTGTGGTAAGCATCATGCCTGCGATAGAAGCAGCGTTTTCTAGAGCAACGCGAGTTACTTTTGCAGGGTCGATAACACCAGAGGTAAGTAGATTTTCATAAACATCTGTGCGAGCGTTGTAACCAAAGTCACCTTCGCCTTCGCGTACTTTTTGAACTACTACAGCACCTTCTTTACCAGCGTTAGCAACGATTTGGCGAAGAGGTTCTTCGATAGCGCGTTTTACGATTTCGATACCAGTAGTTTCGTCGTCGTTCACACCTTTAAGACCTTCGATAGCAGAGATAGCACGGATGTATGCTACACCACCACCAGGAACGATACCTTCTTCTACAGCAGCACGAGTTGCAGATAGAGCGTCATCTACGCGGTCTTTTTTCTCTTTCATTTCTACTTCAGAAGGAGCACCAATGTAAAGCACTGCCACACCACCAGCAAGTTTTGCAAGACGTTCTTGAAGTTTTTCGCGGTCATAGTCTGAAGTTGTTTTTTCGATTTGCACTTTGATTTGACCTACGCGAGCTGCGATAGCTTCTTTGTTGCCAGCACCGTTTACGATAGTAGTGTTGTCTTTGTTGATAGTGATAGTTTCTGCGCTACCAAGCATTTCTAGAGTAGCAGAGTCTAGTTTAAGACCTTGTTCTTCAGAAATTACAGTACCACCTGTTAGGATAGCAATGTCTTGAAGCATTTCTTTACGTCTGTCGCCAAAGCCAGGGGCTTTCACAGCACAAACACGTAAGTTTGCACGTAGGCGATTTACTACAAGAGCAGTAAGTGCTTCGCTATCAACGTCTTCTGCAATGATAAGTAGAGAGCGATTGTTTTGAACAGTAGCTTCTAGGATAGGAAGAATTTCTTTAAGAGAAGAGATTTTTTTGTCGTGGATAAGCACAAGTGGTTTTTCCATAACAACTTCCATTTTTTCTGTATCTGTTACGAAGTATGGAGATAGGTAACCACGGTCAAATTGCATACCTTCTACCACTTCTACGGTGGTGTCTGTACCTTTTGCTTCTTCAACAGTGATAACACCTTCTTTTTTCACTTTTGCCATTGCGTCAGCAATAAGTTTACCAATTTCATTGTCGTTGTTTGCAGAAATTGTAGCTACTTGTTCTATTTTGTTGTTGTCGTCGCCCACTTCTTGAGATTGAGCTTTGATAGATTCCACAACTTTTGCAACTGCTTTGTCGATACCACGTTTTAGGTCCATTGGGTTTGCGCCAGCGGCAACGTTTTTAAGACCAACAGAAATGATAGCTTGTGCAAGCACAGTAGCAGTAGTAGTACCGTCGCCAGCATTGTCACCAGTTTTAGATGCTACTTCTTTTACCATTTGAGCACCCATATTTTCGTATGGATTTTCAAGTTCTATTTCTTTTGCTACACTTACACCGTCTTTTGTGATGTGAGGAGCACCAAATTTCTTAGCAAGGATAACGTTGCGACCTTTAGGGCCTAATGTTACTTTTACTGCATTAGCTAGTTCGTCAACACCTTTTTTAAGTAGGTCACGAGCTTCTACATTAAATTTAATTTCTTTAGCCATGATAATGTCTTTTTTAGATTATTGCCAAAATGTCACTTTGGCGCATGATTAAATATTTTTCACCGTCTAGTTCTATTTCTGTGCCAGCATATTTGCCATATAGAACCATATCACCTGTTTTTACTACCATTTCTTCGTCTTTTGTGCCATTGCCAACTGCAATAACTTCACCTCTAAGTGGTTTTTCTTTGGCAGAATCTGGTAGAATGATTCCGCATGCTGTTTTTTCTTCTGATGCAGCAGGTTTAATTAAAACTCTGTCTGCTAATGGTTTAATGTTCATATTGTTTGATTTTTATTAATTATTTTATTGTTTTTATATCTATATTACAGCAAATTCCGTGCCAAAATACAAGTAAATTAGATTATTTATAGTTATTTTTGAGGGCATGTTTATTTAATTATCATTTTAATCCATTTGCTTTTTTGCCATTGGGGTGCAACTGCTAGGAGTATGTATTCACCTGCAGTGGCATTAACAGAAAATGGAATTTCGTATGATTTTTCACCAGAGACTTCTTTAGTTGCTATAATATGACCGGTAGAAGAATTGTAAAGATATAGTTTTACATCTGTTTTTGCCGATAGACTTACATAAGATATAAACTTACCATTATTTGGTGATTTATCTATGCTGAGATCAGTTATATGATATGTATTATCTTCAGAAGCGTTATTACTACTAGGTGTAAATGTTTTAATTGTTTTAAACAGCGAAGCAGTACATTTGTCATTATGAGCTATCATTCCTACTTGATATATGCCTTCATTTAGAAAAACTAATTGGAATGAGTGTTCATCTTCTCCATAAACCCAAGCATCATTTGTAGGATATATCCATTCTACATATTCATAATTTTCTTTTGGAGTAATGTTTATCAAATGAGCATCGTCGTTGATAGGAACTTCAGCTGCCACAAGAAAGTTTGCATCTACTTTTTTGTTAATAGTATCAACCGAAATTTCTTTAAACGAGTGACATTGTTCGTCGTATAGGAAATCTAATCTATAAACTCCTTCTTGAGTAAGTTTATTGTTTAAACCTGTGTGTATTAAATCATTATTTAAATACCAATCTACATTAGTAACTCTCTCACTTTCGATATTAATATCTTTACTTTGTTCATTACAAAGGTAGATTTTCTCAGGAAGTTCAATGTTAAACTCTTTGGGCTTGATTAAAATTGTTTCAGCTGTTTTAATACAACCTAGAGCATCTTTCACTTCAATATTGTAATTGCCAGCTTCAAGGTTTGTAAGTTCAAGATTGTTTTCTACTTGCAAGAAATTATCGTCAGTACAACGAACATAATATGGTCTTACACCATTGTCTATAGAAATAGATATAGTGCCGTTGTTGATATTGTAACAGCTAGGAGAAGATGAAGTTACATTAAGATTAATATCTGACAATGTCTTAACTTCTACTATACTATCTGTGGTGCAACCATTTTCGTCTTCAACAGAAACGTTGTAACTTCCTATTCCAAGTTGGTTATACTCTCCATTTGTGCTATACTGCTCGTTTAAAGAGAACTTATAAGGTGCAGTACCTCCGTTTGCGTTTAATAATATGCTTCCAGATGCCTCTCCTACGCAAGCAGTATTTGTTACAGATGAAAGTAAACTTATTTTGTTAGGTTCATCAATTGTAATTTCATAAATAGTTTTTGCTCCTACAGAATCTTTTAGTGTTACCAAATAGTATCCAGCTGATAAGTTGCCTAAATATGTTTCCTTACTAGTAAAATCATCGGTGCCATTCCACTCTACAGAATATCCTCCCATACCTCCAGCAATACTATCTATCTTAAGAGATGCTGTGTTATCGCCAAAACATTTAATGAAATCTATTTGTTTTACTATAGCACTAATAGTGTCTGGTTCTGTGATATTATAGTTTTTAGATGTAGAACATCCGTTGCTGTCATATAGGGTTACTGAGCCTTCTCCTGCAAATAAATTGTTTCCCAATAATAAATTCTCTATAGGGAAAGAATAATCCTCTCTTTTATTTAGGTAGTAAAGTGTATATGTCCCAGTTCCACCACTGAAGGTTGCAGATAAACGTCCATTGTTTGTTCCATTTATTGTTACGTTCTTGGTTTCAAGTGAAAGATTTAATGCATCAGGTGCTTTCAGCCTTGTTTCTATAGTATTTGAAACACAATTATTTGTGTCTTTTGCACAAAGAAAATATGTACCAGCAGAAAGTCCAGAGAATGAGTTTGAATATGTACTATCTTTAACTTCGTGTAAAAGATTTTGTAGATAGCATTTTATATTTCCAGTACCACCAGAGGTATTATATTTTATAACTCCATCATAACTTCCTTGACATTTAGGATTAGAAATTGTTGAAGCACTTAATGTAACAGGGGTTGGTTCGCCAATAGTAATAGTTTCGTCTTTTTCATATTTACATCCATTAGCATCAGTGGTAGAAATATAGTATGTTCCAGCTTTTAAATCTTTGAAAGTACAAACTTCGCTACTATCTTGTGTAATACTTTCAATTTGTGTATTGTTACTAAACAAAGTATATGTTTTACTTCCAGTGCCACCTACGATATGATACAAAATTCCTCCATTCGATTCTCCTGAGCATTTAGTTTTTAAACTATCTCTAATTTTTAGTGATAATGGGTCTGGTGCGGTGATGGTAAATTCTCCCTGATGATTAGGAGTCTTAGAGTAAGAATCTCTAATCTCTTTATCTTTGTCTAAGTATGTCCCTGAAATCTCAACTATCCAATTCCCACTAATGATTGTGTCATTATAATCAAATAATATTTCATTATTTTTTATTTGAGAAATAATAGTGTCTTTTTGTGGATTCCCATTTTCATGAGTTAGTAAAACTTTAATACTTTCGTAATTTAATAAACCTCTATTAAGTTTTAATTTTACTTGTTCTGCGTAGTATCCGTAGCATTTAGGTTGTATTACTTTTATAGGTTTTATAATGAAAGGACAAGTTGGTTTTGCTGTTAAATTTACACCTTCTACGGATAATGGTTTATAATATCTGTCGGCACCATCTGGAATAATTGTAATCCCATTTTGTGTTTCTACTAACTTATTAAAAGCTGTTTCACTCAAAAAGTCAGACCCTTTTACATATATAGTTGCACCGTTATCTTCAGTTTTAAAGGGGGTAAAACTTCCTTCTATAAGAATGCCTTGATCATTATTATAAGAATATCTCCATTTGTAAACTTCTTTAGAAAAACCTTTAGTTGCTCTAATACAAATTGTATCCTCATATAAAAGTTTGCGTTCATCAGATGTTTGGCAGTTTATTTTATCTGGTATAATTTCTATATGATATGTAATATTTATACTACCATTAAAACTATTATTATAATCATATACACTAACATATTTTTTTCCAATATCTTGTTTGCCTGGATATAATGTTAATGTTTTATAATTATTCTGTGTGTTATTGGATATACTATAACTACATAACGATATGTTTGTATCTAAATATTTAATTTTTAATGTTTTAAATTTGTTACTTACACTACATTTACTTGTATAGGATGTCGTGTTTAATCTTCCGTCTGTTCCTAGTGGATATTCCTTAGAGTATTCATCTTCTAAAAGGAGTCCATAAGTAAAATTATTATAGTTACTACATGATATAGAGCCAGAAGCAACTTGACTTTTAGCATAAAAAGATATAATGTATTCCCCTTGAGCTGGGCTTATACAAAGGTTTATAACAATGAATACTATTATTAATAAAAATTTATATAAGAAACAGGTTTTACTCATTTTACTCTTACTTGATAATGTTGAAGTCCAATTTGACTATATTTCAGAGAATTATACATAGATTGTGAGACATAAACTCTATTTGTATAATCACATTTAACAACCTCTAAATCAACATCTTCGTATGTGCTTATATCTAGTGAGTCAGGTCCTATATCAATAATAATATTTTTAAGATTTGGCATAATTTCTTTAGATATAACCATATTTTTAATTAAAATCTTACTTTCATCATAAGGATTAGATGTTTGTAATGATGTTAAGTTATTGTATATTCCCTTATAATTTATACAACAAGAATGATATTCTATAGATACAATAGAAGTAGGTGGAATTATCTCAAATTTAGGTACATAACGATTGGTTGCTGTATAATATTTTCGTTTTACTATCTTAGCTAATGATGTGTATTTAGTTAAATCAAGTATTGGAATCCCTGATAATTCAACTATTTCTAGTTCTTCTATATCTGGATGTAATATTAATTCCTCTAACAAAAATGGTTTTAATTGATAATTAAATATTTCTTCACTATTAATAAAATCATCTTTATAGTTTCCATCATGAATCTTTAGTTTCTTAAGTTTCATTTCACTTAAATCTAATCTTTTGTTATACGTAACAATATCTAAAGTATCTAAATTTTCAAGGTATGGTAAAATCTTAAAAAATAAGTTATCTGAAATTGGATTTCGTATAGCCTTTATTTTTGATAGCTTAGACATCGGTATAAATTCATCTTTTTCTAAATCTATATCAACCCCAGCTTCAAATAATTGTTCTAAATCGTCTTCGCTAAACTGCGTTAGATATTCTCCTACAGAATATCTAATGGAATCTTCTATTGGTCCATAAATACTCATAACTCTAGCATATATAGTAACTTCACCTACTTTATTACCTGTTAAAACTCCATCCTTAGAAATTGTTGCGATTTCTTCATTGTCAACCCATAATTCCATTGGGTATAATTCTCGATTCCACCCACTTAACTCTATGATTTTAGTTTTTTGTTTGACAGGGATATAGTTTACCGTATAGAAAAAAATGATTTCATCATACGGATACGCTCCTGGATATTTTTCTTTCTCGCAAGAGCAGAAGATTGTTGCTAATAGTGTGAATAATAGGATTTTAGTTGTTAAGGTTTTCATATTGTTTAGGTTTAGTGTATTTATTTTAAATTTGATTTCAAAGTTACTCCTACTTTTCTGATTCGCAAAGGGGACTGTGTATTATCATGTTCTCCAATTATGGATAATGTCATAGGTTTATAATTGATTATCCCCAATCTTTATAATCAAAAGGAACTTCTATCCAGTAATCAGTATGTATGAGTTTTTCAACTTCGTCTATTTTTAATACAGATAATAATACTTCTAAATAGTTATGCAGTTTCTCATTTATTTCTTCATTTGAAGAATTGATATTTCCAAGTATTCTATATTTATCAAATTCAGCTTTTTCTTTTATTAACCCACGATACTTTAGGTAATTATATAAAATTATTGTTGAGTGTGTTTGTAAATCTTCATAATTAATATGAGGAGGCCATATAAAAATACCATCAGTATTTCTTTCTACAAATGAAAGTAATATAGTTTTATTGTTATGGGTTTTGAGTTCAATATATAAATATATTGAACTTATGTCTTTATTTGCATTATATTTAATATTATTTATAATGTACGATCTAAACGTATTTGATACGATTTCTTCTATTTTA
>JAZKYP010000004.1:0-29803 GCA_045612225.1 Candidatus Enterocola sp.
TTATAGTTGATTTTATTTCCAGTTTTGGCAGTGGTTTTGCATAGCCCAACTTCCAAATTGTAAGGATAGACATTTTTTTTACAATCCAAATAAAAATTTTAGGGAGGCAGTATTTAACGGAAAACGCACCTTTTTGCAGGTCAAAAAACAATGGAAAACACACCTTTTTAACCATTAATTTTATAGGAAAACGCACCTCATAAATTATAACACGCTGTTTATGAGATAGTAGTGACACAAGAACTCATCTAAAAAACGAGTCAACCGACTCAGAGCAATATCTGTGGTAGGGTTTTAATAAAAGCACCACTGCCCCGACGGTGAGAGAACAGAATCTCATTTCCGGCAGGGCAGTGTGAGTAATAATTTGAGAATTTATATTAATTTAATTTCTGCATCAATTACGAAAATATCACCATCCTTATCCTTTAAAACATTTCTAGGAAGAACATCCCAAACTTTATATTTAGAATTTGTATAACAACCCTTCTTTTCTGTAGAATCAAAGCCTAGAGCCGCCATATACGTGGTAATTTCTATCTGAGTAGCAGGAGAAGAGTTCTTTATAAAATTTTGCCTAAATATTGGCATAATCGTACTCCCCTTAAATCCTGTAAATTTATAAAAGGTGTACGAAGTTTCTGGGAAAATAGTATTATGTAGTATAACCTTATCGAATAGACGTATGACACTTCCTTGGCTATTTAATAAGTTATTAACTTTGTAAATATATTCTTGCTTAATGTATGTATCATTCTCATTACCAGATGGGCCAGGTTCTCCAATTTCTAGCATCTGATTAACTGGCAACCATAAGTTAAATTCAGAAGCAAATTCCTCTGTAACTTTTCTTTCTAGAACTATGTTTACATTTGAGCAGCTAGTTCCATATTCCTTCTCATATACGCAACAGCGTCTTCTGAGTTCATCGGCGATTTCTTGAATTCTTCTATTTTCCTGAGTTTCCTCTCTACCGATTCCCTGTGAAATTGATTCAAATATTCCATTTGTCATACAATTAATTATACTTATTTCCCAACATTTTATTTACAAAATTACAAAAAAAATCTTTTAAACCAAATCAGCAATAAATAAAATAATTCCCCACAACACACCATTGCCCCGACGGTGAGGTCGAGGCAGGGAGCAGATTTTGTTTATTATGTTAAACTTTTTATTATGGAATCTGATTGAGAGGGTTATAATAATCTTCTTATGTTATCAATTTTATCTAAAAACATAGATTTATTAGCATTAATGTAATCATCAACTAAATGTTTAGAATGTGCATCTATAACATTCTCACCTAATGTTGTTTCTTTTCCTAAGATAGTTCCAATAATAAACTCTGCTAGATCCAAAACTCTAGGGAAAGGTAATTCTTCACTTTGAGGTGACCATTTACCCCATGATTTTCTAAATATCTTTACAGATACATCATCACTAGTATTATCCCATTGTGCTTTCCCTATTGATAATGCTTTAGCATCATTACTTCCACAAGCATCTATCTTCTCATAGTCATCAACAACAATAATGGGTCTATGTTTTAAATGTTTTGGGCATTTCATAATATTATATTACTAAGATTTACGAATCAATTTAATACAGATATTTTCATAAACAAGATTAAATGTAGAATGAAACCCTATTGGCACTCACCAATAGGGTTTATAAACTTTATTCTTTATCTTTTCTATTTCTTCTTACCACTGCGTAAATACCAATGAAAGGCAGAAGCAGTAGTGGAGTGCCTAGAGGAAGAGATGCGCCCATACAATCGTTGATACATTCTTTGTATGCAGGACCGCAAGTAGCTTCAGTACCACCTTGTTGTGCACATGGCATAAGAACCGTACCTATACAACATTGTTCGCATAAGTATATAGCATTAGGATCTTGTTTATCTACACTACATGTACCTCTAGCATAGTCTCCAGCAGAGCTTAAAAATGTATTAGTAAACGATGTACCAACACCCAATGTGTAGCTTTCGTCCAAATTGGTAGTTTCATACGCATTATATGACGATGAAGGTAGGGTTATTGCCATACATACTGAGGCTATCGCCCATAACATCACACTTAAAATTATATGTTTCATATTATCTTAATTTTCTACGTAAATCTTTATTTAAGTATCACTTTCTCTGTTCTGCTTGCTGTGTCACCTATTACGCTCACTGTATAAACACCTTGTGCAACAGGAAGTTTTAAGTTTGCAGCATAACCTTTAACATCATATTTCATTGTGCGTCCAGCCATATCACTTACATAAATGACTTGTAGTTCAACGTCGTTTGTTACAACTTTGATAGTATTATCAGCATCGTCAACAAAGATGTTGATTGCACCGTTTGCTAGTTCTTCATTTTCTTCTAGCTCTGTAGAAACATTGTCATCACCATTATTATCTTCCTCTTCTTCAACAGCTACACCTAAGTTCAAGAAGAAACGACCTTCAATTTCACCAGCTACTAGAGTTTCAGTAGTGTAAGTATTGCGTAAAAGGTTGATTTCTTTGTCGGTGTGGGTATCGATAAGAGTAGCTTCGCTAAAGTTTTGGAAGTACGCTCTCTCGAACTTAATGTTCATATCCTTTTTAATTCTTACACCTAGAGGAATCATTTGAGATTCGTTAGCTACACTATAACGAGAATAGATCTCATCATTTGCCACAATGTAAAGCTCAGGGCTTTCTACATTTGGAGAGAACACTTTCACTACATTTGAAGGAGCAACCTCACCTTCTGCAAGCATATTGTCTACTTTTACTACCACGTTGCTATAGCCAACACCTGTGTTAGCATTGTAAAGGTTTAGTGATAGTGTTGGAAGTGTTACCTCTGCAGAACGTGACTTGGTATCACCACCAGCTAGCATTTGTGTAGTAATTTCTAAAGATGCCTTACCAGAAGCAGGTTTGAAGATGAAACCATGTTGTGGGCGTAGTAACACCGCATCTGTGGTAGCATCTGTGTTCATAAATGTACCAGATTTGTAATCATAGTATTGAACAGTACCACCAGTAAGAGTTTCTATCTTACGAGCATCAATATTTGCAGGATAGCTGTTGTTTAATAGCACGTTACTAGCTGTTAAACCTGAATAAACAGGAAGCTCATCATCATTTACAAATCTACCGTCAAAGTTTGTATAAGAAATTGGTTCGGTAGGATCGTAGTGAGTTCCATTCCATTGGTTGTAATATGCAGCAGGCAATTTATATTTACCATATTCGTCTGGTATTTGAATAGCAAATACTTTGGTAGCAGGAACTTCTACATTCAAATCTGCAAAAGTTTCATTCCAAGAAGCGTTGCCGTTAGCATCTAATTTAGCCTCGTGCATATAAACGTGAGGAGTTTGATTTTTTATAAAGTAATCGCCAGATACAATATTACGATAATCACCTAGAGTAGTATCATATGGTTTAATTACAGTACCTACAAGTATCCATTGGCTACGAGGTGCTTCAAATCCCATAATAGCATTGGTATAGTGAGTTTTACCATTTACTAGCTTTTCTACACCAGTAATACCAGCGCCATACTCTAGCTCTATAGTTTTAGCAAATTCTGTATCATTTGCTGTTACTTGTTCATTGGTAGGAATACCGTCTGGTAGTGTAGGTGTAACTGTAGCATCAGCACGATCACCTGCATCAAATGAACTTGGAATATTTGGCCAATATAACACACCATGAGAAGGTGTTGGATAAACTGCAGAGTTTGCAGAAGGGATAATTACCTTTAAATCTTCTGCCAAGTCATTTAAACAGGTTAGACGATTACCTGTTTCAGCATCAATCCAGTTGTTACGGTCGTCCCAAACGTTGCTAGTGACACCTTGCCAAATAATTACTTTAGTAGCCTTAGATTCTCCTTGTTGATATGCACCAAGAGTCCAGTTTTCTGTAATATCTTTTCTAACTGATTTATACAAACGGTCTGATGTTACTTCGTCTTCTGTTACTACTATATTGGTAGCAGTTTGTACATATTCTGCAGTGAGTGGAGTACCTAAGTTTAGTTCGCCACCTTGAATAACCAATGAAGCAGGACCTGTAGCTGTAGTTGCACAAACTTGGCTCTTCACATTGATAAACTCTTGACCAGAGCATCCAAAGGCAAATGCTGAGGTAGTATTTTTTTGCTCATCATCGTATTCGCTCCAGAAGTTGTTACCACAGAAGTTAGCATCTGGAAGAGTAATGCCTAAGAATGGACTATCTGAACGTCCAGGACAGTCTAAGTCGTAGCTATAACAGTTGTTGTATAAGAAATAAATCTTACTTACAATAAAGTCTGCACTGCTACCAGATGTTGAGCCAGAACCTACTTTAAATGACATAAAGTCGTATTTAGAAGAAGATACTGTGGTATTGGCAGCAAAGTATGATGTATTGTAGAACATACCAATGTTTTCTAAGTCATGACCAAACTGTGTTACCATACGGATAGCACTAGGAGTATGAGTAGCACTCATAAACTTATTGGTATTCCAGAATACGTTGTTTAATAGTAAGAAATTGTTACATTCTTGAATCCAAAGTAGTGTACAGTGGTCACCACGGAAGTTGTTTTCAATAAACTTAATGTTCTTACAAGCCATAAACTTACAAGAAGCACCCCATTCAATAGCATTACCGTCGTTGGCATCTGCGTCGAAGATAGCTTCAATATCATTGTTGATAAGAGTAATACCATCTATACCAGAGAAGTGGATACCAGAGAAACCAGAAGCACCAATATAACAATTTTGGATAGTAATATTAGCATTAGCCAATTGACCTACACCAATTGCATCCCATTTTTGAGAGTTTACGTCAATCTCAAAAGCACAGTCTTTTACCTTGTTTGTAGGGTCTGAGTAAATACCTAGACCATCCATCACAATATTACGTGAGTTACGTATAATTGGGTGGTGTATCCAAGGTTGTGCATTAGGGTTATCAGCCTTAATAGTTAAGGTAAAAGTAGCACCTTGATCATAGTTGATATTATCAATAACAAGTGCAATGTTTTTACCACCTTCAAATTTGTCTGAACCTGCAGATGCTACACTTGTTGTACCTTTATATGCGTATGCACTACCTGTAGTTTCTGGGCTATCGTCGTAGAAACGTACGTTCATAGTTACATCTTGGTTCAAGTTGTAGCTGTCGCCTTCTTTGGTTACGTATTGGTATTGCGCGTCTTCTGCTTTATAAGATTCTTTTAAATGTTTAATAGCAGTTTCTAGCGAACCGAATGTAAGTGTACAATCATCTGCGTGACCTATGCCTAATGAAGCATCAATAGTATATGTAATAGGAGTTCCTTTCACTGGACGAGTGGTACAGTCTGCAAGAGAGAAGTAACCAGTTTCGTCAGAAAGCATCATAAGGTCGCCCATCATCACATATGCTTTGTAGCTATATGATTGACCTTTAATTAGACCATCTGTTGTAAGCTCGAATGCTTCACCACGGATAAGGTGTGTGCTACCACTTGCTCTTAGGCGTGGAGAGTTACGAGAAGGGTTGCAATCACCTTGGCAATATACAAAACCATATTCTGTAAGTGCATTGTTACAGTAGGTATATGATAGATAACCATATAATGAAACAGATTGACCATCTACAGACACCTCAGCTGGTTTACTAATCAACACATTACTTTGGTTTACTGTACAAGAACCAGAATAGGTTGAAATATTAGAAGCATCATTCCAATTTGTTACGTTTACACAAACAAGTGTTGAAGAGAATGTATGCACAGCAGATTGGTTCCATTGGCTTCTATCTGCTGGGTTTAGACGAATCATTTGTACCTTGGTATAATCTGCCAAGTTTACAAGTTTGTCCATATAGTAGATATTAGGCTCTGCAGTACATTGTACTAAATCTATATCTTCTGTACCAGAACCATCTTTTTTAGTCATTCTAGCTACGAAAAGAGCACCATCTTTTGCCCAATCTGTCAGACCAGCAATATTTAGGTATAAAGTACCATTTTTGAATTCTTCAACTTCTGAAGAACCGCAGACGCTACGCATTGCAGTAGGAGTAGTTCTACACCAACTATTAGATAAGTTATAAATGTAACGATAACCTTGTTTTAGATCAAGAATGTCGTTTGTTTGGCAGTCTCCTGCATTATTAAAGATAATAGAGATAGATTCATATCCACTTACTGTCCACACAGCGTATGTTTCTCCATTATATGTACCTGTACCATGTCTTGGAGAACCATACCATTCACCAAGTAGGTGATTTGAATCGTTGCCAGTTTCCCATGCGTAGCAGTGCATATCAATGTAGCTATTTACACCTTTACACCAAATTTGAATTTCGTTGCTATTACAGTCGGCAACGTCTTCGTCGTCACCGCCGCCACCAGAGCCACCGCAGTTTATGACCTCTGTTTTGTCTAGATTTGCAGATTTACCATTCCATTCACCACTTGGGATTGAATAATAATACTTATTACCGCTTTTTAAATTGCAGGTGTTAGCAGTTTGATAGTTATTATTATCTTTTGCATTAAATTTTACGCAAATATTATCATTTGTAGTTTCTACTACCCATTTAGCATACCATTTTGAATCCACTTCTGCCCACTCTGTTGCTTCTTTACCAGGCCAATTGCTTCCGTAATTGCCACTGTCATCCCATATATATAGATTCATATTATGGTCGGCAGCACCTTCATAACGGCAATAAATTTCTATGCTATTGCAATTGCCAGTATTGCCACTGTCATCGCCAGAGTCATCTCCACTATCATCTCCAGAGTCGCCACCAGAACCACCACCAGCATTGTATGTAGACCAAGTACCTTCATTGTAATAGGTTGTTCCATTAGAACTTTTTGAAGACGACTTAGAAACAGTAAACATATTATTTGCTCCTAAGTTCATATCAGATCTATATGAAGCCTCTGTATTATATAAATTATTATAGTTACCTTGATTATCCTTAATAAAAACAACTCTAGACGCAGATACATTGCTACTAAAATCATATTTATAAATATTTCCAGTAACTTTTGTCATCTGATATGATGTTTTACCTTGGGTCTTAACAGAACCGACATTATCACTACCAACATAATAATCTACCCATTCTGCATCTAAACAAACATATACATTGCTCCACTTAGTTGCAGTATTGTCAAAGTAAATAGTGGTCGCTCCCCACGCACTACTGCTAATGCCTAATAGAACGCAGAGTAAGGCAATTACTCGTAGGACTTTGCTGAAAGCCCCACTCATTAATGTATTGTTATAAAATCTTTTCATATATTTTGTTTTTTATTTTATTCTTACTAAGGTTCTTAAAATTATCTTGTTACTTCAGGATCACATTCTTCTGTTTCATCTTTAAGTGTGATAACAGAATCTTTTGTGTTCTCAGTGCTTGTGAATCCACAAGTATTTTCCTCTGAATCCAATTCCAATTTTGCAGAAACTGTATATGTTTTGCTCAATGTAGTGCTACCATTGCCACCTTGTGCCCAATCGATAGGACGAGGAAGTTTTACTGAATATGTTGCATTATCGTTGGTTACATATCCACCTGCATTTTCCACTTGAGAGAAGTCTACGGTGTATGTATAGCCCGCAGGAGCGTGGATATTGATAATACCAATTTGCCATGGAGTTACTTCTACGCTAGGAGTCATAGTAAAGATTAGCGCTTCGCCTTCTAGACCATTAAGTGCAGTAGTTAAACCACCTACACGACCATTAGCCCAAGATAGGATGTCAGATTTTGAATCTGCGTAGCCGATTTCTATACCTTCATTTTTACCGTAGTAACCTATAGTTTTACCGTTATTAGTCATACCACGAGCTGCACCTGTATATGGCCAACGCGCTGCTTCACGACCTTGCGCAGCTCCCAACTCACTATCGTATGCAGAAACCTTAGACTCAATATGAGATTTGGTTAATAAACCACCATCTTGAGAATATTCTGCCCATTTTTGTTTAACAAGTGACACGAAGCAAGGGTCGCTTAGCAGACCACCTGTAATGCTATTGTTACCACCAGTAAACCAGAATGGAGCTTTGAAATGATCTTCATAAATAGATGATGTTGTAATTAAAAGTCCAGCTGTTTGGTCGCAACTGTGAGCTATACGAGCTTGGTTGTTGAAGCTTAACTCTTGGTCCCAAAGTGGACGAGCTTCAATCTTTTCACCATCGTAAACGAAGATGTTACTAGCACGGAAACCGTCTTGGTTTTTAATAAACTCTGTTAGAATATACCAGTCTGCCCAGCTATCGTAGTCGATAATACTACGTACGGTAGTGTAATCTTTCTTTTCTAGTGCTGTTTCAAACTGTACAAATTTTTCTTTTACTTTGTCGGTAAATGGTTTCCAAGAACCTACGTTTACGTCTTCAAAGTCTTCTTTTTCTGGATATTCAATTTCGAATGCTTGGTCTACTTTTGTGCCGTATGTATCAATACCGAATTTACCAGATTTAGAAGTGATGAATGTTTTTTCATCGCCTACTTCGCCATTGTAGCCACCAATACGGTCTACGCAGTCAGTTTTGTCAAACTTAACAATGAATGCATCGGCAGAAGATAATTTTACACGATTTTTGTTTTGTGTAATTTTGTCCATCAACACATAAACACCTTTGTATTCGCCGTTGATAACAAGTTCTACGTACATAGAGTTTACTCCCCAATCTTGTGGACGCATTTCTTTGTAAAGGTCGAATGTCAAACGGTTACGCATCATAGATGGTTCTGGAGTAGCAGCATATAGTACCCAGTCTTTGTCTTCGGCACCGTTAGAAAGACCAAATAGGTTTTCTTTGCTTGTTTTTACGTAGTCAACCGATTTTTCTTCATCACCACATTTTGCTTTACCTGGGCAGAATGCGTATGATTTCTTTTGGAAGTTTAGTGAAGAACTACCGCGGTACGCCATACGAGCCTTGCGATCGTAACATACAGTACCGTCTGGGTTGAATATCTTAACGTCTACAGAACGTTTTTTCTTTAAGTCGTCTGCGCTAGCAGAAGGATAACCAGATAGACTTGCATCACTTGGGAAATCTTTATCACCTGTATTTACAGAGATAATTGGTAGATTGTAAGTGATACCTATGTGTTGTTTATTTGTGTTGCTGTTTGTACCAGCTGTTACTTGAATAGAATTAGAGTATTGAGACGCTCCAGTGTCGTATGTCATTTTACAACGATAGTAACCTACTGCATTTGCACGCCAGTTGTTACAATCTTTGTCACCATTGGTAACTACCACTTGGTGCTGAGACTTGTTGTTTTTCGCATTAAAGTTTGCATAAGTGTAGTTGCATGCAGTCCATTCTGAAGAACCATCTTCAGAGAACTCCCATGTGTAACCATCCACTTTAGTAGCACCCTCCACGTCTACAATACCATCTTTTTCCACATACATTGGAATAAAGTGTGTAGGGTCGTTGGTAAATAGTGCTGTCGCACCTAGTGCATCAATTTTAGCACCAGCTTCTAGCACTTCTAGTTTTGTTATAGTAGATGTAGTAACTAGGTCTGTACAAGTTTTGCTAGTTGCTACTGCATAGTAATAATAATTGTCTACATCGGCAAGGCTAATAGCAAAAGGAGCGGTATAATCGGCTACTTTTGTATCGCTTCCAACCTTATCGTCTTCGCTTTTATAAACTACGTATGTATTGTCTGCACTATAAGAAGCAATGCTTAATGTAGTGTTTTTATTTTGTCCTACTGGATTTGTAGAGAAACTTACAGTAGGAGCTTCTGGTGCTTTGTGAACTGTAAAGGTAAGTTCGTTGCTGTATATTGTGCCGCAAGAGCGAACACCTAGTTTAATAGAACCGTCACCTTTAATAGTTACTGGCACTTTTACACCACTTTCTGATAAGTAAACTGATGTATAGTCAATGTTGGTTTTTTCCCATTGCCAACCATATTTGCCATAGTTGGTAATTTCATCGCCTTTGCCGTCGCCGTTAAATGTAACAATGATGTTTGTTGTTTCGCCTGGGCAGAAAACAGATTTACCACCATCAAAAGCAAGTTTTATATTGCTCATACAGGTGTATTTCACTGAACCAGTCATAGCAATATATCCATCACCACATGGGTTGGGTGCTTTTACTGTATATGTGCCAGATTCATTTACTGTCCATTGAAGTGACTTGTTTTCGCCTGTTTTTTCAGAATTGGCTACTTGAGCACCGTCTTTATATAGGTAATAAGTAATACCTCTTTCGCCTATTGATAGATTGATGTTTACACTACCGTCATTGGTAGCAAATGCCACTTGTGGGTAAGAAAGGCTTACCTCTGGTGTGGTGCTAGGTGCTGTGATAGTAGTTTTGCTTACTGTAACAGAACCTGCTGTACTCTTACTACCACAGTCGTTGATAGCAACTACATTGTATGTACCAGATTCGCTTACTTCAATTTCACCATTAGAAGAAGGTTTGCAAGCACTACCATTTAAGGTAAATGTGCAATCAGAGAATGATGAATAGTTAGTAATTTGAATTTTACCTTTTGTTTCTGTACCACAATTGTTTTTAGGTTCACTTACAATAGAAAGTGTTGGAGTTGCTACTGTAGGGCAAGTAACAGTAATATCTTTTGTAACAGTAGCTGTGCCGCAATAATCATTTGTACCAGTAGCGGTTGCAGTAATTTTTGCTGTACCTGTTTTTAGAGCAGTTAATTTATTGCCTTCTACTTTGATGATAGTTTTATCACTTGAAGTATAAACTACGTTTCCTGTTCCAGTTAATGTGGTAGAAACATTTTGAGTATTGTTAACTAACATATTCTCTGGTGCTGGATCCCAAGCAATAGCTACTTTTGGTTGAACTGTTACTACATATTCTGTTCTTGAACTAGATTCACAATTATTAGTTTTAGAAGTAGCAAAATAGCTTGTTGTTTCTGCAGGCTCAATCTCTCTACTTGCTAGTGGAGTAGTTGTGTTTGCATCTGCATACCATGAACCTGTTACTTCTGGTAGAGTAGCTGGGTCTCCTGTACATATTGTAGCAGAACCAAGGTTTGTTGGTGCACCAGGAAGCGAATTTACTGTAATAGTAACAGCTCCAGAATTATCCGTTTTGGAATCGCAACCATTCTTGCTTAATGTTACTACTGCTCTAAAATATGTTGTTTGAGTTAAATTGCTTGCTGTATATGTTGAATTAGTAGCACCACTGATGTCAGCAAATCCACTTGAAGTACTTGTAGTACTCTTTTGCCATTGAATAGTAGAACCATCGGTATTTCCTGTCAAAGTTACTTCTGCGCTACCTCCTGAACATATAGTTTTTGTTCCTGATGCAGTACCTGGGGTAACAGAGCTAGGACAAGGCGTTTCGAATGTGATGTCACTTGTGTATGGATCCCAATATATGATGTAATTACCTGTTGCAGGTGTACCAAAATTTGCAGGTGCTTTATATATAAATTTTGTTCCTGCTATATAAACGTCTATACCGCTTTGTTTAGAGTAGTTAACCTCTGCTGTTTTATATTTTTTCTTTGTGGCATCCCATGTTGTCGAAGTATTAGTACTCCAACCACTTAATGCATCTGATCTAAATGTAATTGATTTTGAGGACATATTTGCTTCTGTCATTAGGACAGTAAATGTGTTAGAACCATTGTATACACCCCAAGTAGTGGAACTTAAACTTAAGTCTCCAGTTTGACCAGAACCGTTAATAATATAGTTGTAACTATTATCACTACAATCGCCACTAGTTGGGAATTTATAAAATCCACCACCATTAGCGTTATCATTTTTTGTTGCACCAGAAGTCAATGATACTCCAGGCCACCCAGTAGAGTTACATGTGTTGTTCCATGTATAAAAATTAATTTTATTTGTTGACGTAGAGGTAATGTAGACATTCGCTGCCCATGCTCCACTTGTTCCAAGTAAGAACATTAGCGCTGCAAGAAGCCACCTTGTTGGTTTAAACAAGGCTTTGTTTGTAATTTCTTTTGTAAAATTTTTCATAAATATCGATATTATTAATTTGTTTATTTTCAGTTGTATTGTTCCAATCAAACGGCCGTTAAATTTGAACAGTTTTTTGGGGATTACAGGGCATAGTATTAGTATAGTTAAATAATGTTAAATAATCTATAAACACTACTTTCTTCTATGAAAACAATGCGTTGCAATGGAAAAATCACAATATTCCCCATCTTCAAAAACACATCAAAATAACGCACAACTATTTGATACACAAATGATTGGGCGTATCCCTCACTTTAGGGGACTTTTCAGAATGCTAATATATAAAAAAATCCTAAAATTTGCAATACTTTGATAATCTGCTCATTTTGCTCAGGAATAGTCCTCTGCTCTGGCTCTTTCGCCAGTCCGTTATAAGATTATTTAAGATTTTTTATAGAATTTCAAATCCGATTGTGCGTGCGGTATTTCGCCAAAAATAATTGTGCTATATATAATAATGTGTAAAAGTGTTTCGCCACTCAATTTTAAAAATATTTCTTCATTTTCTTTGGTAATTCAAAAACTTGTTGTATCTTTGCAGTGCCAGTACCCGCCAGGCCTCTTAACAATGCCCAAATGCGCGGGTCGTTTTGTTTTTTAACCCGTCTTAATTTAAAGACTATGCCAAACAGAATTTCTTACAACAAACCTTACAAATCTGCAAAAGACCTAACACAGCTTCTTCAAACACGAGGTCTAATAATCAATGATTTTAACAGAGCTGAAGATTACATTCGTCATATAGGTTATTATAGACTTTCAGCTTATATGTTCCCGCATTTAGAAGATCCAAAAGAGAAACACATCTATAAAAACAATAAGACATTCCAGAATATTTTAGATTTATATAAATTCGACAAGAAACTGCGTCTGCTTATTTTTAATGAGATAGAAAAGATAGAGATTGCAGTAAGAAGTTCTATTGTAAACAATGCTTGTGAGTATTTCAATGATCCATATTGGATTACTAATAGTAAGTATTTTGTATATCCAGATAAATTTGCAAAAACAATCTCTTTAATAGACAAAGAGCTTGAACATTCGAAGGAAGATTTTATTCTTCACTTTAAATCAAAATATTCAAACCAATATCCTCCAGCATGGATTTTGGCAGAAATTCTACCTTTAGGTACAATGATGAATATTTACTATAATCTTAAAAAGATTCCTGTTAAAAAAGTTATAGCTAAAGAATTTGGCTTGCAAGTAAAACCATTTGAGTCGTGGATGTCAATTGTTACCCTTACTCGTAATGCTTGTTGTCACCATTCGCGCGTTTGGAACAAGCAGAATACAATGCTAGCTATGGAGCCAATACGCGTCAATAAACCCTGGATTAAACTACCTACCGATAGACTTCGTATTTATTTTGATATTTGTATTATTAAATGGTTTCTGGATTGTATATCTCCTAACAACACTTTAAGGGATAAGATCTGTAAACTTCTTGGGGATTATCCTTGTATAGATATTTCTGCGATGGGATTTCCAACTGATTGGCTTAAAGAAGAACTCTGGAAGGGATAATATTTTTTTCATTTTCTTTGGTAATCCAAAAACTTGTTGTATCTGTTCCAGAGAACCAATTTGTCGCGACTCGGCATAACTTAAGCAAGCTTAGTTCTGCTCTCGCTGCTCCAAATTGAGCATCACCAGTACCCGCCAGGCCTCTTAACAATGCCCAAACGTTGCGGGTCGTTTTGTTTTATAACCCGTCTTAATTCAAAAGACTATGCCAAACAGAATTTCTTACAACAAACTTTTCAAATCTCCACAAGACTTAGTTTCACTACTGTAAACTCGTGGGTTACCTCCCAATAGCAGATCTTAACCAGATTAATTTAAGTTGTTAGTTACTAATAAAAAAAGGAGAGTGATAATCACTCTCCATATAGTCAAACTTTAAATCTGTCTAGTAAATGTATCTTCGATTTTTTGTACTAAAAAAGTATATTTACTTAAAAGTATCTTCTATAAAATGTTTATTCTTTGTTCTGCAAAGATACTACTATAAAATAAAATATGCAAGTTTTATTTAAACTTTTAACCATTCGTCATCTGGTTTTGCTATTAGTCTGGCATTATTTATAGCCATATCCAATGTTAGACATGTAGAGGCTCTATATACTCCATTTTCTTTTTCAATTACTAAAGCCAAATCTGCATTAGCTTTAGATGTTAGACATAGAGGTAATAAAAGTTGTAGTCGTCCTCCGTAATATTGTGGTACTGCAGTTTTGTAATTTCTTTTAATACGTTTTTTTGCATCATCAATTGTTCCTTGAAGTAATACGCCTAATTGATATTTATCCATTTGTTGTAAACTCATAGGAAACCTTGGTAAATTATCATCTATTATATGATTTATGTTTAGGCGTAATTCTAAATTTGTGTCATAAATTAAATCTGAAGAATTATTAAAATAATTTGCATTTTCTGGCAAGCTAGTAAATCTAATTAAATCTCTTTCACTTGCTTTTCTCCAACCTATGAAATACCATTTTATAGAACCTGGTCTTCTATTTGCTTGAAAAAACGCATATATTTCTTCTTGGTAATCTGTTACCAATCCTGTGTTAAATATAGAGTATCCATTTTGTTCTAAGATTTTACCTTCTTCAGATAATTTTACAAATGTATGCTTTATATAATTTTCTAATATAGGATTTTTCCCAAGAGGTCTTTTCTTGTAATCCCAATCCTCATTCATTGCAAGATTTTTCAATTCTTCTATTGAACCGTGGAAATCTGTAAACCATGCATAATCAAATAGTTTCATATTTTATAATTTTACAATATTATACAGGACTTTGATTTACTGATAATAATAATAGTAAATCATTAATAAGTTTTTAAATACAAATTTTGAATTTTAAAAAGATTAAGAAAATCTATTGAAAAGTAATTTATTACTTCAATAGTTAATCGCATATCAGATTAGCGATTATGCAAAAGTACAAAAAATATTTAATCTTACAAAATTATAAGTAAAGAAACTCGTTTGCCTGGGAAATTCATTTTATTAAATAAAAATTACCTTATATGCTAATTATTTCAAATTAATTATTTATCTTTGGCTTATCTTATGAAAACTTCAAATTTATTTAAACGGGAGGTGGCTAAGGTTCCAATTGATGTTAAGTTGGAACTTGACCTTTCTTTTGCAATTGCAGATAAAATTGATGCTATCTTAAAGAGAAAAGGAATGTCTCAAAAAGAGTTTGCAAAAAAGATGAATAAAACAGAAGCGGAGGTTTCTCGTTGGCTTTCTGGTAATCACAATTTTACTATCAAGACGATTGCTAAAATAACATCTGTTTTGGGAGAAGATATTATAAAGGCATAAAAAAGCCACTGCTTGATGAGTGGTTTTGGGAGGGTAGCAATGAATGCCATTAACTATGTTTGAATATACTAAGGGGTTGGAAATTTACATTATTTAAGATTTTTATTATCTTTGTGACAGAAAATCTATGTTTTATGAAAAGATCTATACTTGAAAGACTTTTTGATTTTAATCCTAAGGAGCATAAGGTGAAAACTGAGGTGATGGCGGGGCTTACCACGTTCTTTACTATGGCGTACATTTTGGCGGTGAATCCGGCTATTTTGGCGGCTGCGGGTATGGATGAGGGTGCTGTGTTTACGGTGACTGTGCTTATCTCGGCGCTTGCTACTTTGCTTATGGCTGTGTATGCAAAACTGCCGTTTGCGCTTGCGCCGGGCATGGGGCTAAATGCGTTTTTTGCCTACACGATTTGTGTGTCGATGGGTTATTCGTGGCAAATGGCGCTCACTGCGGTGCTCATGGAGGGCATTATTTTTATTTTGCTGACGCTTACAAACTTGCGTGAGAAGATTGTTTATAGCATTCCGCGTTGTCTTCATGTGGCGATCGGGGCTGGTATTGGGCTGTTTCTCTTGTTTCTTGGTATGCAAAATGGTAGTTTGGTGGTAAGAGACGAGGCTACAATGGTGGCTCTTGGCGATATTACTTCTGATACTGCGTTGCTTTGCTGTATTGGTCTGCTTATCACTGCTACTCTTATATATAAAAAGGTGCCTGGGGCTATGCTTTATGGTATTGTGCTTACTACTTTGCTGGGTATTCCGCTTGGGGTAACTGAGTATAAGGGCGTTTTTTCAATGCCTCCAAATCCTGAACCTATTATGTTTAAGTTTGATGTTTCTTTCTTTGGAACAATAGATTTTTGGATTGTGATGTTTACTCTGCTTTTTGTGGATATGTTTGACACTATTGGTACTCTGCTTGGGGTGGGTCAACATGCTGATATGGTGGATAAAAAGACGGGTAAAATGCCTTGGATGAAAAAGGCGTTTATGGTGGATGCTATTTCTACCACTGCTGGTGCTATGATGGGTAGTAGCACGGTGACTACATTTACTGAAAGTACTTCTGGTATTGCGGCTGGCGGTAGAACTGGTCTTACTTCGTTAACGGTGGCTTGCTGTTTTGCGTTGTCGCTTTTCCTTTCTCCACTGTTCTTATCTATGCCAGGTGCGGCTACTGCTCCTGTGCTCATGCTTGTGGGTTGTATGATGCTCTCTGGTATTAGCAAGATAAACTTTAATGATTTTTCTGAGAGTGTGCCCTCTATTCTTTGCATCACTATGATGGCGTTTGCTTGTAGTATTGCGGATGGTATTGCCTTGGGGCTTATATCTTTCGTGGCCATAAAAGTGCTTTCTGGCCAATACAAACAGGTGCCTATTTCTACTTACATTTTGGCTGCGCTGTTTATGATGAAGTTTTTGTTATAGGAATTATATAATCGTCAATCTGCACATGTGGGTTGACGATTTTTTTGTACCCTATCGGGGGTAAAGTATTGTTATTTTGGCATATTTATACCCGTAAAGGTATAAAATGCTGTTATTTTATTAAAATTATACCCGAAAAGGTGTATTTTATTGAAAAATTATTATATTTGTACCCAATAGGGTATAATTTATGGAAAACACAACAATATCAAAATATGTAAAAGCTATGCGTAAGGAGTATAATCTTACGCAAGTAGACTTGTCGGAGAAGGCTGGCGTGGGATTACGTTTTGTGCGTGAGCTTGAGCAGGGCAAACAAACTCTTCGTATAGACAAGGTAAATCAGATTCTCAACCTTTTTGGTAGCGAGGTTGGTGTTGTAAACAAAAATTGATAGAGGATGAAACAAGCTATAGTTTATTTAAAAGGGATGAAAACTGGCATCTTAAAGGAAGATGAAAACGGTTATACCTTCTGCTACGACAAGGAATATTTAGCTTCGGCAAATGCAGAGGCTATCAGCCTAACGTTGCCTCTAAGTGACAATGTTTATCAAGATAAGGTATTGTTCTCATTTTTTGATGGTCTAATTCCAGAGGGTTGGCTACTAGATATAGCGGAAAAGAATTGGAAAATAGATGCTCGCGACCGTATGTCGCTACTATTAGTTTGTTGTAGAGATTGTATTGGCGCTGTTGGCGTTGAGCCACTAATGAGTGAGGAGGGATAAGTGATGGAAAGATGTTTATTTTGTTATAAGGAACTAACAGGTTGTGAAAAGGATTTTCACAAATCTTGTGCTAAGAAGATATTTGGTAGTGCTACCACACCAGAACTTCCATACACACGCGAAAACCTAACGGACCTTGCTAAGCAGGTAATTCGTAGTCAAACTACACTTACTGGTGTGCAGGCAAAGCTTTCGCTGGACATAAATAAGGGCGGAAGAAATGAGGCAGACCGTTTTACGATAGTTGGTTTGTGGGGACGTTATATACTCAAACCTCAAACAGAGAGTTTTCCACATCTTCCCGAACTTGAAGATTTAACTATGCATTTGGCAGAACTAGCCAAGATAAATGTTGTTCCACATAGTTTGATACGTTTTAGCGATGGCGAGTTGTGTTATATTACGCGACGCGTAGACAGAACAACTGAGGGCGAAAAGTTGCACATGGAAGATATGTGTCAACTAACAGAAAAGCTTACCGAACATAAGTACAAGGGCTCTTACGAACAAATTGCTAAAACAATTCTGAAGTTTTCTTCGGTAGCAAAACTAGATATAGTAAACTTTTGGGAGCAGGTTATATTTTCGTGGATAACAGGCAATGCCGATATGCATTTGAAAAATTTCTCATTATATAGCAAAGGCGATGGCAAATACACGCTTACTCCTGCATACGATATGCTCTCAACTGCGTTGGTGATGCCTGAAGATACTGAAGAACTTGCACTTACGCTATGCGGAAAGAAACGCAAAATTAAGAAAGCAGATTTCATCTCTTCTATGCGTGCTAGCGGTCTAGAAGATAAGATTATAGAAAATATCTTCAATAAGTTTCTGAAAATAAAGGATAAATGGTTTGAATTTATTGATATATCTTTTCTTCCAGATGATATGAAAGAAAACTACAAAACTATAATATCCGAAAGGTTAGAACTTTTGAAACAATAAAGCAGACTCAAATTTGGGTCTGCTTTTTGTTTGTGAGGTTATCTTTCGTTGTAGATTAAATGGGTTTAAAAATCTAGTTTAAAACTCTCTTTAAATTAAGTTGGATTCTTATTGTTGTTTGGAGAAAATTAGTTCTGCAAGGATATAGATTATTTTAGGTAATTACATATATCTTAAAATTAAAATAATTACTTCATGGCTTTTAATTGTTAAATATTTTAACATAAAACACTCTTTTTGACTTCTTTAAATTTTAACATTTCACTGTTTTCTACCCCTCATTTTCACCCCAAAAAACTGTTCAAATTTAACGGCCGATTGATTGGAACAATACAACTGAAAATAAACAAATTAATAATATCGATATTTATGAAAAATTTTACAAAAGAATTTACAAACAAAGCCTTGTTTAAACCAACAAGGTGGCTTTTTGTAGCGCTAATGTTCTTACTTGGAACAAGTGGAGCGTGGGGTGCAAATAATGTATCAGGGGGATATATTTATTTTGACAACTCCGTAACTGGATGGTCAGACAATTCTATTCAGTTTGTTATCGGACATGCTAGCTTTTCAAGAACCTATCAGATGTCCAAACTTGCTAACTCTAACGTATATTATTATAAATTAGATGATGCAGAATATCATACTTGGGGTGATGCTACGTACTATGCTGTTATTGGAACAAGTAGTAAATGGGGTGATGGTAGTTGGGGCTCTAGTAATCTTACTAATGCAACTCATAGAACGGCTGCGTATACTAGTACTTATAACTTAAATTCAGGTTCAACTTATTGTTTTACACCTTCTTCAAGTAGCAATGGAGCTTCATTAACTATTACTACTTCATATCCAAATACAACTAATAGAGCTTATGTATATGCTGTAAGTAATGGTTCTACAGCGGCAACGTCTAAAGCAGCAGCAGGTACAGTAAAAGTTACTGGTTATTACATATCTGCTCAAGGTACTACCAGTTCAAGAACTGCTACATCTACAGCTTCTAATTATGCCGCATCTAATACTTTTGTTCGCGGTACTACAATAACAATGTCTGTTAATTCTACGGGCAGTGGTTATACATTCAAAGGGTGGTATAGTTCTTCAACCGCTTCTTCAACTAATCTTTTGGGTACTAATACAACATATTCGTACACCTCATCTGGTAGTAGTACAAAAACAGTATATGCTGTATTTGAAGAAAATTCTGTCGTTACTTACACCGTAAAAAAATCAGAAACAGGAGGGACAGGGACAGTAACACTGGGTGGAACAACTATTACTACTGGTGGTGTTTCTATAAGTTCTGGTTCTAAAGCACTTTCAATTACTGCACCTACTGGATATAATGTAAGTACTGTTACTGTTTCTGGAGGTTCATTAACTACGGCAGGAACAGCAGGTTCAAGCACTTATAGCGGAACTGTTAATGTTACTGCTGCAACAACTATTACTATTACATATGTAGCCAAAACCTTCACCGTAAAAAAATCAGAAACAGGCGGTACAGGAACAGTAACACTGGGTGGAACAGCTATTACTACAGGTGGCGTTTCTATTAGTTATGGTTCTAAAGCACTTTCAATTACTGCACCTACTGGATATAATGTAAGTTCTGTTACTGTTTCTGGAGGTTCATTAACTACGGCAGGAACAACAGGTTCAAGCAGTTATAGCGGAACTGTTAATGTTACTGCAGCTACAACTATTACTATTACATATGCAGAAATTTGCTATCAATCTGCCACAGAAGGAGAAGGTTCATTTAGCAATGGAACCATAACTCTTTCTGCTATATTCAATACATGTGGCAGCGCGTACATTGGTTTCCAATGGAAAGAAGAAGGTAAAGATTGGTGTTATGATAATAGCAATGATTGCTATGTACAACTTGGTTCACAAATCAAACAAAATGAAATAGCAACAACCACTGTTACAAAACCTAGTGGTACATCTTACGTATTCAGACCATATATAGTAGTAGGAAACGACGCTAAAAATTGGCTATATGGAACAGAATTTACTGTTGGTACATGTACTCTACCAATTATTAACTCTACCGACGCAAGCTTTAACAAAAACAACTTTGCAGATTTTGCTGCACTTTATGTAACAGACTGCTCTGGTAAAGAAGTTACTGCTTATCAATGGTACAAAGACGGAAATGAATATGTATCTAAATGCAATTATACAACTAAAGATGGTGTAGTTAATGGAGATGCTGGCAAAACCAACAACATCCGTCCTAACGCAGCAGGTAACTATACTTGTAAAGCAACCTACAAAGATGGCTCATCTGCTACTTCTGCAGCATTTGTAGTATCTGCTACAAGTGGAACCACTTATGCAGATTTCAAATCTAACTTACCAGTAATCATGGTAAATACAGGACAAAAGGACTTCCCTAGTTGTCCTGCAGCAAATGAAACTGCATCTAAAAATGCAGAAAAAATGAAGAAGAAACTTTCTGTAGATGTTAAAATCCTATTTGATGGAAGCATTGTTTACGACCGTAAAGCTCGTATGGCTTACCGTGGTTCTTCTTCGCTAAACTTCCAAAAGAAATCATACGCATTCTGCCCTGGTGATGCCAACTGTGGTGATGCCGATAAAGGACCAGACTACGTAAAAACGGCTAAACTAAACATGCTTGGCATTGGCGAAGCTGCCGATAAAGATTGGGTGCTTTATGCAGCTGCTGCCGACCCATCTATGTTACGTAACCGCATGGTATTTGAAACTTACCAAGCAATGCGTCCTGGCGAATGGGGTGTAAAAAGCCGTTATGTAGAGCTAATCATCAATGGTGAATACAAAGGTGTTTACTTGATGATGGATAAAATCACCCAAAACAAAAAACGTGTTAATGTAGAGTGGGATGTAAAAGACGAAACCAAACGTGGCTTTATCCTTAAATTTGATAAAACCGATATACCAGACCGTTCTGTTGATTATCCAGACGGAGACGAAAAAACATTCTTGTCTAAATATTCAGGTAAATATGACATTACAACTTACGATGCTCAAGTAGACCAGGCATTCGAAATTGAATACCCAGAAAAAGGCGATATCGAAGACGATGGTGGTAACTGGTATGAAGTTATCGACTTTATAAAAGGTATGATTAACGAATTTGAAACAGCCCTTTCTGCTGGCGACTACGCTAAAGTACAACAATATATTGATTACGAAAGCTGGGCAGACTGGTTTATTTTAAGCGAATATACCAAAAACGTTGATGCTTTCCGTGCAAGTTGCGTGTTTACATACGATGGAACCAAAATTAAGGCAACACCACTTTGGGACCAAGAGCTTAGCTTCAACAACCAATCTGTACATGCTAATAGATACACTAGTGACGCTGGTAATAAAGGTTGCCAAAGTGCTATAGGTCTTTTAATTAAGAATGACAAGGTTTATACCGATGGCTTTGCTGCACCATTCTGGTTTACAGGAAAACTAGCTGGTGGAAAAGGTACAGAAAAATTGGCAGAAAAAACATTTGCTGGAGCATTGCTAAATGACCCATGCTTTGTGCAAACGGTAAAAAATCGTTGGGCTGCACATAAAACTGGTGCACTAAGTAACGCATCGTTAACAGCACTAATTACTAATTACGAAAAAGAATTAACTTCTGATGTACGTACTAGAGAAGCTAATTTCTGGAGTAGTAATGGTTATTCTCGTAACACATTGTCTTGTAGTTGGAATAGCAATTCTACTGGTTACTACGATGATACCTATGCAGATGCAAAAGCAGATATCACAGCCTGGATTTCTGATAACAATGCTTCTACATCGGGAACAGGTCGTCGCAAAGGGCTTGACGCTGCTATTTCTGAATTAGAAGGTACTGGATTAGACATTTCAATATCTCCTGCTTCTATCGAAACCACTCCATGGGTACCTGTAGTTATTCAAGTACAAAACGAAACAGGTTACGAATATACACTAACCTACACCGATGGTTCGCTAGATCAAGTGAAAGACCTAATTATAGAAAAAAGTGGCGATACCTATAAATACCACATTCCTCGTCCATGGCCTGCTGGCGACGAACAGGTAGAAGGTGAACGTGCAAATATTAATTATGGCATCAAAGCTACCTTGCAAGTAGGTGATGGCAATGTTCAATGTGGTTCTTCTTCAGAACTTCCTAGCGCTACTGCTTCTATCATACTTAAAGACGAAGATAACGATGATTGCAAACAAAATTAGAACCTAAGTAAGAATAAAATAAAAAATACACGATATGAAAAGATTTTATAACAATACAATTATGAGTGGGGCTTTAAGCAAAGCCCTACGAGTGCTTGCCTTACTTTGCGTTCTACTTGGTGTGAGCGGAAGTGCGTGGGGTAAAACAATATACCTTGATGCAGGTGGCAGTAGCCTCTGGGATCAAGGTAGTGCTTGGTTTGGTGTTTGGGCATGGGAAAAAGATAAAGCTGGAGTATTCTATGAATCTACAAAAGGAAGCACCTATTATGAGGTAAGCATTCCTGATAATATATATGGAGTACAATGGTTGCGTATGAGTAATGCCGCTACAACCAAAACAGGGGATACTACTTTCCCTAGCAAAGTAGATGGCTCAAATAATGGTTACTGGAATAAAACAGATGATATTATATTAGAAAATTATAACCTTACAACAATTAAAGGTTGGAATGCAACCGATTTTGATCGTTCAACAATTTCGGTTGGTGGCGATGATGACGACGATACAGGCGAATGCCAAACCCTATATTTAGAACCAACTACAACTCATTGGAACCACAGTGGTGCTCGTTTTGCGGCATATTTCTATGGAGGTGGTCCTGCTGAAACTTGGGTAGATATGGAAAGTTCTACCTGTAGCGGCTTGTTTAAAGTAGCAGTACCAAACTCTGCTTATACCAACGTTATTTTTGTTCGTATGAATGGCGCTACATTAGAAAATAACTGGAATAATAAGTGGAATCAAACAGGAGACTTAAGTATAAGCGCATCTAATAACCAATATACCATTTCTGATGTCAATGGTGGTGGTTCATGGAAAACATCTGCTTGTACTGATAATGCAGAATGTGGTGGTAGTAGCGGTGATGACGAACCAGATGAATGTGATGTTGTAGAAATCTGGGCTCGTGGCAAAGGTTCATATACTGACATTTATTGTAATGTAAGTAGCGCAAATGCTGAGTCTACTGGTATTAAGGAGTATAATGGTGTAAATTATGCAACATGGAGAGTTACAACAAAAACTGCAATTGCTGTTTCATTTTGTGCTGGGGATAATCATGGTTATTGTACCAATACTGCAAACATGGAACCTGGTAATAAATATATTTGTGAATTTGCAGCAGCAGAATGGGGAAGCAAAAATTATACCATTATAGTAACAGAACCATTAGATTGCGCAGGAGAGCAAACAGACGTATTGTTATCTAAGCAAGCATTGGTAAACAAAACTACAAAAAAAGCAACACTTTATGGTTATCTAAGAAACAATAGTGGTTGTTATTCAATAGCAGATTATGGTTTCTACTATTGTCGTGTAGTAGATGGCGAAAAATGTAAACCTACTTCAAATAGCCATAAACTGCAAGTGTCTCCATCAGACGCATTGGTTCGTGGCCAAGAATTTAGTGCAGAACTAGATTTGGAAGATGGTTACTCTTATTACTATAGAGCTTACGCGGTGATTAACGACGTTACTGTTCTATCTGCAGAAACTCGTCTAATCAGTACAGACCCATGTGAGCAACAAGTATGTTGTGGTGAACCTGTAATTTATACCATCAATGCAGATCCTGCCTTTATGAAAAATACATGTAAATTACACTTTAACTCACTTCAAGATGCTATAGACCACTTAAAGAACAGTGCTTCACGTAGCGACGCATATCAATATGTAGAAAAGGTTGGTGAAAGTTACAACCTAAAACAACCTGTAGTAATGAATGTGGTTTACTACGATGATACTCCACTTGACAACACCTCTGCATATATTTATCGTGGTACTGATGAAGTTGGTTACCGTGCTGGTGATGCAGTTCCTAAGAACTCTAACTTGATTAAAGATATTAACCGTACAGCAACTAATCCTGCTAATACACTAACCATTAAGGCAGGTTCTAAAGTTGCTAAACCTTGGATTCACCACATTGTACTACGTCATAGTAAAAACATTGTGTTAGACTCGCTATGTATTTACTCAGATCCTGTTTTATACGAAGGTAAAACCATAGGTGACAATGCCATAGAAATGGACATTAATCACGCTGACGGAAGTCAAAGATGGAATGAATTAAATACTCGTACAGGTGAAGGTCTAGACAATAAAGGTTTCTTGTCTAATGCCAATATCTTAGTTCAAAACTGTATGATTGGTTCAGACGGCTTTACCGGTGCTCACATTTCAAGTTACGATGGTGTAACATTTAAAAATAACGACTTTGAAATTGTAGCAGGTGCTAATATGGATAAAAACTACGGTGCATCGTTCAAATTGTTGTACTGTAAGAACGTTAAGTTTATCGAAAATAACTTCCGTGGTGACCATGCTACACTTATGTGGATTCAAGAAGTAAACAACATGTTGGTAATGAATAACGTATTCTGGAATACCAATAAGTTGGTGATTGATCAAGCAGGTGACCAATATCCTGCAGCTATGCGTCTTGTTACTCAGTTTAATAATAGTATTGCTAATGTTGGTTTCTTCTATAATACTTACTACTTTGCAGAAAACAATGTCACAGTTGCTGTGCCTTCTGGCTATGATTTCTTGCAAATGACAAATACTGTATCTGGAGGTAGTGGTAATATAGATATTAATACAATCAAATTCCAATACAACAACTGTTATAGTTATGACGCAGATGCTCATGGTAGAACTGCAGATGATTATAATATTCTCAACCCAGGTGATAGATCAAAAGTAATACAAACTGGTCCATTCTTAGGTTATAACTTATCTAGCAACAGTAACTTCTGTCCTAACAACTTCTGGTCGCAATATGACGATGATAATGATTATAGCACATCTAAGTTTGCATTTGGTTGCGCACAAAACGAATTCACAAATGTAAAATCTCAAGTATGTGAAACATCTGCTTCTGGTCCTGCTTCGTTAATGATTAAAGGTGAGGACTTAAATAATGGTGTAAAACCTGATATTGCATTTACAGGTATTACTCTAACAGATGAAGAATGGTATTCAGACCGTTACCTATCTGCTGTTCGTCCAAAATCTAATGAAGATTGGACATATGGTGCTTACCAATCTAAAGGTGAAATTAAAACAAATACTATTTACTGGGTTGGTACTACAGACAAATGGGACGACCGCAACAACTGGGAGTACGAAACTCGTGATGCTTCTGGTAAGATGATTCGTCAACGTGTATCTTGTATCAACACCCTATCAGAAGACTTAAAAGTAATCATTGAAGAAATTGGTACTGTAGAAGTAGCTGGTGGTAGAAAATGGCCAAAAGTACCTGCTTCGTTCAATGCCAACGATCGTTTCTCAGAATCTGGTGGTGTTCCAGCTGCTGAACAAGTATCTGCTGGTGAAAGTGGCAAATTTGCAAGCACAATTGAACTAGAATATGGTGCTGGTCTAAGAGGTGTAGAAAACCTAAAAGATAGCAAAGGAAATGTTCTTTATGATAATGCTATAGTTCACTTCGATGCAGACCGTGATAAATGGTTATTGGTGGGTAGTATAGTAAAACCATATGATAGTAAAACTGGTGAATATCGCACTGGTAAATCTGGTGATTATTATTTAGATCACCTTCCACAAGTATATATGCATAAAGCTAAACTTGAAGGTAATACTACTTCTTGGGAAGAAACCTTCGCCAGTCTAGAAGTTCCAGTTCCTTCTAATGAGGTTTATGCAATCAACGTGACAAGTGCGTATGGAACTAGCTGGATGCCAGCAAATATCTATAACTACTTTAATGGAACTAATTATAACGGCGAAGAAGCGCATCCATACACATTTACTGGACGTTTTGCTGTAGCAGAAGACAACGTAGCAGGGGAAGTGTATAAATATAACGTTACATCTGGTAAGAACCTATTAAATAACGTTTATCCATGTAACCTAAATGCTAAAGAAATAGAGGAACGCGAATTAGGTACTATTAACGTATATGACTATAATACGGGTTCTTTTGTTACTACAACTGCTAAAGAAGCAACAGGTAACGTTTATATCAAATCTCAAAATGGTTTCGTGTTTATCCCTAATGGAACAAACACTTTAGAATTAAATAATGATATTCTTGCAGAAGGTTCTACACGTACTCGTGCTGGAGAAATTCCTTTACCAACATTCTCACTGAATGTAGATAATGCAAATACAACAGATCCTGGTGCAAGTAACATTGTAATACGTTATGATGAGTTCTTAGGAGAATCTGAAGAATCAGTTCTAAATACTCCAAAAGTATTTACTAAAAATGCAGATACTCCAGAAGCATACATTATTCATAAGGAAGGTCAATATGCTCGTTTAGACACAGGTAAGGATAAAGTTAGCATTCCATTGGGTATTCGTCTTCAAAAATCTATGAACTTAACCTTTGAGAAAGTTTATAACAATGGTTATGATGAAATTACATTAGTAGATACAAAAACACAAAAATTCTATAACCTACTAAAACGTAATTATACCACAGAAAAGTTAGAAACTGATACAACAGAATTTACAACACTAGAAGGTCGTTTCTATCTAAACTTAACAATCTCTGGCGATGAAGACCTTGAAGATGAAGGTGACAACCCAGGTGGAGACGATATAGTAGATGATGACAATGTTTCTACTGAGGTGGAAGAGGAAACAATCGAAGAGGCTGAAATTAACATCTATTCTGTAGATAACAGCATTGTTAGAGTCTCTTCTGTTGGTACTACTCTAAAATCTATTTACGTAAGTGATATGACAGGTCGTACAGATGAATACAGCGTAGATGGTAATTATATAGAACTTCAATTGCCAGTTTCAAGTGGTGTTTACACTATAACAGTGATAGGTGAAACAGCAAGTAAAGTAGGAAAGGTGATACTTAAATAATTAGGAATTAGGAATTTTGCGAGTAAGCGAGGGCAGTGATAAGCTTGCTTAAGCACTGCCGAGCGAAAGCAAAATCTCGAGCGCAGCTCGTAATTTCTATCTTAAGAAATAGAAAATTATAGATTATGAAAAATAGATATTTTATTTTAAGTGTATTGTTTTGGGTGGTAGCCTCAGTTTGTATGGCTGTAACTTTACCTACAAGTTCATTCACTGCTTTTAGTGGATCTGAGGATGCCGAACTAAGTTACGTTTCAGAAAGTGGTATCTCTTTTCTAGGTTCAAATCTAGGCACTAGTGCTACATCAGTAGTTTATAATGGTACTTGTACTTATGAAGCATGGGAAGGTGATGTTAGTGCTTGTAAGGATTGTTGTGATAAAGAGTTTACTTGTGGCTCAACAGATTATGATTGTTGGCTATTAAGAGGTGCTTGTATAGACCAATGTGGTGAACCTCTTGGTGGTCTTCCTCTAGGCACACCACTTATGCTACTTCCATTCATTGCGGTTTACGCATTGGTAAGAAGACGCAAGGAAGCGTAATATATAAAACATAAATACTCTCAAAGGAACCACCCTCACTCGCAGGGTTTGGTTCCTTTGTTGTTTTTCCTACCACAGATATTGCTCTGCGTTGCTTGACTCGTTTTTTAGAAACATAACGTAGTAGATAGGCAGATATGTGATATTGTTCTCGGTATATACCTCTGGTTCGTTTGAGAAAACATAAGCCTTTTTTATGTTATAGTCTTTGTTCGACAAAAATTTATTTAAGGCACTATGAATTTTATAATCTTTACCAGATTTTACTTCGATAGGAATATTTGACAAATTGTCTACATCGTCTATAATAAAATCCACCTCGCCAATTTTCTTGTTGTCGTAATAATGCAGAGCGAAACCATGAGCTTTGAGCTCTTGTGCCACAACTGTTTCGTAAACTGCACCTAGGTTTATGCTTTTTACGTCTGTCATTATGGCCTTAATATTATTTTTATAATATATGCCAGACAAAATACCTACGTCGTTTAGATAGAGTTTTAGTAAGTTTTTACCACTATTTTCTATCAGTGGATATGTGGGTGTGCTAATGGCTTTTACCTCCAATGCAACGCCAGAGCATATTAAATAATCAAACTCTTCCAAGTAGTCGTCTGATCTCTTCCAGTCTTTATTTTCTATGTCTTTTATTACAATTCTTTTTTTCTTGTTTTCGAGTGAAGAAGGAATCATATCGTAGATTCTACGTATTTTTAGTTTCTTGTTGTTTTCTTCTTCATATTTCGACGCATCTACACCATACAATTGGTGCGCTTCATTTTGTACAGACCTAAACTCTGCTACATTGTGTGTTTGTACAAATGTTTTTACAGCTTTTGGCAATCCTCCTACTAAAAGGTATTTCTTAAACAAATCCATTATTTTTTGATGGATAGTTTCTTGCAACGATTCTCTATTTTTGAAACTTTCTCTCATAGACTCCACAGCCATTTGCCCAACTCCATTTGCATAAAGAAATTCTTCAAAATCGAGTGGATACATGTGTTCTATGTCCAAACTTCCAATAGGAAGAGATTGAGTATTCTTCAATGTTACTCCTAGTTGTGAATCACTTGCAATATAGGTAAATCTATTTTCTTCCATCAAAAATTTTACAAGGGTAAGCAGATGGTCGTATGCCTGAATCTCATCTATAAAGACCAAGGTATTTGACTTCTCTTTCATTTTATCCCCTGCAAAAATACTCAATGCCATATAGAAATCTTTTGTAGTTTTTGCCTCGGCAAATATTCTATCTCCCAACTTGTCTTTCTCCATATTAATCTCTATGTAGTTTGCAAACATTTTACTACCTACATGATTAATGATGTAAGACTTTCCTATTTGTCGTGCCCCTTCTATCAACAGCATTCTATTTAAATCGGAAGACAAATATTCTTCTATACGTTTGGTAATCTTTCTGTACAACATAATATTGAGTTTTTTTCTTTTACAAAAATAGGAGTTTTTTTACAATTTTCCAAATTTTACAACTGCTTAGGTATCAGCGCTTTATAATTAGCAAGGTGCGTTTTCTTGTGTTTTCCACCTATAAAAAGGTGCGTTTTCCATTGTTTTTAACCTGCAAAAAGGTGCGTTTTCCGTTAAATACTGCCTCCCTAAAATTTTTATTTGGATTGTAAAAAAAATGTCTATCCTTACAATTTGGAAGTTGGGCTATGCAAAACCACTGCCAAAACTGGAAATAAAATCAACTATAA
>JAZKYP010000005.1:0-62180 GCA_045612225.1 Candidatus Enterocola sp.
AGTAGCTAGTTGTAAGCGGTTCTTTTTGTCATAGAAATAGCGATGCTCTGTGTTGTTTCCTAATTTTCTATAAGCAGTTTGACCACTTTCGTGATAACCAGTTTCTAAAAGGTATGGATATACATTACCGTCTTTTTCTCCTGTGATAGCTTTAAGCTCTCCGTTAGCATAATACGCATAATCTACCACTTCACCATCTGGGTAGATTATCTTTTGGATACGATTCCAACTGTCATATTCAAACTCTGAGGTGTAGGTGTGTACTTTATCTATTTGGTTATCTATCACGATGGTTTTAACCGTTTTTACCACTTCACCCATATTGCCATAGGTGTACTCTTCACTACCCATAGGGTAGGTAACACTAAGAAGTCTTCCTTTTTGGAAGTTTTCAGAAAGTGTATCTCCGTAGGTATAAACAATACTATCGTTAGGATGTAGAGAATATGCTACCGATTTAAGTCTCTCAAAATCATAGTTGTATGAGACTACTTCTCCGTTTGCAGTGGTACGTGAAAGAATTTGACCTTGTGGGGTATATTCTGCTGTTACTGTACCTGCATCTGGCGTTTTAGTTTCTATGATATTACCTAACATATCATATTTATACGTGCTGATATGCTCATTTGGATGTAACACCTCTACCACACGAGAGAGTGCATCGTAAGTATTTACAACACGTATAGGCTCGCCACTTACTATGTTTTCTGTAGCAATGGTTCTGCCAAGGGCATCTGTGTATGTATTGCTAATTCTTCCCTCTGCATCGGTGGTGGTACAAACAAGTGTAGTTTTGCCTGTTTGCTCTTCGGTGTCTATTTTGTATTGCATAGAAACTTCTGAACCATCAATAAATGTGCTTAGCACAGTACGGTCCATTTCATCGTATTCATTTAATGAGAATATCTCCACTCCTCCTTCATAAGAAAGTGCATCTATGGCATGAGCCTTAATTTGTTTTTCTTTACGCATAAATGCGTCGTACAGGTAGTAATCTGAACGAATAGTTTTAGTAGAAAGCTCTCCATACTCATAAATATTAGAAGTGGTTTCTGTATATTTTTCTCTACCTAGAGAGTCTATATAAGCATATACCTCAAATCCTCCTTCTGGAGTATTATGATGGGTTATACCTTTGTAATTATCTCCTTCTAATATGTATTCAAATTTCAGTGTATATTCTTTTTTTGCTTCTTTTTCTTTGGGTGCTGTTAAAGTGCTTAAACGACCTTTATCGTCATAATCATATTCTATGGTAGCACCATTTATGTCTGTTTGTTTTATTGGAAGACCAAATATTTTGTCATATTCAGTGTATGAAGTAAATCCGTATGAGTCAGAAACTTCTATAGGAAATACGTGGTGAGTGTCATCGTATTTTACAGAAACCGAAACGCGTTCACCATTGTTATTTTCTGGTCTAGTAAATTTAGTTACATTGCCGTAGGTATCATACTCCATATCATAAACAGCTTCCACAGCATCGTTTACAGCCACTGAAATTTGAGTTACATTTCCTTTGTCATCGATCTCACTACTTCTTTTTTGTAATGTAGTACCACCACCTGTTATTTCAATGCTTTTAGGAGCATTTTTTACTACCTTGTGGTCATGATAGGTGATATTCGCATTTAATTCTCCGTCTATGCTATATGAGGTTAGATTCCCAAGTTTGTCGTATTCAAATGAACGAGTAGTGTTTAAAACATTATCTTTATCATAGATATGACTAGTCTTTTTTATAAGTGCTGGATATACACGTTCTTCTTTTAGAGTATCACCTACTATGGCGTATTCATATTCTGTGGTGCTTAGTACATTATTTAAACTATCTAAAAGGCTAGTAGATAGTACAAGACCTTTGGTATAGAATGAATTAGTAGCGTATGTGCTTTTTGTAGTTCTGTATATAGAATCTCCTTGTAGTGTATTTAGATTGCTTACACAAACTGTGTCAAACCCTAAAAAAGTTCTTTCGCATCTATTGTAATTACCACCGCTATATATTATAGTATCTTTAAATGAGGTAGCACCAAGTTCAGCACTTCCACCTGTAACTTCTACCATAGATAAGCAGAAACGCGGACTAGGGTTTCTGTAACTATGAACACTAGGGGTGTAATCTAAATTAATTTTACCTTTTAGTGGAAGTGTTACAGATTTTAGTTTACCTGTTCTTCCTATCTTACTGCTTTTAAATTTTAAGTTGTTAGCTTCTTGTGAACTTACAATATCAGGGAATCCATCTCCATCTATATCCATAATAGAAGAAGTCGCTTTACTAATACCGTCTGAATACGAACCTGTTACACTAGGAGTGAGATTTACCCAGCCGATAGGGATAGGGACCGCAACATTACATGAAACAGAATATGAAGTACTCTTTGAGGATATTAACGATTCTTTATTTATACTATATGTAGGGAATAATTTTCCACCTATATTAAATTTAATATAGGTTTTACCTTGATTATCGCTGTAGATATAATCAACTAGACCATCTCCGTTCATATCGCGGAAGATTGCATTATTTCTTGTGTTTGTACTTGACATACTTACACCACCACCAGCAGATGCTTGTCCGCAGATAGATACATTTACACCTAATCCAGCCCCTGTTGTACTTGATTTATCACTATAAATTGTAAATGAATCATTTATCTCTATAGGTTCAGAAAATGATTCGCCAGCTACGTTATATCTTATATAATGTTTACTATTTTCACCTGTATATATTAGATCAGGAAGCCCATCACCATTAAAATCTACCCATTCAGACTCACTAATGGCACCGCTTGCGGAGTAATTACCACTAATACCAATAGATCCAGATGAGGTGTTATTAGAGGAGTCCCCTTCTTTTTGTAGCTGTATTTGCCAATTGGCTTTATTCCCCATAGGTGCAATAATGTTTGGACCTATATTCCCAGAAAGAGAAACTCCTGTATCTAAACTTTCAGAATTAGAAATACTCTTAGTTGGTGAAAAGTTGAATGTTATTTTCTTATCGGTCAATTGTCCGTTAGCGTTTGTATAGATAATTTCTATGTAGTCTTTGTTTTTATTAATCCAGTCAGGATAACCATCACCATTTATATCTAAGATATATTGGTCATTATAAGATATAGTTGTACTACTGCCACCTCCTATACTTGCAATGGCACTAGCAGAACCTGAGAATCCATCCCCTTCACCACTACTTTGAATATATGGACAGGCAGTACCTTCTCCTGGTTCATCCTCTGTACCTACAGTAGGAAACTTAGGTTCGTCAACCTGAAGATCTTGTTTGCCTATGCGAGAAGAACTTATACTTTTTGATGACACATAAGAGTCTTTTGCGACACTTTCATATCTCTCCTCTTTTGCAGAGAACTGCATAATATAGAACCATTGGTCATTGACACTAGGAAGATTCTTTAATTGTTTTGTATCAAAGTGCTCAAAATCTGTTTTTATATTTAATCCTTGAGTAGCCTCTTCGAAATCTCTTGTATTTACATTTAAATGTTCTTCTTTAATTAATGCTGAAGGTTGGTTTTCTCCATTATAAGCAAATTGTCCCCAACCACGATAAAGATGACCAAATTTATTATCATCAAAAGTACTATATATTGCAGCTTCATAGGACTGATTTCCTTCCAAATAATAGATGGCTTTAGAATAAGAAAGTACTTCATCTTTAACATGGAATGTACCATAAAATTTATTACTCTTAGGTATGCTTATTTCTATTGGAAGTGAGTTTATAGGTGCTGAAAAATATACATTCCCATCCTTATCTTTCAGACTAAAGTTTACTTTATTATGGTCAATAATTTTATTCTTAATGTTTATTGCTTCAAATTCTACCGATAATTTAGCTGTTTGTGCTTCAAAATCTTCTGACTTTGCTCTTTTAACATGTTTATTGTACATAGAAAACTCAGGTGCCACATAAATAAAAGGTTCTTCTTCTCCGATGTATGTGGCAATAGGTTTCCAGGTAATATTTTCCCATTTTATTTGACTGTGTGACTCAACTATAAATGATAGATGGGCACCAGAATTTCTATCTATTTCATCTACTGTTAAGTAGATATCCATAGGCTCGTTATGGTGAATATCACGTGCTTTTAAATAACGACGTTCAATATCAGAAGATGCTATAATTGGATCAGTTTCTGTATTATTTAAGACTTCCTGGTAGTTAGTTACTACAGTTTTACGAACTATTAAACAAATATCATCAGATAAAATCTCTTTGCTAAAAGGTGCTTTAATGTGAATAGTACCTTTTTTAGAAAGAGGGATGGTAGGAGAGCCGCAGTATAAGAATTCATCTTGTGACACGTATGTTTCTAGACTACCATTTTCATCTTTATTTATTTCATTTTTCAAACTAGTGTAGGTTATACTAGGAGTGAAATTTATAACATCATTTACAGCATTAAATCTCGATTGCAAGCGGAAGTAAATTTTATCTCCTGCATTTACTTTTACAGATTTTTTAACCGTTGTTTTATCCTTTGTAAGAGTACTATCTAAATATATTAGATTGTCTTTATGTTGTATAGAAAACTTAACACTATCCGCACTATTTTTTATTAGTGAGATTTCTGCATTTATACTAATTTTCCCATCGTATGGTGCACGCCAAAGTTTTACGACATCATGTCGAGGAAACTTTTTAGTCATACTATCTTCTTCAGCTCTTACATCAGGGATATAGGCGCTATCTATAGGTACGCTTAAACCTAAAATAGGACAAGGAGTAAGTTCACTCGTTGTGGTAAATGTAGGAATACCTTCAGAATCTATGTGATTGAAATGTACAGTTCCATTATGTGCAATGTCAATAAGTCCATCTGCATTAAAGTCATACAGATAAACCATTGTCTTATTTTTTTGCCAATTGTGAGAATAGCAAGCATTCCCACTTATAAAGAATACTTGTGCTCCTGCATCTGTAAGTAGGGTATGTGTTTCACTCTTGCCCGAAGAGAATGATGTAAGTGTGGTTTTTAGTTTTATTGTTTCTCCAAATTGAGATTTTTCTTTTTCTTCTTTGGAATTGTCTTCGTTTTGAGTGCTGTCTGATTCTGAATCAGAGTCTGAGTCTGTAGTATCTTGCTTATTTTCTTTTGAAATCTTATGAGAAATGTTTTCTCTATAACATATAGCTCCGTCTTGAATAAAAATTAAATCTGCAAGACCATCTCCATTAAGGTCTGTAAGTGAGATTTTATTATCATTTACATTTTGGCTATAGTTATATGAAGAACCTGCATAAACATTAATAAATTTATTAAATCCTACACCTACATGAGCACCTCCGCCCACGCTAAATCCTTGACTATGCGAGCCATGTAGCATTGAAAACTCATCAGAAAAACCGTCTTTTGATGATTTAAAGAAAGAACCTTTTTTATACAGACTATCAGAAATGCTCCATTGTTCTTCTTCTGTATATAGTTCTGATTTTATGTCATTAAAGTACTCAAAACTGTGACTATAGAAGTCATTTTTCTCACTATCAAATTCTGTAATAGAGGTTAAATGTGTTTTCCCGAAAGAGCCATTTGTATATGCGAATCGATATCCTCTTACTAGGGTTTCAGAGTTGAAGATTTCTATATTAGATAAAAGTATAGAGTCTTTTTGTTCTACTCCTAAACGATAGCTGCTTGTATTGTCTAATCGCTTGGGTAATTCTGTGGGGTCTGCATTTTCTACTTCAGGAGAATATGTAAACGTAATGTTGTAAAGACCTTTTTCATTTTTGGTTTTGTGCCCTGTATATGTTATGCTCTTAGGATATAGTGCTCCACCATAGTTTTGATAAGTATAAGAGCAGATATTACCATTTATATCTTCTACCTCTGTTAATACCCATTGTACTTGGTTTTTGTCTGTTGGGGTAGATTCTATGCATACGGAATCCATTAAACCATCAAAACCTGTAAAAGTTTTCTTTAGACCATCTTTGCTAATTACTTCCCATTTGTAGTTTTTAGGAGTGTCTCCATAGCGGGTAATGTTTAAGAAATTAGCATCAACTCTTAAATAAAACTCTTTTTTGTCTTTTCTTTCTTGTTCCTTTTTTGGTGTATGGTTGTGGGCTTTTTCTGTAAATTGGCTTCCATTAAGCAGATAACTTTCACTCTCATATTCTTCACTAAATGTAGGACAACCCCAACGTGTATCAATGCTTATTGTTTCCATTGGGATAGAGAAACCATAACCAACGTATGAGCTTCCACCATCACTGCTATATTGAAGACTAATGTTTGGGGTTAAACCAGCACGGGCAGCAGGAATGTTTAGTGGATAATTTAAAACCGCAGTACCTTGTTCATTAGGTGTTGGTTTCTGAATTTGGGTAATTCCCGAAGCTGGATTGACTGGTTTATAGTCACTAATAAATGTTGGCGTTAGATTACCAGTTTCTGGTGATTCTGGTACTTTTAAAATACCATTAATCATATCTGTAAAGTGTTCAGTATGAGAATATGCTAATTGTTTGTTAGCATCTATGGTATCTTTTACAAGTGGTTCCCAACGTTTATATTTTTCATGGTAATAATATGTGATAATATCTTTGGTAGTATATCCAGCAGGTATTTTAATAGAGTCAAAAGGTAGTACAATAGTAGCAGCCTTGGCTGTAAAGTGTTCTCCATGTGGAAGAAAACGATAACCATCTGCTCCTGCAGTAACATTTACCATTCCTGTTGGTAGTTTTGCAATTTGAGTGCTATCTATTGCTGTAATAGAGATTTCTTTATCTGTAGATAAACTGCCACTAGGAACATATATTTTTGCCTTATTAAGCGAAAGTGAATCTTGTTTGCCTATGCGAAACCTCTTCTTAACAGAAAGTATAGTTTTTTTCTTAATAGAAGAATCTTTTTTTGTTGATATAGTGTCAATAACGATAGCTATTGAATCAATTTCAGTTGATTTTACTTCTGATTTACTATCTTTGTTATTTACACAAGAGCTTACAAATAATAGTAAAAGACAAGTTAATATGTATAACGATGTTTTTCTCATTATATTCTCACTACTTTATACGTTAATACTTGCTCCTCAATCTTAACTATGATTACGTATGTACCAGAAGCAGGAAGAGTTGCCTTTACATTATAGTAATTAGAATCAGAGAAGTAACCATTAAAAATAGGTTGTCCTACTACATTATATATTTCAACCTTGATTGGAGTAATTTCCCACAATCTACATTCAACAAATATATTCCCGTCTATTGATGGACTTGGATGAACATGAATATATTGATATGGATTTTCCTTTTCCTCATCAGTAAGTTCTCTTTTAGAGATAGTGAAGTGTGATTGTGATGTAGGAATTTTGATATTTGAAAATACAATATTCTCTGAATCAATATATTGACAAGGATAGCTTATAGTAGAACTTGTGTCAAATTCGCCTATCCCACTACTATCTATTAGCATGGTGTAAATTTCATCTTTCTCTAAAAAGGGAAGATTTTCTTCTCCGCCTATTTTAAACTGAAAATTACATGGGGTATTATCCCATTCTCCAGTAGGGGAAAGTGACCAAATTCTTCTTCGTGGAGATTCGCCATTGTGGCTCCACATTAGATACATACCGTCAGAAAGGTCTTGTGATGTGGAAACTATAGGAGACAGGGGAGACTTTATGCTACTGCCTCGTTTTTTATTTAGCAAAGTTTTGTCGTCTCTACCTATACCTGCTATATCTTCATTGTATGATTTATTATTTCTTCCATCCCAAATAATATTTCCTTTTGCATTGATGTAATCTGTTGGATTCTCTTGGTTTAGGCTAATGCCATATTTTATAGCAAGAAAACTTTCTACCATTCGTCTTGCAGAAGCATTTAGAATCTTATCATATACCATATATTCTACAAGCGGCTCTTCTGTATTGTTTTTAATAGATAGTAGATTTGCTACTGTATTATTATAATCTTTGCCTATATAAAGATGACTATTCATAATAGATTCATCTTTTTTATTTATTCCCATTGTATGTGTAAAGATACATAGAGAATCTGCTTTCTTTGTTTGTTCGCTATAGTCAATGATATTATCTTCTTTTCCAAACCAATTTGATGTAAAAGATGTGGCAATAGTATCTTTTCTACTTACATTCCATAGTAATGAAGTCTTTGTGCTATTCATTTTAGCCACTCCAATAATGCTTATTCCTGATGTATTCAAATCTTTTAATGCTACAGAATAAGCTCCATTCGTAGAATCTGAGTGCTGTATAAATGGGATACCACCTTCAAAAGCGTATATAGTATAGCAAAGAAGGGAAATAAGTATTGCTAATATGTATTTTCTAATATTTGTCATTCTATTTCTACAGAGAATTTATCGTAATATACATTACTAACAGCATTTTCTATATACATTACGTTTTCTGCGTTGTTGTTTTGAGTAAATTTTATTGTAGGATAACCTTTCGTTTCCCAAATACCTATATTTCTAGTATTACTTTTCTTTGTTTCGCGACAATTTAGTTTAGGTTCTATTAAGTCTTGAACACAGCGACAAGGCATAAAAGGAATTGTATTGCTTATTTCTACAAAAGAAAAACGAGGTGAATAGCCACTATAATTTTCAAAATAAGGAATACCTTTTATATAAAATTTAGTTTCTCCGTTTTCTTCATAACTACCAGATGTGAAGTCTTCAACCCAATAAAGAGCTTCATCACCAACAGAGAAAATTTTACCGTCTTTGTATATAGCAGATTTGAAATCCCTGATAAAAGTGTTATAAATATCGTTTTCTACTAACTTTTTATAGTCTTCTTGTCTAGGTAGTCTCCAATCTGTTGGACATATATTATTGATAACATCTTTTGAAAAATAGTTGTTTATTTTTTGTACAGAGTTACAATTTGCTCCTTGAATAGATAACGAGCCAACTAAATCATCTATCATCCAATTTGCGGAACCATAACGTTTAGTGTTGTATGTATTCCCTTTAGCGTCTTTAATAGAACCATTGCTAAAATCATCTTTTATGATGATAAACTTAATTCTTTCTATTTTGTATCGTAACACTTTTTTTTCTTCTTGAACATCTTTTTGATACACATACAGCCAATCTCTATCTGTTTGACCATCCCATACACAACGTACAGATTTGCCAAGTTCTTTATTCTCACTAGAAAACGATAATGAACCAGTAGCATCTAAACGAGTAGCAAGGGCACTTGTTTCAGAAAGTGATTCAGACGACCAATAAGAAGAAAGAATATTACGATCTTTTATTTGTGAACCTTTTGCATAGCCAGAAGCAGATGAATTAAAACCTTTTTCAGAGCTTTTCCCTTGTCTTTTAAGTCCACCACTTGTCACTTGCCAATTTTGACTTCTAAGTGGTGTAGAACCTTTATATTCTATATATGCTAATAAATTATCCCATTCTGCTTTGCTAGGAATATGATATTTATTTGGGCAAATTCCTTGATTTCTTGTAGTAGTTAGAGTATATGGTGGGTCTATTAAACCATTTGCAGCAGTCCAATTATAATGTATTCCTTTGTTATAGGGTGCTAATGTAGAATCTTTACTGATAGATAATGATTTCTCGCGATGAACAGATAAAGTATCAAAAATAGCACACTCTAAATCTTCAAGCATCCAATAATTACTTCCAAGGATACCTACTGTATATTTTTTCTTATTTATATCCTTAACAAATGTAGGAGCAGGCTCAATGAGAGTAATACTATCTATTTTATCTGCGTCAAAAAACGCAATACTATCTATTGTGTGTATTTCAATAGAAACATTAGCACATAGAATGTGACTTAAAGTCAATGATAATATGATGAATATAGACTTTTTCATTTTGTTATTTCAAATAGATACTCGCATAGGTTATCACCTGAATAAAAAGATAGTTTGTAATGACCTATTTCTAGTAGTTCGTCTATCTGTACTTCTTGTTTGTTTACAGAAGGTGTTAGTGTAGATGACCAATCAACACTATATGTGCAACTTCTTTTTAATAAAACTTCTATCTCTTTTTCTGTTCTCGCGTCAAATGTCAGAGAAATGCTATCTCCATATTTAGGGTTTAGTGGTTGCATTTTTAGTGTAGCACAAGGACTTACTGTTAAACTCTTACCACTTAAAGTGAAACGATAGATATGGTCACTAGGAATATTAGTGTGAATTTCTAATGTTGCATTTGCATCGAAAGTTGGTATATATGAAATGTCTATAATTAGTGATTCACCAGGAACGAGTGTCTTTAATATTCCTTCTTCGTTTGCCTCGGTTGTAAATGGCTTAATATCAAATAGCTTGTTATTTAATTTAATATCCCTAATATAAAGATTTTCACAACCTGTGTTTTTAAGCGTGAGGGCTTTAGTTGTTTCTCTATCACATAACCCAAAATCAATATCTGAATCTCTTTCTATCAGTTTATTTTCTAAGTAGAAAGAAACTTTGGGCTCTTTAGGACCAATAGCTATATAAGGGAAATCTGTAATGCGAGCATTAGGGGAATAGGTTATATTATGATTTTCTATTATATAGTCAATTCCGTTTTGAATAAGTTTCAATTTAATGTTCTCACCTTTTTCAAATCCATTTTTCACAGGACTACTATCTTGCATGCCATATACTGTTAATCTAAAACCACCTATTAATTTATCCCATGTAGCGTACGAACATAATACATCTGTTTTTGCTCCACCACATTCCATATAGTAATAAGCAGCAATAGTATCCTTTTCAGTTATAGGATTACAACCAATGGTAATTCTATCTAGACCATAGATAAGAATCTCCATAGGGTCTTTTCTTGATGTAATTAGTTCATTTATCAGGATTCTAAGTGGGGTATTGGGAGTTCCGTAATGTGCCTGTCCACCAAGAGAGTCAGTTGCTGTAATAAAATATTCAATTGCTTTATCTGCCATTCCTCCCGCAGGAATTCTTCCTATATAAAGCAATGAATCTGTGTGGTTGCTCATAGGAACTATTCTATATTCTGTAGGAATATCTGCAATACGATAGTGAAGTAAAACAGAGGATATATTCTCCCCAACTATATTAGCACTAACATATAAGGGTTGGCATGGCAGTGCTATTTGATTTGTAACATTCTCTATTTTTAGTGGTACACTTTTATCTATAGCAATATTCCAAGTAAAGAAATCATACGTATATGCAGGAGAGGTGATTTTAGTTGATTTTTTATATTCAAATTCTACACTTGTATCTGCTTCAAAGTAATAATAAATATGAGTCCCTTTAACATTATTTGCGGGAATTGTGAAAGAGTATTGTGTTTGATTTTCAGACAGGATAAAACTGTTGCTGTTATCTATCCTTGTGAATGTAGTTTCATCAGAAGAACGGTAAAACAAAGATACCTTATCTATGTCATTGCCATTCTTATTTACAATAACTGATAAATCAATAGGAGAATTAGATTGTATTTGTGCGTCATCCAATAAACGGGTACTTTCAGTTCTTTCAATAGTAGCAGATTTGACTGGATAATAAGGACGTATTGCAATTTCATCTTCATATACAATGCTAGATTCTTTTACGTCTTTACATTCATTTAACTCTTCGTCTTCTTCAACACAATATCTCAATATGTAGCGCCCTTTTATTTTGTCTGTTATATTGGTTAGTATACCGTCATAATTGTCAGTTTTGATATCATATAATGCCCCTTCTGTCCCCTTTGCAATTATATTATATTCATCGGTGTAATTTTCACTGTCATTAAAGTTTTGAATAATGAAAGTTTGTATTCCATAGTCGGATAGTGTTTTAGATACATGATCTTGAGTTAGAGTATATTCCGTACTGCATTGATTTTTATATGACTCATCTCCAATCATAATAAAGATCTTAATTGCATTATTACGATACCCAAAATCTTGTTGAGCAGTCCAGTCTAATACATTATAATAAGGTTCATAAGCGCCATCTTCTTTATTTTTGTCATTCCAAATTTTTATAAAATTATCTAAGTCATCAGTATCTTTTTGTAGTGGTGAAAAAGTAAAGTCATAATCATTTTTTTCTATTGTCGCCCAAGTATTTGTATAATTAGGATTATATCCTGAATATCCAAATCGCCCTAATGCAACTCTAACATCTCCTTTATTAACTAGCCCTTTCAGTAGTTCCGGTATAGATTCTTTTAATTTTTCTTGTTCATCAGACATACTTCCACTATTATCCACCAGAAAAACAATATCAATAGGCAATCTTAATTCACTTAAGTCCTGTACTAGGCGTTTGCAACCATATTTCTTTGTCCCATTATCCTTTACTATAAAATCATCTATTTTTAAATCAGGAACAAATTTACCATTATCATCTGTTACAGTAAACTCAACAAATACAACTTCCGGATAATTTTCGGTATTTACATTTAAGATTTGAAGATTGTGCTTTGAAGAAGAAACTTGTGCATTAGTGCAAAAGAAGAGAGTACACACCAATGACGTTAAGTATGTGATAATAAGTCTTTTCAAAGTTCTAATTAGGTTAGTTTAAATCGGTCGCAAAGATAAGAATCTTTTTTATATTATGCAATACCTTTAAAAATGTCTTAATAAAACATAAAAATAAATCCCTAAGAGCTCTTAGGGATTTATAAGGAAATAAATTATTCTTTTGTCTTTTTTATTTCTCGGTTAAGACATCTACGCCGTTGCCTTTAACTTTGATGGTTAGGATGCCATCTTCGATGCTAAAGTCGCTACCAAATACTGCTTCGTATGTTTTGTTTTGCATGATTTTTGGTAGTGGCACTTTAATTTCTTTTTCTTCCAAGTTACGGTTGAATACTGTGATAACGATTTCACCGAAATAGTTACGAGCGTATGCCCATTCTGTGTTGGTTAGGTAAAGTTCGATAAAGTCACCATAGATAAGTGGTAGGTTGTTTTTACGAAGTTGACCTAATTTAGCAACAGATTCTAGGGTGGTTTGTTCTTTTTCGTTTAGTTCATCACCAAAGCGCATCATTCTGCGGCAGTCTGGGTCGTTTGCTCCTGGCATACCAAATTCGTCACCGTAATAGATAACTGGCACACCTGGGATAGTAAGGTTGAATGCGTTAAGTTGAACGATTTTGTCGTAGCCTGCAGGGTCTCCTACACCTACTTCACGTTGCCAACCTACTGCTTTTGCATCTTCGCCATATTTTAGAGAGCCAGAAGCGTATGAAATGAAACGACCACGGTCGTGGTTGCCTGAGATATAACCCATTAAGTTGTGGCTACCATAAACACGTAAGCTAGTGTTAAGTGTATTGCTTACTCTGTGGAAGTCTTCTGAGTTTAATGCAAATACTGCTGAAGCGTCGTCAGAGGTGTTGAAGTCGAATTGACCATTAAGCATACCTGAGTTTACGTAGCTGCTGATAAGTTGAGGGCTACCGTAAGATTCACCAACTTGATAGAATGGTTTGTCTTCTGGGATTTCAACTTGAGTTTTAATCTTGTAGGTAAGTGTACGCCAGAAGCTTTCTTGTACGTGTTTGCATGCATCGTGACGGAAACCATCTAAGTCGTAGTTTTTAATCCAATATAGAGCAGAGTCTGTCATGGTTTCTACGATTTCTTTTCTATCATAGTTTAGAGTAGGAAGGAAATCGTCGAACCATGTGGTAAGACGGTGTTCGTTCCATTGTGCTATGTTTTTGCTACCATCAGGTAAAATTAGTGGAGTACAGATGGTAGGGTCGTTTTTAAACATTGGGTGTTCTTGGTGAACGTGGTTTGCTACGTAGTCAAGAATCACATTTAAACCATGCTCGTGAGCTGTTTTGGTAAGTTCTTTAAGCTCTTCTTCTGTACCGATACGGAAATCTACTTTTGTAGAAGAGATAGGCCAGTAACCGTGGTAACCAGAGAATTTAGTTTTAACAGGTGTTTGTTGTTCGCCGTATGGTTCGTATGGGTTTTGGTTAAGTGGGGTCATCCAAATAGTGGTGAATCCCATTTTGTTGAAATAACCAGATTTGATGATTTCAGTGATACCTGCAAGGTCACCTCCATGATAGTCGGCACGAGGGTCAACGTCTGGACGGTTCATTGGTTTGTTGTTGTCTTTGTTGCCATCTTTAAAACGGTCTACCATTAGAGAGTAAAGTACGTCTGCGTATTTGTCGAAACGTGTTACTTCTTTAACGTCGCTAATAACTTTTCCGTATTCTAGTGGAACAAGAATGTCGTTTGAAATACCGTATTTGTTTGCTGCAATAGCACGGATATAAGAACGTTTAACGTCTTTAGCTTCTGCAGGAATGTTGATGCCAATTTCTTTGTCAGAAATGTATAGGAAGTTTGCTGGAAGAAGATAGTTTTCCCAGTAAACATAAACTTGATCTAACTCATTGCAAAGGCTAAGGATGATTTTTTTGCTATCGTATGAGTCGGTAAGTAGAATTGGAGCTAGAGCTTGTGTGCTAGGGATATTTAAGATTGAGTTAAATTTACCTGCATTGTTATCTACTTTTTCTGGGTTGGTTTCGTCGTGATTCCAATCACCATCGCGTACAATTTGGTACATATAAGTACCTGGGCTTACGTTGATTGTAACTTCGTAAATACCGTCGCTATTAAGTGTTAAATCTGGGTGGAAACTTGGAACCCAGTCGTTCATTTGACCTGCAAGTTGTACTCTTTTAAATTTCTTGCCATTAGGGTTGTAACGGAATGTATAATCTATTTTATCAGTGCGTTTGCAGATAATGCTATATGGAGTACCTTCTACCCAAAGAGCAATATTTACAAGGTTTGGCATTTTTATCATATCGATAAGTACTTTAGACTTGTCGTCTGATAATTTTACCTTAACTCCGTCGAAATCTGATGTTACAGAATCTACTTTTGTTACGTCTGTAATGTAATCTAATGTGTTAAACTCATTGTATCCAGGAATAAGTGTGATAGTTGAGTTTAAACCGTAGTTATATTGGCTTTTTGCAGGGTAATTCAGGGAATTGTTGCTGCAAGAAGCTAATATAACTGCTAGTGCAAGTGTTAATAAAAGATTGATTTTTTTCATGGTATTTGATTTTAGTTATTATTTTTTCTCTTTAATTAGATATACGCTAAATGCACCTAAGATTAAAAGTACACCTGCAGCAACCATCATACCAGATTGTGATTCGCCTATTAGGTTTAGTAATACACCACCTAAAAGAGCTGCAACGATTTGTGGAAGACAGATAGTGCAGTTGAATAAGCCTAGGTAGTAACCCATACTCTTGCTACCTTGTAGTGCATTTGTTAGGATAGTGAATGGGATAGCTAGCATAGCAGCCCAAGCAGCACCAATTAATGCGTATGAAATTAATAGAATGTATTGGTCTGTGACAAACATACATGAAATGAAGCCAAGAGCACCTACTATTAGAGAAATTGCGTATGCACCTTTCATGGTGAAGCGTTTTTCTAAAACAGGAATAAGTGTTGCCCAAAGCATAGAACCAACAGCTTGAATAGCGAAGCAAACGCCTACCCAGTTGCCTGCGTCTTGGAATGCAGGAGCTGAAGCGTTGATGCCGTCCCAACCGAAGCATTGAGAAGCGATTGCACCGTTTGAATATGTCCACATAAATAGGAATGCTGCCCAGCAGAAGAATTGTACTAGACCTACTGTCCAGAATGCAGAAGGAGCGTTAACTAATAATTTGATGAAGCTAGCTTCTTCTTGTTTTTCTTCTTCTTTAATACCGTGGAATTCTGCGTATTCTTTTGGATTAAGTTCTTTTACGGTGAAGAATGTGTATAGCACACAGAAGATAAGAAGTGCTGCACCTACATAGAAGCTCCATTTTACAGAATCTGGCACAGTGCCTTCTGGAGCTGTGTTTGCAATACCAATCCATGTGAATAGGATAGGGAAGATATAACCAGCAAGGCTACCTGCATTGCAAAGGAATGATTGGATAGAGTATGCAAGACCTTTTTGTTCTTCGTTTACCATGTCACCAACCATCATTTTAAATGGTTGCATTGCAATGTTGATAGATGTGTCTAGGAACATTAGTGAAAACAAACCAAACCACATTGCTGCGTTAAGGCCTAAGAATAGTGATTGGGTAAATGTGAAGTTGCCAGCGTTTGGAAGTAGAATCATAACTAAAATAGCAATGATTGCACCTACCAATAAATATGGCTTACGGCGACCAAGACTACACCAAGTTTTGTCTGAATATTTACCTATAATAGGTTGTACTAGCATACCCATAAGTGGAGGTAAAATCCAGAAGAATGATAACTGATGTGGGTCTGCACCCAATGTTGCAAATATACGACTAATGTTTGCACTTTGTAGCGCATAAGCTATTTGCACGCCAAAAAATCCAAAACTTAGGTTGAATAATTTAGCAAATGATAAGTTTGTTTTGTTTTCCATAATTTATATAGTTTAGTTTAGGTCAACTATAAGGGCAGATTTACCTTTAATAGTAAGGCCATCTGTTAGATTAAAGGTTTCGCCTGTAACTACATCTTTGGCTGAGGTGAAATCTTTAATTACTTCTGCATAACGTTCTAAACTGATTTTGCGATCAGCTTCTTCGTTGTTGAAGATACATAGAACAGTTTGGTCTTCGTTGTAACGAGCATAGAAATAGATGCCATCGTATGGAATAAATTGTTTCATTTTTCCATTGTGAAGGGCAGGGGTTACTTTTCTATAGTTTAGAAGTGCGCGAGTATAGTCGAAAATTTCGTTTTCTTCTGCTGTACGTCCTTCTTTTGTAAATGCGTCACGTTCGTCTTCGTCCCAACCGCCTGGGAAGTCGAAACGGTGACCTTCGTAATTACCAGGGATACCGTCTATCATGATTTCTGTACCTGCATAGATTTGTGGATAACCACGAGTGGTAAGAAGCATGGCAATACCCATTTTATATTTGTTTACATCACGTTTTACTGCTGTAGAGAAACGGTCAATATCGTGATTGTCAAGGAAATTCATAACGTTGTTTACGTCTGGGTATGCAAAGTCTTGTGCAAAGTGAGTATAGAAACGTGGAAGACCAAAATCCCAACTTTCTTGTTCGTTGAATGCTGCGTGTAGGTGGTCTTTTAATACAAAGTCCATTACACTAGGCAGTTGTGAGTCGAATCCATCTTTATTGTTGTTGCCAGATTGATAGTAAGCAATTTCTAGCGGTGATTTTACCCAACATTCACCTACGATATTCATATTAGGATATTCGTCGCGGAAAGTTTTAACCCAATCTGCAGCTACTTGAATGTCGTTGTATGGATACGTGTCAACTCTAATACCATCTACGTCTGCATATTCAATCCACCAAATATATGCTTGAGATAGATAGCGGAAAAGTTCTGGATTTGTAAGGTCTAAGTCTGGCATGTTGCCTGCAAACCAACCGTCTTGAAGTATTTTCTTGTCAATTTCAGAAGCGTGAGGGTCTGTCCATGCTGTCATACGATAGTTTGAACCAGTGTATGAAGGCCATTTGTGGAACCAGTCTTCTGCAGGAAGGTCTGCGCACCACCAGTGAGAGCTGCCGCAGTGGTTTGGAACTACGTCGATAATAAGTTTTAAGCCATATTTATGACAGCTATCAGCTAGGTTTTTATAGTCTTGGTTTGTACCCAAACGTGGGTCAACTTTGTAATAGTCGCCTGATGAATAGTGTGGGTATGAGAATTGTGTGTCGTTGTTGTCGTAGAAAGGAGTAATCCAAAGAGCAGTACAGCCTAGGTCTGCAATGTAAGGAACTTTTTCTATTACACCTTTTAAGTCGCCACCATGACGTTGGCCAAGATCTGAACGATCTACTTTTTGGTGATAACCTTTTATGTTGTCGTTTTTAGGGTCGCCATTTACAAAACGGTCTGGCATAAGAAGATAAACTGCATCTGCAGAAGTGAAACTTGCTCTGTTTGCAGAGTTTTCTTTTCTTGCCTTTAATTCGTATTTATAAGAAGCAACTTTTTTCTTTCCTTTTTTGAAAACAATATTCATCTTGCCTGGTTTTGTGCTAGGGTCGATGTTTACATAAAGGAAAATGTAATTTGGGTTGTCTGTTAGCACTTTTCTGCTAATGCTAACACCTTCATAATTAATTTCTGGTTCTGTTTCAGAAATATTCTTTCCATGGATGCAGATTTGGAGCTCTTTTTGTGCCATGCCTACCCACCAGTTAAGTGGTTCTACGTGTTGAATTTTATAGCATGTGGCAAAACAACTGCCAAAAAGTCCTAATGCTAAAAATAAAAGTAAAGATTTTTTCATTTATATTGATTATTTAGTTGATTCCCTTTTAACAAGGCTTGTGCGAATGACGCTGTGATTAACTTCGTGTAATGTGTTGCCGTTTTTAATTCTGTTTACAAGAAGTGTACATGCCTTCACACCCATATCGTAACCATTTTGTTCGATAGTGGTAAGTGCAGGGTCGCAAGCTTTTGCTACCACGCCGTCGCCGAAACCACAGATTGAAATGTCTTCTGGAACAGAAAGACCACTTCTTTTTACAGCATAAAGTACACCAGAAGCGGTGTCGTCGTTGATGCAGAAGAATGCATCTGGACGATTTTCCATATTTAGAACTTCAGGTGTAAGCTTGATTGCTTTTTCTTTGGTGTCGCATTCAAAAATTAAACTCTTGTCAATAGGAAGAGAGTGAGAACGTAATGCATCGATATAACCATTTTCTCTGTTTTTAGAAATTTCCATATTTGAAGGAGCAGAGAAGAATGCAATGCGTTTGCTTCCACCTTTAATCAAATGTTCTACAGCCATATATGCGCCGTTGTAGTCGTCGGTAACAACGCGGTCTGTTTTTAATTCTGGACAAATACGGTCGAAGAACACAAGTGGGATATTGTCTTCCATTATGTCTTTGTAGTGAGAGTAGTCGGTAGTGTTTTTTGAAAGAGAAGCAATTACACCACAAACACGAGCAGATTGAAGTGTTTCAAGACATTTTACTTCTTTTTCATAATCTTCTGTTGTTTGACACATAATTACAGAAAGACCATTTTGATTTGCGGTGTCTTCAATACCTGCAAATACACTTGAGAAGAAATGGTGTACAATTTCTGGAACTATCACGCCAATGATGTTAGTTCTTTTGGTTTTAAGAGAAAGAGCAATAGCATTCGGTCTGTAATGATGCTCTTTTGCGTATTGATTAACTAATTCTTTAGTTTTTTTACTGATGTCAGGATGATTCTGAAGGGCTCTAGATACTGTTGAAATAGAAATGTTAAGAGCTTTTGCGATGTCTTTTATGGTAACTTGAGTTTTCATATTCTCTGGAAATTATGATTTTCAAACGATTACAACATTTTTAACAATTTACAAAATTATTCTTTTTTTTTGAATTAATCAACTTTCGTTCTTAGTTTTTTATATGTTTTATATGTCTAAATAATAATTAACAAAAAACATTGCTTTTTGGGTGTGATTTTAAGGTTTATTTAGGTGCTGAGGTTAACAGATTTTTATTATCTTTGCACATTATTATTAAAAGAAAAAGAAGAAATAATTAATTAAACAATAAAATTATGGCAAAAAAAGCATTATTAATGATTTTAGATGGTTGGGGTATTGGCAACAAAGGTAAAGCCGATGTTATTTATAACACTCCAACTCCATATTGGGATAGTTTAATTGCAAATTATCCAAATTCACAACTAGCAGCTTCTGGTGAAAATGTTGGTCTTCCTGACGGACAAATGGGTAACTCAGAAGTAGGTCACTTAAATATCGGTGCTGGCCGTGTTGTATATCAAGACTTAGTAAAAATTAATAAAGCATGTGAAGATAACTCTATTCTTCAAAACCCTGAAGTGGTGAAAGCATTCTCTTATGCAAAAGAAAATGGTAAATCTGTTCACTTAATGGGTCTTGCTTCAAATGGTGGTGTGCATAGTTCATTTGATCACTTATTTAAACTATGTGACATTGCTAAACATTATGAAATAGAAAATACTTTCATTCACTGCTTTATGGATGGTCGTGATACCGACCCTAAGAGTGGTAAAGGTTTTATCGAACAATTAGATGCTCATACCAAGGCTTCTGCAGGTAAAATCGCTACTATTGTTGGTCGTTATTACGCAATGGACCGCGACAAACGTTGGGAACGCGTTAAAGTAGCATACGACTTACTTGTAAATGGTGTTGGTGAAGCTGCTACTGATATGGTGGCTGCTGTGGCTAAATCATACGAAGAAGGTGTTACCGACGAATTTATTAAACCAGTTGTGAATGCAAATGTTGATGGTAAAATTAAAGAAGGTGACGTGGTTATTTTCTTCAACTATCGCAACGACCGTGCAAAAGAATTAACAATTGTACTTACTCAACAAGATATGCCAGAAGCAGGTATGAATACAATCGCTGGTCTACAATATTATTGTATGACTCCATACGATGCTTCATTTACTGGCGTAAATATCTTATTCGACAAAGAAAATGTTCAAAATACTCTAGGTGAATATCTTTCTTCTCTTGGTAAAAAACAATTGCACATTGCAGAAACAGAAAAATATGCTCACGTAACATTCTTCTTCAATGGTGGTAGAGAAACTCCATACGAAGGTGAAGACCGTGTACTTATCAATTCTCCTAAAGTGGCTACATACGACCTTAAACCAGAAATGAGTGCGTATGAAGTGAAAGATGCATTAGTAGCAGAAATTAATAAAAATGTATACGACTTCATCGTTGTAAACTATGCAAATGGTGATATGGTGGGTCACACAGGTGTTTACGAAGCTATCGAAAAAGCAGTTGTAGCTGTAGATAAATGTGTAGAAGAAACTGTTGAAGCTGCTAAAGCTAATGGTTATGAAGTTATCATTATTGCCGACCACGGTAATGCAGACAATGCTGTTAATGAAGATGATAGCCCAAATACAGCTCACTCATTGAATCCAGTTCCTTGTGTATATGTAACAGAAAATAAAGATGCTAAGGTTAGCGATGGTATTTTGGCAGACGTAGCACCTTCTATTTTAAGCATTATGGGCTTGGAACAACCAAAAGAAATGACAGGAAAAAATTTATTAGGATAAAAAATTGCAAATTATTTTGTAGTTAAGAAAAATATTTTTACCTTTGCAGTCCGAATATTGTAAAAGAAAATAAAGTAAAAATATAATCCTTATGAAACGTACATTCCAACCTTCTAACAGAAAGAGAGCAAACAAACACGGTTTCCGTGAAAGAATGGCAACAGCTAATGGCCGTAGAGTATTAGCAGCACGCCGCGCTAAAGGCAGAAAAAAATTAACAGTATCTGACGAAGCTGCTCTTAGAAGATAATTAGAATCTAAAACAAATAAAAGGACTGCATAGTGCAGTCCTTTTTTTATTGATATTATGATAACATTTATAATTTGTTTATTAATATTGATTGTAGCTTACTTTACATACGGTAAGTTTATAGAAAATATTATTAAACCAGATGCAAATAAGAAAACTCCAGCTTTGGCAAAAACAGATGGAGTAGATTATGTGCCGATGCCAGCATGGAAGATGTTTATGATTCAGTTCCTAAACATTGCAGGACTTGGACCAATCTTTGGTGCTATAATGGGTGCAAAGTTTGGTACTTCTGCGTATATTTGGATTGTAATAGGTTGTATTTTTGCGGGCGCTACACACGACTATGTGGCAGGTATGTTGTCTTTGAAGCATAATGGAGAGAGTTTGCCGGATTTAATAGGTAGGTATCTAGGCAAGAAAACCATGAATGTGGTAAGGGTATTTTCTATAGTGCTAATGATACTTGTGGGTGTGGTGTTTATGAGCGGCCCAGCAGGACTACTAGAAAATCTTACTTCTATAGATTCGTTCGCTTGGACAGTAATAATTTTCGTTTACTATCTGATGGCATCAATGTTACCTATAGATAAACTTATAGGTAAGGTTTACCCACTTTTTGCTCTTGCTCTTATCTTTATGGCAGTGGGTATTATGTTTCAACTTGTAATGCATTGGCCTTCAATTCCAGAAATTTGGGATGGAGTGGGTAATGCTCATCCAAATGCAGAAAATGTGCCTATATTCCCAATGCTTTTCATAAGCATTGCATGTGGTGCAATTTCTGGTTTTCATGCTACACAGTCGCCAATGATGGCACGTTGCATGACAAATGAGAAACAGGGCAGACCTATTTTTTATGGAGCTATGATAGTGGAAGGTATAGTGGCACTTATTTGGGCTGCTGCCGCAAACTATTTCTTTATGAAAAATGGTAAAGATGTGTCTAATGCTGCAATTATAGTAAACGACATCACTAAACACTGGCTTGGTGCAGTGGGTGCTGTGGTAGCGGTGCTTGGTGTTATCTTTGCTCCAATTACTTCGGGCGACACAGCGTTTCGCTCTGCAAGGCTTATTGTGGCAGATATGCTAAAGATGTCTCAACAAAAGATTAAAAACCGTTTGATTATTTGTGTGCCATTATTTATTGTGGCTGCAGGTATCTTGTGGTATAGTTTGGCAGATAAACAAGGTTTTGATATTATTTGGCGTTATTTTGCATGGTCAAATCAAACACTTTCTGTGTTTACCCTTTGGGCAATGACAGTTTATTTGTATAATAACAATAGGAAATATACCTTAGTGGCGTTGTTGCCAGCGCTTTTAATGACCATGGTAACAGTGCTATATATTTTGATAGCTCCAGAAGGTTTTACATTACCTTATAATATGGGACTACTGATTGCAACTCTTTGTGTACTTTTGGTATCGGGAGGTGTTTTCTATAAAATAAAAAAGAGTAATAAATAATTAAAAATTAAAGATATGTTGTACGAACCAAAGCATGTGGCCTTGTGCATGGATGAGGCTGAAAGAAAAATAGCTTTAGAGTTTTCTGAAGGTTATAAAGAGTTTTTAAACGTGGCTAAAACAGAACGCGAATCTGCTACTTACGCGGTGAGAGTGGCTGAAGCTGCAGGTTACAAACCATATACTTGGGGACAAGAACTAAAAGCTGGAGATAAAGTTTATTACCTAAACAGAAATAAATCTGTGATTTTAGCAGTAATTGGTACTGAAGATATAGCAAAAGGTGTAAACATTATGGCAGCTCACATAGATACTTGCCGTTTAGACCTTAAACAAAATCCACTTTATGAGCAAAACGAGATAGCATATTTCAAAACTCACTATTATGGTGGTATTAAGAAATATCAATGGGTGGCTATTCCACTATCTCTACATGGAGTAGTAATACTTTCTAATGGTGAAAAACACGAAATTTGCATTGGTGAAGATGAAAATGATCCTGTTTCCTATGTAACAGACCTTCTTCCTCACTTAGCACAAGACCAAATGAAACGTGCTGCTAATGAAATTATCAAAGGTGAAGAACTTAATATTCTTGTTGGTTCACTTCCAATGGAAGGAACAGAAAAGAATGCAGTGAAAATGCAAGTACTTAAGCTTCTTAACGATAAATATGGCTGGTGTGAAAAAGACTTCTTATCTGCAGAACTAGAAGCAGTGCCTGCGCTTAAAGCAAAAGATGTGGGTCTAGACCGCAGTATGATAGGTGCGTATGGTCACGACGATAGAGTATGTTCATACACAGCACTTCAAGCAATGCTTGAACTTGAAAATCCTACTCGCACAGCAATTTTGGTATTGGCAGACAAAGAAGAAATTGGTAGTATGGGTAATACAGGCCTTGAGTCTGCATATATGCGTTATTTCATTGAAGATATTTCTGAAACTCTAGGTGCAAAACCTCGTGTGGTATTCTCAAATTCTCAATGTTTGTCTGCCGACGTAAACTCTGCATACGACCCAACATTCCCAGACGTATTTGAAGCAGCAAACTCTTCATTTATGAACCGTGGTGTGGTGATTACCAAATTTACAGGCGCTAGAGGTAAGAGTGGTTCTTCTGATGCAAACGCAGAATTTATCGCAGGTCTTCACGCTAAACTAGATAGAAACAACGTAGTATGGCAAACTGGTGAACTAGGTCGTGTAGATTTAGGTGGTGGTGGCACCGTGGCTGCTTATATTGCAAACCTAAACGTTGATGTGGTTGACGTAGGTGTGCCTGTGCTTTCTATGCATGCGCCATACGAGGTGGTGTCGAAGATGGATGTGTATATGACATATAAAGCCTTTAAAACATTTGTGCAATGAAAATTGGAATAATTGTGGCTATGAGCAAGGAGTATGAATTGCTTCAGGGAATACAGTTGCCACAGCATGAAATAAAACTAGTACGTAGTGGCATTGGCAAAGTAAATGCTGCTATCTCTGCTATTGAACTTATAAATGACTTTAATCCAGACCTAGTAATAAATAGTGGTGTTGCTGGTGGTATAGATACATGCCTAAATGTAGCCGATTTGGTTATTGGTACAGAGACTTGCTATCACGACTTCTATGCAGGCGAGGTAACAGACCACTTAAAAGAACTTGGTTTTGAGAAGTTTATAAAAGGTGATAAAAAGGTGGTAGATGTGGTAAAAACAGTTGCCGAAGGCCGAGAAGACGTAAAATTTGGCTTAGGCTGTACTGGCGACCAATTTATTACCACAAAAGAAGAACTTTTCAAGATAAAGGAAAAGTATCCAGAGGCTCTTTTTGTGGATATGGAGTCGAACTCTATAGCTCATGTGTGTGCAAAAATGAATAAGCCATTTGTGAGTTTAAGAATAATTAGCGATACTCCTTGGGTAGAAGATCACGCAGAGCAATATGCAAATTTCTGGACAGATGCTCCAGTGAAAAATTTTGAGTTACTTAAAAACATTTTACAAGCTTTATAAATTATGCATCAGTTTTATGCTCCTGATATTGAGACAAATCCTGTGCTGCCAGCAGAAGAGTCGCACCATGCTGTAAGGGTGCTTCGTTTGCAAGCAGGTGACTCTGTTTTAGTGTTAGACGGAAAGGGAAAAACTTTTTTAGCTACTATATCGGTGGCTGATTCAGAGGCTTGTATGCTAAACTCTTTGGAGCTTCAAAAAGAATCTACAAGTAGGGGGTATAGACTGCATATAGCTATAGCTCCTACCAAAAATATGGACCGTTTGGAATGGTTTGTGGAAAAGGCGGCAGAAATAGGCATAGATGAAATTAGTCCTATTTTCTGTAGATTTTCTGAAAGAAAAGTGCTTAAAAATGAGCGACTTGAAAAGATTTTGGTTTCTGCAATGAAACAATCTATTCAGCCTTTTTTGACCAAACTAAACGAGCCTCAAAGCATTAAAGATTTTCTTAAAAATGCTACTGCAGACCAAAAGTTTATAGCGCATTGCCACGAGGCTGATAAGAAACTACTTTCTCGCACTGTGGAAGCTGGCAAAGAAGTGCTTATTTTAATAGGTCCTGAGGGTGATTTCTCTGAAGAAGAAGTGCAGCTTGCTATGGAGAAGGGTTTTGTTCCTGTAAGTTTGGGTGAAAACAGGCTTCGTGTAGAAACCGCCGCTTTATACTCTTGTGCCACAGTTGCGTTGATAAATGAGATTAATATAGTTTAAGTTTCCATTCCTTGAACATTGTCATCAAATGAGGATTCTTCTCATTCATAAGCCTTGCCTTATCTTTATTGGTAAGGCTTAAATTGTTTACAGCAGATTTATCAAGTTCTATAACAACATTTATGTAATCGTTCTTTACGTCGTTGCATAAGTGTTGTTTTAGTAATGCCATGTTCTCTTGTAGTTTATTTTCTACAATACTACTTGTTACTACTACCTTAATTTCTGTACCGTTAACTTCTGGTTCCTTGTTGAATACGTAATGTATATCTGGTAAATCTGGGATTCTTTTTGAGAAAGAAAGCCATGATGTTCCCAGTTGTTCTGCAGTGAAAGAGTTGTTTCTTAGGTTGTTTTGGTTTTGAGCGTTGTCGTCTGCGTTGTTGTTTCTGCTCAACAATAACTTACCTAATTTACTTTTGTTTTCACCATTGATAATAGTAGTTTTTTTAGCTACTACAGGGGCTTCTTGTTTAGGAGCAGCAGGAGCAACAGGTTTGCTAGCTGGAGCTTGCGCAGAAGCTACAGGTGCGGTAATAGTAAAGAAAGGTAGGATAGAAGGTTTGTTGTTTTTCTTCCTTAGGAATTTACTTTTTTTTTTACATCCATAAGTTGACACATACGGATGATAAGAAGTTCTAGAAGAAGTCTTTTGTTTTTGCTTTGTTTGTATTCAAACTCAGCTTGGTTGCAAAGTTCTAGAGTGTCAAGAAGGAAATCTTGAGGTATGATTTCTGCTTGTTTTAGGTATTTTTCTCTAATACCTGCGCCTACGTTTAGCAGCATAGCAGTTTCTGGATTTTTGCAAACTAGAAGGTCGCGTGCGTGTTCTAGAAGTCCAGAAATAATATTGCCAGCCTCAAAACCTTTGCTTAAGATTTCGTTGATAAGCACAAGTGCAGAAGGAATCTGCATTTCAAAGCAGGTTTGAGTTAGTTTGAAGTAATAGTCGTAGTCTAGGATATTTAGGTTTTCTACTACGTCTTTGTATGTAATGTTTTTGCCGCAGAAGCTTACTACTTGGTCAAAAGTAGAAAGTGCGTCGCGCATACCGCCGTCGGATTTCATGGCAATAACGTTAAGTGCATCTTCTTCTGCTGTAATGCCTTCTTTCTCCGCAATAGATTTAAGGTGATTTACTGTATCGCTCACGCTAATACGGTTGAAATCATACACTTGGCAACGAGAAAGAATAGTAGGAAGAATTTTGTTCTTTTCTGTAGTGGCAAGAATGAAAATAGCGTATGAAGGTGGCTCTTCAAGTGTTTTAAGGAACGCGTTGAACGCAGCTTGAGAAAGCATGTGCACCTCGTCGATGATATATACGCTATAAGAACCCATTTGAGGTGGGATGCGTACTTGGTCTACAAGCTCACGAATGTTTTCTACACTGTTGTTTGAAGCAGCATCGAGCTCGTGAATATTGTATGATCGTCCTTCGTTGAATGCAATGCAAGATTCGCATTTGTTGCAAGGCTCGCTCGATGAGGTGTCTTGGCAGTTTATGGCTTTTGCCAAAATACGTGCAGTGGTGGTTTTACCCACGCCACGTGGACCGCAGAAAAGATAAGCGTGAGCTATTTTTTTAGACTCAATGGCATTTTTTAGGGTAGTAACCAACGAAGATTGACCCACAACCATATCAAAGGTGGTAGGACGATACTTTCTAGCTGATACTATAAAATTTTCCATTGACTCTCTCTTAAATTTTGCTATCGCAAATGTAGTGATTTTTTTTGAATTTTTACAACACCTTCATCAAAAGTTCAAAAATCTTTTCTGTGGATGCTAGGTTGAGTTTTTCGTCTGGGGAGTGGACACCGCGTAGGGTAGGGCCAAACGAGATGATGTCTAGGGCTGGGTTCTTTTTGTAAAGAAGTCCGCATTCTAGGCCTGCGTGCATGCATTTTACAATAGGGTCTTTGCCCATAAGCTGTTTGTATGCTGCGCGGGTGGTTTCCAAGATTTTTGACTCATATTTTGGTTGCCAAGCAGGGTAGGCGTCAGACACTTCTGCAAGGGCACCGCATTCGATAAATGTTTCGTATGTTTTAAAGCCTAGGCTAGCAAGGTCTGCTTCTGAGAAGCTTCTTTGGCTAGTGGTAATAAGCACTTCTTCTTCTAGAGTTTTAGTAGACGCTAGATTTGTTGAGGTTTTTACATAGTTTAATTCTTTGTTTTCCCATTCTACAATGCCGTGGTCGGCACGGGTGAGAGAGTTGATAATTTTCTCTGTAAGGTCTTTTGTAAACGCTTTGGTGCGAGCACGGGTAGAACCAAGGTCGAATCTCATTTTTGGTTCAAACTCTAGCCAAACGTCTTCCATGTCTGCTACGTAGATATTCCAATCTATTCTTACGTGTTCTCTGTGGGCGTATGGAAGAACAAACACAGCACTTGCCTCGCGAGGTATGGCATTGTGAAGGTTGCCACCGTTTATTTCGCAAAGTTGAATGCCATATTTTTCGTTGGTTAGTCGCAAAAAGTCGCCAATAAGTTTGTTGGCATTAGCGCGAGCCAAATGAATATCGCCACCACTATGACCGCCGAGAAGTCCTTTTACACTTATTTCAATGTAAAATTGTCCTACTTGTGGTATGTCTTCTTCTTCCTTTTTGAAATGTGCTTTAGTGGTGCAACCGCCTGCGCAACCAATAATAAGTTCGTCCTCTTCTTCTGAGTCTAGGTTTATAATGGTTTCTGCTGTGAAGAAATCTTTTTCCATGCGTTCAGCTCCAGATAGCCCAGTTTCTTCTTCTACAGTGAAGATGCCTTCAATGGTTCTCTCGCCTTTGTACTCTTTCATTGCAGCCATTATCATAGCCATACCTATGCCGTTGTCAGCCCCTAGAGTGGTGCCTTCTGCATGCATCCAGCCGTCTTTAATGTAGGTTTTGATGCCTTCTTTCTCAAAGTCGTGCTCCACATTGTTGTTCTTCTCGCATACCATATCCATGTGGGCTTGCAAGCCAATGGTAGGTGCATTGCCAGCGCGAGTGATAAGAACATTGCCTGCTTTGTCCACCTTTGAAGCGAAGCCTTCTTTTGAAGCAAAATCTAATAGATATTCTCTTATTTTTTCTTCTTTGCCACTAGGGCGAGGAATAGAACAAATTTCACTGAAATATTGCCAAATAAGCGAGAACTTAGGTTGAAACGATTGCATAGTGTTTAAAAAAAGTTAAATTTGAACTTAATAATGTTTTATAATCACAAAAATAAGAAAAATGATTTAGAAGAAAAAAGTTTATATCTTATATTTGCATCTTGTTAACGCAAAATAAAATGCTAAAGCTATTTTTACTCATATTAGTTATTCTTTTGCCCGCTATTTTACTAATGGGTTATAAGGTGTTTTTTACTAAAGAGGGTAAATTTCCGCCTACTCATGTGGATACAAATCCAGAAATGAGAAAACGTGGCATTAAATGTGTGCGTTCGCAAGATAGAGAAGCTCAAAAGAAAGAAAAATTTATAAAATAATAAAGTATGAAGATTATTAAATTATTTGCAGGTGTAGTGTCTGCGCTGCTTTTAATGACAGCAGTTTCATGTAACAAATGTCCTAATGCTAATTGCCCATTGCAAAATGGCGATAGCTTAAGTGTAAGTTCTGGTATTTCTATTGCATACGTAAAAATGGATTCTTTGCTTTTAAATTACAAAGTTTATAAGCAAATGAGTGAAGAGCTTCTTCAAGAGGAAGAAAAATCTAGATTAAATCTAAATCAAAAAGCTTCCGCTCTACAAAAAGAAATTGAAGAATTCCAAAACAAAGTGCAACACAATGCATTTTTAACTCAAGAACGTGCACTTTCTGAACAAGATAGACTTCTTAAAAAACAAAAAGACCTACAAGAACTTGGTATTAAACTTGAACAAGAACTTCTAGTGAAACAACAAAAAATGACAGAAAAACTTAATCTAGTAATAGATTCTGTTATTAATGTTTATAACCAAGAGGCTAAACATGATTTTATTCTTTCAAATACTGGAAAAGATAATATTTTATTTGGCAATCAAAAATATAATATCACTTCTAAAGTGTTAGAAATCTTAAATGCTGAATAATAATTTATTTTAGATATAAAAATTTGGGCGACCTCTGTAAAAGAAGTCGCCCATTTTATTTGGTGATAGGTTATTTTTTACGTTGTGATGGTGGAATTTCATCATCTTCATCTTCGTCTGCGGTCCAAGAATCCCAGTCTATAATTTCTTCTTCTGGTTCTTTTTTCTCAACTTCTTCTATAGTTTCTATAACCTCTTTTTCTACTACTTCTACTTTAGGTTGTTCTTTAACAACAGATTCTCTCACAGAGTTAATAACATCTTCTATTGGAGTAGTACTGCAAGTGATTTTACCTATACTTGGTATTTCATCTATTTTAAAGCCAGTAGCAATAAGAGTGATTTTCAATGACTCTTCTAGATTGTCGTCGTATATCGCACCCCAAATAAACTCAATGTCATGACCAATGCTATACAAGAACCTTTTAAGGTGTTCTGTTTCTTTCATGGTCAGTTTATTGTCTTTAGAAGTGTGAATATTAAGTAGGATACGTTGTGCTCCGCGAATATTGCTATCTTTAAGTAATGGAGAAGCAAGTGCGTCTTTAATAGCGTCTAGTACACGAGTCTCTGAATTGTCATTTGCATAACCTGTGTTCATAATTGCTACACCACTATCTTTCATAATAGCGCATACGTCGGCGAAGTCCACGTTGATGTAACCAGTTTGGGTAATAATATCTGCGATGCCTTTTGCTGAGTCGTTTAGGATTTCATCGGCTTTAGCAAAAGCATTACCCATATCTAGGTCTGGATAGATGTTTACAAGTTGTTGGTTGTTGATAACAAGTAAGGCATCTACATTTTTACTCATTTCTTCTACACCTTTTAGAGCATTGTTTCTCTTTTTAGGCATTTCAAATTCAAATGGTATAGTAACAATACCCACAGTAAGAATTCCCAACTCTTTAGCAATGCCAGCTACTATAGGAGCTGCACCTGTACCTGTACCACCACCCATACCAGCGGTTACGAATACCATTTTGGTATTGTCTGCTTTAAGGATTTCTCTAATATCGTCTTTAGACTCTTCTGCTGCTAAACGTCCTTTTTCAGGGTTACCACCAGCACCAAGTCCATTGGTTGTATCTTTCCCTAATTGTAATTTTACTGGGATTTTAGATTTTAAAAGGTCTTGATAATCGGTGTTGAATATAGCAAAGTTTACATCGTCTATACCTTCGCCATACATGTGGTTTACGGCATTACCACCACCACCACCTACACCTATTACTTTTATGAATGAATTAGGTTTGCCTGATTCGTTAAATTCTAATGTATTATTATAATCCATAATTTATTTAGTTATATTGTTCATCGCCAAAAATAGTATCCATGCCTTTATGTAGGATGTTTACTAAAATATTTGTTTTTTTCTTTTTGTTTCCTTTTAATGTTTCGTCTTTTACTCTACAGTCTTCGGTGCCGTTGTGTAATAGACTAATTATACCTGCATATCTAGCATTGTATATATTTACATCATCTGGAGCTTCTACTAGGTTAAATTTGTCTTCTATTTTTACAGAAAGACCAGTTTGGTCACTAATCCATTCTGGAAGGTCTCTTAAATATGCTCCACCGCCCACAAGGATAATGCTTCTGCCTGGTTTAGAAAACTCATCTTGTTTTTTAAGAGGGTCTAAAAATCTTAGGCAAATATCCTTTACACGGTCTTCTATCATCTCTGATAGCTTAAGAGGAGTAGTAAATTTAGCATTTTCTACATTTGTGCTCTTTTCTAGAATAATGCGAGCATTTGGTCTTATTAGTTTGTTAGGTTTTGTTGTGCCTAATTTTATTTTTAGTTTTTCTGCTTCTTGTGTTTTAAGGTTTAAGAACGTTAAGTCTTTTGTAATATTATTACCACCTAGTGGAATAATTCCTCTTTTATCTGCAGAATTATTGTTTCTTAAGATAAATGATGTACAGCCAGCACCAAAATCAATAAGTAGGCAACCTATTTCTTTTTCTGCAGTGCTTAATAGTGTGTCTGCCATGCAGTCAAGTCTATCTAAGGTGTAAATTTTTACACCTCTAGTTTCTAAGTCGGAAACTAATTTCTTCCACTCTTCTGTTTGATAACCTTTTTCGTTAGAAATAGAAATATATGCACTATTTATCTTTGAGTTGATTTTGTTGCTTAGTTTTTTAATAATGCTAACAATTTGAAACAATACGTCACTAACATTATTAATTTTACCCTTATATACACTTCCAGGACGAGTATTTTCCTCTTCTATAGCTATAATAGAAAAGGAATCTTCTGTTTTTTCAGATACTGCACCTATTATTTTGTTGGTGCCTATATCAAATGCTGCTATGCGTAATGTATCGCTCATATATTTTATTTTTTTCTTGTGCAATAAATAAGGTTTTCGTATTTAAGATTGATTCTTGAGTAGAGGGTATCACAGTTTCTTTCTGGATATTGTTCATACCATTTCTTAAGAGTGGAAAGTTTTTCTTTATATTCACTCATATTTCCTAGGAGAATTTCTTTTATCCCCTGTTTACTAATAAGAATAATTTCTTTGTTATCGGTGATATAAATTTGTTTAAATAGAGTATTCCAATATTTATCAGACTCTAGATACATTACTAAGTCATAAATTTCTTCAGAAGCTTGAATCTTGTCTACGTGCCCTAAAACAATAGGAACTTTAGCCGTGAAATTCCTAGAGGTTGGCATAGTTTTTCTCTCACTATCTATGTAATACGATTCATTATTAGAAAAGACTCTGTAAACTGGTTTTCTTTGAGTAATGTCTATATGCAATGTACTATCACCCATATAACACTCAACATCTTTAGAAAGACTCATCTTGCCAAGTGCTTTTTCTATTTTGTCGGCTTCTTTATGTGAGATAGTTTTGTTGATAGGATATAACTTCTTTTCTTTTAAAACATTTGTAATGTCTTCTTCATTAATGAAATTATACTTATCGTCTATATCAATGATAATATTCCTACAGATATATTCTTTTTCTTTTGTACCAAACATTATGATGGAGAATATACAATATCCTCCTAATATGGCTACTGCAAGCCATATTAATACTGAAATGATAATATGTTTAGTAGTTTCTTTCACTATAAATTGTTTAAATATTCTGTAATAGGGTTTACTAATTGGTCAATATTTCCTGCACCTATGGTTATTAGTACATCGAAATTGTGGTGTTTAAGTTCTTGTAAACATTCATCTTTTTTGCATAGGACAGATTTTTTACCTTTAATCTTTCTGTGAATCAAGTTAGATGTTACACCTTTTATAGGTAATTCTCTAGCTGGATAAATGTCTAGAACTATCACATCGTCTAGTTTAGATAAACTTTCGGCAAATTCAGCATAAAAATCTTTAGTTCTACTATAAAGATGCGGTTGGAAAATGCCACAAATACGTTTGTCTGGATACAATGCTCTGATAGAATCCACACAAGCTTTAATTTCCTCTGGGTGATGAGCGTAGTCGTCTATATATACTACTTTCTCATTTTTCACCCTAATGTCGAAGCGGCGCATACTGCCTTTAAATGTTTGTACTGCTTTTTTAATTGTGGTAGCAGACATGCCATTTAGTTGCGCTATAGCCATGGCTGCAACAGCATTTTCCACATTTATCATAACAGGTACACCAAGTTGTACCTTTTCTATTTTACCTTTTATGCCAACAAAGTCGAAATAAAGTTCTCCGTTTTCAATAACGATATTTTCTGCGTAGAAATCGGCTTTCTCTGTGCCAGAGTAAGTGTAAACTTTTACGCTTTCTTTTGTGTTTGGCACCATTTCAATGCCTTTTTTCATTAGTAAAACGCCGTATTCTTCTATTAGCGATGTAAATTCGGCAAATGTTCTAAGTAGTTCTTCTTTTGTACCATAAATGTCTAAGTGGTCTGCATCAGTGGCAGTTACAATAGCCATATTTGGTTTTAGTCTTAAGAAAGATCTATCATATTCATCGGCTTCTACCACTACGTGGTCGCTACTACTTACTATAAGGTTCGATTCATAGTTCTTAGAAATGCCACCAAGGAAAGCATTCACTTTTTCTGCTCTTTGGTTTAGAATATGAGAAAGCATGGTAGAAGTGGTCGTTTTACCATGTGTTCCTGCCACACAAAGTGCTTTTTTACCATCTGTAAGTTCGCCTAAAATCTCAGAACGTTTTAGCATTGTGAAGTTTCCTTCTTTAAAGAATACTTTTTCAGACATATTGTCTGGTACAGCAGGTGTGTAAATTACCACTGTGTTGTCTCTGTCCATAAACTTAACAGGTACAAGACTAATATTGTCTTTATAGTGTATGTTTATGCCTTCTTCTTCTAGTTTTTCTGTAAGAGGAGTTTTGGTAAGGTCATAACCTGCTACTAGGTGTCCTTGTTTGTGGAAATATCTAGCTATTGCACTCATACCAATGCCACCAATACCTAAGAAGAAATATCTTTTGTTGCTTTGTTTCTTTTTTGCCTTTTTAGGTTCTGGTTTTGTGCTTTTGCGGTTTGAAAGTATTGCAGGGTCGGTAATACCTATTGTTTTAAATACCTCTATTGCAATTTGTTCTGCCGCAGTTGGGCAAGCAAAACTTGTTATGTTTGTTCTTAATGAATTTAACTGTTCTTCATTTTTAACAAGTTCTAGCATACAGCCCACTAACTCTTCTCTCGACTTGTCGTCTGTAATCATAATGGCAGCATCTTTTTCAACAAGAGCCATTGCATTTTTTCTTTGATGGTCTTCAGACACGTTTGGAGAAGGTACAAGTATGCAAGCTTTCTTTAGTAAACTTAATTCTGAAATAGAACTTGCACCAGCGCGAGATACCACTAGATCTGCTATAGAGTATGCTAAGTCCATATTTGGAATAAAGTCAGACACATAAAGATTTTCTAAAGTGATACCTTTGCTAGCAGTAAATTCTTCTATAGATTTTTTTACGTCTTCAATGTAGAATTTACCTGTTTGCCAAATTACTTGAATGTTCTTTTCTGAAGCAATATTTTCTAGACCAAGTTTTAAACTTTCATTTATTGTTCGAGCACCAAGGCTACCGCCAACCACTAGGATGGTTTTCTTCATAGGGTCTAAACCGAAATTTTTATAACCTTCCTCTTTTTTGTTTACCCCATCTAGTAGGTTTTGTCTTACTGGGTTGCCTGTGTATATAATTCTGTCGGCAGGGAAGAATCTATCCATATTTTGATAAGCTACACAAATTTTACTAGCCTTTTTTGCTAATAATTTGTTTGTAACCCCTGCGTAAGAGTTTTGTTCTTGAATAAGTGTTGGAATGCCCATAGAAGATGCTTGCCAAAGTAGTGGACCACTTGCGTAGCCTCCCACACCAATAGCGATGTCTGGCTTGAAATCTTTAATGATTTTTTTTGCCTTGCTCAAGCTACTAATGGCTTTTGCAATTACTTTTATGTTTTTAAGTGTAAGCGAACGATAAAGCCCCTGAATTGGTAGCCCAATAATAGAATAACCGGCAGCAGGAACTTTTTCCATTTCCATGCGACCTTCTGCTCCTACAAACAAGATTTCTGCTGTAGGTAATTTCTCTTTAATCGCGTTTGCGATAGAAACTGCAGGGAAGATATGGCCACCTGTGCCACCTCCACTAATTATTACTCTTACATTCTTGGTCATCGTTATTTTCTTCTATAGTGATTGCTTCGTTTTCTTTATTTTCGTTTAATACGCTATTGCTTATATTTATAATTATACCTAAATAGCAGCAGGTGAGGATTATACCCATACCTCCACGGCTAATAAGTGGCAATTGTTGGCCTGTTACAGGACCTAAATGCACGGTTACTCCCATGCTAATAAATGCCTGAAAGACTATTAAAAGTGACAGACCTATAACCATTAGTGATTTTACAAGGTTTTTTCGGTCGCATTTTCTAACCACTCGTCCTGCTCGCGCCAAAATGCAGAGATAGAGCAGTATGGTGAATAAACCACCTATAATACCATATTCTTCCACCAAAATGGCATAAATAAAGTCTGAAAAGGCAAGTGGAAGGTAATCTCTTTGTGTACTATTACCTGGACCACAAGGTTTGTAACCTTTAGCAATTGCTATTTCTGAATTTATAATTTGTCTGTTTTCGTCAGTAATTTTGTAGGCGTTTTCACCTTCTTTACTAGAAAACATTTCCAAAACTCGGTTTTCCCATGTCACAGCTCTTTTAAGTTGCCAATCAGCAGGCAATGCTTTGTTAATAGACCATACTACAAGAACTATAACTAATACGCCACCAATAAGAGTGCCTATTTTTTTAATATCTACTTCTGCTATTATCATCATAAACAGAGATATAATACCTAATAGCACAGCGGTAGAAAGGTTTTGTACAGCAATTAATGAACAAAAAACCCCAATAAAACCAACTAAATAATAGAAACTTTTTTTAGGAAATTTCTCTTTAAGTAGTGGGTCGCCTTGTTTATAATTTCTACCTAAAATCTCTGATAGGCAGACAATAAGAGCAAATTTGCCAATTTCTATTGTTTGTAGCTCAAATCCACCTAATTGTATGGCTCTCGATGCTCCATTTACCTCTTTCCCTAATATAGGTGTTAAAATAAGAAGTATAATAGAAAGAAAAACAGCTATAAAGAAGATAAGTCTAAGTTTATCAAATGGTATTTTTTGAATCACAACAAGTGCTAAACCACCTATCCCAAGGTGTATTAAATGTCCAAAGAAAGGGGCAAGGTGGTTGCTTCCTCTCGCTGCAGCTTTATATGCAGAGGAACTTATGGCAGAGAACATTTCTACGCCAGAAATGATAAATAGGATAAAGATTATACCCCAAAGTATCTTGTCGCCAGTGAATATTTTACTTAAATAGTCTCTCATTATAATGCTCTTACTGCTTCTTTAAATTGTCTTCCGCGATCTTCGTAATTTTTAAATAAGTCGAAGCTAGCACAGCATGGAGAAAGCAGAACTGTATCTCCTTTTACTGCCACTTTGTATGCTGCCTGTACTGCGCTTTCAAGAGTGTTACAGCTAGTAAATGGAATATTCTTGTTTGCAAAGAAATTTTCTAGTTTACTATTGTCTGTTCCCATAAAGATAAGGTGATGTACTTTATCTTTAATAAGTCCTTCTATTTCTGTATAGTCGTTGCCTTTGTCTGTGCCACCAAGTATTAAAACTACAGGAGTTTTCATACTTTCTAGTGCATACCAGCAAGAGTTAACGTTGGTAGCTTTTGAGTCATTTACGTATTGTACACCATTCACTTTGCAAACAGGTTCTAGGCGGTGTTCCACTCCAGAGAAATTGCTTAGTGATTTTCTTATGCTTTCTTTTTCAATGTTTACAGACACGGCAGAAATAGCAGCTGCCATAGAATTGTAAATATTGTGAGTACCTTTAATTGCAAGTTCCTCGATAGGCATCATTAATGGACCGTTAGGTGTGTTGATGCAAAGTTTATCTTCTGTAACGTAAGCAGAACCTGTAGGAACTTTCTTAAGTGAGAAAGGTTTCTTTTGTGCACGAATGCCAATTTTGTCTAGTTCGCGTTGAATGTTTTCATCGTCGTTCCAATAGATAAATGTATCTTCCTCAGTTTGATTTTGAGTGATACGCATTTTGGCATCTATATAGTTTTGAAACTTATATTCGTATCTATCCAAGTGGTCTGGAGTGATATTAAGTAGCACGCTAATGTCTGCCTTGAAGTCGTACATATTGTCTAGTTGGAAACTACTTAACTCAATCACATAGTAATCAAAGTTTTCTGTAGCCACTTGTAGGGCAAAACTTTTACCCACGTTGCCAGCAAGACCAACATTCAAACCAGCCTCTTTCAGAATATTGTATGTAAGCATTGTAGTGGTAGTTTTACCATTGCTACCAGTAATACAAACAGTTTTAGCTGTGTTGTATCTGCCTGCTAACTCTATTTCAGAGATAATAGGAGTGCCTAAAGCCATTAATTGTTGGATAAGAGGTGCTTTGGTAGGAATGCCAGGACTCTTAATTACTTCTTTCGCAAGTAAAATTCTGTTTACAGAATGTCCGTTTTCTTCCCATTCTATCTCATACTTATTCAAGATTTCTTTGTATTTGTCTTGAATCTTACCCGCGTCGGAAAGAAATACGTCAAATCCTTTTACTTTAGCTAAAACTGCAGCGCCTGTTCCACTTTCGCCGCCTCCTAAAACTACGATGCTCATATTTATCGAATTTTTAAGGTTATTATTGCAAATATTGCTAACGCAATACCTATAATCCAGAATCTTGTTACTATTTTTTGTTCAGGAATACCCTTCTTTTGATAGTGGTGGTGTAGGGGAGCCATTAGGAAAACACGTTTGCCTGCACCATATTTTTTCTTTGTGTATTTGAAATAATATCTTTGAATAATTACAGAAAGGTTTTCCATTAGGAAAATGCCACAAAGAATAGGTAAAAGCAATTCTTTGTGTACTAAAATAGCAAAAACACCAATAATGCCACCCAATGCTAAGCTACCAGTGTCGCCCATAAATACTTGTGCTGGGTGTGCGTTGTACCAAAGGAAGCCAACTGTTGCACCGATAAATGCAGCTGCAAATATTACAAGTTCTTCGCTACCTGGAATGAATTGAACATTTAGGTAGTCTGCAAAAAATACATTTGAAGACACCACTGCAAGTGCTGCAAGAGCCACACCAATCACACTTGAAGTGCCAGCCGCCAAACCATCGATGCCGTCAGTTAGGTTTGCTCCGTTTGAACAAGCAGTTACTATGAAAATACACATAAATACAAAAAGTAGCCATCCAAATAGTTCAGCATTTTCTCCCATAAATGCTACCATATCATTGTAGCCAAGGTCGTATTCCGCAACAAACGGAATAGTAGTGTTGTTTGATTTAATTGCTTGAATACTAGAACTTATTACCTCGCTATTTGGGTCTAATTGTTCTATTGCTGCTTTGTTTGATGAGGTTACGTGCTCCACAATCACTGCATCTGGGCTAAACCACATCATCAGACCAACAAACAACCCAAGAGTAACTTGTCCAATTATTTTAAATTTACCATTTAGTCCGTCTTTGTTTTTCTTAAATACCTTAATATAGTCGTCTAGACCGCCTATTAAGCCAAGCCAAACAGTGGTAACAAGCATAATAATAAGGTAAATATTTCTTAGTCTACCGAATAGTAGACATGGTAGTACAATGGCAATAAGCATAATGATGCCGCCCATTGTAGGAGTGTTTTTCTTTTGATTTTCACCCTCAAGACCTAATTCTCTAATTGTTTCGCCTATTTGTTTTCTTTTAAGGAAGTTGATAATGTGTTTACCCACTATCATAGAAAGAAATAGTGAAGTGATTAGAGTAATGGCGGCTCTAAAAGATACGAATCCAAAAAGACCTGCTCCTGGAAAATCGATGCTTTGTTCTAAAAAACGGAAAAAATAGTATAACATATCAGTTTAAGATTATTTCTTTGTCGTCAAAATGGTGTTTAACACCTTTAATTTCTTGATAAGTTTCATGACCTTTGCCTGCAATAAGCACCACATCATCTTTTTCAGCAGCCTTGCAAGCCTCAAGAATTGCTTCTTTACGGTCTTCTATGCAGGTAACATTCATTTTTTCATCTTCAGTTAGTCCTGCTAGCATATCGTTTATAATATCCTTAACTTCCTCATCTCTAGGATTGTCTGAAGTAAAGAATACTTCGTCGCTCATTTTTACGGCAATTTTTGCCATCATTGGGCGTTTGCCTTTGTCTCTGTTGCCTCCGCAACCCACCACACAAATAGTTTTACCTGTTTTGTTTATTTGTTTCACGGTGTTTAGCACGTTTTCAAGTGCGTCTGGAGTGTGAGCATAGTCTATCACAGCGCAAGCTCCATTTTTCAGGCGGTAACATTCAAAACGTCCGTTTACAGGTTTTAGTTTGCTTAGTGCTACAAGCACGTCTTCTGTAGGAGTGCGAAGTATTTTTGTAACGCCATACACAGCAAGCATATTATATGCGTTGAAGTGGCCTATTAGTCTCACATATAGCTCGTTGTTGTCTATTTTTAGTAGCATGCCGTCCATACTTTCTTCAAGCACTTTCGCCTTGAAATTTGCATGAGTCTCAAGAGAATATGTATAAACGTTGGCACTTGAATTTTGTGTTATTATTTTACCATTTTTGTCATCAGCATTAGTTAGAGCAAAAGCGTGAATTGGCAGATTTGTAAAGAAATCTTGCTTTGCTTTTATGTAATTGCTAAATGTTTTATGATAGTCTAAATGGTCTCTAGTAATGTTTGTAAACACCGCACCATCAAAGTTGATGCCAGCAATGCGTTTTTGGTCTACAGAGTGTGAACTCACTTCCATAAACACATAATAACATCTTTCTTCAGCCATTTCTGCTAGTAGTTTTTGTAGAGAAAGAGCATCAGGAGTGGTGTGTGTGCTAGGAATAGGTCTGCCGTTGATATAATTGCAAACAGTAGAAAGAAGCCCCACTTTATAGCCAAGTTCCTTGTAAAGTTCGTAAAGTAGGGTAGCAATAGTTGTTTTACCATTTGTACCTGTTACACCTATTATAATTAACTTTTCTGAAGGATAATCATAATATGCAGAAGCCAATTTTCCTAAGCATTCTGTACTATCTTCTACAAGAACGTATGTTACTTCAGGATTTATTTCAGTAGGACATTTTTCGCAGACAATAACTTTTGCCCCGTTTTCAATGGCAATGCCAATGAACTTATGTCCATCTACAGCTACACCATTTATTGCTACGAAAACATCTCCAGAAGTAACTTTTCTAGAGTCTGCGCAGATATTTTTTATATCTACATTTTCGTTGCCAATAATTTTTATGGTAACTATTTCTGCTATTAAATCTGTTAGTAACATAATTAGCGCAATGTTAGGGTTATAAATTTTTCGCTTTTAAGTTCTTTGCCAGTTGCGATAGACTGACCTATTACTTCTCCAAAGCCTTCAAATTTCACTTTAAAGCCTTTGTTTTCAAGTAAATAAATAGCGTCGTCTATATTAAGACCTGTTAGGTCTGGCATTATATTTTCTTCTAAAGAAGATTCTATTTCTGTTAAATCAGCTTCATAATTATATTTTACTGAAGTTTCTAGATTCCAGTTTTTTGCAAGTTTTAAACTGTCGTCGTATTGACCTTCATTTAATATATATGCTTTTTCTGCCAACGCCTTGAATACTGGACCGCAAACTGTACCCGCACCCCCAAATTTAGGCTCTCTCACGTATACAATGCATGAATACATTGGTTTGTCTGCAGGGAAATAACCTGCGAATGTAATTTGGTGACGTTTTCTGCCTTCGCTATTTAAATTTGTTCCTTTCTCAAAGATTTGAGAAGTACCAGTTTTTCCTGCTATTGAGAATAAATCTGATTTTATGGCTTTAGCAGTACCTTTGTTTACAACGCCTTCCAATATGCCACGCATATAGTTTAGTGCCTTGTCAGAATATATTTTAGGGTTAATCACCTCTACCTCTGTGGTGTCAACCATTACTCCACTTCTTTGATAACCTTCTGTAAATAATGGTTTTACCATGCAACCATCGTTAGCAATGGCATTGTAAATCATTAGTGTATAAATAGGTGGCATTTGCACTTCATAACCTATTGACATCCATGGTAATGATGTTTTCCACCAATGTCTGTGATTAGCATCTTTTATAAAAGGTTTACCGAAACCTGGAATTTCTAAATGTATCTTTTTTGTTATGCCAGAACGTTTTAATCCATCGACGAATGCTTGTGGATTCTTTGCGTAATATCTGTCAATAATCTTAGAAACACCCACGTTTGATGATTGATGCATTACAGTGGCAACGCTTGCCACGCCAAAACCACCTTTGCCACCTTTGCCTTTAAAATTGTGGTCTTTCATAATTCTATTAGCGAACTGACAACTACCATCTTCGGTGTCTACTTTTGTGCTATCTGTAATGAAACCATCGTCCATTGCCACTAAAAACGAAAGAGTTTTAAACGTAGAACCTGGTTCTATTTGGCTATTCATTGCAAGGTTCTCGCTTTCATAATATGTGCCGCTTTTTTGGCGCACTAAGTTTGAAATAGCTCTAATTTTACCTGTTGACACTTCCATCAGTACAACAGTGCCGCGGCTAGCTTCTGTGCGTTCTAGTTGGTATCTAAGTTCTCGTTCTGCTGTTTCTTGCAGGTCTATATCTATTGTACTTACAATGTCATAACCATTAATAGCTTCCTTGATAATTATTTCAGCATTTCTTCCAGCCTTTTTACGTTTAATATACAAGCCAGGTTCACCTCTTAATAAACTATCATATTCCAATTCCAAACCATTTTTTCCGTAATTTGCCTCTCCGTATACGTCTCCAATGGTTCTAGATGCTAAAGTGCCGTATGGACGAATTCTATTTGCCTTTTCTTTTACAGTAAGACCGCCTTGAATAGATCCTCTTTTTAAAATGGGAAATTCTTTTACTTCTAGGTAATCGATATGTGAAATCCAACCAGAATGAAGTGGAAATGTGTATGACCTTTTCTCACTTCTGCAAGCTTCTTTATATTTCTTTCTTAACTCTTTCTCATATTGAGCAGCTGTTTTGTAAGTAAATTTATTAGCTAAAGCTTCAGCCAATTCTTTTACGTGCTCCTCGAAATATGTTTTTCCTGTTTTTTTGTTCTTAACAGAAAGAGCTGGCACTTTTAAGTCGATTGAAATTCTATAATATGGCAATGCACTAGAAAGAAGTCTGCCGTCGTGAGAAAGAATATTGCCTCTAATAGGTTCAATAGGATAAGGAGCTGTAATTCTTTTCTCTGCCAGTTTTCTCAATTCTTCTCCTTGAACATATTGAATATCAGCAATTTTATAAATGATAGCGCCAAATAGGCAGGCAATAATTAAGTAAACAACATAAAATCTGAAAACAATAGGATTTTTTTCCTTTTTGTCTTTGTCTGGGGATGAACCTTTTACCCTGTTGCCTAAAAAAAGCACCAGTAGCATAGAAATGACATAAATGCCAACAGCTATCCAAGGTATCCACTTCATATTATTCAGTTACTTTATATGGAGGAAGAGATTCTTCTTCTAAATTCAAATTATGTTGTTTAATAATTTCTTTAACTTGTTCAATTCTACTGTTTTTCAAGAGTTCTGCCTCTGTTACCATGCAAATATATTTTTCATTTGCAAGTTCCTTGTTCAGTGCGTCTATTTGTATTATTTGTTGTTCACACCTAATTCTATTGTCCATGTAAATAAAAATAAAGCAAAGAGACAATATCAACAAAGGAAATTGTTTTTGAATAAATTTTCTGTTAAGAATATCTCCTGTCAATATGTCTTTAAAGGAACTTTTCTTGATCTCTTTTAAATCTTCGTTCTCTTTAATGATATTTTTTACTTTATCTTTACCTGTTTTTATCATAACTTGGTGGCTATGCGCAATTTAGCGCTTCTAGAACGTGGATTTATTTCTATTTCTTTTGCAGAAGGAACAATCATTTTGCCTACTGCTTTCAGCGGAGCTTTGCTATTTCCGAAGAAATCTTGCTCATTTTCTCCAGTGAAATTGCCTGTTTTTAAAAAGTTTTTAACTAGTCTATCTTCCAATGAATGATATGTGATAACAGCTAGTCTTCCACCTTTTTTAAGTACTTGTTCAGCACTTTTAAGCATGTCTTTAAGCACTTCCATTTCTTGGTTTACTTCTATTCTAAGTGCTTGAAAAATAGGAGCTAATTGTTTTTTATCTTTGCCTAAACAAGATTCTATAATTTCAACTAATTGAAAAGTATGGGTTATTTCTTGTTTTTTTCTTTCTTCTACAATTCTTTTTGCAAGTTTTCTTGCTTGTTTTATTTCTCCGTAATAATAGAAAACATCCGCTAACGCTTCTTCTGAATATTCATTTAGAACTTCTATGGCAGAAAGCGAAGCAGATTGGTTCATTCTCATGTCTAGTTTTTCATTAAATCTAAATGAAAAACCTCTTTTTGCTTCGTCGAAATGATGAGAAGAAACTCCTAAATCGGCTAAAACTCCGTCTACTTCTTCCACTTCATGATAACGCATAAAGTTTTTTAAGTATCTGAAATTCGATAGTATATAAGTAAATTTAGGGTCTTCTGGGGCGTTTTTTAATGTTTCAATATCTTGGTCTAGACCAAAAAGTCTTCCGTCTTCTTCTAGCCTAGATAAAATCTCCCTAGAGTGACCTCCACCACCAAAGGTTAGGTCTAAATAAATCCCATTAGGGTTAGTAACTAACCCGCCTACGCTCTCCTTTAAAAGAACAGGTATATGATATGTATTTTCAACTTGCATTTACGAATACAAATAAAAGATAGTTTTTTATAAATCATTCGCACGGAATTTATTTTTCCGACAGAGGGTTCTTCATAAGTTTCTCCAATTCTATAGCAAGGTCTTCTGCATCGATAAAGGTTTCTTCTACCTTATTAGATGGCCATATTTCTATAGTGGTGAACTTACCTATGAATTTAATTCCACCTTGAAAATTTAGGTTGGTAAGGTGGCGTTTAGGGAGTAGCATTCGTCCATTTTCTTCTAGTTCTACGCGGTCTGCTTCTGCGACAAATTGTCTAAAAATTTGGTCTTCGCGTCTAACCCATGGACTCAAGCGATGACGTAGTTCTGATACAATATTTTCCCAAGTTTGGGCAGGATATAGCACCAGACAGTTCTCAAATAGGTCTTTTCTTAAGTAGAATACATTTTCGTCACCAAGCTGGTGTCTAAAAGTGGCAGGCAAGAACGCTCTGCCCTTGCTATCCAATTTTCCTTCTATATTTCCAGTTAATGCCGACATAAATGTGTTTTTCTTTTTACGATGTAAAATTATATAGTTTTTAGACACTTTGCAACTTTTTTAGACACAATTCTCCACAAAGTTATTAACAATGTATTTGCTCTTTACTATGAGTCAATAAGTCGTTAATTCAAAAAAAATGATAAAAGTTAAATAAGTTCTAAAAAAATATGTATATATTTGCAATTCGTTATGATTACTCAGGTTAACTTACAGAAGATGTTGGAAGACAGAATGAAGCGCAAACCTAAAAGATGGTTGGTTGCGTTAGTTCGTTGGCTTCTTATAGAAAAATGGCTTAATAAGTATATGTATAGAATCGGCGACAAGCAAGGTGTCGATTTTATGCAAGGCGTGGTAGACGTGTTGGATATTAAGGTGGAAGTTAAAGGAGAAGAAAATCTACCTAAATCTGGTAAACCTTATATGTTTGTGTGTAACCACCCATTGGGCGGTGCAGATGTTGTGTCTGTTGCGTCAGTTGTAGGCAAGCATTATCCAGAAGGTTTAAAAATACCAGCAAACGATTTCCTTATGTTGCTTACAGGTATAAAAGATATGCTTATTCCTGTAAATAAAGTAGGTGGTCAGAGTAGAAGTCTTTCTGAAAAAATAAATACAGCCTATGCGTCAGATTCGCAACTGATGTTTTTTCCTGCAGGTATGGTGTCTAGAAAGAAGGGTGGGGTGATAGCCGATTTGCAATGGAAGAAAAATTTTGTGGCTAAATCTATTGAATATAAGAGAGATATTGTTCCTATTAGAATAGATGCTAAAAATTCAAGACTTTTCTATTTTATTGCTAATCTAAGAGGAAAGTTGGGTATAAAATTCAATATAGAAATGGCATTGCTAGTGAGAGAGCTTCGTAAGCAAAAGCACAAAACTATAGAAATTACTATAGGTACTCCTATATCATACGAGTCGCTTGATGAATCAAAAAATCCTCATCAATGGGCTCAAGAAATTAGAAATCTAGTATACAATCTATAATATATTATGGAAGAATTATCAAGTCCGATAGATAGAGAGTTAATTAAGGCGGAATTAACAGAAGATAAACTGTTAAGAACGTCTAATAAGGCAGGTAATCTTATTTATGTGACTACAGCAGATGAGTCTCCTAATGTGATGAAAGAGATAGCTCGCATTAGAGAGATGGCATTTAGATTGGCTGGCGGTGGAACAGGCAAAATGTTTGATATGGATTCATACGATTGGATGGAAAAACCATATAAACAATTATTTGTTTGGGATCCACAAAATGAAGAGATTATCGGTGGTTATAGATTTATGTTTGGTACCGATGTGAAGATTAAAGAAGATGGCCAACCAGATTTAGTAACTTCTGGTATGTTCAATTTTTCTAAGGAATTCGTTGATGAATACTTGTCTTCTACCATAGAATTGGGTCGCTCTTTTGTGCATCCAGATTATCAAGCTTCAAAAATGGGAGCAAAAAGTTTATTCTCTTTAGATAATTTATGGGATGGTTTAGGAGCTATAACAGTTCTAAGGCCAGATATGAAATATTTCTTCGGAAAGGTGACTGTGTATCCAGAATACGATGAGGTGGCACGTGAATTGATATTTACTTTCATAGATAAATATTTTGGATGTACATCTTTAGTTCAACCTATCGACCCATTTAAAAGATCTGAAGTAGCAAAAGAGTTCGAAAACTTATTTGATGGATCAAACTTTAAAGAAGAATACAAAATCTTAAATGCAAAAGTAAGAGAAAGAGGAGTGGATATTCCACCTTTAGTGAATACCTATATGGGCTTATCACCTAAAATTAAGTCATTCGGCTCTGCTATTTGTGATGAATGTGGTGGTCAGATAGAGTTTGCAATATTAGTGCCAATTGACGAAATGTATGAAGAGAAAAAAGCTCGACATATAGAAACTTTTGAAGATCTAGGATTTAAGTTTTAAAGACTTTATATAATAATTTAAGAAAATGTTACTCTTCTGGGTAGCATTTTTTTTTATTACCTAGGTAATAACCATTTTTTTGTTTATATTTGTAAACTTATACTAAAATTAAATCAAAACTATGAAAATAATAAATCTTTTCAGATTTACTCTGTTTGTACTTTCAGTAGTATTTAGTGTTAATATCGCGACTGCACAGTCTATTTCTGCGCCTAGTATTTTTTCTACAGGTGACGGTTGTAATACGGTGAGCTTTAAAGTGGCGAGTTATGATGCGAGTTTGTATGACTACTCAGTAGATTTGAATGGTACGTCAGTCTCTTTGGCTTCTGATGGGTCTTATTCAGTGGATAGCCCTGCTCGCGATGAGGAATATACGCTTTCTGTATCTTGTACAGAAATATCTACTGGACTATCTTCTGAGATAGCTTCAAAAAGTGCAAAATTGCCAAAGGCAGTAGAAGCTCCAGTAATACAAGCTTCTGCAGTGGCGTGTGATGCTCCTGTGGTGTTTTCAATTGTATCAGGAGACAATACTAGTTTAGATTATACTTGGATAGTAAATGGGGTTTCATTCCCAAGTTCAACATCTTCTTTCTCTGTTTCATCTCCTGTAGATGGAGCTACATATGAAGCAACAGTATCGGTAACAGACAATTGTACAAGTGCAGTGTCTAACACAGTAAGCCAGTCTTATGTTAAGACTCCAGCTCTACCACAGATTTCAGTGTCGCATGATTGTGGTGAACCTATTGTTTTCAAATTGGACAATTATGCTGATTACCCTGTATATTATGTTCAAGTTTGGAAAATTAATGGAACAACAGTAACTCCTACCAATGGAGAATATAAATTGTCAAGTTTTTCAGAAGGAGATAGTTTTACTTTAGAAGTTACAATTACCAACAATGTAAATGGTGTATCTTGTACAAGTCCAACGGCAAGTAAAACTATAGTTGCAAAAACTACTCCAAATTCTCCTCGAACAACTTCTTATAAGGCTTGTGAGGAAGTTGGTGCAGATCCTGGTCGTTGGGCGGACTTAGTAAAAAAATCAGACGATTCATATACCTTGGTATGGTATGATGCTCCTATAGGCACAGATCCAATTGTGACACCTTCCAACTTTACTTTCTCTAAAGAAGAAGCAACTCCAACTACAACTTACTGGGTGGCTCAAGAAAATCCAGCAACAGGATGTAGAAGTGGTAGATCTGAAGTAAGCGTAACAGTATATGATGTTCCAGAGGCATTCGTTGAAGAAAATCAAATTACAGCATGTTATGGAGAGTCAATAGTACTTGCAGAAAACCTAGTTGCAGACCCAAATGCTACATACCAATGGTCTCCAAGTTCTAAATTGATAAGTGCAAATGCTTATTCTGTTACTACTCAACCATTATACTCTCCAACTACGTTTACTCTGAAAGTTGCTAATAGTGAATCTTCAACATGTTACACAACAACTACAGTTGATGTAAATGTTTTAAAGAAACCTGTAATCACATTAGATAAGACAAATTTATCTGTATGTGAGGGTGGCTCTGTAACAGTAACAAATAAAACAGCAGATCTTAGTAAAGAAGAATATTTCTGGGAAGCAATTACAGATGGTGTATCTAGTGGTTTTATAGGAGGTGATGAAAGTTTAACTTTATCTTCTGTAAGTAAAAGTACAACTATAAAATTAACAGCTTCATTACAAGCATTGCCTTCTTGTAATTCAGAAGCTACCGTTTCTGTAACTATGGTTGAACCACCAGTGGCAGATGCTGGTGCTGATAAATATGTATGTTATGGAAGTACAGTGCAAATTGGTGTTTCTCAAGGTTCTGTAGCTGGAGTGGAATATGAGTGGACAAATCCAAGTGATTTAGAAAGTCCATTTAGTCCTACAACAATGTTGAAACCAGTAACAAAAGACGAAAAATATACACTTACAGCAACATCTACTATGGTGGAAAATTGTAAATCTCATGATGATGTTTATGTGTATAAAGTAGATAAACCAACTATCTATAATGTTACTGGAAATGGTACATATTGTGAAGGTACTAGCCCTACAAATATGGTTATAAAACTTAGTGGTTCAGAGTCTGGAACAGAGTATCAATTGGTAAAAGACGGAAATGTCTTAAATCTTCCATGGAAGACTGGTGTGAATGGTCCATTAACTTGGGCGGGTGATGTGGCGTCTGGTTTTGATATTACCGCTGGCGTATATACTGTAATTGCGAGAAAAGCAAATCATTCCGGTTGTGAAGAAACTATGAGCGGCTCTGCTGTGATAACATCTGTGCCATCTCCAAGTGCTAGCTTTCAAATTACTCAAGGTGCAGCTTGCCCAGGACAAGAAATCTCAATTCGCGTAACTATCACAGGTGGTGTTGCACCTTATAAATTTACACTTCTGGAAAATGGTACACCTACTGAAAAAGAGATAAGAGAAGGTAATACATACGATTTTACTTACACTCCTAACAGTGCCACTACATTCCAAATTTCAGAAGTGAGTGATGCTGTATGTGAAAGAAAATATGCTCCAGGAGATTATCCAACTTTGCCTTTAGATATGGCTAATTTAGAGGATTTTGAAATAAAATGTAGCAAAGGAGATGCTCCTGTATGTCATGGAGAGCAAGTTACTCTTTCTGTAGCTTATAATGACCCTAATGCAAAATTTGAATGGGGCAATTTGGCAACAACAAATTCAATATCCTTAAATGCACTACAAGATGAAACAGCAAATTTAAAGATTACCACTCCAGAAGGTTGTGTATATGATAGAACATATACCGTAAATGTAATTGAAAAAGTAGATATAAGTATTACTGGTTTACGTAAATCTGCTACAGATACTTTAGGAAATGTATATTATTATTTCTGTTCTTCAGAACCAGATGCTCCTTTAGCAGGTAGTTTAGGTATGGGTAATTTTACATCTACTCCTGCAGGGCTAATGAATGGAAATTCGATAGTTCCAAGTGCTGTTGCAGAAACTCAAAAATATGAAGTAAAATATGAGTATAGACAAGATGGTTGTATCTTAGATACCACATTCACTGTCTATGTAAGTGCTATCAATAAAGAAGTGGATTGGACTGTGGCTCCAGCTTTCGAACGTCCTTGGACTCAAGAAGAATTCCAATATTGCCAACCAGACCCAGAGAGCCCTAAAACAACTATACCACTTCAAGGTCACCCTCAAGTGGCAGCAGGTGCTTGGCGTATAGTAGGTAGCTCGTCTTTGGATGGTGGTACAGCTCCAAGTGGTGCATCAATTAGTCCTACCACAGGTGTGGAAACTGCACAAACACAACTATTAGATGTTGTGGCAGGCAACAAGTATATTATTGAATATAGTGTAATAGACGAATTTGGTTGTAGAGGTGTAAAAGAAAAGACTATTAAGGTAAACTCAAAGCCGACAGCTTATTTTGAATCAGGTGGTATAGCGTTTGATCCAAGCAATGTGTTATGTAAAACATCCACAGAGGCTACTATCTATGCAAATAATCAGATAGGTAATTTTACATTGTCAAGTTCTGATTCAAGAATGATATTGTCATCTGAAACAGGAAAATTAGTAATTAATCCTTCTGAAGGTAAAATAGGTAATCATAGTGTAATTTGGAGGATAGAACATGAGGGATGTAGTTATAGTGAGAAAGCAAGTTTCACAATTCAAACACCTATTCGTATTAACTCATATAATATCTCTAAAAACTATTGCGAAACATCAGACCCAGAGGTAATTACTGTTACTGCAGCTGTACCAACTAAGGGTGATATACAAATTTATAACTCTAAAGGCGATACACTTTTAAGTAAAACTCCTATAGAATCTTCTCCTGTGTTCAATCCTTCTTGGGGCGCAGAAACCTATTATATTAAATATTATTATAATGATGGTACTTGCGATGCTATACATATAGACAGTGTAGTGGTAAATCCTTCTCCAGAAGTTGATTTGCGTATGGAAGACAACTACTGCTACGGAGAAAAAATCATAATCAGACCAAATTATGGAGGTGGTGATTTTTCATCAGAAAATCCATTAGAAGTAGGAACTTTAGTAAATAATGTGTTTGATACCAACAAATCAGGTTTAGGTATCTTCAAAGTAGACTATACAGTAACCAATGAATTTGGTTGCGTGGGTGGTGCAAGCAAAGAATTCCAAGTGCGTGGTAAAACAAATATGAATATACACGTAGATGATTTCTTTTGCCAACCTAGCGGAGAATATGATGTAGTAGGTTTCCCAAAACCAATTGCACCTTCACAAGATAGAGTCTACTTTACCACAAATAATGCAATAGTTTTAACCGATAATGGTGATGGTACCGCTCTAATAGATTTAAAAAATTCAACCTATGATATTACATATCCAGTAACCTATCATTATGTAGAAGTATATAATGATGAAGATGGGAATCAACATACTTGTGAATCTACTGTTACCAAAAACTTTACAGTATTGAATCAGGCAGCAGATTTTGCAGGATACAATCACAATCAAACTATTTGTGCAGATGTAGTTAGAATAGATTTAACAGCAAATTTACCAGCACATACTACATTTAAGTTTGAACAAGCTGATGAATTCCAAACAGCATTTGTTGATAATGGAGATGGTACTGCTACTTTATTCCCTTCTCAACTTCAAGAAGGAAAATACTACACAGTATCCATGCTTCATCAATACTATGATGACACAGATAAATTGGTTTGTGAGTCTGAAATTAAGAAATCTTTCTATATCTCTCAAATAGAGGAAGTTCAAGATATTTCACTTTATTGTCACCCAGAAAACAGAACTGCAGTGAAACTTGAAAATACAGAATTAGGAGTGAGATACGATCTATGGGTAGATGGCGGTGTTTATGATACTTATGTTACTACTACTCCAAACGAAACAGTAGAATTTAAAGCTATAGAAATTTTCGATAAAGATGGTATACCAGTTTATGTGGTAGCAGTTGATCCAAAAGCAACTAGCTGTACACGCAAGATGTCTAAAGAATTTACTCTATATGAGTTTGCAATCTCAGGACAAAGTACAGATATTACTTGTGGTGGCGAGGGCTTAACAAATGGTACATTTATAGGTTCTGCAAAAGGAGGTGTTCCTGCATATTCTCACGAATTAATTGATACAGAAGCAGGCACTGTGGTACTTCAAGCAGAAAGTTCTATTACATTACCAAAAGGTAAATATGAATATAAGGTTACAGACGCTATTGGTTGTACAAGAACATTCCCATTTGAAATTAAAGAACCAAACAAACTAGAGCTAATTGTAGAGCAAGAAGATGTTAGATGTAATGGTGACACAACAGCTTCTGTAAAAGCAAATGTTGTATCAAACTCAGGTACAGCCCCTTACATTTATACCTGGACAAAAAGAGTAGAAGACGGAGATTTGTTGATTACAAATGAATCAACAATGAAGGTGGGAAAAGGGCATTATCATATCAAGGTAGAGGATGCTAATGGTTGTTATGCAGAAAAGACAATCGATGTGATAGCCCCAGAAAAACCTTTAACAGTGGCATTAGACTATAAAGTAGATGTACAAATTAGAGGAAATGCTTCTGGTGAGATTTACATTAATGTGTCTGGAGGTACAGCTAATACACCAGACGAATATACCTACGAATGGACAGGTGTTGGTATAAATGATGCAAACAGAAATCTTAAAGATTTACAAGGTTTAATAGCTGGCACATATACAGTAACAGTAAAAGATGCTAGAGGTTGTGAAGCTTCGCTTTCAGTTTTTGTAAATCAACCAACACAAATTGAGGTGTTACCAACTGTAAGCAATCCTAAATGTTTTGGAGATACAGATGGTGTTATTAGTTTAGCAATAGCAGGCGGTTCTACACCTTATAATATTACATGGGAAGACGAAGCAGGTAATATTTTGACAGATGAATCTGGAAATCCTCTTACTAGCCAAGAAATAGGCGGATTACCAGCTGGAAAATACATCTTTAAAATAGTGGATAATGATGGTAATCAATATACAGATGAGGTTATCGTTAAAGAAAACCCACAATTGTTAGTTACCACTTCATTATTATCTGAACTAAACAATAAATGTTATGGTGATGAAAATGGTGAAATCGTTCTTAACATTGATGGTGGTACAGGTGTATATACTGTAGATTGGGGTAGCATCCCTGCAGATAAAATTGTTGCAGGCGAATACAAAGCAATAAATCTAGGTTACAACACCTATAATATAGATGTAAAAGACTCAAATGGTTGTGATGTTTCACACTCAGTAGTGGTAACACAACCAGCAGAAAAATTGCAATTAGACGATGTTGAAATAGTTCAAAATATTTGTCATAACGCAAAAGAAGGTCAGATAAAAATTACTATGAAAGGTGGTACTCCAAATTACACCTATAGTTGGGAAGGAGTTGGAGTAAACCCTACAGCAGAAGACCAACAAGGCTTAACAGCAGGCGAATCATATTCTGTTAAGGTAACTGATGCTAACAACTGTCAGTGGACAAGTGAAGTATTTGTTATGGAAAATCCACAAGAGCTAACATTGTCACTTGAAAAAACAGATATTTCTTGCCATAATGCTGCCAATGGTTCTATTCTAGCAAAAGTAACTGGCGAAGCTCAGTTTGATTATCATTGGAAAGATTCTCATTCAACTACATTAGCAACAGGTAATCGTCCAAAATTGGAGGGATTGGATGTTGATATGTACACAGTAACAGTAACAGACAAAAATGGTTGTACTGTTACAAGTGGAATCCAAATCAATCAACCAGAAGAATTAACAGCAACAGTTAAGTTGAACAATATAAGCTGTCATGATGCAAACAATGCTTCTGTTTTAGTTGTAGCAGAGGGAGGTACAGGTGAATATACATACGCATTATCTGAAGTGGGAACCTCTACTATAAAATCTACAGAAAACGAGTTTGCCGGATTGTCAGAAGGTGTTTATGAATATAAGGTAATGGATGAAAATGGTTGTTCATGGACTTCAGACCCAATCAAGGTGATAAATCCAGACCCAATAACAATTTCATTCAATGTATCTCCTGTTACTATTTATGATGCTTCAAATGGTATTATCAATTTAGCTATCACAGGTGGTACACCAGGTGCGTTGGGATATAAGATAGAATGGTTGAGAGGAACAAGTGTAGTAACAGACCCTGCAGATCCTGCTTATAATGCAGACCAAGAAATGCTAGCAAATATAAAAGCTGGTTTATATAGAGTCCTTGTAACTGATGAAAATGGATGTGCAGCAGTAGCTGAAGTTGAGGTTACTCAGCCAGAGGTTATCAAAGCAGATATTGAAGTTACTCATGTTCGTTGTAATGGCTCTTCTACAGGTATCATTAACGTGAAATCTACCGAAGGAGGTATGGGAAGATATACATACGAATTATTAGACTCCGACGGAATTGTTGTAGGCTCAGCAGCAGTAGTAGGTTCTCTTGTAGCTGGCGATTATACCTTGAATATCAAGGATGATGCTGGTGCTATTCTTAGCCGCCCAATTGAAGTACAACAACCTGATGCAATAAAAATAGAAACAGTTACAGAACTTTCTAAATTATCTGTAGATTGCTTTGGTAATGCAACAGGTGCTGTTAAGGTGAATATTTCAGGTGGCGTTCCAGATTATAATTATAAATGGATAGGAACATCTGCTGTTAATACAGACTATGTAGAAGGCTTATCAGCTGGTACATATATGATTGAACTAACAGATGCAAACAACTGCTACAAAGACTATGAAGTAGAAATTAAAGGTCCTGCCCAAGCACTTAGAGTAACAGAAACCATTGTGCAAAATGTTTGTTTCGGTGAAACCGACGCATATATTGATGTTGAAGTGTCTGGTGGTACAGGTGATTATAGATACTTATGGACAGGAGCTGGCCTGGCACAAGATAAAATCAATGACCAAGACCAATTCAACTTATACAGCGGACAAGTTTATACATTAACTGTAAGAGACGAACTTGGTTGTACAGAGGAAAGAAATTATAAGATAGAAGATAGATTTGAAATCAAAGTTTCAACTTCTGTGAAAGATGTTCTTTGTAATGGAGAAGAAACTGGTGAACTTCATGCAAAAGTAGAAGGCGGAACTCCACTTATACCAGGACAAGATGCATATCTTACAACTAAATGGGAAAGCAAAGATGGAAGCTATTCTGTTACAGCTTTAGATGTAACAAATAAAAAAGCAGGAGAATATATCTTTACTGTAAAAGATGATGTTGGTTGTGTTATAACAAAAGAAGTAGAAATAGCTCAGCCAGATAAATTAATTGCAACAATAGAAGGAGATGATGTATTGTGTGGAGGTGTTGATAATGGTCATTTAGAAGTAAAAGTAACAGGTGGTACAGAAAACTATAGCTATAAATGGTATAAAGATTATAAATATACAGAGGTAATAGGAGTAGGTGCTCACTTATCAAATCTAGGCGCAGGTGATTATGAAGTATTTATAGAAGATAGAAACTCATGTCCTGCATCTGCTACAAAAGGAATTCTAAGCTCTAGCCCTATGAGTATAGACAATATAGATGTAACTAATGTAGAGGTATATGGGGCAAGTACAGGTGTGATAGACATAAGTGTTTCTGGTGGAACTCCAACTCTCACAGCTACTTGGTCTAGTCAAAGTAAAGATTTAAGTTCAGAAACTGGATTTAGAGTAGAAGATTTACCAGCAGGATACTATGAAGTTACTGTAATAGATGGAGTAGGTTGTAAACTTACAGAAAGAATTGAGGTTACTCAACCACAAGTAATTAATGTAAGTTGCGTAAAGAAAGATATTAAATGTTTTGGAGAAAAAGGAAACTTAATACTAACAGTGAATGGTGGTATGCCTCCTTATACATACGATTGGGTTGGACCAAATGGCTTTACATCCAATGGAACTGGAGCTGAATTTAGTGAAATTTCAAATCTTGAACCTGGTGTTTATGATGTAATTGTTACAGATGCCGCAGGTTTACAAGTTCCTAAAAAGTATGAAATTAAAGACGTTCCACAGCTTACTTGGGTACAACATGATAGTAAAGTAGAACTAGATTGCCACAACGATAAAGATGGTTATATCAATATAGAAGTAGCAGGCGGAACACTTCCATATTCTATTAAATGGAATGGTCCAGACCTAGATAAAGAAAATGTTTATAGTGTAGGAAATCTAACAGTAGGTAAATATACCGCAGAGATTACAGACGCAAATAATTGTCCTATAGATAGACCATTTATTCAAGAAATTACACAACCAGAAGAGTTGAATTTAGAAGCAACTTTAGCACATAACAATTGTTATAATGATAAAGACGGTGCTATCGATATTACAGTAACAGGTGGTGTGACAGATTATATTTATAGATGGTCTGGTTTTGATGTTGACCCTACAGCAGAGGACCAAATCAATCTACCTAGAGGAGAATACAATCTTCATTTAGAAGATGCCAATAGATGTACTATTGATACATTGTTTACTATCAATGCTAAAAATGAGACTTTTGCTGCAATCAGTGGCCCTTCAAATATCTGTAGTGGTGAAGATTTCCAAATACAAATAGACGTAAACGGACTTGCACCATGGACAATAGAATATACAGATGGAGCACAGATTTATACAGAAACAACAGAAGAAAACTCTAATGTTTATACTCACTCATTACTTGCAGATGCAGAGTTTAAACTAGTGAAAGTGGTGGATTCAAATGGTTGTGGGGCTAAATTGGGAGAAAATCTACAAATAGACGTTCACGAGGTGCCACAAATAACTATTGTTTCAGCACAAGAAGACTGTTGTCTTGGCGAGCCTGCGCTTATCGACATTATCTTTGCAGGTAAAGGTCCTTGGACAATAAATTATACAGATGGTACGTTAGACTATGTAGATGGGCCATTCACTTCAGGTAGAGATTTCTTGAAAATTATACCTAAACAAGTAGGAAAACAAACATACACAATTAAGTCTGTAAGCAACGACAACTGTACAGTTCCAGTAGATTATTCAGTAGACATCACAGCATATACTTATCCAAATCTAGAGGTGGATATTAATCCTTCTGTTTGTCAACCAAATCCACTTAAGGTATATCTTCATGCCACAGGCGAAGCTCCATGGCATGTGGTATATTACTTAAACGACCTTAAGTATGAACATGACATGATGCAAGAGGAAGAAGTATTAGATATTTATCCAAACCAAGAAGATAACCTATTCATCTTTGAAAGCATCAAATCTGGTAAACGTTGTGTAAGCAAATTAGGTAAAGAAATCCAAGCTAAGATGGACCTTCTACCAAAAGATGCTACAGCAATATTAGGTTCTAATATGGTATGTAGAAATTCTACAACCACATTTACCACTCCAGAGATACCTTATGCTACCTCATATGTATGGTCTCTTCCTTCAGGCTTTAATATTGTGAGTGGCTTGGGTTCTAATACTATAGTGGTAGAAGTAAATAACGTTGCAGTTAGCGGAGAAGTGAGTGTATGGGGCAGCAACAAATGTGGTGAAGGAGTAAAAACTTCTATAGAGGTAGAGGTTGATAAACCAATGACCATACTAGGTGCAGAAATTACAATTCCACCTTATGTGTGTAACAATGAAGCAATATTCCCACTTAGTGTTTCTCAAGTGCAAGGAGCTACAAACTACGAATGGGTAATGCCAACAGGCTATGAAGTACTTTCAGGTCAAGGCACTCGTAGCGTAATGGTTCAAATAGACAAATATGCATTGTCAAATACAATAAGTGTAGTTCCAAGTAATGTTTGTACATCAACCGAACCAATAGAAGCATATATTATACTTCGTGATCTTCCAAAAGTAGAAGCTGGTGTAAACTTTACAACAAAATGTTCTGCAGAAGCTAAATTATCAGCAGATGTAAATCCAGATGCAATTTCTTCTCAATGGAGACTTGTGAGAGGTAATGCAGTCTTTGAAGATGATGCAGTACATAACACCAATGTTAGCGAACTAATGTATGGTGAAAACGTATTATCATGGAATGTAAACGATGGCTTTTGTGTAGCATACGACACAGTAAAAGTAACAAACTGGAATCCAGGTATCACAGAACCAGAATTTAGTGAAATTACCATCTGCGAAGATTATATGACACTTCGTGCTGGTGTTCCAAAATTTGGAGAAGGACAATGGATTTTAAGACAAGGAGACGGTGAGTTTGAAAATCCTAATAGCCCTGAAACTTTAATTACAGGATTGAGCAACAAACGTACCAATGTTATTCGCTGGGAAGTTTATTCTCCAGAAGATCCACGCTGTAGAAATTCTATAGATGTTCAAGTAATTTCTCATAGTCTAAATTCACTAGTTGATGCTGGTGCAGATGGAGTATCTACAACAGGTACTTACCGATTATCTGCAAGATTAGTAAATGATAGCAATATTAAAGGTACATGGACTATAGAGGGAGGCTCTGGTACAATAGAAGACCCTCACAATCCTAATACAATAGTTACAGGTCTAGCCACAGGTATCAATACCATCAGATGGACAATCTCAGGCTATGACTGTGAAGCATACGATGAAATTAGAGTACGCCTTGTAGACGAGCCAATAGCATCATTCAATATTGAAAATGCTGAAGGTTGCGAACCACTTACTGTACAATTTACAAATACCACAGTGGGTGATGCAGAATATAAATGGGAATTTGGCGATGGTAGCACATCAGACCTTCGTAGCCCAGAACACATATTTGAAAAAGCAGGCACCTATACAGTAAAATTAACAGCTACAGGCGATGGTCGTGTCGACTCATTTACAGGAGTGGTTAATGTTCTTCCTTCTCCAGTGGCAGCATTTAGCGTGGCAGAAAGACAACTTTATGTTCCAAATGCAGAAGCACATTTCTATAACGAAACAGAAAATGCAGTTAAATACTTCTGGCAATTTGGTGATGGTAGTACATCAGAAAAAGAAAATCCAGTATACACCTATATAGAAGATGGCGACTATGACATTACATATATAGTAAGTGATATTAACCTATGTTCTGATACCTTAGTAATGGAAAAATACATAAGAGTAGGTAAGAATTCATATTTAGTATTCCCAACAGCATTTACTCCTAACGTTGAACGTAGCAATGGTGGAGTTTATTCAGAAGGAGAACGTCGCCTAGATGTATTCTATCCAATAGGTAGAAATGTAGATACCTACAAACTAGAAATATTTAGTAGTTGGGGTGTTAAGGTGTTTGAATCTAATGATAAAAACATAGGTTGGGATGGTTACTATCTAGGACAATGTGCAGATCAAGGAATATACTTCTATAAAGCAGAAGGTAGATTCAAAGATGGAAATGCATTCCAATATTCAGGTAATTTAATGTTGATAAGATAATTCTATGAAGACAATATTAAAAAGAATTACATTAGTCTTGACAGTATTTTTGTTTGCACAAGGTGCAAACTCACAAGACTATTTGCTATCGCAACCATGGGCAGTGTCATCTATGGTGGCACCATCATTTGCAGGTTTAAACTTAGGAGGTAGAGCATTTGCTACATATCGCAATCAATATTCCTCTCTAAAAGGGGCCCATGTAGCAATAGCAGGTTATGACCAGTATTTCCACCCGATGCGTTCATCATTTGGTGCAAATATATCATATACCAACTATGCAGGTGGAATGCTTTCTCAAACTGAATTTAATATTCAGTACAACTATGCTGTGCAAATGACTAAAGATTGGTTCTTCCGTCCTGGTCTTCAAATTGGCTTATTCTATAGAAATATAGATCCTAGTAAAATGGTATTTGCAGACCAGATAGCTGGCGATGGAAGTATTCTATCTACGCCGTCTTCATTTAATCCTGTCAATACCTCATTAGTAAGATTTGATGCAGGAGTTTCAGTGTTGTTCTATTGCCAATATTTCTTTGGAGGTTTGCATGTAGATAATCTTCTAGGAAATAAAGTTTCATTTATGGACCAAGCAGAAACTACCAATCCACTTAAGCTAAGTGTATATGCTGCAGGCCTTATTCCTATATCTAAAGGTCTAGGAAAATATTCTCCAAAAGATGACGTTACCATTGCGGCTCTATACCAATGGCAAGGTCAATATCACCAAATAGACCTAGACATTATGTATCACCGTAGATATTTCATGGCAGGAGTAGGTTATCGTGGTGTTCCATTCTATACACCAGAAGGACTTACGAATCAAGATGCCGTAAAACTAATGATAGGTGGTTCTGTAGCTGGTTTCAGTCTTTCTTATAGTTATGATATTAGCGTGTCATCACTTGTCGATGTTTCAGGTGGTTCGCACGAAGTGGTACTAACTTATAGATTTATGGAGAAAGCCCCTAACGATAGGTCGTTCTTCTGCTACTAAATATTACAGTTTTATTACAATAGAAATTGCACAAAATTTTATGTTTTGTGCAATTTGTTGTTTATTAGTGCTTTATATATCAAGCTCATATTTTAACATATCAAATATGCATTTTTCTATATAAAAGCATCTCCTAAAACATAAAAATAATTAACTTTGCATCATCATTATTTAACAACTATTTATTTTAAACACAGAAAAACATGAAAAAATTAGTACTTTTATCATTATTTGTTGTAGCAATGGCTACTGCAGCATTTGCACAACCACGTGCTATCGGTGGTCGTTTAGGTTATGGTGTTGAAGTATCATACCAACACACTTTAAGTGAAGAAAATATGGTATCAGTAGACTTAGGTCTTCCAGGTTTTGGTGGTCTTGAAGCAGCTGCTACATACGATTGGTTAAACCCTGGTGGTCTTATGATTCCATGGGAAGAAAAAGGTGAATGGAACTGGTATGCTGGTGTTGGTGCTGGTGCAGGTTTCTATGGCTTTAACAATATTACAGGTTTCGTAGGTGCTGCAGGTCGTATCGGTGTAGAATACAACTTCTGGTTCCCACTACAACTTTCTCTAGACTGGCGTCCATTAGTAGGTGCTTGGTTTAACGAAGGTGGTGCTGGTTTCAACACTAACGGTTTATTCTACGGTGGTATCGCTCTAGGCGTACGCTACATCTTCTAAAAATTTAATTGCCCTTATTTTATACAATCGGAACCTACTCAACAGAGAGGTTCCGATTTTTTTAATGCTTTGGTCAAAATTTAGCACTTTTTGTCGTAAAAAATGTAATTTTATAGTTAAAAATTTGTTTTTAAAGAAAAAAAATGCGAAGTTTGCAGTTATAAAATTGAACAAACCTAATTTTTTAAACATTAAATTATTTTAAACATGAAAGCGAAAAGATTATTATGGGCAGTTGTAGCATTATTCGCTACATTCTCAATGACAGTGGCTTTATCAAGCTGCGACAAAGGCAACGAACCAAGTGCTGACAACACCGAAATTCCAGAAGGTGGTGATTCAACTGGTGATGAAGAAGAAGCTGAACCAGAAGAAAAACCAGAAATCAGCAATCCAGCTGCAGATCAAACAACATTCTTATTCCAAATTGAAAACGCAGCTTGCGACGACTTCCAACTTTACCTAATGGGTATTGGTGGTATTTGGGAAGACCAACCAGAAATGCTATTCACTCGAGTTGAAGGTACAAAAACATGGTTCCAATTAACTATCCCTGCTTTAGACGATGCTGCATCTAACTTCAAAATCCGTGCTAACGGTGACTGGGCATACGAACCAAAATCTGGTTATGAATTCCTAGATGACGCTGCTGAATATGTAGAAGGTGGTGCTGACGGTGGTAATATCAACAACTTAATGGTAGTTAAAGCTACTGGTGGTAAAGTTATCGCTCTAAAAGTTGTTGAATTTGCTACTCCATGTGCTGCTGCTCTTAACTACAAAGTTACTCTAAAAACTAACTTCTGCGGTGAAGGTGCTCCTGCTATCATCGGTAGTATTCCAAACTCTGGCTGGGGTACTGTATTCGAAATGGCACAAATCGACGACACAACATACGAATACAATATCGAAGGTGGTCAAGCTGGTCAAGAATTCAAATTCCAAAGCTCACTTGGTGGCTGGGTTAACGAACCAAAAGTTCTAGACGAAGCTACAGGTGAATGGAAAGGTATGGATAACTACAAATTAGCTGACGAAACTAATATCGTTATCGACCTAACTGCTTACACATGGTCAGAATGTATTGAAATTGCACCTGCAGAATAATAAACATTATTCATAACAAATAAAGCTCGGTTCTTTGAATCGAGCTTTTTTTTGTATACTAGTTAAGGCTTTACTATTAGATATATTCCTAGGTTATAATATAGTTTCAGAAATATATGAAACCATATTAATGAAACCGAGACAATATAAGAAAAGCCCTAGTTATGGCTTAGAGTGTCATATAACTTCAGCCAAACATGGGATTTAGCCCCTAAAAACTAGCAAAAACGGCATTTTTAAAGAAAAAATCAACTTTTTTTGAAAATTTTATTCAAAATGTTTGGTGGATTCAAAAACTTGCCATATCTTTGCATCCGCTTTTGAGAACAAAGGCACACTGCTAAAGCGTTAAGCAGTTGAAAAAAATAAATGCAAAAGTTCTTTGATAGATTGAACAATATACAACCAAAACAAGGTTAAGAAAAAAAATAGCAACCGTCAGTTTTCTTTTATTAGGAAACTAAAACAGGTAACCTAAGTCAGATTAAAAAACAAACAAAATTATATATACAATGAAGAGTTTGATCCTGGCTCAGGATGAACGCTAGCGACAGGCCTAACACATGCAAGTCGAGGGGCAGCATGAAATTAGCTTGCTAATTTTGATGGCGACCGGCGCACGGGTGAG
>JAZKYP010000006.1:0-107299 GCA_045612225.1 Candidatus Enterocola sp.
TTCCCATCGGCTTATTTGTCATTTCAATTGCCTAAAGACAATGAACTTCAACTCAACTATACACGACGTATCAATAGACCACGTGGATGGATTATCAACAACCACGTAGATAGAACCGACCCAACAAATATTAGCAGTGGTAACCCATATATCGACCCTGAATTTTCTAATAATGTTGAGTTCAATTACCTAAAAACATGGGAGATGCACACTATTTCTGTGGGTGCATTCTATTCTTATACAGAAAACGTGATTCAAAGAGTACAAAAACTTGGCGACAACGGCGTGATGGAAAGCACTTGGGACAATATCAATGAATCTCAAAGCACAGGTATTGACCTAACTGTAAAAAATAGATTGTTCAACAACTATCTAGACCTTACCACCACTGCCACAGCTTATTACTATCAACTGGGAGAAAATGAAGATTATAACATTGCTAAAACAGAAACATTCTCATGGAATGCCAGAATTAATGCCAATGTAAAAATCATAAACAACGTTTCTGCACAAGTTACTGGATACTACAATTCTCCTAGATTGATTGCACAAGGTTCTATGGGGCATAGATATGGTATGGATATAGGCTTGAAAGCTAGTTTCTTAGAAAAAGCACTTAACCTATCATTCACTGTAAGAGACGTGCTAAACTCACGTTCAAAAAGTACTAGAGAGACCTGGGGAGATAACTTCTATCAAGAAAATGGAAATATTTCATCAGGTAGAAGCTACAGACTTACCCTATCATACAACTTTGGAAATATGGGACGCAAACGTCCACCAAAAGGTCCTAACGGAGATATGCAAGGAGGCTCAGAAATGGGCGGCATGGACGGAATGGGCGGCGATATGATGACAGATTTTTGATAAACAAATAAATAACCAAAAAATAAAAAAAAGATGAAAAAATTATTATTAATTAGCATTGCATTAATTGCATCAACAGGTTTATTTGCACAAATCACTTGTAACGAAAAATCTCTTTCTGGTGCTACTCCAGAGATAAAATCTGCATTAGATAAAAATAAAAATCTAGTTAATCTTTATTCTATAATTCTTCCTTATTCAAAAGAAGAAATTAAAGAAGCACTTCACACACGCCTAGACACAGAAGGTTTAAGTGGTTCTAAAACTAAAAATAACTTCTACGCCTTTAAAGAAGCACAATATACTTATTTATGGGATAAGACATGTGACCTTTATATTTCTATTACTGGAAGTAAAGATGCTGGCACTATTCATTTAATCATTTCTCAAGGCTATGACAACTACATAGATCCTATCAAGGACACCATAACCTCAAGAAAAGCCTTTAAATGGTTAATCGATGTAGACAGAGTTGTTTATGAATATGTTTACGAGCAAAATCTTGCAGCTCACACAAAAGAACAAAAAAACATTGAAAAAGAACTTTCTAAACTAGAAAAGAAACGTAAAAACATAGAATCTAAAATAAAGAAAACTGAGAAAAAACAACTTAAACTAGAAGCATCTAAAACTGTAATAGCAGAAGGTGACCTAAATGTAGATTCTAAACAAATAGCAAAAGAACAAAAACAAGCATTAAAATTAGAAGAAGAACTAACAGAACTAAAGAAAGACTTAACTATTATTGAAACAAGAATAGAAAGAACAAAGGATGACTTGAATACAAAGAAAGAAAATATTAAAGAAATAAAGCAAAATAAGAAATAGTTCATGACTCCACTTTTAGAGCTATATAAACAATATACTGGATGCACTGCAGATAACCTGCAGTGCATTGCTGGTTCTGGGTCGAATAGGGTTTATTATAGAATGCCAGAAGGTGTTATCGGTGTCTTTGGTAGCCAAGTGAAGGAAAACAAGGCATTTATAGAGATTTGCAAACTGTTTAATGAATGCGGCATTCCTGCTCCAAAGGTACTAGCTGTGAGCGACGATTTCCAATATTACCTAACAGACGACTTGGGCGATGAGTCTTTGTTTTTCAATCATATTGTCAAAGGATTAGATGACGAATGCGTTAGCTTGCTACACAAAACTGTGGCGATGCTACCAAAGATTCAGTTTGAGGTGGGCAAAAAACTAGACTTTTCTATCTGTTATCCAGTGCCTGAGTTTGACGAGAGAGGCATACGTTGGGATTTAAACTACTTTAAATACAACTTCCTAAAACTTAGCCCAATTGAATTCGACGAATCACTACTAGAAGACTGCTTCGACCACCTAGTAAACATTTTGCTTTGCGATAGTGACAACACATTCCTTTATAGAGATTTCCAATCGCGCAATGTAATGATTAAAGATGGTGAACCTCACTTTATCGACTTCCAGGGAGGAAGAAAAGGACCTATCTATTACGACCTAGTATCATTTGTTTATCAGGCAAAAGCTGGAATTCCTACTGAGATAAGAGAAGATTTAATCCGCACCTATCTAGAAAACCTAAAGGTATACACCACAGTAGATGAAAAAGACTTTAGAGAAAAACTAATGCTTTTTGCTCTATTTAGAAACTTGCAAGTGCTAGGTGCATACGGATATAGAGGTCTTATAGAAGGCAAAGCACACTTTATAAGCAGCATTCCATTTGCTATAAAGAATCTGAAAAATTTGCTAGCAGAATATGAGTTTACAGGCATAGATTATCTTATTTCATTACTAAACGAACTTATAGAATATAACACAGACAAAACTGCAGACGAAATAGACTCTAGCAAACTTTGCGTGGATATTTATAGTTTCTCATACAAAAAAGGCATACCAGCCGACTACTCTGGCAATGGTGGAGGATTTGTGTTCGACTGCCGTGCAGTGCACAACCCAGGTCGCTACAAAGAATACAAACAACTTACAGGACTAGACCAAGGCGTAATAGACTTCCTTGAAGAAGACGGCGAAATGATAGAGTTTATGCAGAGTGTATATGCTCTTGCCGACGCTTCTGTGGCTCGCTATCTAGAGAGAGGCTTTACTCATTTGCAATTTAGTTTTGGTTGCACAGGTGGCCAACACAGGTCTGTGTATGGAGCAGAACACCTAGCACAGCATTTATCTGAAAAATTTGGCGTACAAATTCGCCTTACACATCGTGAACAAAAGATAAAAAGAATAATAAAATGAATGCATTTATATTCGCAGCAGGACTAGGCACACGCCTAAAACCACTTACCGACACTATGCCAAAAGCTTTAGTGCCAGTGGCAGGCAAACCACTACTTGCACACGTAATAGAAAAACTAAAAGCTGCCAGTTGCAAAAAGATAGTGATAAACATTCACCACTTTGGTCAGATGATTATGGACTATGTAAAAGAAAATAATAATTTTGGCATAGACATAGTTTTCTCTGACGAGAGAGAGATGCTACTAGAAACTGGCGGTGCTATTAAACACGCTGTGAATTTACTAGGCGATGAACCTTTCCTTATTCACAATGTGGATATAATGTCGAATGTAGATTTAAAAGCACTTTGGAGTGAGCATATCAATTCTGGCTCTGCCGCTACCCTACTTGTGAGTAAAAGAAATAGTTCTAGAGCACTGCTTTTCAACAAAGAGAGCAACCTAACCGCATGGACTAATAAAAACACAGGCGAGATAAAAACTCCATACGAAAATGTTGAAATTGCACGTCTTGAAGAGTTTGCCTTTAGTGGTATTCACGTATTCTCACCTCAGCTCTTTAAATACTTTGGCGAGTATCCAGAGAAATTCTCAATTATAGATTTCTACTTAAACACCTGCAAGGCAGAAAAAATAAAGGCGTTTACGCAAGAAAACTTAAAACTGCTTGATGTGGGCAAGCTCGATTCACTAGAGAAAGCTGAAGTATTTGTACAATAAAAAAGTTGACTTAACAGTCAACTTTTTTATTGTTATATCTTTTATACATACCGTATCCTAATATAAATGGTAATAGCCAAAGCGTTGAGCCAAGTGGAAGTGAAGGGCCACCACCGCATATTTTTATACAACTATCATACAACACTTCACCTGCATCAGAATAACCATCAGCAGCCCAAGACTCGTCACAGCAATCTTGACATTTAGCCTGTTCTCCTAACGAACGATCCCAACAAGTATTACCCCAAGCTTCATTATTTGATTCTAGAAGGTAGTTGATACCTTTTACCCTTGTGCCAACTTCATATTCTATCTCGTCCATACCTTCTTCGTAAAGTTCGTTAGCGCCGAAGAAAGAATATGTAGGAAGAGTTACTGCAAGAGCAGAAGCACTAACACTTAGTAAAACTAATAGTATGAATAATTTTATTGTTTTCATATTATTACTCTCCTATTAATTAAGTTTTACTTTTTCTATTACTGAAGTGGTATCACCTATTACATTCACTGTATAGACTCCAGTGAAAGCAGGAACTGTTAACGCTACATATTGTCCTGACACATTGTAAACTTGGTGTTTGCCAGACATATCAGAAATTATGATTGTTTGAAGTTCCACTTCATTATTTGCTGACACAACCAATTGATTTCCATTTGTGAAGATATCAATCATTGGAGAAGATTCTACTGCATCTTCCACATCGGTGGTAACATCATCTCCAAGGTTTTCTTCCTCGTCTGTAGCTTTTTCTTGAAGCATTATATAGAATCTACCTTCACAATTTCCAACAACCAAATCATCAACTACGCATTGCTCTCCAGCAGATAGATTATAAGTCTTTTCTGCAAATCTATCTTCTAAGATAATATCGTATGGCATATTGACATTTGAAATACTGAATGTAAGCACTTGATCTGACGCTTGCATTTTCACTCCTAATGGAATTGGCTTGATAATATCAGGAATGCTAATTCCAGACCATTTCTTATCGTAACGCATTACATATAGTTCTGGCAATACCTTAATCATTCCATTAAATGCTTTTGGTGCATCTGATGCGTAATCCACTGCGTCATCTTTTAATTCATCATAGCGAATATACACCTCACTCGCAACAGATTCCTTATTATTAGACAAATGTATTCTAAATGAAAATACTTCTTCTGCAACACTTCTATGACCAGTTTCTGTATTTTTGAAATAGTTTTGAGTCACATTCAATGCTGTTAAAGGAGATTTAGGTGTAAACAAGAAACCATGTTGAGAAAGGATTTCTGCATCTTGATTGTCTGCTGCTACTGCAACAAACGAACACTTATCATAATCATAAATTTGAATTGTACCTTTATCCTTTTGCAACTGATATGCATTAATATTGGCAGGATAAGTATTTGTTAAAAGTACTGGTTTTTCAGGAGTTAAACCTTCATAATATAGTACTTTAGATTCATTGTAGAAACGACCATTGAATTTGTAAGCATATGGTTCTTTAGGATCATAATTAGTTTGGTTCCTACGATTATATACTGCAGCAGGTAGTTTTTCTTTATATGTATTTCCATATTGATTTGGAAGACGAATAGCAAACACACGTTTTGGATCCACTTCCACATCTAGTGGAGCAAAAGACTCATCCCAACCTACACTATCTTCATCTGCATGTACTACACTTTTATTGATATTAGCTGAATGCATATAAACATGTGGAAGATAATTTAGGAAATAATCTCCAGATACCATTGGGCGAGAAACTTTATTGCCATTTGCATCTATTACTAGATTTCCTTCTTCGTCTGTATCAAATGGGTTTACCACACCACCTACAAGCAGCCAATCATTTCTGCGGGCAATAAACTCAGATTCCACTTCTGAATAACGATTATTGGCTCCCAATTCTTCTACCCCTACCAAAGCAGATCCATACTCCATATAGATCTTATTCGCCACTTTGGTTGCAGTAGCATTATCTCCTGCATTTACTTGTTCTCCAGACCAAAGGTCGTTTCTTTTTTTGCCAAAGTTTTCTTCGCTGGAAACTTTTGGCAAAGAAGGATAGTTATATATTCCATCTGGAGGAGTTATATAATCTTCTGAATCCTTATTTGGAATAATTACTGTTAACTCTTCTGTCAAAGCATCTAAACAAGTAACCAATGTACCGTCTGTTTTGTACCAGTTATTACGGTTATCCCAATCTGTAGATGCAGAACCATGCCAAATAATAGTATCTACAGGCATAGCATCTCTTTGTTGGAATGCACCTACTGTCCATGTACCTGGTATAGATTTAATATCTGCTATATGGTGTCCACGAATAGGTATGCGAAGCACAAGTTGCGCATCAGCCCCTTGAGAAGGCACAATAAGTAAATATGCCTCATAGCTTGTATCAACAGCCACGTCAGTAGGACGAATAAATGTAACATAAACAGGCTCATTATCCAAACCTCCATTCTTATCTGTGATTAAACTACTAATAGTTTCACCTGCTGCATTTGTCAACGCAAATCTACCATTGGTCAATGGTTTATCATCTATATCTACAATACTTAAGTTTACAGGTTTTTCTGCAGTAAGCTTAATAGAGGTAATCATCACATCTGATGTTTGTGAACCAACAATAGGCGATGTATAAAGATGTATTGTACCTGGTTCTTTGTAGATATGGTCATAAGATGCTAAAGCATCATTACTATTATCCACAGACACTCGTGGACGAATAGAATTCACCCCATTATCTGGATTTAATCTATCGTTGAAAATAAGGTGAGCACCTTGTAGAGATACGTCCTCTTCTTCTGAGATAAGAGTACCAATATTCAATCCCTCTCCTTTTACTACCAATGAAGCTGGACGAGTTGGGTCTGTTTTACATACTTGTGAAGGTACATTTATGTATGCATTATAGTTTTCATTGTTACCTGTACAGAATTTACCTACCTCAAAAGCAGAAGAAGTGTTTTTATTTATTTTATCATAAGCACTCCAGAAGTTGTTATACTTGAAGCATTGGCACCAATCTGCACTCTTACCTATTCCTTGCAAATAGAAGGTTGTAGTATTGAATTCATCATCATTATTTCCAATTATATCATCATCATAACTATAGCAGTTATTGTATTGGAAACGAATGGTTTTAGGGTCAAAGTTACTTGCAATAACAGGTTGTTGCAAACCTCCTAGACGGAAGAAGTCAAAGCGTTCATAACTTCCGTCACCTACATTGTTGTCTTTAATAAAGAATGTATTGTAATAAATACCTATATTCTTAACTGGGCGTTCTGCTGCTTTTGTTCCATAATTCACTAAACGAACATTAGCTACAGTTCTGTTAGTATTATCAAGATTTGCAACTTTTACTGTATTGTCATTCCAGAACACGTTGTTCATAATAAGCATACGTTGACAACCTTGAATAAAGAAGCTGGTAGCAAGTGTTCCTTCTGAATTGTTACGTAGGAATTTAACGTCTGTACAGTTAATGAATTTAATAGTACCACCCCAGTCGACTACGTCTTCACCTTCTATTTGATCTACAGAGAAATCATATTTTGTATAGAACTCATTATTTTCTACATGAAGGCCTTTTATACCAACTATATGGATACCATTACGTCCGTATGATTCTACATAACAGTTTTTAAGAGTAATATTGCTTTCAACTTCTGGTAATTCAACTATATTGTAGTCTGCGTTTAAGCCCTCTAGATTATCAAGACCCTCTCCTGTGTCTATATCTAGAGCATTGTCGCGCAAATCTGGATCACTTATTATATCTAAGTTGCTTAGAGTAATATTTCTAGAACGACGAATCACAGGGTGAACTAGCACGGCACGGTTACCTTTAGGATCTGCAGTGCGAACAATTAATTCTGCTCCACCATTTTTATTTATATTACGGAAGAAAATCGCAGGAGCATTACCTATATGCCCTCCAGACATTCCTACATATTCAGTACCTTTATATGACTCAGGACCAAACACCACGTTCATCACCATCGGTATTTTTAGTGTAATTTCATCTTCTTCCAATTGGTTACAAGTAACAGTTGTTGCGGTGCATATTGCTGGATTTAATTTTAACACTGCAAATGCTTCTTCAAATGAAGTGAACTTATAATTACAATAATCTGGTTCAGAGAATTTATCGATAGTAACATATAGTGTATCGCCATCTATCTCTGCGAACTCGCAATCTACAGTTATATTTACTTTTTCGCAATTGCCAGTGTAAGCAACTTCTTTATGATCTGCTTCATTCCAACCTGTTATCTTTGTTAAAGTCTTATCTGCATTGTATGTAATATCGGAAGTTCTATTCCAAACTTGAGTATCTTCCTCCCAACCATTTGTTGTTGAATTTGGATTCATTCTACACCATATATAACCATCACAATCTACAGGTATTTGAGCATAATATACATCATTACATCTAGCTGCATTTACCCAACCATTACGTGTTGAATTGAAATAATATAATGCTATACGAGCATTATCAGAAGTCCAGGTACCGATTAATTCATCCTTATTATTATATACATTATGGTCAAGATATATAGTTCTGTAATTGTCAAGATTACCATAAATTTCTATTTCTCTCGTTTTTACATTTAAATAAAAATCGTATGTACCATCTTCTAGAACAATATTAGGCGCAGCAGAACCTGTTCCTCCTCCAGAAAAAGGTATAGTAGAATGTACTACATTTGCAAAAAAAACATCGCCGCATACGCTTTTCTCTACTATTTTGAAAGCATCAGTAGCTTTGGTTATTTTTTGGTCTAGTAACATTAACACACCTTCTTTGTCTGGATGTGCAACCAACTCAATGCTGCTACCGATCTCCCAGTTGTCATCGCTTTTTCCATTACCATCTGTATCTACACCCATAAGGTAATATTTTGACTCATAGAATTTTGCATCAACGGTAATTTCCTTTGAAGTAGAATTAAAGTTGACTGTAATATCAGAACATGCTGTTGTTGTTATCTTGATATTATCGTCGGCTGTATTAATATATGAGATAAAATCAGATTTGGTACTTTTATTTGCTTTAAAATTATTGGTGTGACCATATTTCACCTCCCAACTACCATTTGTTATTTTAAATTCATAATCTCCTGGAGCCAGGTTTTCAAAAGTTATTTTTCCTTCAACTAGTTTATTGTCACAATCCCCTGGATTCCAATCTAAAGCATTACACCATTTATTTTCAGCAGTTCCATTACCTGCTACAAAATAATTGTATGTATTAGCTGTTGAATTCCAACTTCCGCTTTTATCCCAACCAGAAATATCATATTGATTCTTTTTTCCATCATATTCCAAATCTGCAGTCTGATTCCATTTACTACTCCAATCTAATGCAGTTTTAGCAGGATCCATTCTACAGAAAATCACATTCTTATGAGGGCCACTAGGTGCTTCTACTTCAAAAATTCCATCATTGTTAGAATCAGTCATTTTAACCCAAGTTGCCTTTGCAGTTCCATTACAAAAATAAGCTGCAAACCATGCTTTTGATTGTTTCCAATTGCTATTTGGCTTCATGTACAATTTTGTACACTCATTTATATCTACACCAAACACACTCATTATTGATAGCAACATTACTATCAATAGACCAAATATTCTGTTATTCATCATTGTTTTCATAATCTTTTCCCCCTCCACATTAATAAATTGCCCATAAATATTTTAAATCTGTTGCTTCACCATACACGTCGTGAATGTGCATATAATATTTTCCAACAGGGAAATCTGATATATCCAATGTAAATTTGGAAGGAGCATCGTCAAAGTTGTTATAGAACATACGTTTTTCTATAATAAATTCACCATTTACATAACCATCTTCTGGGAAAACACCCACAGAAGCCATACGACCACTAGTTTGAAGTGTAAACTGAGATTGGTCGTGATATAGTTTGTCAAATTCTATAATAGCATAAATCTCTTCGTCTTGACAACCCACACCCACTTGATAAGCCACAGGCTTCATAAGGTAGAAGTTGGTTAGATAACTACAACGTTTGGCTGGAGTAACTGCCACGGCGAAATAGAATCTTTTGCCATCCATATCACTCACACCACTAAGTTTATCAAATGATGCAGAGTACCAACCATCCACCCCTTTCTTCATATCTAGACTCTTAATGTTGAATAATGTAGTAAATATATTGCCATCTGGAGCGTAATATAATTTAACATTATTAATCTCATCGGTACTATTTAGTTTAAATCTAACTGTTACTATTGGTTTATTATTCTCATACTCTGTATAGAATTCTACATCGTATGGTGCCAAAAATTCACCATTTTTATCACAACCAAGCCAAGAAACAGATGTAATATTTTCTAATTCACAGATACTTCCCACTTTAGTCTTAACTGTAGCCTCTGCCTTTGTTTGGTTGCCATACTCATCTGACAATTTCAATACAAATTTATAATTTGTTGAGTGTTCTAGGTTACCAACAGAATAGGTATAAACTTTTGGATTTTCTATTTGAATTGTATTAACAGAAGCATTTGATAAGTTTGTTACTTCTAATACCGCCTTAGTTGCTGTAAACCCAGGATTGTTCCATTCTAATGTAGCTGTATATTGAGTAACGTGTGTTACATTTAAGTTGAATACAATATCACAATATTGAGTTTCAATAGCAGAACCATCTGCTTTTAGTTTGAACAAACCGATTGCTTTGTTTCCTGTTTTTGCATTTTTTGTTACTAGTTTAAATTCTTTTGATGCGTCTATATTTGATGCAAAATAAAAATCTATAATTTCACCCCCTGGAGAATAACCATAATCAGTTGCCATTTCTTCTCCCATATATAATTCATAAGAGGCAGTTTCCAAATAAGCATCTTGATAACCTAATATCTGCAAAGTCAATCCATTTCTATCTATCTTCTCTGCACTAATAAATGTCACACAATCCACTTTCTCTGGAGTGTAAAGCACACTAGGAGAAGTTGACAAATATTGACCATCTTTATACGCACGAATAAAGAAGTCGTAAGTTTGACCTGCAAGCAGATTTGTTACTACATATGTAGTTTCTGTTGTAGTTGCTATTACCACATTTGAATTTCTATCAAAAATAGAATAAAGTTCAGGAGTACCATGATTACATTGAGCAGACCAAGTTAATCTTACAGAAGAAGATTTTTGTTCAGAAAGAACTGGAGCATTTGGCAAACCGTATGTAAAGCGATACTCAGTAGCTTTTTCAAATTCGTCAATTGCTCTAGAGCCACCATTAAACTGACCATTTGGTTGATAAACATAAACTATCTCTTCTTTGATTTCGCCAGAAGTAGTTTCTTGTATCGCCTTAACACCAACTTTGTATACAATATTACCTGTAAGATCCAAACCATCAAGGTAGCACGAATACACGGCAGACGCATTTGGTGTTACACCTTCTGCAAGTCGTTCGGTAGCTTTAAACTCCACAGAAAGTTCACCAGCATTTTTGTCGTTTGTTAGGTATTTATAGATTTGAAATGTTGTATTATCATTTACATTTTTGTAACTAAACGTAAATTCCAACATATCGTCTGTACGTTGAGGCAACACCTCTAGCGTAAAATTCTCATTAACTGTCTGAGCAACAGAGAGTAACGAGCATAGTATCAAACTAAAAATAAGTAATAATTTTTTCATATTTTGTATATTTATTTTCTATTAAAAAAGCGTTCAAAGTTACAAAATTGTTACAAAATATGCAAACGATTGAATAAATTTCTTAAAAATTGTTGCAAGAGGTACATAAAAAGGACGCACGAACCTTTTTATAGAATCATGCGTCCTTGCAATAACTATTATCTAATGATAAGATTTTTAATGATGATGATGAGGCTTGTGGAGCTTTTTCTCAATCCACTTGCCTTCGAGCTCCCAACTATTAAGAAGCCAGCCACCGCAATTTGGACAAAATTCTGTTACGCCACAGTCGCGGCACATATCAAAGCGTCTGCCACAATGGTCGCAGGTATATTGAGTTGACTGCATAATTCTACCAGCAAGCGACACTCCGCAAATCTTGCATTTCACCTCACTATCTTCAGGTCGCTTAATCAAACTATTAAGCATAGGGGTTTTATATATAGGACGCTCGCCGTATGGAGGTTTTAATTCTTCTTCCGACATTTTCTTATATTTTTACGGTTATTTGAAAATTAAATGTATATAATCAAAAAAGAGAAGTTCGTTGAACTTCTCTTTTTTGTGGTGCCACCAGGAATCGAACCGGGGACACAAGGATTTTCAGTCCTTTGCTCTACCAACTGAGCTATGGCACCATCGCTTTTGCGGTTGCAAAGGTAAGACAAAAATTTAAACTACCAAAATTTTTTAGTAGAAAAATTGAAAAAACTTATTTTTATTGTAAAGTTATAACTTTTAATTGTTAATTTCTATGCCTACAGATATGTTTGGAATAAGTTCAGGGAACCAACTTCTTTCATATCTAGTATCAAATTCGCTGTTGTGTTCTGCATAGGCGTGCCATGATGCTAGAAGATATGCGCTAGTTCTGTCTGATAATCTAAATCTTAAACCTACACCCAAGTCTGCGAAGTTTACATCGTATTCGCCTGAGTATGTATAGTTTATCCAATGGTGTTCATATTGGTATCCTAGGTATATGAAGAAATTTGATTTTGATGTGTTTCTATTTCTTGTAACATCAAAAGTGGTGCTAATTCTTACACCAGCAACATGTTCTTCGTCGTTTACGCGGTCGTCGTTGAAGAAGCCATAATAACTATACATTGGGGCAAGAGCAAATTTCCATTGAGGGAATAATTTATAGCCAATCTCTGGCATAACTAGAACATTAAATTCGTTTGAGTTTATGTGTACACCTAGGTTGCCTCCGTATGTAATATTACTTTTTTTGAAGAAGCTTTCTTTTTGTGTTGCAGTTGTAGTTGTTTGAGTTTGAGTCTCTTGTGCTATTAATGTAGTAGGAAACATCATGATTATAACTACAAATAATAGAGTTAGTTTATTGCCTTTCATAAAATTACCGTATTTTTTTACTCCGCTAATATATTAAATATTAACCAATAATCACTACTTTTGTAACAGATTTTTTATACTATGAAAAACTTAATAGCACTAATATTATTTTTTTGCTTGTTGACAATACCAAGCCAAGCAAAAAACAATGACGATGTAATGCTTACTACTACATTTTTGGTGGTAATGCCAAAGGAGAAGTCTGCAGAAGTAACTAAAACCCTAAAAAAACAAGCAGGAGTAAAAAAGGTTGAAACCAATATAAAGGAACAAAAAGTGACAGTTACCTTTTCGGCAGAAGAAAACACAGTGTCAAACTTTTTGAAACTCTTTAAGCAAATGGGTGTAACTGCAGCGGCCCTAGAGACAGGTTGTTTCGGCAGCAAAGAGGGTTGCATCAACGCCATCAAACCCGAAAACACCATGAGATAATAGTAAATTTATTATTTTTGTAACTCAATTTTGTTACATGTTAAAAATACTTCTTCGAATAGCAGGAACCATATCACTTACATTAGGAGTTCTAGGAATTTTTCTTCCTATACTTCCCACCACTCCGTTCCTACTTTTAACGGCTTATTGCTACTTCAGAAGCGCGCCAGACTGGCACAAACGCCTACTTGAGAGCAAACATTTGGGCCCTTACATCAAGAATTTTCAAGAAAACAAGTGCATTCCAGTGCGCATAAAGGTATATTCAATAAGTATGCTTTGGATTACAATTTGCATATCGTGCATTCTTGTTTCTATCCTATGGGTACGAATACTACTTTTAGTCATTGCAGTTGGCGTAACATGGCATATTTTATCATATCCTAGCCTACCTAAACAATAAAATTCACTATATTTGCATTATGAAAAATACAATACTAAAATATTATAAGGAAAATCTAATTCTTTGGATATGCTTTCTCGTTATTTGGGCAATTGGCGTGGCATATAGCTTCACTGGTTCTCAAGTGGAAACACATATTGAGTTAAACTCATTTCACACCCCATTTCTAGATAATTTCTTTAAAGTTATAACAGAGTTTGGGGGCAACCTTCCATTTTTCTTGATTGGTATTTTTATGCTATTCAACCTAAGAGAAGGTATCTTCCTACTTCTAGCACAAGGTATTTGCGCTATAATCACCCAAATATTTAAATACACTTTTACGCATCCACGACCATACACTTTGTTTAATAATTTAGGCATAGATTTACCTCCTACTGTAGAAGGCGTAGATCTTTGGCATGCATACAATTCATTTCCAAGTGGTCACACCTCATGCATATTTGTATTTTTGGCTGGCATTGCAGCAATTTTACCATACAGATATAGATTTCTACAAATCTTTTTGCTGGTATTTGCATTCCTAACAGGTTTTTCTCGCATCTACCTTTCACAACACTTCCTTGCAGACGTACTTTTTGGTTCACTTATAGGGATGATTTCCACTGTGATTACTTATGTGATTGTATATTACAAGGAGAGAGGGAACGTAAACTTAATTAAAGAAGGTCTTAATAAGTTAGGACGAGTTGATTAGCAAAGCTAATAATTAGGAATTATGAGTACTTTTAGGTTTTACACATTAGGATGCAAGCTAAACTTTGCAGAGTCTTCTTCTATAGGCAAAACACTTATAGAGAACGGTTTTGTAAAGGCTAAAGCAAACGAAAAAGCCGATGTTTGCATAGTAAACACCTGTACAGTAACAGACAACGCCGACAAAAAATGTCGCAGCGCAATAAATAGAATAATAAGAGAAAATCCAAACGCATTTCTTATTGTTACAGGTTGTTATGCCCAATTGGCTTCTGAAAGACTTGCAGCTATTCCTGGTGTAGATTTGGTTCTAGGAGCAAACGACAAATTTATTATCCCAGCAAAACTCAAAACACAAGATACGACCCCTGTGGTAAGCGAGACCAAGAAAATGACACCATTTTATGGTTGTTATTCTCACGAAGACCGCACTCGCCACTTCCTAAAAGTGCAAGACGGATGTGACTATTTCTGTAGTTATTGTGCCATACCTTTTGCCCGTGGCAGAAGCCGCAATGGCAGTATAGAAAAAATTGTGCGCAATGCAGAAAAAATTGCTAGCGAAGGTGGCAAAGAAATCATCCTAACAGGTGTAAACATTGGTGATTTTGGCAAAAGCACTGGCGAAAAATTTGTGGACCTAGTTAAAGCACTAGACGAAGTAGAAGGAGTGGAAAGATTTAGAATTTCATCTATCGAGCCAGACCTTCTTACCGACGAAATTATAGAATTTGTAGCAACAAGCAAACGCTTTGCTCCACACTTCCACATACCTCTACAATGTGGTAGCGATGAGGTACTTAAACTAATGCGTCGCCACTACGATAGTGAACTTTTCAAAAATAAAGTACTGAAAATAAAAGAGTTAATGCCAGATGCATTTATCGGAGTGGATATGATTGTGGGCATGCGAGGCGAAACTCCAGAGCTTTTTGAAGAATCTAGAAACTTTATTAGCAATTTGCCTGTTTCTCAGCTTCACGTGTTCCCATACTCAGAAAGAGCAGGTACAATGGCATTAAAAATTCCATACAAAGTGGAAGAAACAGAGAAAAAACGCAGAATGGGCATTATGCTTCCGCTTTCAGAAGAAAAACTTAAAACATTCTACCAATCGCAAGTGGGCACAACACGTAAAGTACTTTGGGAATCTACTAATAAACAAGGATTTATGAACGGTTTTACAGAAAATTACATTAAAGTAAAAGCCCTTTACAACGCAGAAAAGATTAACGAAATAGAATCAATAACCATCACAGAAGATATTTTTGACTATGAAGTTTGATTTACAATATACAGACCCTAAGACAAACGCCCGCGCTGGTAAAATCACCACCGACCACGGCGAAATTCTTACCCCTATTTTTATGCCAGTAGGCACAGTAGGTTCGGTAAAAGGTGTGCACGCTCACGAGCTTAGAGACGACATCAAAGCTCAAATCATCCTTGGCAACACCTATCACCTTTACCTACGTCCAGGTCTAGAAGTGCTTAAACAAGCAGGCGGTCTGCACAAATTCAATTCATGGGACAAACCTATCCTTACAGATAGTGGTGGTTTCCAAGTATTCTCACTTTCTGGCACACGCAAACTAAAAGAAGAAGGGGTTACTTTTGCTTCACATATCGATGGTTCAAAACACCTTTTCACACCAGAAAATGTAGTTGAAACTCAACGCATTATAGGTGCAGACATCATAATGGCACTTGACGAATGCACCCCAGGCAATGCCAACTACGACTACGCAAAAAAATCTATGGAAATGACACATAGATGGCTTGTGAGAGGCTGGAATCACTTCAAAAACACAGACCCAATCTACGATTACAACCAAACATTTTTCCCTATAGTTCAAGGTTGTGTTTACCCTGACCTACGCAAACAATCGGCAGAATTTATTGCTTCACAAGAATGTGAAGGCAATGCCATTGGCGGTCTTGCAGTGGGCGAACCAACAGAAAAAATGTATGAAATGATAGAAGTGGTAAATGCCATTCTTCCAAAAGACAAACCTCGTTACCTAATGGGTGTGGGCACACCAGCCAACCTGCTAGAAGGCATAGAACGCGGTGTGGATATGTTCGACTGCGTAATGCCTACCCGCAACGGCAGAAATGGTATGCTATTTACCAAAAATGGCACCATGAATATGCACAACAAAAAATGGGCAAACGACTTCTCACCTATCGACCCAGACGGACCAAGCATAGTAGATAGAGTTTATAGCAAAGCATATCTTCGCCACCTAATTATGTCAGACGAACTACTTGGTATGCAAATTGCGTCTATCCACAACCTAGCATTTTACGTTTGGCTAACACAAGAAGCCAGAGCACATATAATCAAAGGTGATTTTAGCACTTGGAAGGCATCAATTTTACCTACTTTAATGACACGTATTTAATATTTCAAAATTTAGTTGTAAATTTGCATAGTGAAATTGAGTAAATACATACTATTAATACTTCTTTTTAGTACACAACTTGTTATAGCTAAAGAGACTAGCACAAAAAGTGAAGAACCTGTAGCTATAGCAGACACTACTAAAAAAGAAAATTTCTTTATGCGCAAACCTGCAAAAGCAGGCGAAGGCACTATTGCGTGGAAAGTTTCGGAAGATTTTTCTGATGAAACCCAATGTTCTCCAGATACTGCCACATTAAATTTCCAAGAATTTACAACTCCAGTATATAGAAACACAATTGCTAGTGAGTGGTTAGGCAATCTTGGTTTGCCAAGTCAATCTGCTATTTTCTTCGATAGAAAAGAAACAGACTTTACTGGCGATTTCCTATTTAAGCACACATTCTACGACCAATATCTAGGACCAAACAACGCTTTCTTCTATAACACAAAACGTCCTTATAGTAATATAACATACACATCTGGCGGGCTTACAGACCAAGAAGAAGACCATTTAACCGCAGGTTTATCTATGAATGCCAATAGCAAACTTAATTTTGGCATTTTTGCAGATTATAAATACGGCAGAGGAACCTACGACAACCAATCTACAGATGATTTGAATGGCTATTTAAACGGAAGTTATAGAGGAGATAAGTATTCTATATACTTCATTGCAGGATTAAATAACTTTAGACATTTTGAAAACGGTGGTCTAGCAAACGATAGTTCGTTATATAAAAACGAAGAGCCTGAAACTATGCCAGTTAACTTAAACAATGCATGGTCTGAATATAAATCTTTTTATTTTTGGGTAAACCAACAATACAATATTGGATACGACAAAGTAGACCAAACAGACTCAGAAATTTCTGAGTTCATACCGCTAATGACCATTGGATATACCACTAAATACGAGTATAGCAAAAAGAAATATTACGAAAAAAGTATAACAGAAGGTTTCTATCCAAAAAACTACTATTCAGACGTAAGTACAAAAGATAGTTGTTCACAACACTTCTTTAAAAATGTCGTTTCAATTACATTTAATGAAGGATATAAAAAATGGATGCTATTTGGTCTTAGAGCCTTTGTAGAGGCAGATTTTGAGCAAAATAGACTTCAAATTTTAAATAAAGTTTATCAAAATAAGTTCGAGCCAGAACCTATGATAACCCAAGCCTTAGATACCACATGGGACGTCCACAACCAAACATTAGTAGCTGTTGGTGGGGAGTTATTTAAACGTAAAGGTAACACCCAATATGGAGTTTTAGGTAAAGTATTAGTTATTGGTAGAGACAATCGCATGGCTTTCGACGTTACCGGAGATTTTAGCACAAAGATTAAATTAAAAGATGATTTAAACCTAAATATCTTGGCTTTGGGTCATGTTAAAAGTACAAATCCAAGTTACTTCACAGAACACTATTTCTCAAATCACTTTATTTGGGAAAATCATTTTAATAACACATGGTCGGCTAAAGGCTACGGACAAATTGGTATACCTTATAAATATTGTAGCTTCAAGTTAGGGGCAGGCTGGCAAGGATTAAAAAACTATATCTATTTTGATAAAAATGCCATGCCAACCCAAGACACAGATCATTTTATCCAAATTATCAATGCAGATTTAGAACTTAATCTATCAGCATGGTTACTACATTGGGACAACAAGGCAACATTCCAATATGTAAATGAGCCATCTGTGCTTCCACTCCCAATGCTTTCTGCATATTCTAATTTCTATTTTAGACATAGTTTCTTTAAAGACGATATTCTAACAGTTCAGATAGGTGTAGATTGCAGATACAATACAGCTTATTATGCTAATGCTTATATGCCAGCAACAGGAGTTTTCTACCTACAAGATGAAAAATTAATAGGAAATTATCCATTAATGAACGCATACGTAAACTTGCATTTGAAACAATTTAGAGTTTATCTAATGTGTTACAACCTTTCTGCAGCATTTATGGATCCTACATATTTCGCAGTGCCAGATCATGCTCTAAACCCAATTATGTTCAAATTTGGTCTATCATGGAACTTCTATGATTAATTATGAATGAAAGACTATTAAATAAAATGTCTAAAAGCAAGCACTTCTTCATTGTAGGAGGTTGCATATTCATTGTTTTAGTAGTTTTATCATTTATTTTATTCAGCCAAGACTACCTTGAAAAACACAAACCATACGATTTAGAATATATTCAAGACCAAAACAAAATCCGCATTATAGTGGAGCCTAATATCATGAGTTATCAGGTTATAAATGTGGATAGTATAGCAGGGCTACAAGCACTTATGATAGATAGTTTTGCCAAAGCAATGAATATAAAGAATGTAGAATTCATTGGCGAAACTAATCTTTCTGCTGCAATCAACAAACTTCTAAATCACGAGGTAGACATACTTGCCTGGCATATTCCTATTTACAATACCAAACGAGAAGAAATAAATTATAGCATTCCTGTTTTCACTAGCAGACAAATGCTTATTCAAAGAAAATACAATCCAAAAGACAGCGTAGAATTTATTAGGAACCAACTGGGACTTGCAAATAAATATATTTACCTTACTCCTGGTGCTTTTTACAAACAACGCATAGAAAATCTTTCACAAGAAATTGGCGATAAAATTTACACACAAGAAGTAACCAACGCCACCCCAAAAGACCTTTTTAGAATGCTTGTAAATCGCGACATCGACTATACAGTGTGCGATGAATTTGTAGCAAGGGTGTTAATTAAAGAAAATCCAGAGTTTAAGACATTGGACATGAACACCGCAGTGAGCTTCGCTCAAAACTACTCATGGTGCGTTCACCCAGAATGTCCTCTCCTACTCGACTCCCTAAATTCATGGTTATCTAGATATTTGGAGAGCAAAGAGTACAATAAGATTTACCGCAAATATACCGGAGTGAAATAAGATTAATTTTAAAATGCGACACATAACAAAAAAAACGAACAATCAATGATTGTTCGTTTTTTGTAGCGGGAACGAGAGTTGAACTCGTGACCTCCGGGTTATGAATCCGACGCTCTAACCAACTGAGCTATCCCGCCATTGTTCTTAAAAGCGAGTGCAAAGATAAGGTAAATAGTTGGATTATAAAAATTCTAGACGAATTATTTTAAAAATTTTACTGCAACCCAGTTATTTTTTTCTTTAAAATCCACAAAATTAAGTCCTAAAGACTCTGCTTTTTCTCTAATTACAGGAATATCTTCTGTATAAAAACCACTCATATAGAGGTTTCCACCCACATTTAGACAAGAAACATAGCTTTCCATATCGGCAAGCAAGATATTTCTATTGATATTTGCTAAAATTACATCAAAAGTTTCTTCATTTGGCAAAATTGAAGCATCGCCAAGCCTAATTTCCATATCAATATTGTTTAGTTCGGCACTTTCTGTGGCATTTTCCTTGCACCACTCATCAATATCCACTCCCATTACGTAGTCAGCACCACGCATTTTTGCTAAGATACCAAGCACCGCCGTGCCACAACCCATATCAAGCACCTTTTTACCTTGCATAGAGTCTGAAAGAATCCATCTTAACATAGAACTTGTGGTTTCATGATGGCCAGTTCCAAAAGACATTTTAGGATTAATAATAATATCATATTCTGCCTCTGGTACATCTGTATGAAAACTACTGTGTATCACACATTTTGAAGCCACGCCATCCACCACAATAGGTTGAAAATAATTTTTCTCCCATTCTTCGTTCCAATCCTTGTCTTCCACCTCTTCCACACTATACAATTCTTCAGAAAGTTCATTATTTTCTGCCATTTCATTTAAACTTTCCTCATTAAAATCAGTCTGCTTTGCGTACGCAATAAGTGTGTTACCCTCGGTTTCAAATGTACTAAAACCAATTTCACCAAGCTCGTATGTAAGCACATCTGCCTTATATTCAGGCATCTCTGCTATATTTATAGAAATTTTAATATAATTCATAATATGTTTTTAACTAAAAAATAAACAACAAATTTTAATTAATTCGTATCTTTGTAAAGATATTAAGTTATCTGGATGTAAAGATACAACTAAATTTATATGCTATGAAACGTTTTTGTATTTTTTTATTAGTTGCAGGCTTATCAATAAGTGCTTTTGCGCAATACGATGATATTTATGACGGAAGTACTTATAAGTCTAAAAAAGAAACAAAAGAAGTTACAACTTCTACTAGCACAAACACTAGAAGCATTGATGAATACAATCGTGTAGGAACTACTCAAACTTCATCTAATGTTGCTAGCGATTTAGATCTAGAAGAAGATTACCACTACACAAAGGAGATTGTAAAATATTATGACCCAACAGCCGTAACTATTGAAAATCCTGAGTATGTGTATATTTACAATAACACCGACCCAGAGGAGCAAGCAAACTCTTCTGCAAATATTTATGTAAACCTAGGTTGGACTAATTGGTATAGTCCATGGTATTACGATTCATGGTTTGCATGGAATCCTTGGGGTAGCATTTGGTACGACCCATGGTATGACCCATTCTGGGTTCACCCATATAGCCACTACCCTGGCTATTACCCATACGCGCCATATAGACCTTATCCGTATGCGCCATACCACCCATATCATCCTCCACACCCTGCTCCAGCACCACATCATGGACCAGACCATCATCATGGCCCTAGTCACCATGGTCCTGTAGATGCTCATAGCAGAGATTATCATCGTGAAGGTAACACAAGGGGCAATGCAACTCGTCCTAGTTCAAACACTAGAAACACAAATGGCAATGTTTCACGCCCAACCAACAGAAACACCAATAGCAATGTAAATCGCCCTAGCAATACTAATAGAACTAACACCACAGCTTCACCACGCGGAGGACGTGGCAGTTCAAGTTCAACAAACGTTCAAAAACGTAACGTAAGTAGTGACAACAGTTCATTTACACCTAGTCGTGGAGGCGGAAACTCTCGCTCTACTGGCACAATAAACAGAGGCGGAGGTAATTCTCGCGCAGGTGGCGCAGCTCCAAGAGGCGGACGCAGATAATAACAAATAATTAACCTAGATATGAAAAAACTTATTTTATCTATATTTATCGGGGCCATTGCCCAACTAAGTGCTTTCGCACAAACACAAACAGCATACGACGCTCTTATAGCATCTAGCAGTGAGCTTAACGGCACTGCACGCTTTATGGCTGTAGGCGGCGCCATGGGTGCTCTAGGCGGAGATGCTTCTACTATATTCTATAACCCTGCTGGTATCGGTATATATAGAAGTTCCGAGTTGACTGTATCTGCCAATATCAATTGGGATAACACCTCATTAAAGAATAATAACTCAACATATAATTCATACAACACAGATGTTAATGTTGATTTACAAAATTTGGCATACGTAGGTACATGGATTCTTGAGAATAACAATACCCTATTAAACTTCAACTTAGGTATTGCATATAACCAAAGTAAGAAATTCTCTAGAATTGGCAAATATCATGGTTTTCAACCTCATTCATACACTCAATGGGCAGCAGCAATGACTGATGGTATTCCAATGCAATCTCTTGCAAACTCAGACATCATTTGGCACGACAATGTAAACCCTGCGTACGATGACAAGTCTATTCCTTGGAGTTCTGTAATTGCGTATGATTCATACCTTATAGATTTAGGACTAGAACTTAGAGATGATGTTTATACATCATTATACGATTGGTCTGGCAGAGGAGCTGTGGACCAATATATTAGATTTGAAGAATTTGGTTCATCAAATGACTTTGCACTTTCATTTGCAGGAAACTTAAGCAACCTTATCTATTGGGGTATGACATTTGAATGTGATTACGCTACATACGCAAGAAACACCACACTTCAAGAAACATTTGTAGATGGTAGCACATATACATTGCACAATATATATAGATTTCAATCTACAGGATTCACATACAAGATAGGTCTTATAGCTAAACCAACCAGCTGGTTACGCATTGGAGCTGCATTCCACACACCAACTGCATATTTCCTATCAGACTATTCTTCATCTAGTTGTGATTTTAATGTATATGATATAAGCGGCAAACCTAATCATCAAAGAGGTTTTAACGAAACACCTTCTTCTGTAGGCGAAACTAAATTAACAGGTCCACTTAAAGCAATTGGTAGTTTGGGATTTGTTTTGGGTAAATTTGGTTTCATTGGTATCGATTATGAATACGAAAACTCAGCTGCTATAAATGGTAATGATGATGAAATCAAGAATCTTTATTCTAACGACCTAATCGACCGTCACACCATACGCGCTGGTATAGAAATTAAACCTACAGATGGTTTATCATTAAGAGTAGGCGGTGGATACTCTACTCCACGCGTTTCAGACTATATGAGCAGAGGTTATTACTACAATGACGTAAGAACTGACGTTGATTATTACAACGAAAAAGATTCTTATAATATCACAGCAGGCATTGGTTATAGATTTGGCAGACACGCTATCGACCTAGCATACGTATACCAAGTAAATACAGCAGATTATTATCCATACGCTCCTTCATATACAAAATATGATGGCGATGTATTCCAACTAGATAGTTTTGAGCCAATAGGATTACGTAGTGTTCGCAACCAACTAGTACTAACATACGGTATCCGTTTCTAATTCTCTCAAACAAATGACTAAACACAATACAATGATAAAAGTAGAAAGTTTTACTATGGACCACACAAAGGTGAAAGCACCTTTCGTTAGAAAGTGTGGTCTTTTAACAGGTGAAAAGGGAGATAAGGTAAGTAAATTTGACCTTAGATTTATGCAACCAAATGAAGCTGCTATTCCTACAGCTGCTTTACACGCACTTGAGCACCTTTTGGCTGGATATTTAAGAGAAGAAGTTGATAACGTAATAGACCTATCTCCAATGGGCTGTAGAACAGGTTTCTACTTTATAGTATGGGGCGATGTTGCACCAGAAACCATAAAAGTAGCACTAATCAATGCTCTTAAAAAGGTTGTAAACTCTACAGAAGTGCCTGCAGCTAATGCTATCCAATGCGGCAACTACCGCGACCTTTCGCTCCACGGTGCCATCGAATACGCAAAATTGGTATTAGAGAAATTATAAACAACCCCATTATGGCAGACAATTATCTTGAAAAACAATATGCCGATTATGAAAAAAGGCGAGCAGAATGGGAGCGCCAAAAGAAGTTCGGCAAAATCCCCAAAACAAAAAAAAGTTGATGTCAAATGACATCAACTTTTTTTATGCTATCTATAAAATTCATTTTAAAGGAGGGATTTTTAGGCGTCGCGCTGTCTGAGAAACCGGAGTTTACTAGACGTAAATGAGGATTTCGAAGACAAGCGCAACGAGAAAAGCACCCTTTAAAATAATTTTAAATTATCCTAAGAATGATAATAGAATACCTGCAGCCACTGCAGAACCAATCACACCTGCTACGTTAGGGCCCATAGCGTGCATTAGTAGGAAGTTTGAAGGATTAGCTTCTTGACCTACGTTTTGAGATACACGAGCCGCCATTGGCACAGCAGATACACCTGCAGAACCGATAAGTGGATTGATTTTATCTTTTAGGAATAAGTTCATGAATTTAGCTAGTAATACACCACCTGCACTACCCATACCAAATGCTACGATACCTACAGAAAGAATCATAAGTGTTTGTACATTTAAGAATGCTTCTGCTGTTGCGGTAGCACCTACTGTAATACCTAAGAAGATAGTAACGATGTTCATAAGTTCGTTTTGTACTGTTTTAGCAAGACGTTCTACTACACCGCATTCTTTCATTAAGTTACCTAGCATTAAGCAACCGATAAGTGAAGCTGCAGAAGGAAGGATTAAGCATACCACAATAATTACTACTATAGGGAAGATAATCTTTTCTGTTTTAGATGGCATACGTAGTTGTTTCATCTCTATTTCGCGTTCTTTTTGAGTTGTAAGAGCACGCATAATAGGAGGTTGAATCACTGGCACTAGAGCCATGTAAGAGTATGCAGCCACAGCGATAGGGCCTAATAATTCAGGAGCAAGTTTAGATGTTAGGAAGATAGCTGTAGGGCCATCTGCACCACCGATGATACCGATAGAAGCAGCTTGTTCTGGTGTGAAGCCCATACCGATAGCACAAAGGAAGGTAACGAAAATACCAATTTGTGCAGCAGCACCTAACAATAAACTTTTTGGATTTGCTAGAAGTGGACCGAAGTCTGTCATAGCGCCTACACCTACGAAGATTAAACAAGGATAAATGCCAAGTTTAACACCTAAATATAGATAGTCTAGCAGACCTGCATTTTCTGCCATTGCAGCCCAATGTACGTGACCACCTGCAAATAGTTCGCTATGGAACATACCTGCACCTGGAATATTGGTAAGTACCATACCCATAGCGATAGGTAATAATAGTAGAGGCTCAAATTGTTTAACAATAGCAAGATAAAGTAGTAAACAACCAATTGCTATCATTACAAGATAACGCCAATCGCCATCAAACCAATTTGCAAAGATTTGTACAATACCCATTTCACCGAAGAATTTGCTCAAACTACCAGTAATTGATAAGTTTTCCTCCATTTCTTCTACCACTGCTGGAGCTTCTTCTGCTACCTCGTCAGCGGCATCCTCTGAAATCAACATGATTTGGTCGTCGTAGTTTGCGACAGAATCTGTGGTTTCAGTAGCATACGCAACACTAAATGTTACGCATGCTAATAATGTTATAATAATACGATATAATGCTTTCATATTTTTATTCAATGTCTATTAGGGCATCGCCTTGCATTACACTGTTACCTGCAGATACGTGAATAGCAGTAACTTTACCATCGCGTGGAGCAGGAATATTATTTTCCATTTTCATAGATTCAATAACCATCACAGCTTGACCGCGTTTAACCTCATCACCAACTTTAGCGATTACTTTAATTACGCTACCTGGTAGTGGGCTAACTACAGATTTTGCACCTGCAGCAGCTTTAGGAGCTGGTGCTGGAGCTGGTGCTGCCTTAGGAGCAGGAGCAGCTTTAGGCGCTGGAGCTGGTTTTGGAGCTGGAGCTGGAGCAGGTTCTGCTTCTTGAGCAACTGATTCGATTTCAAGTAGAGCGTCGCCTTGAAGAATGCTTTGTTCTGCAGCCACTTTGATAGAACGGATAACACCATCTGCTTGAGCAGCAATGTTGTTTTCCATCTTCATAGACTCAATTACCATAAGGATATCACCACGTTTTACTACTTGACCTTCTGCCACTAATACTTTAAGTACTTTACCTGGAAGAGGAGATTTCATAACACCTGAGGTGGTTTTTGCTGATGGAGTAGCAAGTAGACGACGAACAGCTGTTGCTTGCATTACGTCTGCTTCTACTTCTACTACATACGATTTACCGTTTACATTTACGTTTGATTTGCCGTTTTCAGCAGCTTCAATACCCACTTCGTAAACATTACCGTTTATTGTGAATTTAAAATTTTTCATTTTGATTTAACGAATTAAATTATTTATACCAAATGTTTTAGAAGCCCAAGCCGAATTTGGATTCGACACAATTGTTAGGACTTTAGATTCCACGTCGTGAGCAGACTCCTTGCTTAGTTGGATAGCCATTGCGATAGCGGCTAATTCTTCGCCTGTAATTTCTACAGGTTCTTCTGTGGCATCAGGAGTAGGCACAACGGCTACTGGTTTTAGAGTTGTTTCCTTTTTAGGAGCATTTAGGCGTACCATAATGGCACCAAATCCCATTAACACAAAAACCAATAGTATCAACAACAAAACTACAAGGCCAAAACCGATACCGGTAATAATGCCTGCGTTTGTCCAGTTTACTGCTAATTGTACCATAGTCACGAATTATAAAGGAATGTTTGAGTGTTTTTTAAGTGGATTAGTTAATCGTTTGTTTTTCAACGATTCAAATGCACGAATCACACGGAAACGTGTATTGCGTGGTTCGATAACGTCATCAATGTAGCCCATAGAAGCTGCTTGATATGGGTTAGCGAATTTGTCACGGTATTCTGCTTCTTTTTCAGCAATGAATTTAGCACGTTCTTCTTTGTCTTCGATAGCTGCAATAGCTTTAGCTTGTAGCACTTCTACTGCACCAGAAGGACCCATAACTGCGATTTCAGCACCTGGCCAAGCGTAGTTGAAGTCGCCACGAAGTTGTTTACAGCTCATCACAATGTGAGAACCACCGTATGATTTACGGATAGTAACAGTTACTTTTGGCACTGTAGCTTCACCGTATGCAAACATAAGTTTAGCACCGTGAACAATGATACCTGCATATTCTTGACCTGTACCAGGAAGGAATCCAGGAACGTCTACAAGAGTAAGGATTGGAATATTGAATGCGTCGCAGAAACGTACGAAGCGAGCTGCTTTACGAGAAGCATCGCAGTCTAACACACCTGCTAAGCAGCTAGGTTGGTTTGCGATGATACCTGTAGAAACACCATTGAAACGACCAAATGCACAAATGATATTTGGGGCAAATTCTGGTTGAATTTCTAGCATATCGTTGTTGTCCACGATAGAAGTGATGATTTCCTTCATATCGTATGGTTTGTTTGGATTGTCTGGAACAAGGGTATTTAGAGCGTCGTCGATACGGTCAACTGGGTCTGTACATTCCACAACTGGAGCGTTTTCCATATTGTTTTGTGGGATGAATGACATTAAGCGACGGATAGTTGCAAGACCTTCTTCTTCGTTTGCAGCACGTAGGTGAGAAACACCAGTTCTTGTTGAGTGTACTGCAGCACCACCTAGTTCGTCAACAGAAACAGATTCACCTGTTACAGATTTTACTACTTTAGGACCAGTGATGAACATGTAGCTGTTTTCTTCTGTCATCATAATAAAGTCTGTTAGAGCAGGAGAATAAACTGCACCACCAGCACAAGGACCGAAGATTAATGAAATTTGAGGAACTACACCAGATGCAAGGATGTTGCGTTCGAAGATTTCTGCGTAACCTGCAAGTGCGTTAGGACCTTCTTGGATACGAGCACCACCTGAGTCGTTGATACCAATGATAGGAGCACCCACTTTCATTGCTTTATCCATTACATGGCATATTTTCATAGCCACTGTTTCAGATAAAGAACCACCGAATACAGTGAAGTCTTGTGCAAATACAAAAACTAAACGTCCGTCGATAGTACCTTGACCTACTACTACACCGTCACCTAGGAATTTATCTTTATCCATTCCGAAGTTTGTACAACGATGTGTTACGAACATATCCATTTCTTCGAAACTACCTTCGTCTAGAAGCATTTCGATGCGTTCACGAGCGGTAAGTTTACCTTTACTGTGTTGTGAGTCAATTCTTTTTTGACCTCCACCTAAACGAGCTTTTTCTCTTAGCTCAATTAGGTTTTGAATTTTATCTGTTGCCATTATATTGTTTTAATGTTTAGGTTAAATTCTTATTTCTTTTCGCAGAATTCTGTTAGGATACCTGCTGTAGATTTTGGGTGTAAGAAAGCGATAGTCATACCTTCTGCACCACCACGTGGAGTTTTGTCAATAAGTTGTACGCCTTTGTCAGCTACTTCTTGAAGACGTGCTTCAATGTCGTTAACTGCGTATGCAATATGATGGAAACCGCCACGGCCACCGTTTTTTTCAATAAATTTAGCAACAGTACTTTCTGGAGAGGTTGGTTCTAGAAGTTCGATTTTAACTTCGCCTACTTTTAAGAAAGCTGTTTTTACTTTTTGATCTGCTACTTCTTCAATAGCATAACATGTCATACCAAGCACACCTTCGTAGTATGGAAGTGCTTCTGCGATACTTGGAACTGCTATTCCAAGGTGTTCAATTTTTTGTGGAATCATAATTTTTTTATTTATAGGTTATATTAATTGTTATTCTTTTCTTTTAAAGATTCTAATAAGTGTCCACCCATTAATTTTCTTTTGTAAACGAAGTACACGATAGTTTCTACTGTAAATAAACTAATAACTACTACATTTTGGGTCAAATCACCAACTTTATAGTAATTAAGCACCACAATAATAGCCCCAAATACCATTTGATTTAATGCATATAAAGATGAAACCATTAAATGTGAATGTTTATACTCATTAGACAACAATTGAAATAAATGAATTCTATGAGGTTTAAAAATATTTTGACCTGCAATTAAACGTTGTAACACAGTCATTCCTGCTTCCACGTAAACAGAAGCAAAAATAAAGGCATATACTATATTAGATGTTTCCATCAACAATGATAACAACATATATACCATTACAAAACCTAATACTATCGCCCCCACGTCGCCTGCAAAACATTTTGCCTGCTTTCTTGCATTAAAAAATGCGAATATTAGAGTAGGAATAGCAGTATATATTAAAAGATTATCATCCACAAAATCAACTACATAATAATCAATTAAGGCAAATACTGATAGAGCAGAAATTGTAATACCCACCATCATACCATTAAGCCCATCCATAAAGTTATATAGATTTACAAAACCTATAGAATACACAATACCTACTATTACCAAAAGAATTAACACAGAGGCATTCAGTGCCAATACATCGACCGAAAAGTCTAAATATATCTGATAAAGCATCAGCACAACTGCCAACAACTGCACAACTAACCTTATAAAAAACCACAAATCCTTGAGGTCATCTATAAAACTCACAACAGCTAAAATAGATATTCCGAGGAACAAAGCCCACGGAGCATCCCAAGTAGAAAGTACAAAGGAAATAGTATAAAAGATGTACGAGATGTAAAAAATAAAGCCTACGCCTGTTACAACAGGTTTGGTGTGAGAACTACGATGATTCACACCAGCCAACATACCTCTCTTTTCTGCGAAAGGGAAGTATAACTTTATCGAGACTAAAATTACTGCAATCGTTGCAATCAATAACAGCGCTTCGTGCATATTCAAATTATTTTGTATTTGATTGACAAAGTTACGAATAAATAAATAAAAAGAGTTATCTTTGCCAGAAAAAATTATCATTTTGAAAGATAAAATACTTATAATCTGTTGGACAAGCTTATCTGAACTCATAATTAATTCAGGTAAAGCATGGGAACGCTTAAAAAGGTTAAGTGAAGGGAGAAAAACGCCAATTTTTAGAGCAACTATACTAAGTATTCTTATAGTTGGCCTCATTAATTTCCTCGGTGTAAGCCTTATAAATACTGAAATTGATTTCCTAAAAGGGATTAAATCTGGCATCAGCATTACATTTATACTTTTTATTTCGGTTTACATTTCTTCATTCATAAATCTGATAACATTTGAAAATTTAACTAGAAAAGATGCCAAATTAACAGAAATATTTAACTTTACAGCACTTTTGTTTAGTTTGTCATTTCTAATTTATGCTCTAGAACCAATACTAACTTTAGTTTTTTTCTATAAGGCATTTTTATTGTATACATTTTATATTGCCTGGATAGGAACTGAACGTTTTATTGAAATTCCTAATGAAAATAGAGTTGTATTTACCACCATTTGTGGACTTTCTGTTGTATGCACCCCTATTTTGATTAGTAAATTATTAACATTATTAATGCCGGGATTGTTATGAGTGCGGGAGTAAATATTAAGAATAAAAAAGCCTCATTTGATTATGAGATTTTAGATACATACATAGCAGGGATAGTGCTTACTGGTACTGAAATTAAGTCTATTCGTGCAGGTAAAGCTAGTCTTGTAGATACTTTCTGCGTGTTCATAGATGGAGAATTATGGGTAAAAGGAATGAACATAAGTGAGTATTTTTATGGTTCATACAACAACCATAAGGCAGACAGAGATAGAAAACTTTTGCTTACCAAAAAGGAACTTGCAAAACTACAAAGAGGACTACAAGATAAGGGTTTCACAATAGTACCAACATTATTATTTATTAATGAACGTGGACTTGCGAAATTGAAAATTGCACTTGCCAAAGGTAAGAAACAATTTGACAAACGCCAGTCCCTAAAAGATAAAGACGATAAACTTAGTATGGCTCGCGCCAAACAACAAAGTTATTAAGTTATGAAAATAGTCATTGCCGGAGCCGGTGATGTGGGTACACACTTGGCCAAAATGTTGTCTAAAGAAAATCATGAGATTATTCTTCTAGACCAAAAGAAAGAAAAGATTAAAGCCCTTGAGGCTAATTATGATATCTTAGCTGTGATAGGTTCACCTACTTCTCTAAAAAGTTTAAGAGAAGCACAAGTGCCTTCTGCCGACCTTTTTGTGGCAGTTACTCCATACGAAAGTACCAATTTAACTGCTTGTGTATTAGCCACAAACCTAGGCGCTCAAAAAACACTTGCACGTATCGACAATCAAGAATATTTATACCCTAAAAACAAAGAATTCTTTAAATCTGTGGGTATAGACTCTCTTATCTACCCAGAGATGCTAGCTGCAGACGAGATCGTTAATGGATTGAAAAAGGGTTGGGTACGCCAATATCTAGATTTTTCTGATGGTGCTCTTGTGGTACTTGCCACTAAAATAAGAAACACTTCTCCACTTTGCAAAAAGCAGCTTTCTGAGGCATTTCTAGACAATACAAAAGTGCGTGTCGTAGCAATTAAACGTGGTCATAGAACCATTATTCCTAGTGGCAAAGACCATATTTATGCAGGAGATATAGTTTATTTCATTACCACACAAGATGGCGTTGAAGAAGTAAGAATTCAGTCGGGTAAAGAAAACTTTGAAATAGGTAGCACAATGTTCCTAGGTGGTAGCCGCATTGGCCTTAAAGCCATAAAAGAGCTAACAGGCAGAATGAATATTAAGGTAATTGAGCAAGATAAAGAAAAGAGTTATAAGATATTAGAAGAAGTAGATAACGCACTAGTTATCAATGGTGATGGACGCGATTTAACTCTTTTAAAACAAGAAGATATCGAGGAATTTGATGCATTTGTTGCTCTTACCGAAAATTCAGAAACCAACATTCTAGCATGCCTTGCTGCTAAAAATATGGGTATCAAACGTACCATTGCAGAAGTTGAAAATATGGACTATATAGAAATGGCAGAAAGTCTTGATATTGGTGCTATTATCAATAAAAAGATAATTTCTGCTAGCCATATTTACCAACTTATTTTGGGTGGAAACGTATCTGTAAAATGCCTAACCTTTGTGGATGTTCTTGTAGTGGAACTTATTGCAGAATCTGATTCTGAGATAACAAAAGACGTACTTAAAAACTTAAAACTCCCACAAAATATCACCATTGGTGGCTTAGTTAGAGATGGTAAAGGTATCGTGGCTGTGGGTGACACACAAATCCAAAATGGTGACAGAGTTACAGTGTTCTGTGGTGAAGATACTATCAAAAAAGTAGAAAAGTTATTCAAATAAAATGAAAGCAATAGACATTAAATTAGTGGTTCGTATCATGAGTTTCTTACTCTTGATCGAGAGCTTTTTTATGTTAATTTCAGCAGGGGTTGGGTATTTTTATGAAGAACCAAGTATGAAATACCTCATACTTGCATCTGCCACTGCTAGCGTTTTAGGTCTTGTAGGCATCGTTTCTACCCCTAAGATTAATCGTAACCTACACAAAAGAGAAGGTTTCCTAGTAGTTTCACTTATCTGGGTGGTCTTTTCTGTTTTCGGTATGCTACCTGCATATTGGAGTTGCGAAATTCCAAATATAACTGACGCATTCTTCGAAACTATGTCTGGTTTTAGTACCACTGGAGCCACTATTATACAAGATGTAGACAATTACCCTCACGGGCTTATGTTTTGGCGTTGCCTTCAACAATGGCTTGGCGGCATGGGTATCGTGGTGCTGTCACTAGCCATTCTACCTCTTATTACCGAAGGCAGCATGAGTTTATTCTCTGCTGAGGCAACAGGTCCTACCAAAGAAAAAATACACTCAAAAATTAGCTTTACTGCAAAAATATTCTGGGGCACATACCTAGGATTAACTGGTTTAAATGCGCTTTTCTTATGGTTTGGAGGCATGGATACTTTTGATGCTATCTGTCATGCTCTTACCACTCTTTCTACAGGTGGTTTCTCTACTAAAGCTGCTGGTTTAGGATTCTGGAACTGTCCATATTTAGAATACATTACTATTGTATTTATGTTCTTGGGTGGCACCAACTTTACACTATTTTTCTACCTTTTTAAAGGTAAATTTAAGAAGATATTCTCAAATGAAGAGTTGAAATACTACGTCCTTATTATATTGGTATTTACTCTACTTATATTTAGCTGCTTAATGCTACACCACATAGAATACTCATTGGAAAATGCTATTAGAGACTCACTATTCTATGTTGTTGCCATGATTACAACCACTGGACAAATTACCACAGACTTTATGATGTGGCCACCATTTGTATTTACACTACTTTGGATTGTAATGCTTCTAGGTGCGTCATCTGGTTCTACCTCTGGTGGTATTAAAGTAGCTCGTATAGTTCTACTTGTAAAAAACAGTTACTACGAATTTAAAAGACAAATTCACCCAAATGCAGTTATCCCTGTTCGCTACAACGACCAAATAGTTCAAACACAAATCATAAACAATGTACTAGCATTCGTTGTGGTCTATATGGTGGTCGTGCTTGTAAGCACTGTACTTTTCACCGCTACTGGTTTAAATTTTGAAGATGCATTTGGTGCTTCTGCTTCTGCACTGGGCAACGTTGGTCCAAGTATAGGTACTATCGGCACTGGCAACTTCTCACACTTTACTCCTGCTGCTAAATGGATTATGTCATTCTTAATGCTTGTAGGACGTCTGGAACTATTTACAGTGCTTATTATATTAACCCCTAGTTTCTGGAAAAAATAATTCCTTTTTGCAGAATAAAATGACAGATGAACATATTTTCCTAGCCAGACAAACAGAAGGACGTAAAATAATTGCGAATAAACTTCCTTCTTGGGCAGAAAATATGTCCATTTTGTTTCCTGTAAAAATCTCTCTAGAACAATGTTCTTCTGAGGCTACTGCCTTGTACAAAACAGGTTTGATTGCGGGAGAAAGTTTGGTAGATTTAACTGGTGGCTTTGGTGTAGATTGCTCATTTTTAAGCAAAAACTTCTCTTCGGTAGATTATGTTGAGCAAAACGAGGAACTTTGCCAAATAGCAGAGCATAATTTCAAGACACTAGGGCTAAACATAAGGGTAAACAATGCAGAATCTGTAGAGTTTTTAAAGAGCATGCCTGCTGTAGACTGCATTTATATAGACCCTGCTCGTCGCGATGTAAAGGGAAAGAAAACTGCAGATTTAAGCCTTTGTTCGCCTAATTTATTAGACATCAGAGATATTTTATTAGATAAATGTAATACTTTATTAATAAAATTGTCTCCTATGTTCGACATTAGTTCTGCCTTGGAAGTATTCCCAGAATGCAAACAAGTGCACGTAGTATCGGTGAAAAACGAGTGTAAGGAACTGTTACTTTTAGTGGAAGGTGGGTTTTGTGGGGAAACGGAGATTGTTTGCGTGGACTTAACTCCTAACTCCTCACTATTATTCCCTAACGGTCATCAACACGTCCTAACTCCTAACATAATTGCTAAAAAAAACGAGGGGAACATCACTATTATTGGTTATTCCGCTCCAAAGTCATATTTATACGAGCCAAATGCCTCTATTATGAAGGCGGGATTGTTTAAAACCGTGGCAAAGAGGTATAATGTAGCAAAATTGCACCCAAGTACTCATCTTTACACATCGGAAGAATTGGTAGAAAACTTCCCAGGCAGGACTTTCAAGATAAACAAAGTAACTAGAGTACAAAAAAAAGAGATTTCAGATATAGAGAAAGCAAACTTAAGCATTAGAAATTTTCCTGGCAATGTAGCCGAGCTAAAGAAAAAGCTTAAACTCAAAGATGGTGGCGCCACGTATATTTTTGCTTGTACGTTGAATGACAACAGTAAGGTGTTAATCATCTGCGAGAAAGCCTAAATTTTATACATTAAAAATAGCGATCGCATTTTTAACATATAAAATTTACACAATCAAAAAAAAACAAAAAATAACAATGATATACCCAGAGAAGTTTGAGCAAAAAATAGAATTTTACAAGATTAAGACCTTGATTCAAGCAGAATGCCTTTGCGAGATGGGAAAAGAAGAGATAGCAGCACTTGCTTTTTCTTCCGACCCTACTATTATCAAAACCTCAGCAGGGCAGATTGACGAATTTATGCGTCTTATGAATGAAACTTCTAACGAATTTCCACTAGACGGGTATTATGATATTAGAAGTTACATTAAAAGAATTCAAACAGAGGGGGCGTATATCACAGAAGCAGAACTTTTTGAACTTTATAGATCTGCACTAGCAGTTGGAGCTTTGGTTCGCTTCTTTAGAATGCTAGAAGTGAAGGATTTTCCACTTCTTATTTCATTTGGCAACCGCGTGGAAGCCTTTCCAGAAGTTACTCAATACCTTTCTCGCATTTTAGACAAATATGGCAACATAAAAGACTCTGCGTCAAGCACTTTAGCACAAATTCGCAGAGAAAAACAAGTGTTAAATGCCTCTATTTCAAAGCTTATAAATAACATTATTCGCACTGCTCAAAGCGAAGGATTCGTTGAGAAAGACTGCTCACCTGTGCTTCGCGACGGTAGATTGGTAATCCCTATTGCTCCAGCATTTAAACGCAAACTTGGTGGTATAGTTCACGACGAGTCTGCCACAGGTAAGACAGTTTTCGTAGAACCAGCCCAACTTGTAGAGGTAAACAACAAAATTAGGGAGCTAGAGGCAGACGAACGTCGCGAAATCATTAAAATCCTAATAGAAGCAGCCAACTTTATACGTCCATATAGTGAAGAACTGCTTTATAGCAACAAGTTCCTTGCAGAAACCGACGCACTTCGTGCAAAAGCAATTTTCTCTACTAAAATAGGTGCGCGACTAACCGAGTGTGTAGACAAACCATATCTTGATTGGAAAAATGCAGTTCACCCTCTGCTACTTCTCTCATTTAGAGAGCATAACAGAGAAAACGACATTGTTCCACTAAATATTACCCTACACGAAAACCAAAGAATTTTGCTTATTTCTGGGCCAAATGCAGGAGGAAAGTCTATTTGTATTAAAACAGTAGGTCTTCTGCAATATATGTGGCAATGCGGATTGCTTATACCTGCACTAGAAGATAGTGTAGTGGGTATTTTTGATAAAATTTTCATTGATATAGGTGACGAGCAGTCACTAGAAAACGATCTAAGTACCTATAGTTCGCACCTAAATAACATGAAATTCTTCCTAAAAAATGGCAATCGCTCTACGTTGCTTATTATTGACGAGTTTGGTAGCGGCACTGAACCACTTATTGGTGGAGCCATTGCGGAAGCAGAACTAAATAGGTTCAATCAAAATGGTTGTTTTGGTGTAATCAACACTCACTATACCAACCTAAAACACTTTGCAAACCACACAGAAGGCGTGGTAAATGGTGCTATGCTATACGACAGACACCTAATGAAGCCACTTTTCCAATTAAGTATTGGCAACCCAGGTAGTTCTTTTGCAGTGGAAATTGCTCGCAAAATTGGTCTTCCAGAGGATGTAATTAACCACGCTGCCGACATTGTGGGCAAAGAACACCTCGACTACGACAAAAACCTACAAGATATTGTTCGCGACAAGCGTTATTGGGAAAACAAACGCCAACAAGTGCGTATGAAGGAGAAAAAGTTGGATACCACCAACAAAGCCCTTCAAGACCGCCTTGAGCAGATAGAAAAAGAAAGAAAAGAAATTATCCGCAAGGCAAAACAAGAGGCAAAAGACCTTATTCAAGAAACAAATGCCACTATAGAAAACACTATTAGGCAGATAAAACAAGCAAAAGCCGACAAGGAAAAGACAAAAGCCATAAGACGCTCTCTAGAAGAGAAAAAGTCTGAACTTAACGACAAACCACAAGAAGCAAAACCTACTATCCAAACCACAAACGAGTATATTAAAGTGGGCGACAACGTGCTTTATGGCGAACATATAGGTGAAGTATTGAGCATTAACGGCAAAAAAGCCGTTGTGGCACTTGGTGGTATTTCTTCTACCATAAACCTAAATCTGCTTAAGAAAGCCAAGAGAAAAGACGTTAGAAAACAAGAACAAAGAGCAGTGTCTGCCCTTTCGAGCATAGAAACACTAAGACAACGTAGTCTTAAATTCAAAACTCAACTTGATATTAGGGGTATGCGTACCGACGAGGCTATGCAAACCGTAATGTACTACATAGACGACGCCATGATGGTGGGTGTGGGAGAAGTGAGAATCCTGCACGGTACAGGCACTGGTGCCCTTAAACAAATGGTGCGCGAATACCTAAGCACCGTGGGCGGCATCACCTACAAAGATGAGCACGTCCAACTCGGCGGCGCCGGAATTACAGTGGTGACTTTTAGAAGTTAGAAGTTAGGAGTTACAATTTAGGCTTGTAGTACTACAAGCCTAAATTGTATGCAATCCCTATAATGTGGTTACCCACCTTTTTCGTTACCTCATGCTCAAACATATAATAAAACTCCAACGCATTTACCGCATCTATCTTCCATTCTATACCAGCTTGGTAACCGACTCTAGCAACCCAATTATTTTTATTTACATTTTCAAGTGGGTTGTACATTTCAACTGAAACGTAAGGTTTTAAATGCTTGTTTGTAAAACTATAATTTAGTTTTAAGCGTGAACGAAGTTGCCATTCTATATCAGAAGAATAGGTCATTTGAGGCATTTCTCTAAGAGACAAACCAAATCTACCAAAATATACACTAGGTTGGACAAAGAATTTTGCTCTATGGCGAAGTTGGAAGTGGTCTTTTGCCTTTTGAATGGCTTGAAACTCATAAATGGCACCCATTGAAAAGTTCTTGTGTGCATTGTATGTTACTCCAAGACCAGAATAAAGTCTATCAAAACTAGAAGAATTGTTTTTGAAACGAGCCTCTTCTGTCCAGCTTAAGGTGATTTCCTTTATTGGTTTATAGTTTAGAGAAAGTTTAGCACGTGTTCTAAAATCTTGTACAAACACATCGTCTGCCAATAGATTAAATGATACTAAAAGAAAAGATATAACTAATAAAAATCTTGATTTCATGTTATTTATTTAATATTTGTGTAATAATATCCATACATTGTTCCAAAGATATTTTAGAGCTGTTAAGGCATATATCATAACTACTGCCTCTACCCCATCTTTTTTCTGTATAGAAATTGTAGTATGCCGCGCGCGACTTATCAGCCTTTTCAATCACATCTTTTGCAGATTGCTCAGAAATGCCTTCATATTCTGCCACACGCTTAATTCTATCTTCTAGGTCTGCAGTCACGAAAATAGACAAAACATCATCTCTATCACGCAAAATATAGTCTGCACATCTACCCACAAAAATACAATCGCCTTCTGCAGCAATATTTCTAATTACTTTGCTTTGCATACAGAAAAGAGAGTTACCAGAAAGCACAGAATCTTCACAATTACAACTGTTTCCGTATGAAAAACTATTTAGAAACATAGAGAAAAAACTATCTGATGGTTGTTCGTCCACCTTTTTAAAGAATTCCCCTGCAATACCTGTTTCTTCCGACACACGATTGATTAAATCCTTGTCGTAAAGAGGTATATTAAAGTGTTCTGATAGCATTTGAGCAAGACATCTGCCTCCGCTACCGTATTGTCTTCCTATAGTTATTATCATAATACAGAACTTATTTGACCGTTTTTAATTTTACGAATTTCTATTAACACCATAACAAGCGCCACCACCGCAGCAATACCGTCGGCAATAGGCATACTCCACCAAACTCCATTTGTGCCGTAGTATTCTGGCAGAGTTAAAAGGAATGGTATAAGGAACAATAATTGTCTGTTTGTAGAAAGGAACAATGCCTTTTTTGCCAGCCCAACTGATTGGAAAAAGTTGTTAGACACCATTTGGAAGCCAATAAGAGGAAAGAAAATGGTTACTGTTCTAATGGCGTGTTCAGACAATGCCAAAAGTTGTTCGTCGGTAGTAAATGGTTTAATAATAATTTCTGGGAAACCTTGACAAATAATTAATGCCAAAGTAGTTAGTCCCATTGCATAGAAAAGTGTTAGGCTATAAGCCTTAAGCACCCTATCGTATTGTTTTGCGCCGTAATTATAACCAGTAATTGGTTGCATACCTTGATTGAAGCCCATTACTATCATCACGAAGAAGAATACGATACGGTTCAAAATGCCGTACGCTCCCACATACATATCGCCACCGTGTTTTAGCAAACTTGTGTTGATAAGCATTACCACCACGCAAGCTAGCGCATTCATACAGAATGGGGCAAGCCCAATAGAAACAATTTGTTTAGCTATTTTAGGGATAAATTTGAAGATTCCTTTTTGGAAGGTAAGCGATTCCTTTTTTGTGATAAAGTGATGAACCACAATGATTAACGACAATGTTTGAGCACAAATTGTACCCAATGCAGCCCCCTTAATACCCATACCCATTAGGATAATGAAGATATAGTTAAAGAAGATATTAGTTACCACAGCCACTATGGTGATATACATAGCCTTGCTAGGATAACCAGCAGCACGCATCACACTGTTGAGTCCTAAGTATAAGTGAGTGACAAGATTTCCACATAGAAGCACTTGCATATATTCTCTTGCATATACTATTGTGGCATCACTTGCGCCAAAGAAGTATAAAATAGGGTCTAAAAAGATTAAAGACACAGCTGCAAATACCACACCAATGAGCACGTTGAGCAATACCACATTGCCTAGTGCAAGTTCTGCACCGTTTTTGTCTTGTTGACCGAGTTTTACAGACACCACTGTGGTGGCACCAATACCTATCATAGCACCAAAAGCTGCAGCCAAGTTCATAAATGGGAAACAGACAGAAAGACCCGCCAAGGCTAGCGAGCCTACGCCTCTGCCTATAAACATACTGTCTATGATATTATACAGCGAACTTGCCGTCATAGCCACTATGGCAGGTAGGGAATAGTGCAAAAGAAGGGAACCAATACTCTTGGTCCCCAATTCTTGTGTTTTTGACATATCTAATGTTTAAATTAAACAGCTTTAAAACTCATATCTAGGCTTTTAACAGAGTGAGTTAGAGCGCCTACAGATATAAAATCTACACCACATTCTGCATAGTCACGAAGTGTGTCGAAGGTGATACCACCAGAAGATTCCACTTCATAGCGACCAGCAATAAGTTCTACTGCTTTTTTAGTGTTTTCTGTATTGAAGTTGTCTAGCATAATACGATCAACACCGCCAATAGCAAGTACTTGGTTTAATTCATCAAAGTTACGTACTTCAATTTCTATTTTTAGGTCTTTACCTTTTTCTTTGCAGTAGTCTTTTGCACGAGTAATAGCATTTTCAATACCTCCTGCAAAATCTACGTGGTTGTCTTTAAGAAGAATCATATCAAACAGACCGATGCGGTGATTTGTACCACCACCAATTTTCACTGCTTGTTTTTCTAGAAGACGAAGACCTGGAGTTGTTTTACGAGTGTCTAATACTTTGGTTTTAAGTCCTTCTAAGCATTTTGCATATTTGCGAGTAACTGTTGCCACACCACTCATACGTTGCATAATGTTTAGCATAAGACGTTCTGTTTGAAGTAGAGAAAGGACTTTCCCTTCCACATCGAAAGCGATATCGCCCGGTTTCACCTCATCACCATCATTTAGGTATTGAGTCATTTTAAGTTCTGGGTCGAATGCTGCAAAAATACGTTTTGCAATTTCCACACCTGCTAGCACGCCTGTTTCTTTAATAATTAGGCGAGATTTTCCCATTGCAGTAGCTGGGATACTAGAAAGTGAAGTATGGTCACCATCACCTATATCTTCGGCAAACCAATACTTAATTAAATCATCTAATTGATCATTCAGTGACATCATCTATTCTAAATTGTTGGATTAACTGATTATTTGAAACTTTTCTAAAAAGAGCATACAAACGGTAAGAACGTCCAGCAGAAGCAATGCTAATAATGCAAAAGCTAGAGTTTTCTCGTTTACCATAGTGAGAGATTTTACAAGAACATTTAGGATTGTTGTTTATAAAATCATTTACCGCATTCATTGCATAATCCTTATTACATACTACACTCTCACCCAAGATAGAGATTTCTATGCTAGTGTCTAATATATCGCCCAGAGGTTGCACATCAGCAGAAGTAAAAACATTACATATCTGCCTTACAGAACCCTCAGTGGCATGTCCTATCACAGAAATAGCCATTAGTGATATAGTTAATATGAATTTTAAGGTTAACTTCATAACAAATCGAGTCATAAAACCTCAAGTTATCTGCAAATATAAGTATTATTTATCAAACCAAAGCTCATTTTAGAGTTAAATTCGCTATATTTGTACTTAGAAAAGCAATTATACGTTATGAAGATTACATTTTTAGTTGTAGGCAAAACAGTAGGAAAGAACCTTACAGAAATGATTGACGAGTATGTAAAACGTCTTCGTTTCTACACAGACTTTGAAATGGTAGTAATTCCAGACCTTAAAAACAATAAAAATATGCCATTCGAAGTTCAGAAAGAAAAGGAAGGCGAAATGATTTTGCGTAGCCTAAACGACTCCGACGATGTAATCTTAATGGACGAACACGGAAAGGAATATACCTCTGTAGAATTTGCCGCACAAGTAGAAAAAAAAATGACTTCTGGGCTTAAACGATTGGTGTTTATTATTGGCGGACCTTATGGCTTTTCACCTGCTGTGTATGCACGTGCCAATGGCAAAATCTCCCTATCGCGCATGACATTCTCGCATCAAATGGTACGCCTCATCTTCACCGAACAACTCTACCGCGCCTTCACTATCCTCAAAGGCGAACCGTATCATCACGAGTAATTACAACAAAAAATCTTCGATTTTGGCACCAGCGGCAATTTTTTCGCGAATTTGGGTGGAAGAGATTGGAAATAGTGGAGCTCCGTGTAGGACTTCTACATTTGGAAGATTGTTTTCTGAAAGGTCTGAGCCTTCACGTGGATATACCATTACACCATACTCTGAAAGTATACGTTCATAGTCTTTCCATTTATTGAAAGTAGGCAGGTTATCGCCACCTATAAGGATTTTGAAATGATAGTCTGGGTATTGTGCCTTAAGAGCATCAAGGGTAGTAATGGTATATGATGGTTTTGGAAGCGACATTTCTATATCACAGACTTTTATTTTTGGGTTGTTTTTCACAGCTCTGCGCGCCCACTCTAGTCGGTCGGCATCTGGATATAGAAATTTATCTTGCTTAAAAGGATTTTGAGGCGATACTACAAGCCATAGTTCTTCTATATCGGCTCTGTTTTCTAGAACCCACTCTGCCAACCCCACATGACCCATGTGAATGGGATTGAAAGAACCGAAATATAGTAGAATGCTGCGCATTAGTTAGGAGTTTAAAAACTTATTCACCACTTCTAGCGCTTCTGCTTTGGCTTTTTCTAGGTCGTCGTTTATAATTACAGCATCAAACTGAGGAGCAAAAGTCATTTCCGCTGCAGCTTTTGCCACACGTTGTTCTACTTCTTCCTCTGGTTCTTGACCACGAAGTGTTAAACGCTTGCGAAGTTCTTCCACTGATGGTGGCATGATAAAGATAAGTAGTGCCTCGTCGCCATACATTTTCTTTATGTTTAAACCACCTTTCACATCCACGTCGAACATAGTTGCTTTGCCTTTTTCTGCAATACGACTTACCTCGCTCTTAAGTGTGCCGTAAAAACGGTCTGGATACACCTCTTCGTACTCGATAAACTCATCGTTAGCCACGCGTTTTTTAAATTCTTCCGCTGTTAGAAACCAATATTCTACACCATTTTGCTCTTGTCCGCGCACTGGACGTGATGTGGCAGAAATAGAAAATTCTGCGTTAATTCCTTTTTCTAAAAGGTAGTTGATAATGGTGCTTTTGCCTGAACCAGAAGGTGCTGAAAATACTACTAATTTCATAATTATAATACGTTTAGAACTTGTTCTTTGATTTTTTCCAACTCATCTTTCATGTTCACCACAAGCACTTGTAGTTCGCTGCAGTTTGATTTTGAGCCAAGAGTATTTATTTCACGACCCATCTCTTGCGCAATAAAGCCTAGTTTTTTACCACAAGCAGGCTCTTTTTCCATGGTTTCAATGAAGTAGTCTAGGTGTTTTGAAAGACGTTGTTTTTCCTCACTAATATCTAATTTTTCAATGTAGAAAATCATTTCTTGCTCTAGGCGACCTTGGTCGTAAGAGATTTTTTCTTCAAGTGCAGTAAGGTTTTCTTCTAGACGAGATTTAATCTTATCGATTCTTGCTTTTTCATAATTTGGCACCTCAGCCAAATAACCTCTTATAGTATCAATTCTTTCAACGAAGAATTTCTTCAATCCCTCACCCTCTTGACTGCGGAACTCATTTAACGCCTTAAGAGCATCCTTAATTGCAGACAGAGTTTGTTCCCATTCTTCTTCGGTAAGTTCTTCGTTTTGCTCTTGTTTTAGCACTTCAGGCATTCTCATTACCACTGTAAACCAATCATTTGGAAGCGCCACACCCATTTCTTCTGAAATTTCCTTTATTTGATTTACATAGTTGCCAAAAGCCACCTTATTTATTTGCACACCTGCAGACGACTCAGACACTTGGTCCACCATTAAAGAAAGTTCCACTTTACCACGACCTAACTCTTGTTGCAGCAAGTTTCTTATTTCAAGTTCTTTGCTTCTGTAGAAATAATTTATCTTAGTATAAAGGTCTAACTGTTTGCTATTTAGAGATTTAACCTCTATCACTACTTTCTTATCTGTAAATTCACTAACGGCCTTACCAAAGCCTGTCATTGACTGCATCATAATATCTTCTTTTTTATTTAACGTTTACAAAGATATAAAAAAGTTAGGAATTCTGCGAGTAAGTGAGTGCAGAGAATAAATTTATTTAATCTCTTCCGAACGTGAGCAGAATCGCCGAAGGCAATTAGGAATTAGGACGTTCTGATGAACGTCAGTGAATAATTAGGAATTTTTGTGTAATACTTGATTTATTTTTAACATAAAATTTGGTTGACAAAACATTTTTTTTATCTATTTTTGTAAACCTAATTAACTACCAACACATTATTTTGCTATGGAAAAGATATTTGCAACTAGATTAAAACAAGCTCGTATCATGCAAGGGTTATCAATGGACACCCTTTGTATGAAGGCAAACAACGCAATCACCAAACAATCTATCTCCAAATATGAAGCTGGTAAAATGATGCCAGATAGCAAAACACTAATTTCATTAGCTAAGGCATTAGAAGTTAAGATAGATTACTTATTTCGTCCTATAGGTATTTCTATTGACCACGTTGAGTTCCGTAAAAAGGCAAAGTTGGGAATAAAACAAATTGATTCTATTAAAGAAATAGTTAAAGACCGCCTAGAACGATACTTTGAAATTGAATCAATTATCAATATAGAGACTAATTTTCACTTAAATTATCATCATATTATTATCCAAGAAGAACAAGACATCTACCCTATTGCAAACAAAATTAAGCATGACTGGAAATTAGGCGACGATGGTATAAATAATTTAATTGAAATTCTAGAAGAGAATCATATTAAGGTAATTGAAATAGACGCACCTAAACATTTTGATGGGTTAAGCGGATATATTAATAATGATAAAGCATTTATTGTTTTAAACAAACACTTTGACAGTGAAAGGAAACGTTTTACCGCATTACATGAATTAGGACATCTATTGTTAAAATTTGATACTGCAATAGAAGAAAAACGCATAGAAAATCTATGTAATCTATTTGCCAACGAAATGCTCATATCTAAAGATGTATTTATAAAAAAAATAGGTCAAAATCGTAGAGACATTTCATTACAAGAACTACAAAACATACAAATCCAATTTGGGATATCTATTGATGCACTTATGTATAAAGCTAAATATCTAAATATTATAACTGAAACTAGACATAAAACTTATTGCATCAATAAAAATACTAATAATCTATTTAAACTAAATGTAGAGAAAAGTAGATACAAAGAAGATTCTTCTAGTAGATTCGCTAGATTAGTATATCGTGCTTTGGCCAGTGAATTAATTTCTATTTCTAAAGCTAGCGTAATGCTAAATATTCCAATAAACGAAGTACGCAATAAACTAAATTTGGTATAGAATGGAAATAGTAGTTAACGATACTAATATATTTATTGATTTGCATTCTATTGGACTCCTAGAATCTTTTTTTGCATTACCTATTAAGGTACACACTGTTGACTTTGTTATTAATGAAATTACAATAAAAGAACAATTAGATGAAGTCAATAAGTTTGTGATCCAAGGAAATCTAAACGTCCAATCCTTTTCTCCCGAAGAATTAATGGAGATATTTCTACTACACAGCAACGCAAATGGCAACGTTTCATTAACGGACTGCTCTGTTTGGCATTATGCACTTAAAAACAACTACACCCTATTAACAGGCGACGCTCAGCTTAGAAAAAAAGCTATAGAATCAAATGTTACGGTTAAAGGTATTATATACATTTTTGATTTACTAGTAGAAAATCAAATTATAACACCTCAGCAAGCAGCTAACAAATTATCTGAATTAAAAATGATCAATAAACGTCTACCTAGAAAAATCATAGACGAACGAATAGAGAAATGGAAGGTGTAATTACCTACAACAAATTCAAATTATGCAAATCGAATTATGCGAATAACATAAAATTTCAATAATTGACACAAAAAACCGAGACTTCACTAACGAATGCCTCGGTTTTTTGTTTTAATCAACCATTATATAGTTTATTCCATCTGGAAGCAAAACATATCTTTCATGTTCTTCAAAGTCTTCTGAAAAGATACTATAATCTATATGTGAATAAATGGAATCCAAATTTATTCCAGCAACATCACATACCGAGTAAAATATATTATCAGCATTTAGCCTAACCTCTTTTCTACTGTTTGCCAACTCAACTTTTTTAGGATAGTTAGATGCGTAGGTATCAGAATACCAAAACAGAAATGGCACATGATATTCAGTTTTGATAGGACTACAATCACCTCCATGACCACCTCCTGTTGATGTAATATTCTCACCATGGTCAGATACAAAAATAAATGTAGAAACTGTATTTTGCTGCTTAATCTTATCTATTATACCACTTAATATCCAATCTTGGTAGAGCATAGAATTATCATAAGCATTGATATACAAACTATCACTCTTCACATTTGCAGAAGTTTTAAAATTTGGTTTCCAAATATCATAATTACTTTCATAATTTGTATATGGGTGATGATTACCTTTAAACTCAACTATAAAGAAAATATTATCATCTGATGATTTTATCAAAGAATCCATTTTAACAACAATATCACTATCACCAGACACTTCCTCTGAGTCAAGCATCCTATTTGGCAGGATAATCAATGAATCTGTTCCTTGTGTTAAGTATTTTTCATATGATAATAAATTTCCACCAGCAACAATCACGTATGTTTTAAAACCAGCATCTTTAAATGCTTGAACAATGCCTTTCTCTTTGTAGTTCAATTCATAATCTAGTGGGGTTGCTCTTGTTACAATTTGAGGAACTGAAAACATTGTTAGACACGCTGTTGAATAATAGTTATTAAAAGAAATCAGATTGCTAGTATTATCCAACAATGGAGTCGTTTTTCTATTATAACCATTAAGTGACAATTTGTCAAATCTCATTGATTCCCCTATTGCTAAAACATGGATTTCACGTTTGTCACTTACCTGTTTAGATGCATTAAATGTAAAATCCTCTGCTTCCTTTATAGATTTTTTTACTTGTTGAATCTTTACTATGTTGTATATCTGATATGGAACATTATATGGTGGTCTATTAAGAATGCGTGTAGGAATAAAATACTCATAAGTAAGTTTATTCTTGTAGGAATTATTGATTTTATATTTTACAAATACAGAAGGGAGAATAATAGAGACAAGGACAAACAAAATACAAATTTTAATATTTCTCCTTGCATTTACATTGTACAAATAAATAGAAAGTACTGATAATATTAATACAGGTATCCACTGCCAACAAATATGCGCATTAGCTTGAATAAACTCAGTTCCCTCTGTAGTATCAGTCATGAGAATAGCCAGAATATTACCAGCTACAACATAATTATCAAACAACATTACCATCGTATATTCTAAAAGTGCACAGATAGTAATTAACACTACAATACTATAGAAAACTATCTTATTTCTAATAATCAACAACAGCGACAATAATGGCAATGCATATAGCAAACTTGTTAATAAATAGCTTGACCCTGCATCTTGAGTAAGGAAGTATGCAAAATTAGGATATAATGCAAGTATAAAAACTAAAATAGGAGATAAAAAAGATTTTAATTCTCTAGTAGCCATTATCGTATATAATAAATACGGCAAGGGCTACTTATACCGCGTGGTGAATTGACATGAATAAGACATAAAAAAAGCGTGAAGCCCTGCACTGTCGCTCGCTTCACTTCTTGAGGCTCGTAGGAAATTGCCCTGTCTGTCGAAACGAGCAACGCAATAGCCCCACGCCGATATGTTATCATAGCACACAATACACCCAGCCAATAGTGGACACTGCACGCAGTGTCCCTACACAAGGGGAATGTGTGGATATGAGAATACACACCCACGGGGCATTCACGTTGCTTTGTTTTTGACAGACAATTTGAAATTTTCCTACGATTTCAAGAAGTCAAAACCAAAGCGTAGTAAACGCCTTTAAATATGTCTTGTCCCACCCTCCCACTTTACACATAGTAAAGTTTCGGCGTAGGACATCACAAAAGTAAGAAATAATCTCTAATATTATAGCATATATTGCACAAAATGTGCTATAATTTGATATTAGCGGTAACGACGGATAACAAAAAACCGAGACTTCACAAACGAATGCCTCGGTTTTTTGTTGTGGGTTGCCTTTATCTATTATTTTTTGAAAAGGTTTATAATCTCTGTTATAGAGCCTGCGGCTTGTGAAATATTAGATACTGCGGTTTGAGTTTTGTCTGTTGCTTCAGTAATTTTTTCTGTATCAATCTTATCTGCTACTGTTTCTTTTAACGCACCTACTACTTGATCTACATTTATGTCTGTTATCAAATTTGTAGAACCTACAATAAGACCTTTAGAAAATTCTGAATAGTTTACTGAACCTTTTTCAGCATCCTTAATCTTTTGAGCTTGAGCAGCTATATTCATGATATTAGCCACATTAGTAAGGTTAGAAAAATCTAACTTTCCATCAACTTTGTATTGATCATATAAAGCCTTTAATGCTACTCCAGATTGTTGGCCAGCCGCAAAACTTTCTGCATTGCTTGTCGCTTCTAGATTATTATTGGTAGCTGTTTCTTCTTTTGAAATATTTGTTGTAGGTGTAGTAGTGTTAGCCGCTGAATTGTTTGCTGTTGGTGCCATTGAGCCACATGATGCTAGCACAAGACCAACGATAATTGAGTATAAAATCTTTTTCATAATATTAATTATTGTTTTTTATAAAATAAGGGGTTAACATTTAAAATATGCCAACCCCTCTATTTCTACTGAATGATTTTAAGTGAGGGATTTTTAGGCAACCCTCACCTAATTTCGTTCAGTCTTAATCTTTCATTTTTGCGCAAATGAACTCACGGTTTAAACGAGCAATATTTGCTAGTGAAACGCTCTTAGGACATTCAGCTGCACAAGCACCAGTGTTGGTACAGTTACCGAAACCTAGTTCGTCCATTTTAGCAACCATAGCTTTAGCACGAGCTGCAGCTTCTACTCTACCTTGAGGAAGAAGAGCTAGTTGGCTAACTTTAGCTGCTACGAATAACATAGCTGAACCGTTTTTACAAGCTGCTGCACAAGCACCGCAACCAATACAAGAAGCTGCATCCATTGCTTCGTCAGCGTCTTTTTTAGGAATTGGAATTGCGTTAGCGTCAGGTACACCACCAGTATTTACAGATACGAAACCACCTGCTTGAATAATTTGGTCGTATGCATTTCTGTTAACTGTTAAGTCTTTGATTACAGGGAATGCATTTGAACGCCATGGTTCTACAGTGATAGTTTCACCATCTTTAAACTTACGCATGTGAAGTTGGCAAGTGGTGATAGCGCTATCTGGTCCGTGTGGGTGACCATTGATATATAGAGAACACATACCGCAAATACCTTCACGACAGTCGTGGTCGAAGTGGATAGGTTCTTTACGTTCGCTAATTAGCTGTTCGTTAAGCACGTCTAACATTTCTAGGAAAGAGCTATCTGTAGAAATGTTTTTTAGTTCGTAAGTTTCAAAACCGCCTTTTGCTTTAGGGCCAGCTTGACGCCATACTCTGAGTTTAATATTTATTGATTTCTCCATGGCTTCTTATGATTTATAGTTTCTAGTTTGACGTTTAATAAATTCGTAATCCAATTTTTCTTTTAATAGTTTAGGTTCTTGGCCTTCACCCATATACTTCCAGCAAGAAGCAAATGAGAATTTGTCGTCTTGACGAAGTGCTTCACCTTCTGGAGTTTGATACTCTTCACGGAAGTGACCACCGCAAGATTCTTCACGCATTAATGCGTCGCGAGCCATAAGTTCACCTATTTCTATAAAGTCTGCTAGACGTAGAGCTTTTTCTAATTCGTTGTTTAAATCGTCAGCTTTACCTGGGATAAATACGTTGCTCCAGAATTCTTTTCTTACTTCTTTAATCTTAGCTAAAGCAGTTTCAAGACCTTCTTTTGTACGACCCATACCAACGAAGTCCCACATAATTAGACCAAGTTCACGGTGGATGCTATCAACAGAACGTTGACCTTGAATAGCCATAAGTTTTTCAATTTTTGCTTGGATAGCATTTTCTGCTTCTACGAACTCAGGAAGGTCTGTGCTCATACGAGGAACAGAAATTTGGTCTGCTAAGTAGTTTTGAATTGTGTATGGTAGCACGAAATAACCATCTGCAAGACCTTGCATTAGAGCAGAAGCACCTAGACGGTTTGCACCGTGGTCTGAGAAGTTTGCTTCACCAATACAGAATAGACCTTTAACAGAAGTTTGTAGTTCGTAGTCAACCCAAACACCACCCATTGTATAGTGGATAGCTGGGAAAATCATCATTGGATCTTCGTATGGATTTTCGTCTACGATTTTTTCGTACATTTGGAATAAGTTACCGTATTTAGCTTCTACAACGTCTTTGCCTAAGCGTTTGATAGCGTCAGAGAAGTCTAGGAATACAGCAAGACCTGTTGAGTTTACACCATAACCAGCGTCGCAACGTTCCTTTGCAGCACGAGAAGCCACGTCACGAGGAACAAGGTTACCGAATGCTGGATAACGACGTTCTAGATAGTAGTCACGGTCTTCTTCTGGAATATCACGACCTTTTAGTTTACCTGCTTGAAGTGCTTTTGCGTCTTCCAATTTTTTAGGTACCCAAATACGACCATCGTTACGAAGTGATTCAGACATAAGGGTAAGTTTAGATTGGAACGCACCGTGTACTGGAATACAGGTTGGGTGGATTTGTGCATAACATGGGTTTGAGAAATATGCACCTTTACGATACATTTGCATAGCAGCAGAACCGTTTGATGCCATAGCATTTGTAGACAGGAAGAATGCGTTACCATAACCACCTGTACCTACTACAACAGCGTGAGCGAAGAAACGTTCGATGCGACCTGTTACTAGGTTACGAGCGATAATACCACGAGCACGACCGTCGATAACTACTACGTCAAGCATTTCGTAACGAGAGTACATTTTCACTTTACCTTTACCGATTTGACGGCTAAGAGCTGAATATGCACCTAAAAGAAGTTGTTGACCTGTTTGACCTTTAGCATAGAATGTACGAGATACTTGAGCACCACCGAAAGAACGGTTGTCTAGTAAGCCGCCGTATTCACGAGCGAAAGGAACACCTTGAGCCACACATTGGTCAATAATATTGTTTGATACTTCAGCAAGACGATAAACGTTAGCTTCACGAGCACGATAGTCACCACCTTTGATAGTATCATAGAATAAACGATATACAGAGTCACCGTCGTTTTGGTAGTTTTTAGCAGCGTTGATACCACCTTGTGCTGCAATAGAGTGAGCACGACGAGGAGAGTCTTGAATACAGAAGTTTAGTACGTTAAAGCCCATTTCTGCAAGTGATGCAGCAGCAGATGCACCTGCTAGACCTGTACCTACTACGATAACGTCTAATTTACGTTTGTTTGCAGGGTTAACTAATTTTTGGTGAGCTTTATAGTTTGTCCATTTTTCAGCTAAAGGACCTTCTGGGATTTTAGCATCAATGGTTTCATTTTCTTCAACCACTTGTTTTATTTCTTTAGCAGCTTCTTTAACTGTTTCTACTACTTCTTTAGTAGCTTCTACAGCTATTTCTACGATGCTGTCTTTTTTAGATTTAGCCATATATTTAGTTTTTATTGTTATTCAAATTAAATTATGCACAAAAACTCATTGCAAAGTAGTAAATAGCTACTACAGCAAACATTAAAACTACAAGAGTAGAAAGGATTCCAGAGATGCATTTGATGCGTTTCATCCAGATACCGTTATTTAAGCCTAATGAGTGCATTGCAGACCAAATACCGTGTGTTAAGTGGAACCAGATAGCAGCTAGCCATACAATGTAACCACCAAAATAGAATGGATTTGCAAATGTTTCTTTAATCCAATATACACCGTCAGTTGCTTTAGCCACGTCTACGTCAGCTACACCTGCCATGTGAAGGATTTCTGCAAATTGCATTTTGTACCAGAAGTTGAATAGGTGTAAACCAATACCTAAAACAACGATGATACCAAGAACTAACATGTTTTTAGAAGCCCAAGATACGTCTTTTTGGTTTGCTGATACAGCATAGCGTTGGCTACCACGTGCACGATAATTTTGCACTGTTAGATAAAATGCATATAAAATATGCACCACCACTAAACCTGCAAGACCAGCAGTTGCCACTAAAGCATACCAGTTTGCACCTAAAAACTCACAAATCATGTTGTATCCTTCTTCTGAAATAATAGCTACTAAGTTCATAGAAGCATGGAAAAGTAAGAACAACACTAAAGAAGCACCCGTGATACTCATCACGACTTTTCTTCCCACTGAAGAGTTAATTAACCACATAATCTTTTTGTTTATTTATAAATAAATTAAAATTATACTTAAAAACCTTACAAAAATAATGTAAAAAATGCAAAAATCCAAACTGCAGGTTTACATTCTAACAATTTCTATCAATCCGAGCTTCTTTTCTCCATCTGGTGTGATTACACAATAGTAATAAACACCAGGAGGCTGTATCGCACCAACACCACGAGAACCCATATTTGCAGTGCCATCCCAACCATTGTCTCCTTCAAAAATTTGTTGCAAACGACTATCAAAAACTTTCACATGCATACCTTCTGCAAACGTATCATTCAACCCATTTTGGTTATATGGAGTAATAGCTGTAGCCCAAACTGTTTCGTCTTCGTCTGCCATTACAACTTCTAATGCAGTTGCCACTTCTGGGATAAGTTTCGCTGCATTAGAATACATATGTTCACACGTGTATTGAACTTCTGGAGACAAGTATACCATAGATCTTACCTCATATCTTGCTTGTTTTATCATTTCACCATCATAAATTGGCTGTCCCTTATAATCTTCTACCACGACCGACTCATCTTCATCAAACAAAGTCCATTTAGAATTATATTTAATAACATCATTTGGCTCAATAGCATATCCAACTATAGGATTTGGCAAATTCAAAGCCTTTCCTTCTTCATATTCATACACTTCAGGAATATCAGGAATTTCTATTGGAGGTATTACAGTAAGTTCAACCTCATTTGATCTTACAACACTTTCTTTGCCATTACAAGATTGAGTAACTTCATAATAAAGTTTTTTCCCATTTTTCTCGTGTGTAATAATATCACCATCATATTCCTCGCCATCCAACACCCACCTCTCAGAAATAAAATTTGTTCCTTTTAAAGATATTATTGGAGCAGTCGGAAAAAAAAGAGATTGATCACAAATAGGTTCTGGGGTTTTTAGTTCCCCCAATTTTATACCTTCAAGCACAACAAAATAATAGTCCCTTGGACTTTTAATTACGCCACCACACTCGCCTTCTACTTCATAACGAAGTTCATAATATTTATCATTTGTCTTATAAACTGGAGTCCCTTCTATATATGTCTCACCATTTAAAACCCATCTCCCTTTTATATCTGTATTCCCATATGTTTCAATTTTAGGATTTGAAAGGTTTAAAGGCACTCCCTCGCATACTGAGTATATGCCTTCATCTAACATTCCTATCTCTGGCACTCCTTTTACTTCTATTTGTACCTTGTTTGACATTGTAGAACCACATTTATTCACCACCTCACATTGCAACATCGAGCCATTATTCTCCTTAGATAAAACAGCACCTAAATCTATTAATTCATCATCTAAATGCCAAATTACGTCAGTTACATCATACCCTTCTTGAATATCTGGCACTGTAGCACATAGGTTTGCACCTTCACAAACTGGTTCTGGAGTTTGTAATGTTCCTATAACAGGAGTGCCCAAGACATTAAAACTGGCTGATATACTATCACTACCACAATTAAATCTTATAATAGCATCTTCTGTTGCATTAAATGATATTGATATATCTTCATGACGTCCTATTCCCAATGTATCAATAGACCATATACTAGTCTCATAATCGTAGGTCCCATTACTTGGGATTACTACTAAGTCTTCTAGTGGGACAGAGAAATCCAATTTTACCTCCATACCTTCATAGACTTTCGCTTCACCATTAAATATATCACATCTTAATTCTACCTTCTCATTTTCACAAATATATTCTTCAGATACATCTTCAGAAAATATATTAAGCGCTAACATAGAGTAATTATACATTCTCAGCATAGAAGAACTAGAATAATTAACTATACATGGAATACGACTATTTGAGAGTTTCACTCTATATCTAGCAACATCCTGCATCGCATCTAAATTTGATATTTTAAGCTCAGAAGTTTGAGCTCCAGAGACCACATTAATAGTATCTACTTCTGGATTTACTGTATCTATTAAATCTTCAAATGTATTTCCATTGTCGTACGACACTTGCCATTGATACGTATCAAATTCTCCATCTATATCATCAAAAGACACTTTGTAGTCTTCTCCAACCAATTTATAATCAAGTAAAGTGCTAACATAACATTTATGAGTACGTGGCATATATATTCTAAATGGCGCCACCTCTTGGTCTGTCCAACAATAGTCATGGGAATATATTGATGTAATTTTATATTCAGACGACATAAGTGGAAACACATCAAAACTACCTTCTGCAGACTGTACTGTTACAAAATTGTTGATATAATAGTCTGGATTGTTTATATCATAACTTGAATAATATATGGTATATGGTGGAATTCCTCCTTCTATTTTATAGTTTATAGTTGCCCTATCTACCATTTCTCCATCTATATTGCATAAAATAGTATCTTCTGGTTCTGCTTTCACAATCTTTGGGGCTTCCCTTACTATTAATTTAAAGTCTGTCATTTTGCTTTCACAACCACTTTTGTCAACCCCTACAATATAATATGTCTTACCTTCTTTTGGTGTAGGTATAGAAGTATCTATGCTTATGGCTTCCTTCTGTCTCTCTTCATCCTCATAAAATCTAATATCACTACTTGTTATGCCACAACACGTTGCAATATCCACAATATTTGGCGTCAAAGACCCACAAATCTCAGCCGTATAAAAACTATAACTGTCGCCTATATATTCTCTAAACATTTCCTCTACATACACCTTTGTGGAAGCATATACATAATCTCGCCAACGCAAACTTTCAACAGTAGATACATACACTCCTAAAGAGAAGTAATACATAGGAGACTTCACAGCTATATCAATTGTTTTTGTTTCGTCTGCCAACAATGTTCCTACATTCCATTGTAATATAGAATCATTAAAACTACTAGAGTCTTCTAGGGCAGAAATACGTAGTGCCTCAACAGAAAGAACTTCAATATTTACTTTTACATTCTCTACTGCTCTAGACAATGGATTTTTCACATAAAATCTTAGATTTAATGTTTCTGTCACCAAACAAGGTTCTGGATTTAATACTTCGTAGGTTAAATCTAAAGACTTAGTAATCACCTCTACTATATCAGAAATCTTGCAATCTTCACAGTCTTCTATATTATCATACTGGAAATAAAGAGAATAATCTGTTAAAACCACTACTCTATAATATTTTACGCCTTCTTCTAGTACTACTTCTTCATATTCATTATCCTCGAAATTATAAGGATTAACTACGCTCCAAGATTCTGCATCAGTTGACATTTGCCACAAATAATAATAATTAATTTTTGACAAATCATCCCAAACAGCTGTAAATTTTATAGAATCTCCTCTTAAAACTTCCAGCGAAGAGTATTCGCTCTTTTTAACACTTTGTAAATTTCTCAATTCACCTGAACGCACAAACATAGTCCTTTCTGCAACCTTGGCAGAAGACACTGAAATATTAATAAATATATATATTAATACTAATAAGTAAAATCTTTTCATAACTTTTAATTCAAACGTTTTATTTAAGTTTTATACAACCAAAAGTATAGAGAATTTTACTATTAGTGCTTTAAAATATATTAATTAAAAATGCCGTAGTATTAAATAAAAAAAAAGAGGCAGACAGTATTGTCAGCCTCTTTTCGGGTATTAGTTAATTATAATTAATAATTTTCTTTTTTAACTTCGAAGTATGCTTTTGGGTGTTGGCATGCTGGGCAAAGTTCAGGAGCTTCTTTGCCATTTAGGATGTAACCGCAGTTACGGCATTGCCATGTTACTTCTGTGTCTTTTACGAATACTTTACCGTCTAGGATATTTTGTAAGAAACGGTTGTAGCGGTCTTCGTGCATTTTTTCTACGATAGAAATTCTGCGGTAGGTTTCTGCGATTTCTGGGAAACCTTCTTCGTCTGCCACGTTAGCCATTTCTGGATAGTCGATAGCCCATTCGCCGTGTTCGCCAGCAGCTGCTGCTTTAAGGTTTTCGATAGTGTTACCGATTTTACCTGCAGGGTAGGTAGCTGTGATTTCTAGATCGCCACCTTCCAAGAATTTGAAGAATTTTTTAGCGTGTTCTTTTTCTTGTTCAGCAGTTTCGATGAAGTTTGCAGAAATTTGTTCGTAACCTTCTTTTTTAGCAACGCTAGCAAAGAATGTGTATCTGTTTCTAGCTTGGCTTTCACCTGCGAAAGCAATAAGAAGATTTTTTTCGGTTTTTGTTCCTTTTATGCTTTTCATGACAATAATTTTTAAATTGTTTGTAATTCAGGTTGTGAAGATAAGAAAAATTTCTTATTTACCAAAATAACGTTTGTATAAACCTTCAAAACCTTTACCGTGACGTGCTTCGTCTTTTGCCATTTCGTGAACTGTATCGTGGATAGCATCTAGATCTAGTTGTTTAGCACGTTTTGCAATACGCATTTTGTCTGCGCATGCACCACTTTCTGCATTCATACGTTTTTCTAGGTTGGTTTTGGTATCCCAAACTACTTCACCAAGAAGTTCTGCAAATTTAGCGCAGTGTTCTGCTTCTTCCCAAGCATAACGTTTAAATGCTTCTGCAATTTCTGGATAACCTTCGCGGTCTGCTTGACGGCTCATTGCTAGGTACATACCTACTTCTGTTGCTTCGCCAAGGAAGTGAGCGTTAAGGTCTTTTTTCATTTCGTCGTCTGTATCTGCTGCCACACCAATTACGTGTTCTGTTACAAACTCTAATGCACCATTTTCTTCTAACTCTTTGAATTTGTTAGCTGGTTGTTTACATTGTGGGCAAAATTCTGGAGCGGTTTCACCTTCGTGAACATATCCGCATACTGTACATATAAATTTTTTCATGACTTCTATATTTTTTAATTGTTTATTATTTCACTTCTTTAAACACCTTCGCTGGTTGTTTACATTTTGGACAAACTGCTGGTGGTTGTTCTCCATAATGAACATATCCACATACTGTACATACAAATTTTTTCATTTTAGTATTTTTAAATTGTTTATTTTTTATTTTCTGCTTCATTTAGAAGCTTTTCTTCATAACATTTATCGCAATATCCTTTATAATACACCTGAGTTTCTGTAATTCTCAAGTTTTTGTATTTTGAAAGGCTTACCTCATCTAGTTTTATTGGCTCCACATCGTGTACACATCCACAACCTAAGCAAATAAAGTGAGCATGAGGAGTAACATTTCCATCGTAACGTGTATTCTTTTCATCAATTGTTAGTTGTAAAGCTGCTCCGCCTGCAACCAATACCTTTAATGTATTATAAACTGTGGTTTTTGAAAGAGTTGGAATGCTTTCCGACAAATTTGAATGAATTTCATCCACGGTAGGATGAGTAAAATTATTCAATAAATAGTGCATCACTGCCACTCTTTGCATTGAAGGGTTAATTCCCTTTTCTTGTAAATATGTTTTAATCTTTACTGGCATTTGCACCTCCTTTTTTTTATTATCATTACTAATTTGTAATGATTACAATTTTAATTTCATTGCAAATATATAACCTTTTCAAATAACTACCAAATTTTTTCGTAAAAATTTTTCAAAAAAAATTCTTATTAGGAAGATTAAGAATAAAATATTACCTTTGTACTGCCGCACTGACACATTTTGGGAAACTTAACAATCAATTATTAACCGAGATACTTCGGGTTAATCAATGGCGTGCTACTGTCCATTTATGGTCTGGGTAGATTACAAAGATAACCGGAGCCTCAAATCCTTTCTTTTCAAAGTTTGGATCACAAATGGCAGTGCGGTTTTTTTATGTAGTTTTATTTTGGAGCTATTTTATATAAGTAGATACCAATACCTAAATAAATAATATTAGGTAACCATACAGAAATAGTCGGATTCAATCCTCCCTTAATGGTAAGTGAAGAAGACACCATATTAAAGAGAATATAGGTAACACTTAATAAGAATCCTATGAAGATATGGAATCCTGTACCTCCTCTAGACTTTCTCGAAGCCACAGAAACCCCTATTATAGTTAAGATAAACGCAGCAAAAGGATTAGCTATACGTTTTTGAAGTTCCAATTCGTATGCCTTAAGCCCAGAAAGTCCTCTCTTTCCTTGCACATCCAAATATTCTATTAACTCACTGGTACTTAATTGCTCATACTCCTTAGGTATCTGAATAAAATCTTTAGGTATCATATTAAGTTCCAGGTTCATCGTAGAATTAGATGACACCTCTTCCTTTAAATCTACAAACTTTCTCTGCATACAACTATATGCAGTCCAATTGTATAAAGAATCATATTTTATTCTTAACGCAGTCACTCTCTCTACCAATTTCTTTCCATCAAATTTATCGTATGAGAATCTATATCCTATATTAGTAGTTAAGTCATATCTTTCTACATATATAATCTCATTTTCAGAAATCCTTAATTGTTGATGTTCCAAAGTAGACTCAAACTGCTCATGGTCAATATATTTGTACTCAAACTTCAATCTTTCTCTAATACCTGGAGGTATCACCTCTGAACTAATATAAAATGTAAACAGAGCAATTACCGCAGCAGAAATAAGATAAGGCACCATAATACGCTTAAAACTTATGCCACCAGCCAGCATAGCAATAATCTCAGAGTTAAAAGCTAACTTTGAGGACACAAAAATAACTGCTAAAAAGGTAAAGAGAGAACTAAAAAGATTTATATAATAAGGAACAAAGTATATATAATAATCAAAAACGATAGTCTTTAAGTCTAACCCTTCACTATAGAAATCATCCATCTTTTCGGTAATATCTATAATTATTGCTATACTAATAATAAGAATTATGGACAAAAAGTATGTGCCCAAAAACTTCTTAATAATATAAAAATCTATTCGTTTTAACATTACGGGTACAAAGATAATAAAAATTTAATCATCTGAAATCTCTACCAACACTTCTCTGTAAGCATTGAAGATTTTAGACTTAGAAACATACCCCACATATTTATCTCCATCAAGCACAGGAAGATTCCACGCCTGAGTTTGCTCAAATTTCTCCATTACAACATCCATAGAATCCTTTATATCAACCTTTTCCGGAGGATAAATCATAAGTTTTTTCACTGTAAATCTGTTATAAAGTTCTGGACGAAACATAATGTTTCTCACCTCTTCAAGCGACACAACACCTATAAACGTACCATCATTTTTTACCACAGGGAATATATTACGATTCGACGTAGAGATAATTTTAACCAAATCACCCAGTTTTGCCTCTGGCACAATAGTTTGCAAATCTGTCTCAATTACATTTTGCATTCTCATCAAACATAGCACTGCACGGTCTTTGTGGTGAGTTACCAACTCTCCTTTTTTAGCCAAACGCATTGCATAAATACTATGAGGTTCAAAAATATAAATTGTTATGAACGAAGTAACAGACACTATCATAAGTGGCATAAACAAATCGTAACCACCAGAAAGTTCAGCAATAAGGAAAATACCTGTTAATGGTGCATGCATAATGCCAGACATCACACCTGCCATACCAGCCAATGCCAAATTTTGAGCTGGAACATTTAAACCACACATTTGCAAACCTAACGCACATATATAACCCACTATACAACCCACAAATAGCGATGGAGCGAACAAACCACCCACACCACCAGCGCCATTAGTAGCAGCAGTTGCAACCAGTTTAAACAACACAATAAGTATTAAATAAACCAGAACAACATATTGATTATCTCTAAATCCAAAAAATAAACTATTTTCAAACAATCTCTCTGGAGATAAACTTAGCAAATGATTTATCGACTCATAACCTTCACCATAAAGTGGTGGTAAAAGATAAATCAACGCGCTAAGCAACAATGTTCCAAGTAGCAACTTCGACCAAAAAGAGTTTAGTTTTCTGAACACCCCTTCTACTTTGTTCATTCCTCTTGTATAATACAAAGAGACAAAGCCACACATCACACCAAGAAGTATGTACATTGGTATTCTTTCAAGAGAAAAATCCTCTCCTACAAGGTTAAACATCACAGTTTTACCGAGTAGAAAATACGAAAGAGAAGTAGCTGTAACAGAAGAAATTAACAGAGGTACGATAGAATTAAAAGTCATATCTATCATAAGCACCTCCAAGGTGAAAACAATACCAGCAATAGGAGCTTGGAAAATACCACTAATAGCACCAGCTGCGCCACATCCCACCATTAGCATCAAGGTCTTTTGGTCCATTTTAAAGAAACGCCCCAAATTTGAACCAATAGCCGAACCTGTCAACACCACTGGCGACTCAGCACCTACCGAACCACCAAAACCAATGGTCACAGAACTTGCCACCACCGAGCTCCATGTATTATGAAGCTTCATTATACTTTTTCTTTGCGAAATAGCATAAAGAATTTTAGTTACACCATGACTAATATCGTCTCTAAGAATGTATTTTACAAAAAGACCAGAAAGCAAAATACCCACAACAGGGTACAAAAGATAAAGAAGGTTACCTGAATAATACTCGAAATTGATAGTAAGAAGATATTGTATACCATGAATTGCCCATTTTAGCAAACAGGCAGCAAACGCAGTTAGTATCCCCACAAAAAAACTCAACACAAGCGCAAACTGCTTAGCAGGAATGTTATCTTCACGCCATTTAAGCAGATTATCATATACGTCTACAAGTTTCTTTTTCATCTTTTTATCTTAGCACCACAAAAGTACCATTTTTTTCAAACTTTATGATAGAAGAAGGAGATTTTTTTTCATCTTCCTCTCTACGAGCCTTTGCCACATAATCCACTCCATTTTTTATTTCATCTTCTATTTCATAAAAATTTTGCGGAGTTGGCCTTCCACTTATATTAGCAGATGTAGAAATTATAGGTTTGCGAAAAGCATAACAAAGTGCCTTAGAAAATTCCTCATTTGTCACTCTAATGCCCACGCTACCATCTTCAGCCAACACATTTTTAGCAAGATTTTTACCTGTCGGGTAAATGATAGTTAGCGGAGTTTCAGACACTTCCGCCAAATCCCAAACCACATCTGGCACATCGTCCACATACGGAGCAAGTCTATCTACACTATCCACAAGCACAATAAGCGACTTACTATCTTCGCGATTTTTAAGCTTAAAAATCTTTTTTACTGCCTCTTCATTTGTAGCATCACAACCTATTCCCCATACGGTGTCGGTAGGATATAAAATCAATCCCCCAGCACGCAGAACCTCAACCATTTTTTTTATTTCGTTCATATTATGAAAATAGAAAAATTTTACCTATCTTTACAAATTGATATTTTGCAACGGCAAAATTAAGCATTCTTCCGCTATAAACAAATAAAAATATATATGCTTCACAAATGGATTATTAATAACCTAAACGAAAAAGAAGAATTATGTAAAAACGAACTATCACAAAAACTAAGAATTAGCCCTGCTCTTTGCACTTTACTTGTTCAAAGAGGCATTACCACTATAGAAGAAGCCAACAACTTTTTCTTCCCAAAATTAAAAGAAATTCATGACCCATTTCTTTTAAACGACATGGACAAGGCTGTAGAAAGACTTAACACAGCTTTGGGCAATAGAGAAAAAATTCTAGTTTATGGTGATTATGACGTGGACGGCACCACTGCCGTGGCACTAGTTTATAATTTCCTTCAACAATGTACCTCAAACATCGATTTCTATATTCCAGATAGAAACGACGAGGGTTATGGAGTATCATACAAGGGAATTGACTATGCTGCAGAAAACTCTTTTTCGCTAATTATCGTACTCGACTGTGGTATCAAAGCCATAGAAAAAGTAAGTTATGCAAAAGAAAAAGGCATAGACATTATCATCTGCGACCATCACACTCCAGATGACACACTTCCAGATGCAGTTGCAGTCCTAGACCCAAAACGCACAGACTCTACATATCCATACGGACACCTTTCTGGTTGTGGTGTGGGCTTCAAACTTATGCAAGCCTTTGCCATCAACAACAATATCCCTATGGAAAAACTATTCTCTCTTCTAGACCTTCTAGCTGTGAGCATAGCATCAGATATTGTGCCTATCACAGGAGAAAACCGCACACTTATGCATTATGGTCTAAAAAGACTAAATAGCAACCCAAGTATTGGTTTAAAGGCTATTATCGACGTTTGCGAACTAAAAGACAAAGAAATTACCACTAGCGATATAGTATTCAAGATAGGCCCTCGCATCAATGCCTCTGGCAGAATGAGTTCTGGCAAAGAAGCTGTTGAACTACTTGTAGCAAAAGACTACACCTCAGCAAAAGAGAAAAGCGACCTTATTGACAATTACAACAAAACCAGAAAAGACCTAGACAAACAAGCCACAGACGAGGCACATAAAGAAATCCTAAAACTTAAAAATTTAGGAGACAAGAGCTCTATTGTGGTTTACAACCAAGAGTGGAACAAGGGTGTTATCGGTATTGTAGCATCACGCTTGAGTGAACAATATTTCAAACCAGCCGTAGTCCTAACCCTTTCAAACGGTATGGCTACAGGTTCAGCACGTTCTATTGCAGGTTTCGACCTTTACAAAGCAATAGATTCTTGTCGCGACCTATTAGAAAACTTTGGTGGTCATATCTACGCAGCAGGTTTAACATTAAAACTTGAAAACGTAAAAGAGTTTAAAGAAAGATTCGAAAAATATGTGAGCGAAAATATCACAGACGAGCAAAAAATTCCTCAAATAGACATAGACACAGAACTTTCTTTGAGCGAAATCAATGACAATTTCTTTGACAGACTAGGTCTATTTGCCCCATACGGTCCAGAAAACACCAAACCAGTATTCGTAACATACAATGTTATAGATGCAGGCGGATGCAAGCTAGTGGGCATGGACCAAAAACACCTAAAACTAGATGTCTGCACCCAAGAAAGTAGATATACAAGATGTAGCGGCATTGCATTCAATATAGAAGACCCACAAAAATGCATTGAACATATCAAAAACAAGAGACCATTTAATATCTGCTACACTCTAGAAGAAAACAATTTCAATGGCAAAAAGAGCATTCAACTAATGGTTAAAGACATTCAGTTAACATGACGCCATACTTACAGAAGTTAAAACAATATTGGGGTTACGACGAGTTCAGACCTTCACAACTCGACATTATCGAATCCATCGGTAGCGGGAAAGATACCTTAGGACTTCTTCCTACTGGTGGAGGTAAATCTATAACCTTTCAAGTACCTGCCCTTTGTCAAGAGGGCAGATGTTTGGTTATTACCCCACTTATTGCTTTAATGAAAGACCAAGTCGAAAACCTTAAAAAAAAGGAAATCAGAGCAATTGCCCTACACTCTGGTCTCACATTTACACAATATAAACAATGCCTAGATAATATTTGCTACAATAAATCAAACGACCCAAGAGCAAATTACAAGTTCATATACGTTTCTCCAGAAAGACTTTCTACCGACACTTTCCTAGAAGCTCTACCATATATGAACATAAGTATGGTAGCCGTGGATGAGGCCCACTGTATTTCTCAATGGGGATACGATTTCCGCCCAGAATACAAGCAAATAGCAGAAATACGCGAAATCCTACCTGGAGTTCCATTCCTAGCCCTTACCGCTACTGCCACACCAGAAGTTGCCAAAGACATACAAAGCTCACTTCTTTTCAAGGAAGAAAATGTAAAACGCATAAGTTTCTATCGCAGCAACCTTGCCTACAAAGTAAAACTTACAGAAAGCAAGGATGAAGAATTAATCAAACTTCTTACCAAAACACCTGGCAGTGCCATTATTTATGTTAGAAATCGTAAAAAAACAAAAGAAGTATCAGAACTTCTAAACCAAAATAACATTTCGGCAGACTATTTCCACGCAGGGCTAGACAACGCCATTAAAGACCTAAAACAAACGGACTGGAAAAACAACAAATTCAAGGTTATGGTTGCCACCAATGCCTTTGGTATGGGCATCGACAAACCAGACGTTAGACTTGTTATTCACATAGACATACCAGACAGCGTAGAAGCCTACTTCCAAGAAGCAGGACGTGCAGGGCGCGACAGAAACTATGCAGAATGTATCCTTCTTTATAGCAAAAAAGACTTAAGCCAACTAAAAAAACGCATTGCAGACAATTTTCCTACAAAAGAAACTATTTGCCACATATACAACCAATTAGGCAATTACTTTCAACTAGGCGTAAACTATGGAGAAGGCAATTGTTTCGACTTTGATTTGGAAGATTTCTGCCGCAAGTTTCACCTTGCTATTCTTCCTACTCAGGCTGCCATTAAAATATTAGACCTCGACGGCTATATCGAATACAAAGAAGAAAAAGAACTATATTCTAGAGTGATTGTAACTCGCTCTAGACGTTTACTTTACGATACCGTATTTTCAGAAGAAGAAGACCGCATTATGCAGTTCCTTCTTAGAAAATACACAGGCATTTTTGCCGATTACACCGTAATTAGCGAAACCGACATTGCTGTAAACACCAATCTAACCCCAGATAGGGTTTATGAACTATTAAATTGGCTCCGTAAAAGTGGCGTTATCGACTATATTCCGCAGAAAAAGTCGCCTGCCATCAGATACAAAAAAGACCGCATTCCTCAAGAAATTCTAAGAATTTCAACCGATGTGTACGAGTCTCGCCTATCAAGATACAAGAGCAGAATGGAAACAATGATTAACTACGTAAGTAGCATCAATCATTGTAGAAGCAAACTTTTATTAGACTATTTTGGCGAAGAAAACACCATAAACTGTGGCATTTGCGATGTTTGTTTAAATAAAAACAATTCAAACACCGTTAAAGACAAAATCCTTTCTCTACTTAAAGACAAAGGAGCACAAACCCTAAACAGTATCATTACTAGCATCAACGACGAACCAAACAAAACCATTGATGCCATTAGATTACTTATAGACAACAAAGAAATAATATCAACCGACAATATTACATTCAAGATAAGATGAATTTCAACTTAACCATATTAGGAACAGGCTCTGCTATACCATCATTCGGCAGATTTTCTTCTTCACAAGTGCTTCAAACTCACAACAAGAGTTTTATGATAGACTGTGCAGATGGCACACAGTTCCAACTTAGAAAATACGAAGTAAAAACCAACAGAATGGGACATGTATTCATCTCCCATCTGCATGGCGATCACTGCTTCGGGCTTATCTCTGTAATATCAACTCTGGGCATGCTACATCATACCAACGATATGTACATTCATGCCCACCCAGACCTAAAGAAAACCCTTCAACCAATGCTAGATTATTTCTGCAAAGACCTTACATTCAAGGTTTTCTTTGAAGATTTTGACCCTCTAAAAAACGAGGTTATCTATGAAGACAGAAGCCTAAAAGTAAGCACCATTCCACTAGTTCACAGCATGCCTACTTGCGGTTTCCTTTTCAAAGAAAAAGAAGGGCTTCCACACATAGACGGCGAACTAGTTAAGTTTTACAACATAGGAGTAAAAGAAATTAAAGACATAAAAGAAGGAGCAGATTTCATAGACTCAAATGGCAGAGTTGTGCCAAATTCTCGCCTTATCACCCCTCCAACCCCTCCAAAATCATACGCATATTGCTCAGATACAGCATATACCGAGCGCATTATTCCTATCATAGAAGGAGTAGACACCCTTTTCCACGAAGCTACTTTTGCAGAAGCCGAAAGACATCGTTGCAAAGCCACACTTCATAGCACCGCCAGCGATGCTGCAAACATTGCAAAAAAAGCTAATGTAAAACAGCTAATTATCGGTCACTATTCTGCCAGATATGCCGACCTAAGCCCACTTTTAGAAGAGGCTAAAGCCATATTCCCAAACACAAAACTATCACTAGACGGAAGCAAGTTTAGTTGGTAAGAAAAATTAGGCTGATTTTGCATTTTTTAGGCATAAAATTAGCCTAAAACCGAGTTTTTTTACTAAATTTGCACGCAATAAATTTCTAATTTTATACTATATGTCATTTATTGCAGATAAAATCGTTATGGACGGTCTTACCTTCGACGACGTCCTTCTAATTCCAGCCTATTCAGAAGTTGTTCCTCGTGACGTTGAATTAACAACACGTTTCTCACGCAACATTGAGTTGAAAACCCCACTAGTTTCTGCAGCTATGGACACAGTTACAGAAGCTAAGCTTGCTATTGCTATTGCCCGCGAGGGTGGTATCGGCGTTATCCACAAAAATATGCCTATCGCAGAACAAGCTCGCCAAGTACACACTGTAAAACGTGCAGAAAATGGTATGATATATGACCCAGTAAGTATTCAATCTGGCAAAACTGTTGCTGACGCTCTAGCACTTATGAAAGAATACCACATCGGTGGCATTCCAGTAGTTGATGAAAACAACACTTTACTAGGTATCGTTACAAACCGCGACCTACGTTTTGAACGCAACACCAAGAAAACTGTTGATGAAATCATGACTAAAGACAATTTAGTTACAACACATCAAACTACAAACCTAGAAGACGCTGCGGAAATTCTTCAAAAACACAAAATCGAAAAACTTCCAGTTGTTGACAAAGACGGCAAACTAGTTGGTCTTGTTACCTACAAAGACATTACCAAAGCAAAAGACAAACCTATGGCTTGTAAAGACTCAAAAGGTCGTCTTCGCGTTGCTGCTGGTGTAGGTGTTACAGCAGATACTTTCCAACGTATCGACGCACTAGTTGAAGCTGGTGTAGACGCTATCATCATCGACACTGCTCACGGTCACTCAAAAGGTGTAATCGACACACTTAAAGAAGCTAAGAAAAGATACCCACAAATCGATATCGTAGTAGGTAATATCGCTACTCCAGAAGCTGCAAAAGCATTAGTTGAAGCAGGTGCTGACGCTGTTAAAGTAGGTATTGGACCAGGTTCAATCTGTACTACCCGTGTTATCGCAGGTGTTGGTGTTCCTCAACTTTCTGCTATCTACGAAGTGTCTAAAGCACTAGAAGGCACAGGAGTTCCAGTTATTGCCGACGGTGGTATCCGCTACTCTGGCGACATGGTTAAAGCTCTTGCAGCAGGTGCTAGCTCAATCATGGTTGGTTCACTACTTGCAGGTGTAGAAGAATCTCCTGGCGACACTATCATCTACAACGGACGTAAATTCAAATCATATCGTGGTATGGGTTCTCTAGAAGCTATGCAAAAAGGTTCTAAAGACCGCTACTTCCAAGACGCAGAAGACGACGTTAAGAAACTTGTTCCAGAAGGTATCGCAGCACGCGTTCCTTACAAAGGTTCTCTTTACGAAGTTGTATATCAATTACTTGGTGGTCTACGTTCTGGTATGGGGTATTGCGGAGCAAGAACTATCGAACTTCTTCACAATGCTAAATTCACTAGAATTACAGCAGCAGGCGTGAAAGAAAACCACCCACACGACGTTACTATTACACAAGAAGCACCTAACTATTCAAGAGGAGAATAATGAAAAAATTAGCTTTAATACTTAGCAGTTTAATAGTTTGTTCATCTATTGTAGCACAAACTCTACTAACAATAAATGACAAAGAAATTTCAAAACAAGAGTTTGAATATTACTACAAAAAGAACAACCATATAGATTCAGATACCCTCTCTGCAGAGGCATATCTTGACATGTTTATAAACTTTAAACTAAAAGTAGAAGAAGCTTACGCATTAAAATATGACACATTAAGTTCTTTTGAAGAAGAATTTAATTCATATCGCGCTCCACTTGCAAGTGCTCTACTAACAGATAGCACAAAAATTAAACAATTAGAGGAAGAGGCTTACAACTTTCTTTTAAAGGATGTAGAAGTAAGCCACATCCTCTTTAGAATAGAAAATCCAGAAGACAGCACTGCGGCATACGAAAAAGCAATTGCTGCAAAAAAACGTGCCAAGAAAATGGATTTCAACAAACTAGCAGAAGAAGTTTCTGAAGACCCTTCTGTTGTTATGAACAAAGGACACCTTGGTTGGACCACTGGTATGACCATGGTATATCCTTTTGAAAAAGCAGCTTTCGCACTTAAAAAAGGTAAGGTAAGCGAACCTGTTAGAACCATGTTTGGTTATCACCTAATAAAAGTGCACCAAATCAGACCTACCCGTGGTGAAGTTCAAGTAGCTCACATCTTCAAACGCAAACCAGAAGGCGCAGACTCTGCACAAATAGATGCAATCAGAAAAGAAATGCACAGAATCCACTCTGTTCTAAAAAATGGTGGCGAATTTGAAGACCTAGTTAAAGCTCACTCAGAAGACAAAAACACCAAAGCAGGAGGCGTTCTTCCATATTGGGTATCAACAGGACAAACAAACGACCTATTTGAAGACGCAGCATTTGCACTAAAATATCCAGGCGACTTCACAGAAGTAGTTGAAGCACCATACGGTTTCCATATCATCAAACTTGTAGACAAACACGACAAACCAGACTATAACAGATGGATGCCACAAATCCAAACTCGCATCAGAATGGACGAGCGTGCTCTTATTGTTAGAAAAAGTTTCATAAACAAAACTAAAAAAGAATACAAACTAGCAGATTCTTTAACAGACAAAGACGTTCTAGAATATGCTAACGCAAACCTAGAAACCAAATACCCAGAATTTGCTCTTTTAATGCAAGAATATCGTGATGGTATTCTATTATTCAATATTAGCAAAGATCTTATTTGGGACAAAGCTTCTAAAGATGAAGCAAAACTTAAAGAATTCTACGAAAAAGGCAACTTCGACAAACCATACAATAAAGTTCGTGGCATAGTTATTAGCCAATACCAAAACGAGCTAGAAAAAGAATGGATTAAACAGCTTAGAGAAAAACATACCGTTACTATTGATCAAAAAGTACTTGAATCTATTAAATGAAAAAAATAATTTTCATCATATTCTCACTATGCACATTAGTCTCTTGTCAACAAATACAAAGAGACTTAACTCGCAATGCAGTGTTAGAAATGAATGGAAATTTTCTATATTTAGATGAAATAGAACGAGTAATCCCTGCAGGACTTTCAGTAGCCGATAGTGCAAAATACGCAGAAAGCTACAAAAAACAGTGGATTATGGGCAACTTAATGTATCAAAAAGCTAAAGAAAATGTAGGTAAATCTAAAGAAATAGAAGAACTTACAGAAATATACAAACGCGAGCTAATTATAAATAAATATCAGCAACAACTAATCCTAGAAAAACTAAAACAAATTCCAGAAGATTCTCTACTTTCTCTATATCAACAAAGAAAAGAATCCTTCCTACTTAAAAGTCCACTTGTAAAAGGAATTTTTATTCAAGTCCACGCAGCAGCACAAGGTCAAGACTCTCTTTCAATTATGCTGTCAGATATCAACGATGAAAATCTTGAATCTATCATGCGTTACTGCACAGCCAATGCCCTTAAATATGATTTCTTTATAGACAATTGGACTCCATATTCTAAGGTTGTAGAAAATCTACCAAACAAGATAGAATCTACAGACCCTATCTTAAGCAGGGGCACCGTAGTTCAACAGTCAGAAGAAAATAACTATTATCTTAAAGTCATAGGTCTTTGCAAGGCAGGAGAACCTTCTCCATACGAACTTATCAAAGATGAACTATATCATATCTTATTGAACAAAGAAAAAATCCAGTTCATCACAGACCTAAGACAAGAATTATATAATGAAGCCATAGAAAATGGCATTGTACACTTCTACGAAAACGAAGAATAATATGCGTAAACTCCTAACTATATTTCTAGTACTATTGGCTTCAGCCAATAATTATGCCCAAAACTACAAAGTTATAGACCAAGTTATTTGGGTTGTAGGCGACGAACCTATTCTCTATTCCGACATAGAAAATGAAATCCAACGTAGAAAATACGAAAAGAGACCTATTGAAGGAGACCCATACTGCGTAATACCAGAAGAAATCGCTGTACAAAAACTATTAATAGCAGGCGCTAAACTAGATAGTTTAACAGTAAGTGATGCAACAGTAGAACAACAAGTAGAAGCTAGAATTAAATTCTTTGTAGGACAAATTGGTTCAAAAGAAAAACTTGAAGAGTACTTCAACAAATCTATGAGCAAGATTAAAGAAGAAATGTCTAACACTGTTAGAGACCAACTTCTTATGCAGCAAATGCAACAGCAAATTGTTTCTAAGGCCAAGATTTCTCCTCAAGACGTAAAGAATTTCTACAACAACATGTCTAAAGATAGTATTCCAAACATCCCAGAGATGGTTGAAGTACAAATTTTAGGCTTTTATCCAGAAGTTACTGCAGCAGAAGAAGAAAGAATCAAAAGTCAACTTCGCGATTTCAGAGAAAAAATAGAATCAGGAACATACCAATTCTCTACATTAGCTATTCTTTATTCAGAAGACAGAGGTTCTGCCCTACAAGGCGGCGAGCTAGGTTTTATGACCAAAGGAAAGTTAGTACCAGAATTTGCAAATACAGCATTTTCATTGTATGACAAAACCAAAGTATCTAGAATTGTAAAGACAGAATTTGGTTATCATATTATACAACTAATAGAAAGAAACAACGACCAAGTAAACTGTCGCCATATACTTCTTATCCCTAAAATCGGTTTAAAAGAAAAAGAAGAAGCCTCTGCAAGACTTGATAGCATTGCCACTTCTATTAGAAATAATGAGACTACATTCGGTAAAGCTGTTTTGGAGAACTCAGAAGATGAAAACACCAAACAAAATGAGGGTATAATGATAAACCCACAAAATGGAACTACTAAATTCCAACTTCAGGATCTCCCTGCAGAGATTGCAAAAAGAGTGTATTCTATGAAAGAAGGTGAAATCTCTGCTCCATTCATAAATAAAGATACAAATGGTAAAGAAATGGTTTGTATAATTCGTCTTAAGTCTAAAACTAAAGCTCATAAAGCGAACCCTGACGACGATTTCCAAACATTAAAAGATATGGCAACAGCCATTAAAAGTCAAGAACTTATCGACAATTGGATTAAAGAAAAACAAAAAGAAACATACATTCATATATCACCTGAATATATAAATTGTCAATTCCGTTACCCTGGTTGGAAAAAATAATATGTCAAAGAAACTTCACATATTCCTATGTTTTATCATAGCATCATTTATGTTTGCGTATGCAGATAAAACTCTTATATACCTAGAACATTCTGAAACACTAGAATTTGACGAAGACAACTATCCAGATTGTCAAATTCTAAATGGTAACGTAGTTTTCAGACATGACAATGCATTAATGTATTGCGACAAGGCATATTTCTACAACAAGTCTAATAATATTAATGCCAGCGGCAACATAAAAATGGTTCAAGGCGATAGCCTTACTGTTTATGCAGACCACCTTTACTACAATGGTAATACCAAAATAGCACGTCTAAGACACAATGTAAGAATGGAGAACAAAGAACTTACATTATACACAGACTCGCTAAATTACGATAGAAAAGCAAATATTGGATATTATTTCAAAGGCGGCAAGTTGGTAGATACTACAAATGTTCTAACATCAACAAATGGAACATACTACCCAGACACAGACATCGCAGTATTCCAAAACAATGTTGTTTTAAATAATAAAGACTTCGATTTATATTCAGATACATTAAAATACCAGACTACAAATAAGATAGCATATATCCTAGGTCCTTCTGATATTATACAAGATAGCACAAGAATATATTCTGAATACGGCTGGTACAACACCATAAAAGAGAATGCAAAACTTTTAGATAACTCTCACATTAGAGACCTAGAAGGTCGCAGATTATCTGCCGATACACTTTATTACAATCAAAAGACAGGAGAAGCAGAAGGTTTTACAAACGTTGCCCTTAGAGACTCTGCCCAATCATTACTACTTAATGGTGGGTATGGTATATACAATGAAAAAACTAATAAAGGATTTGTAATAGATAGTGCCACTGTAATAAATTTTGCAGATGCAGATAGTATGTTTATAACATCAGATACAATCTTCTATGACTCTTCAGAAGAAGGTGTAACACATTTAAAAGCATACTATAACGTACAAGCATGGCATATAGATATCCAATCTCTATGCGACTCACTATATTATAACTCAAAAGATTCCACAGCACAAATGTTTGGAGCACCTATTATTTGGAATGAGAACAACCAGATAACAGGCGAATCTATAAAAATGTATATTAAAAACAAAAATGTAGATAAAGTAGACGTTATTGGCAGTGCCTTCATTTTCTCAAAGAATGACACACTTGCTATAAACCAAGTTTCTGGGAAACTTATCACAGCCTATATCTCAGATGGGAAACTATACAAGGCAGACGTTAGCGGTAACGCTCTTTCTGTATATTTTGTAGAAGACGAACCTGATAGCACACAAGTAAATGCTCCTAAAGAATACGTAGGTATCAATAGAGCAGAAAGTAGTGAACTACGACTATATTTTGGAGAGGGAAATAAAATAGAAAAAATAATCATGACTCCAAAATCAAATGGAATTATGCACACTCCAAACAAAATTAGTGAACCTACAATTAGTAAACTTAAAGGCTACGCAGATTACGAATATATCCGTCCAAAGGACAAATACGACATCTACAACTACAAAAACAAAAAAGCCTTAGAAGAGGCAATAACCAATTCTAAGACTTCTAAGAGAAGACGTACAGAATATTAAGGCTGTAAGTCTTGTATTTTAGCTATGCTTTTATCTATCAAATCTTGAGGTACTTCATAGTTTGTTAAGCCTCCGTGTAGATATTTTTCATAAGACATCATATCAATAAGACCGTGACCAGAAAGTTGGAATAAAATCACTTTCTCTTCACCAGATTCTTTCGCCTTCAATGCCTCACGAATAGCCACTGCAATAGCGTGTGTACTTTCTGGAGCAGGAATAATACCTTCTGCTTGCGCAAACAAGATACCAGCCTTGAATGTTTCATCTTGATGAATATCTTGAGCCTCAATGTAACCATCTTTCTTAAGTTGGCTTACTACATTACCAGCACCGTGATATCTCAAACCACCAGCGTGAATACTAGCAGGTTCAAAGTCGTGACCAAGGGTGTACATAGGAATAAGTGGAGTATAACCTTCTGTATCGCCATAGTCGTATGTAAACTGACCACGAGTAAGTTTAGGACAAGAAGCAGGCTCTGCTGCAATTAGTCTAATATCCTTGCCATCGGTTAGTTTATGACGTAGGAATGGGAATGTAATACCACAGAAGTTTGAACCACCACCAAAGCAAGCAATTACCATATCTGGATAATCACCAGCAATCTCCATTTGTTTTTCAGCCTCAAGACCAGAAATAGATTGGTGAATAGCCACTTGGTGTAGCACGCTACCCAAACTATAGTGTGTGTATTCATCTTTTAGAGCTTCTTCCACAGCCTCAGAAATAGCCATACCTAAGCTACCAGCAGTGCCAGGAAACTCCTCACGCATTTTTCTACCAATCTCAGTTACATCACTAGGAGATGCATATACTTTAGCACCGTATGTATTCATCACAGCCTTACGATAAGGTTTTTGTTCGTATGAACATCTTACCATAAACACGCGTAAGTCCAAACCAAAGTGTTTACAAGCAATACTAAGTGAACTACCCCATTGACCTGCACCTGTTTCAGTTGTTAAATGCTTAATACCCTCAATTTTATTATAATATGCCTGAGGAATAGCAGAGTTCAACTTATGAGAACCCACAGGGGAAACACTCTCATTTTTGAAATAAATCTTAGCAGGAGTATCTAGTGCCTTTTCTAGTCCAGAAGCTCTTACTAGTGGAGTAGGACGATAGATGCGATACAAATCGCGTACTTCGTCTGGAATTTCTATCCAACGCTCAGTAGAGAATTCTTGTTTAATCAACTCTTTAGCAAAGATAGGTTCCAAATCTGCCTCTGTAAGAATCTTTTTAGTCTTAGGATTTAGATAAGGCATTGGTTTTGTCTTCATATCTGCCACAATATTATACCAAGATGTAGGCATCTCGTTCTCTGGCAATACGATTTTCTTTGTTGTTTTCATATTAACTGATTTTATTGTTTACTAATTAAAAAAACCGTAGGTGGAGTTCCTACGGTTATATATCACTATACAATAAGAAGCATCCACCTTAAATTAATTAAGGCGCCACCACCATTGCATATTTCTAACCATATTTTTCATAACGGAAACAAAGGTATATAAAAAAAAATAAAGTTCCAACAAATGTTGGAACTTTATTTTAAGATAATCATTTTATCATCTTAAGCATTAACAGTTTGTTCAGCTGCTAATTTACCTCTGTAATAACCACATTCGCAACATACTGTGTGAGCAATGTTTAAAGCACCACAGTTAGAGCAAGCTACTAAAGTAGGAGCAACAGCAACGTCATGTGTTCTACGTTTAGCTGTTCTGGTTTTTGATTGTCTTCGTTTAGGATGTGCCATCTCTTTTTATTTTTTAGTTATTATTATTTATCAAATTCTTTAAACCCTCCCATCGAGGATCTATTTCTTCTTTTTCTCTATTTGGAGAATACTTCTCTAAAAGTTCTTCCATCTGTTCATTACATTCACCATCTTCGTGAACTGGTTGAATAGGAATATTTAGACCAACAAACTCATATAAGTACCATGCCATGTCTATTACTCCTTCTTCCTCTGGTATTATAACCAATTCATCAGTTTCTGCTGTCTTATCATCACCAAATCTTACCACCAAATGTTCTTCTGTGTAAATAGGTAATGTTAAATCATCTAAGCATCTTTGACATGTTACCACTATCTCACCATCTATCTCCAAATCTATTTCGAAAGCGTCAATTGTCTTTTTTACAGATACATACGCATCTAAATCTCCAGAGATAATCTCTTCTTGGTCAATACTTTTAAAGAACTCTTCATCTAAATGGTATTCATAATCTGTAACTTGTTCTTCAAGCTCTTTTAATGGGATTATAAATTTGCCTTCTAGACTCATATATTCACTATTTTTGAAAAGTGGGTACAAAGATAGTGATTTTTAATTAATTAGAGTAATTTTTTATATCTTTTTTTACTTTTTTCTTTAATTCTATAGAAAAAGTCGTTCCTTTATCTATCTGAGAATGTTTCACATATATCTTTCCACCATGATATTCCTTAATAATTCTCCTAGATAGAGACAATCCCAAACCCCAGCCTCTTTTCTTAGTTGTGAATCCCATATTAAATACCTTAGAGACATTCAATTTCGAAATACCCTTACCAGTATCGGTCACATCCACCACCACTGCGCTAGGAGTTTCACTCATTTCTATAGTAAGCGTACCACGCCCCTCCATAGCATCCACTGCATTCTTACATAAGTTCTCTATCACCCACTCAAACAGAGGTATATTAAGCATAACAAAAGCCTCATTAGGTAAATCTGCTTTTATTGTAACCTGTTTTGAAATTCTATTCCTCATATAGTTCAACACCTCAGAAATCACCTCAGACACATTCGCTACTTCTAATTCTGTCTTTGAACCAATCTGAGAAAAACGTTCCACTATAGTCTTAAGTCTTACAATATCTTTATCCAGTTCAGGAATAAGTTCATCATCTGGATAATTCATCTTAAGTACCTCAGACCATGCCATAAGAGACGATGTGGGAGTCCCCAACTGATGAGCTGTTTCCTTAAAAAGCCCAATCCACAATCTATTTTGCTCAGATTGTTTAATTGTTAGAAGAAGCGCCACTACACAAAGCAAGAAAACTACTACCACCACCAATATCGCAAGTGGAATATATCTCAACAAAGTTAAAAGAGTAGAATCATCATAATATATAAACTGCTTTGTATCATAAGGTAATTCTATAACAATAGGCTCATTTTTCTCCGCAAACTCCTTTGCCATATCACTAAGCTCCTCATCAGAAAAACCAATTTCTGGCAAATTCCTATAACTCAAAACCTTATAAGAGGAATCAGCTAATATAACAGGAATTGTAGTATTCTCACCAATCACAGTTCGTAAGAAAGAAATATCCGTATTAATATCTGCCAACGAAATTTCACGCGTAGCCTCAGCCCACAATTCCATCTTCGCCTGTTCCTTTTCCTCTAAAACCGACACAAGTTTTGTTGACAACGCATAAAAGGTCACTGCAATAATTATTGCCACTGCCACCAATACATACTTTAATGTATCCTTCTTATCGTAGATAGAAAATTTCATTATCTATATTTCTTTTCGTCCAAATCTAGTAAAATACTCTTATAACTATTATAACGAGATGCCGCAATCTTTTGCTCCTCAAGTGCCTTCAGCACTGCACAACTAGGCTCATTCAAGTGTTTACAATCATCAAACCTACACTCAAGAGCAAATTTTGCTATATCAGGAAAGAACTTGCTTATCTCAGCCGCCTCCATATCAATAATACCAAACCCCTTAATACCCGGAGAATCAATTACCTTACCCCCTGCAATATCAAACACCTCAGAATATGTAGTAGTATGCATACCTGTTTGATGTTGACGAGATACATCTCCCACTTTAAGTTCTAACGAAGGCTCTAACATATTTAAAAGAGAAGATTTGCCCACTCCCGAATTTCCAGAGAACAAACTCAACTTATCTTTTAGCATCAACCTCACTTCATCTACACCTTTCCTTGTCACAGTAGAAGAAAATACCACCTTATAACCTAAATTTGTTTCATAAAGTGCTTTTATTGCTTCCGCTAGAGCCATTTCATCCTCATCAAGGATATCCACCTTGTTTAGCACTATCACCACAGGTATATGATAAGCATTGGCAGTAAGCAGAAATCTATCAATAAACTCAAAAGGAGTCTCAGGTTTCTTAATTGTTACTACCAAAAATACTTGATCTATATTAGCAGCTAAAATATGCGACTCCTTAGAAAGATTTGAAGACTTTCTAATTATATAATTTTTTCTAGGTTCAATATCTACAATAGTTTCACCCTCCACTGTAACAATATCACCCACCACTACAGGGTTGGTAGAACGTATACCCTTAAGACGAAAACGTCCACGCAAACTTGTTTCAACCACAGAGCCATCTTCTAGCTGAACCAAGAATAAACTACCTGTATTTTTTATTACTAATCCTTTACACATTTTTTAGAAAGCCTCAGTTGCTGTTATATAAAACTTCCATTCACCATAATTATTGCCTGCTACATCCACCCTTAAGTGAACTCTCGCATCATTAAGTCTACATCTTAAACCTGCACCATAACCCACTTTAGGTTTTACTATTTCTGGGTTGTAAATATCAAAAACATCACCTACCGAACAGAATACCGCAGCTTTAAAGCGCCACCATATAGGAATACGATACTCCACTTGACACTCAAACATAGTATTATCTATGAATTTGCGCTCTCTAACACCCCTTATATTATCACTACCCCCGATTGTAGACAACATCTGAAAAGGAAGTTCTCCACCCAAAGCAGTTTCAAACTTCACTTGCCAAACAAACATTTGTCCCAACCAAGTAGGAATATATTGACGAAAATCTAAATTTAAACCTGTGAAACTATAACTACTACCCAAAGCCTTATTATAAGTAGTCGCATTAAATTTCAAGAAATTACTAAATTTCTGTGGATAAAACATATTATCCCTACTATCATACATAAACTGCAAGCCTATACCCCACATAAAATAATCATCCCAACCTGCATCCCCAAATGTCTGCTTACACTTCTCTACACTAGCCTGAAGCGGTTCATTAAATTCCACCATCCTCTCACCACGAGCCCTTAAATAAACACCAGCTGAAATATCACGTGTAAAATTATAAAAAGGCTGAACATTTATATCAAATGCTTGAGACGTATAAACATTGATTCCACTTCCATCAAGCCCAAACAGCTCATTAACATCATTTGAGATTCCATAATAATGCTCCACATAATGTCTTAAGTTTATATTCCCCAACAATGAAACCTTGTTTTCTGCAAAATTTGCACGTGTATTAATATTTATTTTAGCTTGGTTGAGAAATGTATAAATTGCACTACCAGAAATACTACTAATTCTATCTAAAGATTTTGAGTTAAAATAATATCCTCCAGTTAGTCCTAAACCAACACTCGTTTCCTCTTGATAAAAGCCAACAGGCACTATAAACCAACTCTTTGGCACCACTATATGCGAAGAAACGCTATCAGTTTTCTCCTTTGCAAAAACCGATAGCGTTATAACTAAAAGTAATATTAATGTAATTAGCTTTTTAAGCATTACACTGTCATAATTTCTTTTTCTTTAAGAGCCACTTTTTCATCAATTTCTTTGATGAACTTGTCGTGTGCTTTTTGCACATTAGCCTCAGCATCCTTCTCAGCATCTTCTGGAAGACCATCTTTAATAGCTTTCTTTAGTTGGTCGATAGCATCACGACGAGCGTTGCGAACACTAATTTTAGCATCTTCACCCTCTTGTTTAGCTTGTTTTACCAATGCTTTACGACGATCCTCAGTTAAAGGAGGAATGCAAAGACGAATGATTTCACCATTGTTTTCTGGAGTAATACCCACTTCAGAAGCCATAATAGCGCGTTCAATTTCGCGAATCATAGCTTTTTCCCATGGTTGGATAGCAATGGTACGAGCATCTGGAGTAGTAATAGAAGCCACACCAGAAAGTGGAGTCATAGAACCATAATATTCCACTCTCACCGGGTCAAGAATACGCACACTAGCTTTACCTGCACGAATACGTGCTAAAGAATCATCTAAGAATAATACTGCAGCTTCCATTTTTTCAGAAGCATCAGCAAGATTTTGTTTTACGTCTATCATAAAATTTACTATTGTTTATAATGTAACCAATGTACCTATTTTCTCGCCACTAAGCACCTTTTTAAGGTTGCCATAAACATCCATATTAAACACATAAATAGGAAGTTTATTTTCCTTACACATTGTAGTAGCAGTAAGGTCCATCACTTTAAGTCCTTTGTTGTAAATATCGTCGAAAGAAATTTCATCAAACTTAGTTGCAGTAGGATCTTTCTCTGGGTCAGCAGTATAAATACCATCCACGCGAGTACCTTTAAGCATCACATCAGCCTTAAGCTCAATACCACGAAGAGAAGAACCTGTATCTGTTGTAAAGAATGGGTTACCAGTACCAGCAGAAAGAATTACCACTTTACCCTCTTCAAGGCATTGAATAGCCTTATCGCTGCTATAATATTCACCAATAGGCTCCATTCTAATTGCAGTAAGCACCTTGTTTTTCACACCAAGAGCAGTAAGAGCAGAGCTAAGCGCAAGAGAGTTAATCACAGTAGCAAGCATACCCATTTGGTCGCCTTTCACACGGTCAAAACCCTTAGAAGCACCGCTCAAGCCGCGGAAAATATTTCCACCACCAATCACGATAGCCACTTGCACACCCATCTCGGTTGCCTCTTTTATCTGTACAGCATAGTCCTGCAAGCGATTAGAATCAATACCATAACCCTGTTCGCCCATCAAAGACTCACCACTAAGCTTCAACAAAATTCTCTTAAATTCCATAATCTTAATATATAGGTTGCGACAAATGTCGCACTGAATTTATTCAGTGCAAAGATACTAAATATCTCTGTAAAAATCAACACCCCAAAAAACAACAATAATCCCCAAACCGAAATGAATCGACTTGGGGAGATTGATTATAAAAGAACTATACTTAACCTTCTTTATTCTTATTTCCTTTGTCTATGATAATAGAAAGATTAGAAAGACTATTAAAATATAAAGAATTTCTTCATAAATTATTCAGTTATCTTATTTGCCTTAATTATAGTCTGACTCCATCCTAAAAAGAAGTCATATCTATTATTTTCTTGATAAATCACAAGTTCTTTATCATCTAAAGAACTAATGTTATATGTACCAATAGGAAGTTTAAGCTCTTTATCCTCATCCAATATATAATACTCTCCCTTCACTTCTTCGCCCTTAGATTTCACAATAAGACAAGTTCCATCTTCATTGAATTTCATAGATTTTATTCCATAAGAATATTTCTTCACTGTATTCCATGTTCCAAATATATCCTCACGTAAACCATTTTTATATGCCTGACGAAGTTTTGTAATATCATTCTTCAAAGCAAACTCCCATACACCCTCACGTTTACCATTTACATAGTTACCTCTTCTAATAACATTACCTTTCTCATCGTAAGATACATATAGACCATGTTCTTTACCATCTACAAAAGTACATTCGCGCAATAGTTTCCCCTCGTTTGAGAAGTGCTTCCATTCTCCAACCTTATTATCCATTTCATAACTACCACTAATAGAAACTTTCCCTGTTTCGTGAAACTCATAGTAATAGCCATCCTTAATGTCATTTTTATTTTCATCAACTAAAACCTGATACTCAGAAACCTTTAATCCTAAGAAAGTGACAGTTCTAACCTCATGTTTATCACAAGAAGTACAAAACAACAGACATAAAACAGATAAGAATAAGTATTTTTTCATAATTTAAGTTTTATTTGTTAGTATTTCCAAGTAATAGGAATATCACGAAGAGTTACTTCAATAGATCTACCATCTGGAATGGGGAAATAGATTTTTAATACAACTGAACTTAGTTTTTCTACAGTTGGTAAAACAGACTTAACATCTACCTTGATTTTTCTAGCTTGATTATATGGAATGTAAAAAATATTATCAACAAGATTTTTTGAACCATAAACATCCATTACATACGAGTTCCCTTCTTCATCATAAGCACCTTCACTATCGAAATGAACATCTCTATTTGATAATTGATGAGTAAAAACAAATTCCATTTTTACTAGTTGAGCACTTGAATTACCTATACATTTTAATAATTTTATTTCAAACTCATCAGAAGAATACACAGGTAGATTATTTGCACTAACCATTAATGAGCAAGAAAAGAACAATATACTTGCTACAAAATACTTTACTAATTTTCTCATATTATTTAATTTTATTGCCACGCTATAGGAATATTTCTAATTATAATTTCACTTGATTTTGAATTCGGATAAGTAACATAGCTGCCTAATATAAAGGTACTTATCTTATCTACACTAGGAAGAACTGACTCTATACGCATACAAAGTGTTTTAACTTCATTAGTTCGAGTAGAACAGGTCACCCTATTTTTCCATTCACTACTACTCAAATTGTTGGTAATAGAGTAAACATACTCATCACCCCATTCGCTAAATGCTTCACGATTATTAAAAGCAATATCATGATTTGCAATCTCATGCTTAAAAACAACATACAAGTAAACAACTTGAGAATTTTTGTAACCAATACAATTCACAACCTGCATTTTATATCCATCTAAATTTCCCATAGAAATACTTGTCTGCGAAAAATCTTGAACTGGGAGTTCTGTTTTCTCAGAACTTGATTTAAATAAACCACATGATGATAATAAACATACCAAACATGTTATTAATACATAATTATAAATTCTTTTCATATTCTAGATTTTATAGAAATTTCCACTCTATTGGCACATTAATAAACTCTAAATCAAAAAAACCTTTCTCTAAAACTGGTTTATCAATACTAAAATTCAATCTCACAGAATCAAAACAAGATATTTTATTAGAAACAGTCATATTTATACTGATTATAGTTTCTTTGTCTGTATATAAGACTTCTTTTACTCTTTTACAATATTCAAACGATGAAGTCAAAGGATCCTTGCCAAATATATAAACATAGTAACCTTCACCATATCTATCAAAGGCGCCATCCGAATATATATCTAAATACTGGTTCGCCAGATTATGTTTGATAGAAAACTTCATATACACAGTTGAGGTAAACGAAGAGCCTCGGCATTCTATAAGTTTAAACTCATACTCAGGCGCTCCATTCCAACTAATTTTTGTTTGACTAAAATCTTGCTCTTTATCTTTTGCAGAGACACTCCCTGAAAACAAGACAAAGAGAACTAACAATAAAAAACTTAATTTCTTCATTATGTTTAATTTATAAAATCTATACATTTATGTTTTAGCACGCAAAGATAGACCTTAAATAGATAGCAAAAGTTTATTAAGATTGCCCATTTTAGGCAATCTGCCCGTTTTGGGCAATGCATTTTATAGCTGTTCTGAGTAGTATTTAAAGAAGTCAACTCCCAAGGCTTGAGATATTAGAAGTAGTTGATGAGTATCAATCACACCCTTGAGGAAGATTTTATTCACAGTACGAGGATTCACATTGATTTCCTTGGCAAACCAAGCATTTGTTTTGCCTTGCCTGCGAAGTTCGTTTCTAATAATAGAGCCAATATGAAAAGTAGTACTCATCTGCGTGTTGATTTAAGGTTAAAATAAAACGCGGACCCAACCATATCTCTATTCTCTAGGCCCTAGGAAGCCCCACAATACAAGATAAGCCGAGTCCACGCATAAACACGCAGACACTCACCGGACTCATTCTTACGTATTGTGTCAAAATTTCCTAGGTTTTGAGAATACTTAGAATAATCAGTAAATGATTATAAAAACGTTATATGTTAGGTTTTTGTTTTCTGTTTCTTCTTATAATTCTGTTTATTTTAATGTCACTACGACAAATATAATACAATTTCTACAAAAATGGCAATACTAATAAAACATCTTTACTTTTTTACAAGCGTTATCACTGTAATTTCTGGTCGCATACCAAGGCGAAATGCAAGACCCACATAACCTACTCCGCGGGAAACAAAAAGATACCTTCCATTTTGCTCATAGAGTCCATCCCATTCATCGTACAAATACTGAGCTGGTGAAAATTTGAAGTTTCCTATTTCAATGCCCATCTGTGCCGCATGTGTATGACCAGAAAATGTCATTAATACGTTTTTATACTGCAAAACATTTGTTTTCCAAGTACTTGGGTCGTGAGAAAGAAGTAGTACAGGTTTATCCTCTACACCAAGAAGCGACGCATCCATATTACCATAACAAGGGAATGGCTCTTCGCCGCAGTTTTCCATTCCTGCCACCACTAAAGTATCACCTTGAGATACTAGCACCCTATTTTCATTTAAAAGCAAATCAAAATCAAAGTTTCTATATACATTTTTTACAGCCTCAAGATTATCTATACTATCTTGAGCGCAATCCCATTTATAATACTTACCATAATCGTGATTACCAAGCACTGCATATTTACCAAGTTTTGCACTAATACTATTTAAAGCGCCTTCTGTTCCCTCTGCCTCCCACGCAGCCACATTAATTAAATCACCAGTGAGCATTACAATATCAGGATCATAAGAATTTGAAATCTCTACAATCTTATTTAAGTACTCTCGCGCACCATCTAAACAACCCACGTGCACATCTGTAAACTGCACAATTTTAAGTCCATCAAAAGGCTCTGGTAAGTCCTTCAGCGACACCTCCACCTCTCTTACCTGTACATTCATTCTATCTGCTATACCCCATGCTAATATAACAAACAATACCACAGCCAAAGTACCACCTACTATAGGCAGCCAAGCTAATCTTTTACTCTTTTTATCTCTAAAATATACATAAGCAGCCTTGCTCAGCAGGTATATATTTAGAGGGAAAAAGAACAGAATCATACTTATATTCAAAAGACAAACAACCTTAGAATCTAGCCTTACCCAACCAGTTATAGAACATAAATAATATGATATAAATACTATAGGAATAACACTCAATACCACCTTAATCATTTTTGAAATCAATGTAGATTTACTATCACCCTTAATTCCAAAAGAATAAAGTAATACTGGTCCAAAAGACATTAAAAAGAAGAATAGAAAGAAAAATACAAATCTCATAAAGTCATGTGTATTAGTAAATACAAAAAATGGACGAGAATTCCCGTCCATTTTTTTGCTATGTAGAATAAAATTATTCTGCAGATTCTGCTGCTTCTGCCACTGGAGCTGCTTCAACAACTTCAGCTGCTTTTTTAGAAGAACGACGTGTTCTTGTTTTCTTTTTAGAAGCAGTATCTTTAAGTAAGTTTTCGTTGTAGTCAACTAGCTCAATGAAGCACATTTGAGCAGCGTCACCTAAACGGAAACCAGTTTTAAGAATACGTGTGTAACCACCTGGACGGTCACCAATGCGTTGTGCGATTTCACCGAATAGTAAGCTTACAGCTTCTTTGTTTTGAAGTTGAGAGAATACCATACGACGTGAGTTTGTGGTATCGTCTTTAGCTTTAGTGATAAGTGGTTCAATGAATTTACGTAATTCTTTAGCTTTTGCTAAAGTGGTAGTGATTTTCTTATGTTGAATAAGAGATACTGCCATATTAGATAACATTGCATCTCTGTGAGCAGTTTTTCTACCTAAGTGATTGAATTTTTTATTGTGTCTCATCGTTATTACTCTTTATCTAATTTATATTTTGAAATATCCATGCCGAATGATAGATTTAGACTTTCTAGTTTTTCATCTAATTCGACTAAAGATTTTTTACCAAAGTTACGGAACTTCAACAAATCATTACGATTGAATGATACAAGTTCAGCTAGAGTTTCTACTTCTGCAGATTTTAAGCAGTTCAATGCACGAACTGAAAGATCTAAATCAGTTAATTTAGTTTTCAATAATTGGCGCATGTGTAGTGCATCTTCATCGAAGTCTTCTTCTCCATCTAAACTATCTAAATCAATAGTAATTTTCTCGTCAGAGAACAACATAAAGTGGTGGATTAAAATCTTAGCTGCTTCTTTTAAAGCATCTTTTGGATGAATAGAACCATCTGTATCAATTTCGATAGTTAACTTTTCATAGTCAGTTTTTTGTTCCACGCGGAAGTTCTCAGAAGCATACTTCACATTAACTATTGGAGTATAGATTGAATCGATTGGAATTACGTTCACTGCTTGATTTGGAAGTCTATTTTCTTCTGCAGGAACATAACCACGACCTTTATTAATAGTTAATTCCATACGAACGCGAGTTGTAGGTTCTAAAGTACAGATTAATAAATCTGGATTTAAAACTTCAAAATTCTTCAACTGCTTTCCTATATTACCAGCTTTAAATGTGGTTGTATCTGTTATGTCAATAACTACAGTTTCTGTGTCTGCACCATCAACAACTTGTTTGAAACGAACTTGTTTAAGTGCTAAGATGATGTTTGTTACATCTTCTGTTACACCTGGGATAGTTGCAAACTCATGTTCAACTCCATCAATTTTGATAGAGGTGATTGCATAGCCTTCTAATGATGAAAGCAAAATGCGGCGTAGAGCATTACCGATAGTAACACCAAAGCCTGGTTCCAATGGACGGAATTCGAATTTTCCGTGGAACGCATTTGCTTCAAGCATGATGACTTGCTCTGGTTTTTGAAATGGTAATAAAGGCATAATTCAAAATTAATTTTTAGAGTAAAGTTCGACGATTAATTGTTCCTTGATATTTTCAGGAATGTCAGCTCTTTCTGGTAAATGTAAGAATTTACCTGCCATAGCTGCTGAATCGAATTCTATCCAAGCATATTTACTGTGGTTGAAGCCGCTTAGTGAATCAGCGATAACTTCTAAAGATTTAGATTTTTCGCGAACAGCAACAACGTCACCTGCTTTAACTTGATATGAAGGAATATTAACCACTTGACCGTTTACTACAATGTGTTTGTGACTTACAAGTTGACGAGCAGCAGCACGTGTACGAGCAAATCCTAAACGATATACAACGTTGTCTAAACGAGATTCAAGAAGTTGTAATAGAATTTCACCTGTAATACCTTTAGCACGAGTAGCTTTAGCAAACAAGTTAGAGAATTGTTTTTCTAAAACACCGTAGGTATATTTAGCTTTTTGTTTTTCTTTTAACTGAATACCGTATTCAGAAGTTTTTCTCTTGCGAGAGTTGCCGTGTTGACCAGGAGCATAATTTTTCTTAGACAACACTTTATCAGCTCCGAAAATAGGTTCACCAAATTTACGAGCTATTCTTGATTTAGGTCCAATATATCTTGCCATTTTCTTTAAATTTAATGTTGTAAATTAATATTATACTCTTCTTCTTTTTGGAGGACGACAACCATTGTGTGGTAGTGGAGTAACGTCTACGATTTCTGTTACTTCGATACCAGCACCGTGGATAGTTCTGATAGCAGATTCACGTCCGTTACCTGGACCTTTAACGTATGCTTTAACTTTGCGTAAACCAAGATCGTAAGCTACTTTAGCACAATCTTGTGCAGCCATTTGAGCTGCGTAAGGGGTGTTCTTTTTAGAACCACGGAAGCCCATTTTACCAGCTGATGACCAAGAAATTACTTGACCTTCTGCATTGGTAATAGTTACAATAATATTATTGAAAGACGAATAAACGTGTGCTTGACCTGTTCCGTCTATTTTCACTACTCTTTTTTTGGTAGCAGCAGTTTTCTTTGCCATGTTTTCTTACTTTTTAACGGATTTGACAAATTAATTATTTAGTTGCTTTTTTCTTGTTAGCAACAGTTTTCTTTTTACCCTTGCGAGTACGAGCGTTGTTTTTAGTACTTTGACCACGTAATGGTAAACCAATACGGTGACGAATACCACGATAGCAACCTATATCCATCAAGCGTTTGATGTTAAGTTGTACTTCAGAGCGTAAATCGCCCTCTACTTTGAACTCTGCACCAATGATATCACGGATTTTAGATGCTTGATCATCTGTCCAGTCTTTTACCTTGATGTCTTTGTCAATTCCAGCTTCAGCTAATATTTTATTAGCACTGCTTCTTCCTATTCCGTAGATATAGGTTAAACCTATTTCACCTCTCTTATTTTGAGGTAAATCTACTCCTGCAATTCTTATAGCCATAAACTATTTATAAATATTTAAAAAATTAACCTTGACGTTGTTTTTCTTTAGGATTCTTTTTATTAATTACGTAAAGACGTCCTTTTCTTCTAACGATTTGACATTCGTCAGAACGTTTTTTGATTGATGCTTTGACTTTCATGCTATATATATTTTAATTATTTGTATCTGAATGAAATACGTCCCTTTGTTAAGTCGTATGGAGACATTTCCACTTTCACTTTATCTCCAGGTAAAATACGAATATAGTGCATACGCATTTTGCCAGAGATATGTGCGGTAATTTCATGACCGTTCTCTAACTCTACACGGAACATTGCATTAGAAAGAGCTTCAACGATAGTTCCGTCTTGTTCAATAGCTGCTTGTTTTGCCATTTATTTACTGTTTAAAACTTCTTCTATATAATCGAATGTTGATAATATCTCAGCTTTGCCCTTACGAATAGCAATAGTGTGTTCAAAGTGAGCAGAAGGTTTTCTATCTATTGTACGAATAGTCCAACCATCTTTCTCTTGAACCACATCTCTATTTCCCATATTAATCATAGGTTCTATCGCAATAACCATACCTTCTTTAAGAAGTACGCCCTGACCTCTTTTACCAAAATTAGGCACTTCTGGGTCCTCATGAAGGTTTTTACCAACCCCATGACCCACAAGTTTACGTACAACAGAAAACCCTGCTGCTTGGCAGTGTTTTTGTATAGCATACCCGATATCGCCTATGCGATTTCCGTGTTGCGCCGAATCAATCCCCAAAGATAGTGATTCTTTTGTAATTTTCAGCAATTTTTTAACTTTTTCGTCAACTTTTCCTACACAAAAGGTGTAAGCAGAGTCTCCGTAGTAACCATTTTGTAACACACCGCAGTCTACAGATACTATATCACCCTCTTTAAGAGCATAGTTTGAAGGAATGCCGTGAACTACTTGATCATTGACTGAAACACATAAAGTATTAGGGAATCCGCCGTAACCTAAGAAACCAGGAACAGCACCGTTAGAACGGATAAAATCTTCAGCTATTTTGTCAAGCTCCAGAGTGGTAACACCCACTCTGATATGCTTAGCTACTTCAGCTAAAGTTTTACCCACTAACTGATTGCTTGCTCTTAATAGAGCTATTTCTTCTGGCGTCTTAAGATAAATCATATTCTATTAATATGCAGCTAAAGAGCCGTGTCTTCCTTTAATTTTACCGCTTTCCATTAAGCCGTCATAGTGACGCATCAACAAATGACTCTCTATTTGTTGTAGAGTATCTAGAACCACACCCACCATAATTAGTAGTGATGTACCACCAAAGAATTGTGCGAATGATTGACTAATACCTAGCAACCCTGCAAATGCAGGCATAATAGCTACAACACCTAAGAAGATAGAACCTGGTAAAGTAATACGAGACATTACAGTATCAAGATACTCTGCAGTCTTTTTACCTGGTTTAACACCTGGGATGAAACCATTATTTAATTTCAAATGTTCAGCCATTTGAGTTGGGTTGATAGTAACTGCTGTATAGAAATATGTGAATGCAATGATTAACAAGAAGAACACTAGGTTATACCAGAAACCATTAACATCCATCATAGCTAGTGCAAAGTTGCTCACTTCGCCATCTGCTGTAAATAAACCTGCAACAGAAGCTGGAATAAACATAATAGCTTGAGCAAAGATGATAGGCATTACACCAGCAGCATTCACTTTTAATGGAATAAATTGGTAAACACCACCATATTGTCTATTACCTATTACTTGTTTTGCATATTGCACTGGGATTCTACGTGTACCTTGAACTAGAAGGATAGAACCACATATAACTAACAATAGTAATACTAACTCGGCTAAGAACATCACAAGACCACCTGTTGCATCAGATAAACGTGAAGCAAATTCACCGATCAATGCTTGAGGAAGACGAGCGATAATACCAACTAAGATGATGAATGACACACCATTGCCGATACCTCTCTCTGTGATTCTTTCACCTAACCAAAGCACAAACATACTACCTGCAGCTAGAATCACGATAGAAGAGAACAAGAAGAATGCTCCTTCTGGAACAACTGAACCTAGTTGCATACGTAAGTTAGCTAAATATGCTGCACCTTGTACTATTAAAACTACAACAGTTAAGTAACGTGTGATTTGGTTTAGTTTGTTACGACCACTTTCACCGTCTTGTTGTAATTTTCTAAAATAAGGGATAGCCATACCTAACAATTGCACAACGATAGATGCTGTGATATAAGGCATAATACCAAGTGCAAAAATAGAGGCATTTGAGAATGCACCCCCAGAGAACATATCTAACAACATCATTAGACCACCTTCTGTTTGTTGAGAAAGGTTTGCTAGTTGAGTTGTGTCAATGCCAGGAAGTGCCACAAATGACCCAAATCTATATATCACAACTAAAAGCAGTGTGATACCTAGACGAGAGCGTAACTCCTCTATTTTGAAAATGTTTTGTATGGTTTGAATGAATTTTTTCATACAAAAATTTTAGATTATAATGTTACTGCAGAACCACCTGCTTTTTCAATAGCTTCAATAGCAGCTTTAGAGAAAGCGTGAGCAGATACTTCTAATTTAGCAGTTAATTCGCCTTTTGCAAGAATTTTAACTAGACGTTTAGAAGAAACGAATCCTGCTTCTACTAGATCAGCAACAGAGATTTTTGTTAATTGTTTAGCGTCAGCTAATTCTTGTAAAGTAGATAAACCGATTGCTTTGTACTCTACGCGATTAATATTTTTGAAGCCAAATTTAGGCAAACGACGTTGCATAGGCATTTGACCACCTTCAAAACCAATCTTTCTTGAGTAACCAGAACGTGATTTAGCACCTTTGTGACCACGGGTAGAAGTACCACCTAAGCCAGAGCCTGGACCACGACCTATTCTCTTACGAGTTTTTACAGAACCTTCAGCAGGTTTCAAATTACTTAAATTCATTTTTTCTTTTATTTAAAGCGTTAATAAAAAGAATTATTCTACCACTTGAACTAGGTGTTTAACTTTACGCACCATACCCAAAATTTGAGGAGTTGCTTCTTTTTCTACCACTGCATTCAATTTTGTTAAGCCAAGTGCATCTAAAGTCAATTTTTGATCTTTAGGAGCTGAAATACGGCTTTTAACTTGTTTAATTTTTATTGTTGCCATAGTCGTATTTATTTACCTGTGAATACTTTTTCTAATGAAACACCACGATTTTGAGCCACAGTGTAAGCATCTCTTAATTCAGATAAAGCTTTGATAGTAGCTTTAACTAAGTTATGAGGGTTAGAAGAACCTTTAGACTTAGCTAACACGTCGGTAATACCAACGCTTTCAAGAACAGCACGCATCGCACCACCAGCTTTAACACCAGTACCAGTTGTTGCAGGTTTGATGAAAACTTCTGAACCACTGAAACGAGCAGATTGTTCGTGAGGGATAGTTCCTTTTAATACAGGAACTTTGATTAGGTTCTTTTTAGCCATTTCTACGCCTTTAGCAATGGCAGCGGTTACTTCACCAGCTTTGCCTAAGCCCCAACCTACTAAGCCATCTTCGTTACCTACAACAACGATAGCTGCAAAGGTAAAGGTACGACCACCTTTTGTAACCTTAGTAACACGGTTAATTGCTACTAATCTATCTTTTAACTCACTTTCGTTTGTTAATCTAACTGTATTGTTTTTTCCTGCCATAATACTTAGAATTTAAGTCCTGCGTTACGAGCGGCTTCTGCCAATTGTTTAACTCTACCGTGATATAGGAAACCGTTACGGTCGAATACCACAGTTTCGATACCAGCTGCAAGAGCTTTCTTAGCGATTAGTTCACCAACTTTTGCAGATTTTTCGGTTTTGGTCATTTTTTCTTTGATTGCTAAAGATGATTCAGCAACTAAAGTTTTACCACCGTTTGCTGCGGTATCGTCAATAATTTGCACGTAGATCTGGCTGTTGCTTTTGAACACTGACATACGTGGCTTTTGGGCTGTTCCAGAAATTTTTCCGCGAACACCAGCCTTAATTTTCAATCTTCTTGCTATTTTATCAATCATGATTCTACGTTTTTAATTATTTAGCACCAGCAGACTTGCCAGCTTTTCTACGAATATATTCACCAACGAACTTAATACCTTTACCTTTGTAAGGTTCTGGTTTACGGAATGAACGAATCTTAGCACATACTTGACCTAGAAGTTGTTTGTCACAGCTTGATAGGATAACAAGTGGGTTTTGGTTTCTTTCACTCTTAGTTTCAACTTTAACTTCTGCAGGAAGTCTTAGGTAGATAGCGTGAGTATAACCTAGAGAGAATTCAATTACTTGACCTTGGTTAGAAACACGGTAACCAACACCTACAAGTTCTAAAGTTTTTTGGTATCCTTGAGACACACCTACTACCATGTTGTTTACTAACACGCGGTATAGGCCGTGCATAGCTTTAGATTGTTTTTCGTCGTTAGGACGAGTTAGAACTACTTCGTTACCATTAACTTCTACGTTGATGATAGGATTAACTACTTGTTTTAGTTCTCCCTTTGGACCTTTTACGACTACTTCGTTTCCAGCACCTACAGTAACTGTAACACCTGCTGGTATATTGATAGGTAATTTTCCAATTCTTGACATTTCTTTATCCTCCTATTAATAAACGTAACATAATACTTCACCGCCAACATTTAGTTCGCGAGCTTCTTTATCTGTCATTACACCTTTAGAGGTAGAAATGATTGCAATACCCAAACCGTTTAATACACGTGGGAGATCTTTATGGCTTGCATATTTACGCAAACCTGGAGTAGAAACACGTACCAATTTCTTGATAGCGTTAACTTTGTTAGCTTTGTCATATTTTAAAGCTATTTTGATAGTTCCTTGAGGACCATCTTCTTCGAACTTATAATTCAAGATATAACCTTGTTCAAACAAGATCTTGGTAAGTTCTTTCTTCAAATTTGACGCAGGCACTTCAACCACTTTGTGACCAGCCTGAATTGCGTTACGTAAACGCGTCAAATAATCTGCGATTGGATCTGTCATAAAATTATAAATTAAATTAATCAGGACTACCCTGACAATATTTAGTTAATAAAATCTTTTAAATTAAATTACCAGCTTGCTTTTTTAACGCCTGGGATTAAACCTTTAGAAGCCATTTCACGGAATTGAATACGTGAAATACCGAATAAACGAATATATCCTTTTGGACGGCCAGTTAATTTGCAACGGTTGTGTAATCTTACCGGAGATGCATTTTTAGGAATGCTTTGTAAAGCTTCATAATTACCTTCTGCTTTGTATTGTTCACGTTTAGCAGCATATTTGGCAACTAATTTTGCTCTTTTCACCTCGCGGGCTTTCATTGATTCTTTTGCCATATTCCGTATTATTTTTTAAATGGTAAACCAAATGCTTTCAATAATGCAAATGCTTCTTCATCAGTTTTAGCAGAAGTTACGAATGTAATGTTCATACCCATGATTTTAGAAACTGCATCAATGTTGATTTCTGGGAAAATAATTTGCTCTTGGATACCGAAGGTATAGTTACCACGACCGTCCATTTTGCTATTAATTCCTTTGAAGTCACGAATACGAGGTAGAGCCACGCGTACTAATTTTTCTAGGAATTCGTACATTTGGTTACGACGTAATGTTACAGAAACGCCAATAGGCATTTTTTTACGCAATTTGAAGTTAGAAATATCTTTCTTAGAATATGTAGCAACTGCTTTTTGACCAGAAATAGCTGTCATTTCGTTGATAGCGATTTCGATGATTTTTTTATCAGCAACAGCTTGACCTAAACCTTGGTTTAGAACGATTTTTTCTAACACAGGAATTTGCATGGTTGATTTGTAACCAAATTCCTTCATTAAAGCTGGAGCTATACGCTCTGCATATTCTTTCTTTAAACTAGCGGTATTCATTATTTAATTTCCTCCCCTGTAGTTTTAGCGTAACGTACTAATTTACCATCTACTAATTTACGACCAACACGAGTAGGTTTGTTGTTTTTGTCTACTGGGTTTAGGTTTGAAATATGAATAGATGCTTCTTTTTTAACGATGCCACCTTGTGGACTTTTTGCATTAGGTTTGGTGTGTTTAGCAACCATATTTACACCTTCTACGATAGCACGTTGTTTTTCAACTTGTACTTCTAAAACGCGAGCAACTGTACCTTTGTCTTTACCTGCGTTTACGTAAACGGTGTCACCTTTTTTAATGTGTAATTTAGCCATTCTCTATCAAATTTACTTAATTAAAGAACTTCTGGTGCTAATGAAACAATCTTCATGTTAGTTGCACGTAATTCTCTGGCAACTGGACCGAAGATACGGCTACCTCTCATTTCGCCTGCGCCATTTAACAATACACATGCATTGTCATCGAAGCGAATATAAGAACCGTCAGCACGTCTAATTTCTTTTTTGGTACGTACTACTACTGCTTTTGAAACAGCACCTTTTTTTGTATCACTTGAAGGGATTACCGATTTAACTGCTACAACAATTATGTCCCCTACTGTGGCATAGCGCTTGCCGGTACCACCTAGTACACGGATGCAAAGCACTTCTTTTGCGCCACTGTTGTCAGCTACGGTAAGTCTTGATTCTTGTTGTATCATACTTATTTAGCTTTTTCAATTATTTCTACTAATCTCCATCTTTTAAGTTTGCTTAAAGGACGAGTTTCCATTATTCTTACCGTATCGCCAATACCGCATTCATTGTTTTCGTCATGAGCGTGGTATTTTTTTGTCTTATTTACGAATTTACCGTAAATTGGATGTTTTTCTTTCCATTTGACAGCAACAGTGATGGTTTTATCCATCTTGTTGCTTGATACGATGCCTTGTCTTTCTTTTCTTAGATTTCTCATATCAGACTGCATTTATTATTTGTTTATTTCTCTTTGACGTAGCTCGGTTTCGATGCGAGCGATAGTTTTACGTGACTCACGAATTTTGCCAGGATTTTCTAGCGGAGAAATAGCATGGCTCAACTTCATTTTTGATAAAGAAGCCTTTTCTGTTTCAAGTCTTTCAATAAGCTCTTTGTCTGTTAAATTTTTAATTTCTGCTGTTTTCATACTATTTACGCGTTTTCAGATTCAAAATCGTAATCTCTTCTTACAACAAATTTTGTTGTGATTGGAAGTTTTTGAGCAGCTAGACGTAATGCTTCTTTTGCGATTGCAAATGGAACGCCTTCTACTTCAAATAACATACGTCCTGGAGTTACAGGAGCTACGTAGCCTTCTGGGTTACCTTTACCTTTACCCATACGTACGTCAGCTGGTTTTTTAGTGATAGGTTTATCTGGGAAGATACGTACCCATACTTGACCTTGACGTTGCATATATCTGGTAACCGCAATACGAGCAGCCTCGATTTGACGGCCAGTTATCCATTTAGATTGTAAAGCTTTAATCCCGAAAGATCCAAAGGCCAATTGGTTACCACGACCGGCATTGCCTTTCATAGTACCTTTCTGAGGTCTTCTGAACTTAGTCTTCTTTGGTTGTAACATAATTTCTTTGAATTAACAGTTTATTTTTTTCTCTTTTTAAAGCCCTTGCCTTGGTTGAAACCAGCACCGTGGTTTTCCTTAGCAGCAGTGAATTGTGGAGTAAGGTCTTTTTTACCGTAAACTTCGCCACGGCAGATCCAAACCTTAATACCAATAAGACCTACTTTTGTAAGAGCTTCGCATTGTGCATAGTCGATGTCTGCGCGGAATGTGTGAAGAGGAGTTCTTCCTTCTTTATACATTTCTGAACGAGCCATTTCAGCACCATTTAAACGACCAGATACTTGAACTTTGATACCTTCTGCTCCAGCACGCATTGTTGAAGAAATAGCGTTTTTAACAGCACGACGATAAGCGAATTTACCTTCGATTTGACGAGCGATTTGGTTACCAACGATTTCAGCGTCTAATTCTGGCTTCTTAATTTCAAAGATGTTAATTTGTACGTCTTTATCGGTGATTTTCTTTAACTCTTCTTTAAGTTTGTCAACTTCTTGACCGCCTTTACCAATGATCATACCTGGACGAGAGGTGCAAACGGTAATTGTTGTTAACTTAAGTGTACGTTCTATGATAATACGAGATACGTTAGCTTTTGCTAAACGAGCATTCAAATATTTTCTGATTTTTGAATCCTCTAAGATAGTATCACCATAATTATTACGGTTGATCCAGTTTGAATCCCAACCTTTAATGATTCCTAAACGGTTTGCAATTGGATTTACTTTTTGTCCCATACTATCTATTATTTAGCATCGTTATTGTTCATACTATCAACACAAATTGTAACGTGGTTTGAACGTTTACGGATACGATAGCCACGACCTTGTGGAGCTGGACGTAAGCGTTTTAAAGTTCTACCTGCGTCAACGAATACAGCACTTACGAATAAGTTACCGTCTTCTGCTTTTTGCTGAGTTTTTTGTTCCCAGTTAGCGATTGCTGAACGAAGAAGTTTTTCTAAACGACCAGCTGCTTCCTTAGTAGAAAATTTCAGCATACCAAGCGCTTTGTGTACTTCTACACCTCTAATCATGTCAGCGACAAGACGCATTTTACGAGGTGATGTAGGCACATCATTTAACTTGGCAAAGTAAACAGACTTTCTAGCCTCTTTACGATTGTCTGATGATTGTCTTTTTCTAACACCCATATCTAATTATTTTATTTTCTGTTACCACTGTGGCCTTTGAAAGTTCTAGTTGGAGCGAATTCACCAAGTTTGTGGCCTACCATGTTTTCTGTAACGTAAACTGGAATAAATTTGTTTCCATTGTGTACAGCAATAGTGTGACCAACGAAGTCTGGAGAAATCATAGAAGCTCTTGACCAAGTTTTGACTACTGATTTTTTATTTGCCTCATTCATTGCGATAACTTTCTTTTCAAGTTTTACGCAGATGAAAGGTCCTTTTTTTAATGAACGACTCATGTTACTTCTCTTAAATTATCAAATTACTTTTTCTTTCTCTCGATAATGTATCTGCTTGAAGCTTTCTTAGGAGCACGTGTCTTATAGCCTTTAGCTAGTAAGCCTTTACGTGATCTTGGGTGACCACCTGATTGACGGCCTTCACCACCACCCATTGGGTGATCCACTGGGTTCATTACTACACCACGGTTGTGTGGACGACGTCCGAACCAGCGAGAACGACCAGCTTTACCAGATTGTTCAAGAGCGTGATCTGAATTACCTACGGCACCGATGGTAGCTTTGCAAGTGCAAAGAATCATACGTGTTTCACCTGAAGGTAATTTGATAATAGCATATTTGCCTTCGCGAGAGGTTAACTGAGCGAAAGTACCTGCAGAACGAACTAAAGCAGCTCCTTGGCCAGGTCTTAACTCAATATTGTGGATAACAGTACCTAATGGAATGTTTTGTAGAGGTAGTGAGTTACCTACTTCTGGAGCAGCTTCTGCACCAGAAAGAAGTACTTGACCTACTTCTAGACCATTAGGAGCGAGAATGTAGCGTTTTTCGCCATCAGCATAGAATAATAATGCGATACGAGCAGAACGGTTTGGATCGTACTCGATAGTTTTAACAGTTGCAGGGATACCGTCTTTTTCTCGCTTGAAATCAATTACTCTGAATTTTCTCTTGTGTCCGCCACCTAAATAGCGCATGGTCATTTTACCTGCGTTGTTACGACCACCTGTTGATTTTTTACCAACTACAAGAGATTTTTCTGGAGCACTTGCAGTAATTGTGTCAAATGTTCCAATAATCTTGTGTCTTTGCCCCGGTGTTGTTGGGTTGAATTTACGTACAGCCATTTTATTTTATTAAATGTTGCTATAAAAATCGATTAAATCTCCTTCTTTAAGTGTAACTACTGCTTTTTTGTAATCAGAAGTTGCACCTTTAATGATGCCAGCTTTTGTGTAGCGTGTTTTGTTTTTACCACGTACAATTGAAGTGTTGACATCAACTACAGTCACGTTATAAGCAGCTTCTACAGCTTTTTTGATCTGTATTTTGTTAGCATCCTTATTAACTTTGAAAGAATAACGATTAAGTTTTTCTGTAAGTAAGGTTGCCTTTTCTGTAACGATAGGTTTAATTATGATACTCATTACTTATTTCCTCCTTAAGCGTTAAATGATGCTGTTAAATCTGCTACTGCTTTTTCGGTTAACACCATGTATTTTGCATCAAGGATGCTGTAGGTATTAACGTCTGCTAAAACCATAACGTTAGCTTTTGCTAAGTTACGAGCTGACAAATATACGTTTTTATTTGCTTCTGGTAAAACTAAAAGTGATTTTTTATCATCACATTTTAAGTTTTTAAGCATTGCAACGTAATTTTTTGTCTTTGGTGCTTCTAAATTGAAGTCTTCAACTACGATTAGAGCGTTTTCTTGAACTTTATAAGAAAGTGCAGATTTACGTGCTAGTTGTTTAACTTTTTTGTTTAGTTTAAAGTTGTAATCACGTGGCACTGGACCAAATATGCGACCACCACCTACGCGAACAGGTGATTTGATATCACCAGGGCGAGCACCGCCACCACCTTTTTGACGACCTAACTTACGTGTACTACCAGCTACTTCGCTTCTTTGTTTAGATTTGTGAGTACCTTGGCGATTGTTAGCCATGTATTGTTTCACATCTAAGTAAATAGCGTGATCGTTAGGCTCAATTCCGAAGATAGATTCATCTAATGAAATCTTCTTGCCGGTGTCTTTTCCTTCGATGTTATATATACTTAGTTCCATTATTTATTTACTATTACGATTGAACCTTTTGCTCCTGGAACTGAACCTTTGATTAAGATAAGGTTATTTTCAGGAATCACTTTTAAAATCTCAAGGTTTTCAACGGTAACGCGTGCATTGCCTGTTTGGCCTGCCATACGCATTCCTTTAAACACTTTTGCTGGGTAAGAACAAGCACCGATAGAACCTGGAGCTCTTAAACGGTTATGTTGACCGTGAGTAGTTTGACCTACACCACCGAAACCATGACGTTTAACAACACCTTGGAAACCTTTACCTTTAGAGGTACCGATTACGTCTACCCAAGAGTCATTAGCGAACATATCAACTGTGATTACATCACCTACTTTGATGTCGCCTTCAAATCCTTTGAACTCAACCAAGTGGCGTTGTGGAGCTACACCTACTTTCTTGAAAAGACCTGCTTCAGCTTTGTTAGTGTGTTTTTCTGATTTTTCAGAGAAACCTAATTGGATAGCTTCATAACCGTCTTTTTCAAGGGTTTTGATTTGGGTAACAACACAAGGACCAGCTTCGATAACAGTGCATGGTACATTTTTACCATCAGCACTGAAAACGGATGTCATTCCGATTTTTTTTCCTATTAATCCTGGCATTTCAATGTATTATTAAATGATTTGTAAAATAAATTTATTACGCTTTGATTTCAACTTGTACACCACTTGGTAATTCTAATTTCATTAGAGCGTCAATGGTTTTAGAAGTTGAGTTATGAATGTCAATAAGACGTTTGTAAGAGAACAATTGGAATTGTTCACGAGATTTCTTATTAACGAAAGTTGAACGGTTTACAGTGAAATAACGTTTGTGAGTTGGTAATGGAATTGGACCGCTTACTACTGCACCTGTTGCTTTTACTGTTTTAACGATTTTTTCAGCTGATTTGTCAACTAAATTGAAATCGTAAGATCTAAGTTTGATTCTGATTTTTGGTGTCATTTTAATTATTTATTTAAGAGAGAGGGTTAAGAATCATTTACTAACCCTCTACTCGGTTAATTTATTATAGTAAATCTACTCTACCTTTAGCTTCTGTTAATACTGTTTTAGCGATTGCTGTAGAAACTTCAGCGTAGTGAGAGAACTCCATAGAAGAGGTTGCACGACCTGATGTGATTGTACGTAAAGCTGTTACGTAACCGAACATTTCTGCTAGAGGTACTTTAGCTTTTACTACACGTGCACCAGAACGGCTGGTTTCCATACCTTCTACTTGACCACGACGTTTGTTTAAGTCACCGATAACATCACCCATGTTTTCTTCCGGAGTAACAACTTCCACTTTCATGATAGGTTCTAGAAGAACTGGTTTAGCTTTAGCGCAAGCGTTTTTAAATGCTATTTGTGCACAAATTTCGTATGATAATTGGTCAGAGTCCACTGGGTGGTAAGAACCGTCAACTACTACTACTTTTAGGCGGTCAACTGGGTAACCAGCAAGAACACCGTTACGCATAGCTGCAGTGAAACCTTTTTGGATAGAAGGGATAAATTCTTTTGGAATATTACCACCTTTTACTTCGTCGATGAATTGAAGATCGCCTTGGAAGTCTTCGTCAGCTGGACCAACTTTAAGTACCATATCAGCGAATTTACCACGACCACCTGATTGTTTTTTGTAAACTTCACGGATGTCAACTGTATTGGTGATAGCTTCTTTGTAAGATACTTGTGGACGACCTTGGTTACATTCAACTTTGAACTCACGTTTTAGACGGTCGATAATGATTTCAAGGTGAAGCTCACCCATACCGCTGATGATAGTTTGACCAGATTGTTCGTCAGTTCTAACTGTGAATGTTGGGTCTTCTTCAGCAAGTTTTGATAGACCATTACCTAGTTTGTCTAAGTCTTTTTGAGTTTTTGGTTCGATAGCGATACCGATAACTGGATCTGGGAAGTCAATTGACTCAAGAGTCATTGGCATATCTTCGCTACATAGTGTGTCACCTGTACGGATATCTTTGAAACCTACTCCTGCACCTATATCACCTGCACCAATTGTTTCAACTGGGTTTTGTTTGTTTGAGTGCATTTGGAAGATACGTGAGATACGTTCTTTTTTACCAGAACGTGAGTTCCATACGTATGAACCAGCGTCGATTTTACCTGAATAAACACGGAAGAAACATAGACGACCTACATATGGGTCAGTAGCGATTTTGAACGCTAATGCACAAAGTGGTTCGTCTTCGTTTGGATGACGTACGATTTGTACATTTTCGTCATCAGCTGCGTGACCGATGATTTCTTCTGTATCCATTGGAGAAGGAAGGTAAGCACAAACAGAGTCTAGCATAGTTTGTACACCTTTGTTTTTGAATGAAGAACCACAAATCATTGGAGTCATTGACATGCTTAATGTACCTTTACGGATAGCACGTTTGATTTCGTCTTCTGTGATTGATTCTGGATCTTCGAAATATTTTTCCATTAACTCGTCGTCGAATTCAGCTACAGCGTCTAGCATTTTAGCACGCCATTCTTCTGCTTCAGCAACTAAGTCTGCTGGAATTTCTTCAACTGAGTAGTCAGCACCCATAGTTTCGTTGTTCCAAACGATAGCTTTCATTTTAACTAGGTCAACTACACCTTTGAATGTTTCTTCTGCACCGATAGGAATTTGGATTGCAACTGGGTTTGCACCTAGAACTTCTTTTACTTGACGAACTACGTCGAAGAAGTCTGCACCTGAACGGTCCATTTTGTTTACGTAACCAATACGTGGTACGCTATATTTGTCAGCTTGACGCCATACTGTTTCTGATTGAGGTTCTACACCACCTACAGCACAGAATGCAGCCACAGCACCGTCAAGAATACGAAGTGAACGTTCTACTTCCACTGTAAAGTCAACGTGCCCTGGGGTGTCAATCAAGTTGATTTTGTATTTGTCGTTTTTATAGTTCCAGAATGTGGTAGTTGCTGCTGATGTAATAGTAATACCACGTTCTTGTTCTTGTTCCATCCAGTCCATCGTAGCAGCACCGTCGTGTACCTCGCCGATTTTGTGTGTTAAACCGGTATAGAATAGGATACGTTCTGATGTGGTAGTTTTACCAGCATCGATGTGCGCCATAATACCAATGTTTCTGGTGTATTTTAAATCTGCTTTTGCCATTTTTCTCTGTCTTTAAAAATTAGAAACGGAAGTGAGCGAATGCACGGTTAGCTTCTGCCATTTTGTGCATATCTTCTTTACGTTTGTAAGCAGCACCTTGCATATTATAAGCGTCAACGATTTCAGCTGCTAGTTTATCAGCCATAGTTTTACCGCCTCTTTTACGAGAGTACTGGATTAAGTTTTTCATTGAAATTGATTCTTTACGTTCTGGACGTATTTCTGTAGGAACTTGGAAAGTAGCACCACCGATACGACGAGATTTAACCTCAACTTGTGGAGTGATGTTTTCTAGAGCTTTTTTCCAAATTTCAAGAGCTGGCTTGTCTTCATTAGCCATTTTGCCTTTAACGACTTCTAAGGCAGAGTAGAAAATAGTATAGGCGATAGTTTTTTTACCATCGTACATTAGGTGGTTAACAAATTTACTAACCATAACATCGCCGAAAATTGGATCTGGTAATACGACCCTTTTCTTTGGTTTAGCTTTTCTCATTGTTTTTAAATTTTTCCGTTTTGGGTTGCCTTTCGTCTTCAAAAAGTTCCGCTGAACTAATTTACTCAACCTAGTCCCGAAGGACTCAAACCAAAACAGTATTAATAACTGTTATTTTTTAATTATTTCTTTTTGCCTTTTGCGGCTGCTGGAGCTTGACCTGGTTTAGGACGTTTAGCACCATATTTAGAACGACGTTGGGTACGACTTGCTACACCTGCAGTATCTAAAGTACCACGAACGATGTGATAACGTACACCTGGAAGGTCTTTAACACGACCACCACGAATCATTACGATAGAGTGTTCTTGTAGGTTGTGTCCTTCTCCTGGAATGTAAGAGTTAACCTCTTTTTGGTTGGTTAAACGAACACGTGCCACTTTACGTAATGCCGAATTTGGTTTTTTAGGAGTTGTTGTGTAAACCCTTACACAAACACCACGACGTTGAGGACATGCATCCAATGCAGGAGCAGTACTCTTTTCTGTCAAGGCTGTTCTTCCTTTTCTTACTAATTGTTGAATAGTAGGCATTGTTTAAAAGTTTAGTTTAAAATTATTTATGTTATTTTGCTTCTTTTACACTTTTGGGTTGCAAAGGTACGATTTTTATTTTAATCTGCAAAATTTTTGACAAAATATTTTCTTAAAGTTCTGATAATTCGTCTATTTGTGATTAACTCCCAACTCTCCTACGCTTCCCCTTTAAATCCCCAATTTGGAATTGACATAGAGCGTTTTTGTTCAGGAAGCACGATTTCACCAAATTGTTGTTCGTATTTTTCTATATTTTGGCTTAATGCTGCAAGCAGACGTTTTGCATGCTCAGCATTCATTATCACTCTAGATTTTACTTTAGATTTAGGCATATTTGGCATAACTCTAATAAAATCTATTACAAATTCACTTGAAGAATGTGCTATAACGGCTAAATTTGAATATACTTCTTCTAAATCTGCTGGAATCTCAATATTTAGTTGAGTTTTTACATTTTCGTCTTTCATATCTGTGTTTTTTATTAAAAAAATTACTCTCTTATATTAAATAAGGTGCAAATTTAGCAAAAATTACAGATATATCTCAATATTTTCGTATCTTTGTAGATTGATTATATATCTAAAAAACGCAAATATGAACAAAAAGTATACTAAAATATGGAATGAAATCTATAAGAATGGGTTATTTCTCATTTCTATAGCAGTTATCATCCTTTTATTACCTAGTACTTCATTGGACCCTTTTCAGTTTGAGATAGGTAAACCCTGGCAAAATGATTTATTAACTGCGCCATACGACTTTCCTATATACAAAACTGCGAATGACTTAGATATTGAAAGGAAGAACATAGAAACCTCAGCATCTTATTTTGAGTATAATTCTAGCATTTATAATACTGAAATTGAGAATTTAACGAAGCTAGAAAATAAACTTAGAAGCGAATACACTCTAAAAGTAGAGGATTCTATAGCTCTATGTTATGTAAAGGCAAAACTTAAAGAAATTTACAACGAGGGCATAATCTCTGCTAATGACTTAAAGATAGCTACCTCTCATAAGGATAGCACCATTATGCTGAAAAGGGATAAAATTACTTCTGCTACTTCTGTAAATAGACTTTATACGCCTGCTTCTGCAATGACTGAAATTAAAAAGGATTTTCCTAGTTATTTCAACCCAAATTGGTTGTCTTTATGGAAAATAGAATCATATATTACTCACAATGTATTTTATGATGCTAATACTACCAATTTAATTAAGACAGAACGTATAAATAATATCTCTATCTCGGAAGGAATGGTGCAAGCTGGCGAAAGAATTATCGACCGTGGAGATATTGTTACTGAAGAAAAGGCTAAGATTCTTAATTCACTGAGCAAGGAAAAAGTTAATAAACAAGGGCAAACTTTTAATGAGCTCTCAAAACTATTATTTGGTCGTTCTCTGCTTATTATTTGTTTAATGACTCTATTTTATGCTTATCTAAGATTGTTTAGAAAACAACTTTATAACAGTAAAAGAGTAATAACATTGCTACTTCTTATGATAGTGGCATTCTGCGGAGGAACATCTCTTATTATTACACATGCATCGCCTTCGCTTATTTACATTATTCCATTTGCGATGTTGCCTATTATCGTAAGTACTTTCTTCGATACTAGAACTGCTCTTTATGCTAATTATATCACAATATTCATTTCTTCTATTGTGGTGCCATCGCCATTTGAGTTTGTGCTATTACAGGCTACAGCTGGTATGGTTACTATTAGTACATTAAGAGATTTGTCGCAACGTTCACAACTAGTGAGAACTGCTATTTTCATTATCTGTACTTATTGCTTGTTCTTCCTTGGCTATGGACTTACTTCAGACTCCAGTATTTTTGAGGTAAATTGGATGAATTTTGTATTCTTTGTTATAAATGGTCTTTTACTTCTATTTGCGTATCTTCTTATTTATATCATAGAACAGATTTTTGGTTTTATTTCTAATGTAAGATTAATTGAACTTTGTGATATAAATAACCCGCTAATGAGGAAACTTTCTGAGACTGCTCCAGGTACTTTCCAACATTGCACTCAGGTGTCTAACTTGGCGGTGGAGATTGCTAATAAGATAAATGCAAACCCACTACTTGCTAGAGCTGGTGCTTTGTATCATGATGTGGGCAAAATAAGCAACCCTCCTTTCTTTGTGGAAAATCAGGCTAAGGGAAATAATCCTCACGACAAATTAAATGCTGAAGAAAGTTCTATTATTATCACCCAGCACGTAAAAGACGGTGTAAAAATTGCCAAGGAGTACGGACTTCCTAGAAGTATTATTGAGTTCATTGAAACTCACCATGGCAAGAGTGTTACTAAATATTTCTATAACAAATATGTTAATGAGCATCCTGACGAAACAGTGGATGCTAACAAATTTAGTTACAGCGGACCTAATCCTTACACCAAAGAGCAAGCTATTGTGATGATTTGTGATACTATTGAAGCAGCTTCTAGAAGTCTTCCAGAGTATAATGATGAGAGTATTAATAATTTGGTAGATAAAATAGTTGATGCTCAAATTATAGAACATTATTTAGATAGAGCTCCTATTACATTGAAGGAAATAGGAGAAGCCAAAGAAATACTTAAAGAGAAGCTTAAAAATATTTATCATACTAGAATTGCATATCCAGAAATAAAGAAATAACTATGAAAAAAACATTATTACTATTAGCAGGATTGATTTGTTTTGCAGGTGTTTTTGCATACGCCCCTGCTCCGTTTAACAACCACAACTACACTGTAGCTCATAAAAGAACTACATTGCCAGAAAAGTATGATTCTAGAAATCTAGATATAATTTTACCAGCTAGAGATCAATATAAAAGTGGTTGCTGCTGGGCTTTTTCCGCAACAGATGTTGCACAAGCCTTATTCCACAAAAATGGCTATAATACAGGCTATTTAGCACCACAAGTTTATCCCAACTGTGCCGTTGGCTACTTAAATCTTGATATAGAAAGTGGAGGTAATGAATATATAGCTATTTCTACTAATGCCCTATTAAAAGCACCTGTATTTGCAAGTAGCGTAGGAGAATTTACTATGAGCAGTACATTCTGTCCTTCATATACTAAAGAAGACATAGCTGGTTATGTATTATCTACTAGCGATCTTCCTAGCAACGACGCTACTGCCATAAAAGAAGCTATTATGGAGTACGGTTCTGTCTTAAGTAGTTTACACATGCCTGATAAATATTATGACGGCAAAACAATATACACATATACCCCTCAAGGGGAACCAGAACCTACCAACCACGCTGTAAATATTATTGGTTGGGACGACACTAAGGGAGCTTGGCTTGTGAAAAACTCATGGGGACCTACCTGGGGATATAATGGAACATTTTGGGTAAGTTATAATGACATGTATATTTCTAAGGCATGTATATCATTAAATTCTTATGTTGACACAAACGAGATATCTAAAGTGTATACATACAATACTTCTGGTATTACCGGTACAAGCATGGGAATAATAAATGGTGAAAATAAACCACATACTATTCTTATTGCTCACAAAATTGAAAAAGGGGAAACTATAGAATATCTTGCCACCTACACTCAAAATCCTAATACTGAGGTACAATTTGTAATACAAACATCTGATGATAGTAATGAGGAACTTTATGTTAGTGAAACTGAAACAATAAAATACCCAGGACTTCATTTACATAAGCTTAGCACACCTGTAACTTCTAATGGTGATACACTCCTATTTGAAATCACTTATACCTCTGACAAGATATATCCCGTGCCAACAGAACAAGTAATAGCAGGATATAACACTATTGAATTAAATGCAAATCAGTGGTTCTATATCAACAGAGGATGGAAACCTGCCACTGATATGGGGTATAATTTTATTCTTTATGTATATACAAAAGAACAAGAAGAGACAAGTGATATAGAAGAAAATGCATCTAACAGCATTTCTGCATTAGTAGCAGGTCAAATCAATCCTGAAATTTGGAAAACTGCAGTGAAGATTAACATTTTCGATATTAGTGGTAGAAATTATGGTTCACTTCTACCAAATGAAGCACTGCCAAACTTAAGTAATGGCTATTATATATTGGTGATTGACCATAAGGATGGAAGTTTCACAACTGAAAGATTTTATAAATTTTAATTATATACGATGAATATAATAGAACATGTAGGAAGATACGCTCTGTTAATGCAGAAAGTTTTTAAACTTCCACAAAGATGGAGATTATTAGGGAAACAATACATTAAAGAGGTAGAAAAATTGGGTATTGACTCACTTGGTATCATTATTATTATCTCTTTCTTTATTGGGGCGGTTATTACTATGCAAATGGTACTTAACACAGAAAACCCTCTGCTTCCAGACTATGTAACAGGTCTTACTACTCGTGACACACTATTACTAGAATTCTCTTCTACTATTCTGTGCCTTATATTAGCAGGTAAAGTGGGTTCTAACATTGCATCTGAAATAGGTACAATGAGAATCACAGAGCAGATTGATGCTCTAAAGATTATGGGTGTAAATGCTCCTAATTATCTAATCTTACCTAAGATACTAGCCTTTGTTACTATTATGCCTGTGCTAGTAATCTTTAGTATGTTCGTGGGTATCTTGGGCGGATACTTAATTTCTTTCTCTGGAATTATTTCTCCTGCCAAATATATTATAGGTATTCAATTTGCATTTGAACCTTTTTATGTAACATATTCTGTGATTAAGTCACTTTTCTTTGCATTTGTGATTTCATCTGTATCTTCTTACTATGGATACTACGCTTACGGTGGTGCACTAGACGTGGGTAAAGCAAGTACAAATGCTGTTGTTAATAGTAGTATTATTATCTTACTACTTAATGTATTATTAACTGATATTTTACTAGTATGATAGAGGTTAAAAACGTATATAAATCATTTAATGGTAAAGAAGTATTACATGATATTTCATTTACCTTTGAAGCAGGTAAAACCAACCTAATTATTGGTCAAAGTGGTTCTGGTAAGACTGTGCTTATGAAGAGTGTGATTGGTATTCACCAAGTGGATAAAGGTCAAATTCTATATAACGGAAGAGATTTTACAAAAATGTCTGGCAAAGAAGTTGCTTTATTAAGACAAGAAATTGGTATGCTTTTCCAAGGTTCTGCCCTATTCGACTCAATGACTGTGGAAGAAAATGTACGTTTCCCATTGGAGATGTTTTCTAACAAGAGTAAAAAAGAATGGGGAAAGAGAGTGGCATTTTGTTTGGACCGCGTGGGACTTTCTCATGCTGCAAAACTATTCCCTTCTGAGATAAGTGGTGGTATGCAAAAACGTGCGGCTATTGCTCGCGCTATTGTGCTTGAACCTACCTACCTTTTCTGCGACGAACCAAACTCTGGCCTAGACCCTAAAACTTCGCTTACTATAGACCAACTTATTCAAGAGATTACTCGTGAAAACAATATTACCACTATTGTGAATACTCACGATATGAACTCTGTGATGGAAATTGGTGACAAAATCTTATTCATTCACAAAGGAGAAAAAGGTTGGGAAGGTAGCAAGGATACTATCTTTGATTCTAACAATGAGAACCTAGAC
>JAZKYP010000007.1:0-1596 GCA_045612225.1 Candidatus Enterocola sp.
ACACTCTACACTCTACACCTTACACCCACGGGTCATACAATACCCTTGCAATACCCTTGTAATACCGTTACCACTCCGATACCACTCCGTTACCACTCTAAACCTTTACCGAAGGAACTCCGAAAGAACTCCGAAGGAAGAGCGAAGCTTAATAAATCAAAAACTACCCTTGCGCAAAGGTAGCGCAAGGGTAGCCAAAATGAAGGTATATCCTAGGGGATTATTCTTAACTATCTTAGAAATTCAATGCCAAACCAATTCCGTTTTTACCGCTTGTTAAACCTAATGTTATTGCTGGACGAGAATTATTTCTATTAAACGAATCTACAATGTCGTTTTTTCTTTGGTAGCCAATTGGTAACATTATGACAGAAGGAATAACACAACTACTAAAGAATAGTGGGCACATAATTGCAGGAAGAATTTCTTCTTCTATGCCACACATTCCCCCAATGAACACAAGACTGAGTCCTCCTCCAAATAACCACCAACCAGCTTGAATTAAGTTTTGGTTTTTCCTATATTGTAAAAACACATTTCGATCATTCTCGTATAAAAAGCGTTGAAAAGCCCTTTTGTCCATTTGAGTTTCGCCATAAGAATATTCCTTAACTCCAAACATGCGTCGTTCATATGCAGTATGTCGAACAAGCATTGAAACCTGAGAATCATTACCTGCATATTCTTCATACTGAACTAAAGTATCTCTTTGTATAACTACAACAGTATCAATCTTAGGTGCTTGTGGAGAAGTTTCTTTAACTACATTTGCACCTCCATACATAAAGAAAAAAGAGTCACTTTGAGTGCTTTGTCCTAATGCGAATACAGATAAGGACACGAAGTACAATATATTTAAAAATCGTTTCATATTATTCATTATTAAAGGGTTAGACTATTGTATTATTGCGCACCATTGTATGTATTCAAGAAATTAATGTCTTTTTCAGTTGCTTTGCGGAAGTTTTTATATTTTCCCACATAACCTGTCACCTTTACTTCTACTTCTGTCTTGTTTGCATTAGGTGTGATGATAAAGATAGGTGCAACAATTTCATCTGCTTGATATTTAACCGCAGCATTTGCAATAACTAGACTTTTCCATTGTTTAACAAATGCTGGTTCGACACCTGTATTTAGTTGGCGATTAAATTCTTCCACAGACTTTTTGTACTGTGATGCCGTCATTTGCTTTTTTGTACTAAAAGTTTGACTATATGTGATTTTCGTAGGAGTAACTTCTAAATCGGCTACATTAGGAAAAATAAATGTTTCACTTCGATTAGGATTTGAATATTTTGCTGTTGCCTCTTGATAATAGAATGAATATTCATTTATTGGCTCGGGCTGTGTTTGGGTAACAATCGTTTGCTTTTGAGTGGTTGTTACGCTTGTCTGTTTGCCCATAACAGTTGTTTCTGTATTCTTTGTGGGAACATTAGGTGTGGTAGTGGAAAGAAAACTTGTCGTTTGGCAACTGCTAAACACGAGTACAGATACTCCAAAAAGAAAAGAAGGGATATAACTTTTCATAAAAACTCTCCCTAATTGTGTCGGGAACAACTTTTATTGCCTACATGATTCCGCTGTAGAACA
>JAZKYP010000008.1:0-320133 GCA_045612225.1 Candidatus Enterocola sp.
ACCTGCAAAAAGGTGCGTTTTCCGTTAAATACTGCCTCCCTAAAATTTTTATTTGGATTGTAAAAAAAATGTCTATCCTTACAATTTGGAAGTTGGGCTATGCAAAACCACTGCCAAAACTGGAAATAAAATCAACTATAAAAAATTGACCCACCATGAATTTTATCATAGTGGGTCAGTTTTTTATGTATTTTCCTTAGTTTTCTCTCTACCGATTCTTTGTGAAACTGATTTTAATATTCCATCTGTCATACGTGTTTTAATTTGGTATTTCAAATTTCTTTAGGTCGTAGTACATTAATACGGTCTCATCTTCTTCTGTTGGTTTAACCAGTATTTTAAAACCGTTCTTCTCATAAAATGAGATTTTAGATGCTAACGCATCAACCGTTATATATCTACAACCTGTTTTATTTTCATTGGTAAACCAGTATTTCAGAAAATTCAAAATTTTAGTACCCCATCCAGCAGATTGATATGGGATAGAAACGCCAAGTCTACCTAATTTTACTGCAGGTCTTGTACTACGTCTTTTTAGATTTGGGATATCTCGTGACAATCTATTCCACGTCGCTTTATCAACGAATGTTCTATCTATTGTGTCGTTTGATAAACTAAAATACGCAATAGTATTATTGTTTTCTGGATCTTCTATCAAATATGTAGTTGCAAGTAATTCGATAGAGTGATGTGTTGCATTGGGAACTGTAGGATTGTTTTCTAACAAAAAACCGTTTAAATCTGCGTCCCCACAGTCAAACGGTCTTATAGTATCTGCAGGATTTAATCTCTTTAATTCTATATTCTTCATAATTTACAAGTTGCTATAGATGAGAAAAAATCGTATGCTTGTTTTGCACGTTCTTTTTCTTCCTTTGTAGCAGGTTCTACGTGCAAGGAGTCTAATGTAAATCTTATTGCATCATCTCCTGTTAAAACTGGTGTGTCTTTTATTGGTTTTGCCATATCAATGGGTTTTAATTAGTTTTCACCTGCAAAGGTAGCGATTTTATTTTAGTTATACAAACTTGCAATTAGTTGCAGATTTTATCTTATTGTAAAACTAGTACTTCTGTGTCATTTGTTAATTTATTTAACATTTGACGCTATTTTTTTGTCTTCCTTTTTTTAACATATCCCCTTTCCCCGCCCCCTCATTTTACCCCAAAAAACTGTCCAAATTTAACGGCCGATTGAATTGAACAACTCACCCGAAGTACAGCGAGGGTGACACAAAATGAAATAACAATGGAAGAAAACCTAAAATATGCACCTCAATTGATGGTGGACGATTCGGAATTTGACGGAAATGCCGAAACAATGATGGATTATATAATTTCTTGGACATTGCGTAGGGCAGATATTGAATGTAGCGAAGAGAAACCAAGATTATACAATCATTGCAGGCATATTCTAGGGACGTTATTAGGAATAGAAGTCACAGACCAGGTGGTATTCAAGAGTGTGAAAGTGTGGAAACAGTGGGTGAGAATAGATTTGAGCGTAGAACTAGAACTGGAAATAGGAGGTAAGACCACCAAACACGCTATCCTAATAGAGAATAAGTACTATAGCCCTTTGCACGATGCAACGGCAGAGGATAGGACGCGTAAAAGTCAACTTGCAGTTTATCGTGAGACATTTGATTCGCATTATCAAAAAGAAGAACAAGAAGGGAGACATTGGGAAAAGCATTATGTGTTGATAACGTGCATTAAAAGAAGCGATGAAAAGTTTGTTATCTACAATGACGCAATAAAATATGATTTTACAATATATCATCTCAAAGAATTAGTAAAAAAAGAAAACGACAAATACACAGATACCGAAAGTGACATCTTCAACGAGTTTTGGCTTAAATGGATATAAGAAAATAAGAAGTAGAAACAATTATAAAATTCTATAAGGTATGGATGCATTGATTAATAAAATATGCAAAGGTAATTCAGCTTATGAACTTATCATAAGAAAATCTTTACAACTGCATCAACAAAACAAAACGATGACATTTAGAGAGTTAATAGATTTTCTTAACTCAAAAGGTATTTATAGATATAGTACATCTATTGGAATTTCAAGAGGTGCAATTATGGAAATTTTTAGAAGATCAATAAATGAATATAGAAATTACGACAAAGTTGGTAATTTGGATAAAAAAGACAAAGCTGATAAGATTTGTGAGGCCGTCGCAGTTTCTATTACACGCAACAATGGAGTTGTAGCTTGGTTGTAAATAGAATAAGATAAATAAATTAAAAACAACATACGTATGAAAAAAGAATCTTTACACATTAGGCTAAAAGCTAATATGCGAAAAAGTCTAACAAACATTAAGACATGGATGTTTCTAGCCATGTTTATTTTACTTGGTGCTGTTGCTCCGCGAGAAGCGTGGGCGGCAAGAACTTATGATGGGAATGAATATTTGTATATTAATATTTCTAGTTTAGGCGTAGATTCATGGTGGAGTTCTGATGGCGCTGAAGTTGTTGTTTATTTTTTTAATTCTAGCAATAATACTAATAGTTGGTCTACAAATAAATACACATATAGTTCAGGAGGAACAAAAGCGTATAAGGTACCATCGGGAACATGGGATAAATTTATTGTAGTAAGAAAGAATCCAAATTGCGGTAGTATAAGTTGGGATTGTGACTGGAATCAAACAGGCGATTTAACTTTATCTAATGATGTAACAGAAAATTATGTATCTAAGATAGTTGGAACTACTATAACTTGGAGTAAACATGATCCATCTCCAACAATTAAAACAACAGCAGCAAGCTCCATAAAAGCAACATCTGCTACTGTAGGAGGACAAGTAAATAACACAGAGAACGTGAAAGAAATGGGTATTGAATGGACCCAAGGAAAATCAGGCAAGACCACTACAGATATATCAACAAGCGCATTCACAAAAAGCATAACAGGATTAACAGGCTCTACAACTTACAAATATAAAACCTATGTAACTTTTTACACAGGGACTACAAAATATGGTGAAGAGAAATCATTCACTACGCCTTCTGCGTGTCCTCAAAGCGTAACCCCTGGTGAAGCATCAATAACTAGTACAACTCCTATCTGTTATGGAGAAAGTGAAACAATCTCACTAAGCGGTAATACTTCTGGCTCTACTATTCAATGGCAAAAAAGTACCACCAATCCAACAAGTGGATTTAATGACATAGCAAATGCTGAATCACCTTCATATACTGCAAGCAATTTAACACAAACAACATACTTTAGAGCAAAAGTAACTTTAAGTCCGTCTGATTGTGATCCTTTAACCGATTATTCTAATGTAGTTACTGTTACCGTAAAAGAACTTCAAGGCGAACCAGTTTTTGACAATGCTAGTCAAACAGTTTGTGAATCTACTCAATTCACCCTTCCTAGCACAGACAAAAATGGTGCTGCATTAGTATGGTACACCTCAGCAGGAGCATCACAAAATGCTAGTGTTTCAGGAATTACCGAACAAACTAAATACTATGCAGCCATTGCGGATAACGGTACTAAATGCGAAACAGCATCAAATAATCGTACAGCATATACCGTTAATGTAGACAAACCTTTAGTAGCTCCTACATTAACATATACAAATCCTACTACATGTAATGGTAATCCTACTGCAGGTAGCATTGTAATTGAAAATTATGCAAATTATTCAAATGAGATTTCATTTGCATTATATAAAGATGAAAATCCTATTAGGATAATATATAACAATGGTTTTGCTATTTCAGAAGAAGGTAGTTACAAAGTAGTAATGACTACATCTGCATCTAATGTTTGTGGTCAAAGTGTAGAAACAGAACCAATTAAAGTAACTGTTCAAGACAACACTCCGACTATCACAAACGCTACAATCACAGCAGGAAAGGATGCAGTTTGTGTAAACACAGGTACTACACTAACTGCTAGTGCCACCACAGACAAAGGTACACTTTCTTATTTATGGAATACAGATGCAGAAACAGAAAGTATAGGAACAGGTAACCTAAGAGAAAAGACAACTTTCACTGTTACTATTACTGCTACCAATGCAGGTTGTGCAGTATCTATACCTACTGTGCTTTCTAAGACTATTACTGTGAATCCACTTTCTGCGCCTACTATTTCTGCAAGCGCAAATAGTGGTGTAAATGCTATTGACTTAACTATCAATGTGCAAGACGCAGGTTGTGCACCAAATTATACATTGGGTTATCGTATTAAACAATCTGACGACTTAGAATATAGCGAAAACCAAGTAGTTAAGGCTAGCACTACAGAAACAAAGGCATCAACTACTATTGAGGGCCTTATTACTGGTGTTGAATACGTTATTCAAGCATATATCATTAATGGATACAACAATAATGAAGTATTCTATACCGACCCTATTACATGCACAGTATTAGCATCTGAAAATTGTGATGTACCTTCAGCAAATTACATAGAGATATTAGCAAATAATGACGAAAATTTGCAGTTATATGCATGGGTAGAAGGGACAGGAACTACGCCACTAGGCGGATGGCCAGGAAAAACCAGAGATACATGGTACGAGGTTAATAGTACTGGTTACTCTGTATGGAAAATAGAAAGTTCAGATCCTGTATACTTAATTTTCAACAAAGGTGATAATAGCAAAACAGCTGATATTAAAGGTACAGACAACGAAGGTTTTAAACCAGGTTATAGATACATATTCGATGTTAATCTTAGCACTTGGAATTATACACTTCAAAGTCCAACTATTATCGCAGACCCAGAAGTGGAAACTGTTAGTGCAACACCTGTTCGTTTAGCAAATGGAAATTCAAATGTAACAATCCAAGGTCGAGTTCTTAAAAAAGGTTGTGCAGATATTAGAGAGTATGGTTTCCAATACAAATTAATTGATGCTGATAGCTACGAAACAGTTAATGTAGCAGTAGCTGATGTTGCAGTAGGTGAAATATTTGAAAAAACAATAGAATTACCTGTTGGTACATATTTCATTCGTGCTAGAGTTGTAAATGCAAATGGTTCTAAAGCATACGGAGATGAGTTTAGAATTACTATTGCAGAAAGAGACCTAACTATTGCAGCCGTACATGAAAATACAAGTGTAGATACAGAAACCTATTATGACTTCGTAGGTCTTTATATGTCTTCTATTACAAAACCTACAAATGTAGAGATTACATCTTATACTTGGTATAAAGATGGTAATGTTTATAATCCAACAATTGCTGAAAGTTCTGAATATGGTGCTACCTATATAAACTCTAATGGTTCAAACAATATTCGTCCAAACCAAATAGGTACATATAAACTAAAAGTACAACTTTCAAATGGAGACATCTTTGAATCTAATGAAATTCCAATATCAAAAGCAAGTAAAGTAAATGCAAGTAGCATACTTAATGCTTCAAATCGAACTTTACCTGTTATTTCTGTAAGAACAAACGAAGATTTCCCTACTTGTAAAAGTGGTTCATATCCATCTGCACAAGCAGACAAATTAAAGAAAAAACGTTCTGTTGATGTTAAGATCTTCGACAAAGACGGAAAACTATACTACGACCGTAAGGCTCGTATGAACTACCGCGGTTCTTCTTCTCTAAACTTTGTGAAAAAATCATACGCATTCTGTCCAGGTGGCGACATGTGTGGTGATGTGGAAAAGGGTTTAGATTATGTTATCACAGAAAAGGTTAATATGTTTAACCTTGGTGCAAGTGATAAAGACTGGGTGCTTTATGCTGCAGCTGCAGACCCTTCATTGATGCGTAACAGAATTGTATTCGATACCTACGCTGCTATGACTAACAAATGGGGAGTGAAATCTATGTTTGTGGAACTTGTAGTAGATGGAGAATATAAGGGTGTTTACGTGTTTATGGATAAGATTACTAAAAATGAAAATCGTGTAGACATTACAGCAGCCGATGGTTTCATTGTGAAATTTGATAAAACTGATACTGCCGACAGATATGTAGATGGCAAACAAGAAGAAGGTGACGAAAAAACCTTTATGACAGAAAGAACAGGCCGACAAGGCATCTCTACATACGGCACAACAGTGGATCAGATGTTTGAAATAGAATACCCAGAAAAAGATGACAACAAGGGTACTTGGAATAATATCGTAGCTTCTATTAAAGACAAATTTGAAACATTTGAAACTGCCTTAGCAGAAGGTAATTATTCTAAGGTACGTGAAATTATCGACTATGATTCTTGGGCAGACTGGTTTATTATAAATGAATATATCAAAAACCAAGACGCATACCGTGCTTCATGTATCTTCGTTTACAACGGAGAAAAAATAGAGGCTCGCCCACTATGGGACCAAGAGTTATCAATGAATAACACTTGTCGCACCAGCAATGGTTCTGGAAATACAAGTGGATTATTAATAGAGAATGATGGTGTATATTCAGACTGTTTCCCTGCTCCTTTCTGGTTCACTGGTAAAAATGCTCAGTTTGGTTCTTGCGGTGGAAATGATGGTTCTAGTACACTAGGTACAGCGTACTCTAATTATTTACTAAAAGATGGTTGCTTTATTGGTTTGGTACAACAAAAACTAGCCGACTATCTTAAAGAAGGTGCTGCTTTATATGCAGGAACAGATGAAAATAATGGTCCTCTATTAAAACTGGCTACAACCTTTAACAAAGAGCTAACTAGCAAAACCGAAGGTCAAACTTCTGCACAAGAGCGTGAAGCAAGTTTCTGGACAGGCAAAACTCGTGCTACAGCTGATTGTAGTGGTGATACTGGATACACAGACAAATCATACAGTACAGAATATAACAATTTATCTGGATGGATTAAAGGTGACCGTGATGAAAACCTAACTTCTATTCTGGGTGGCATGTCTGGTGAAATGTCTGCTGGTATTTCTATTACAACAAGCCCTGCTAACGCAATCGTTACTCCATGGATTCCTATTACAGTAACTGTAAACGTAACTGATGGAGTTGAATATATCTATGACGACGCTGCAATATCAGAAGGAATAGCTTTAGATGTAGATAAAGCTATAACTTCAAAATCAGGTAATAAATACACATATACATTCCCAAGACCTGCAGATTGGGGTAATAACAATGTGGATACACCAATCCAACAAATTGTATATCCTATTACAGCAAAACTAAAAGTTTATGATACAGTTTGTCCAGGGGTAAATAATGAAACAGGTGTTTACATTAAGTTACAAGACGAAGGTAATGATATTTGTGGAGAACTAGTAGATCAATAATTGAACCTTAAGTAAGAAAAATAAAAATACATTATATGAAAAGATTTTATATTAATACAATTAGTCGCATAGCTCTTAAAAGATTTATGCGCACAGTAGCCTTACTATGCGTTCTGTTTGGTTCTGCAAGTAGTGCAATGGCAACATATTATATAGATGCTCGTGACTATATGTCAATGGGAAAAACCTTTACTATTAACTGGATACAAGACGCTAGTTCTAACGGTATTAGTTATACACAAGTAGAGACTGGCGTATGGTCATGTGAAACATTATTTGTTAAAGCTGAGTTTAATGCTAATGGACAAAACACAAAGTATGGACCAGGTCAAGAAGGTGGTAATCTTCCTACTCTTTCAGGTAGTAATAACTGCTATCTAATTAATGCCAATGGAAAGCCTACAGCTTCTGTATTTTCTGGCACAACTGGCGGCGGAGGCTCAACTGGTGGCGATACTGGAGGTGGTAGCACAGGTGGTGATACTGGCGGTGAGTCTACTGGAGGTGGTACTATCGAATGTGATGGTAAAACAACTATATATGCTGATTTCAAAACTATTGACTGGCCTGCAGGTGGTGCGAAATTATTTGTTTATTGGTGGAATGGAAATACTAATGGTTGGGTGAAACTTACACAAACAACATTATGTAATAATACAAAATTATATTATGCGAGCATTCCATCAAATGCAACAAATCTTATGTTCGTTAGATTGAATTCCACTGTTGATGAAAATAATCCTAGTTTTGGTGATAATGATTCAAATGTATGGGATAAAACAGGAGACCTAACTCTGTCTGGTAATGAAAGTAAATCCTACACATTTACAGGTTGGAAAGGAGGTACATGGGGAACAACAGATTGTACAGAAACTGGTTGTACACAAACTCCAGACGACCCAGATGATCCAATTGAATATACAACCCCTGTGATTCTATCTCGTGATGCAGTAGTGGATGAAGATAATCTAACTGCTACATTATATGGTTATATGCAAGGTCACCCAAATGAAACAACATGTACTAGTATTGAGTATTATGGTTTTGCTTTCTGTGAAGGACAAAATTGTATTCCTACACTAGATAGCCAAATTAAATGCACAACTTATGTTCATGCAGACGAAAGTACAAAAGGTGAAAACCTAGTTCGTGGTAAAGAATTCTCTGCTACACTATCTGCTTCATGTGGAAATTTACAAGATGGTAAGGTTTATGGTTATCGTGCATACGTGTGGGATGGTAAAGCAGTACTATCTGATGAAACACGCTACTTTGCCACAAAGGGTGGTTGTATTCCTATTCCTGGTGGTGGCGATACTATTCGCGTAACAGTGGATGCTGCAGAGTATTTCAACAACGACACTACAAAAACTGCTCCTTGTAACTTACGCTATGGAAACTTACATAGAGCATTAAACGATCTTAAAGCAAACAGAGAGTATGTAGATGAAAATGGTAATCTAAAACAACCTATCATTATTACAGTGGCAAATGTTCCTACTACATATAATAAACAAGAAGATTGCGACAAGGATGACGAAGGTGTTAAAGAAAAGACCGTAGTTGCAGCATATACAGGTGTAACAAAAACTGTTTCTGGCGGTGATGGTGGTGGTACTAGAGATTTGAATGTAATGGCAATAGAAGGCTTTAATAAGAATAAAACCACAGGTTATCATCCTCTTATTATTAAAGCTAAAAAAGGTCACTCTCCTCGTATTCAACACTTGCTTATACGTTCTTCTCGTGGGGTAGTATTAGATGGACTAGGTTTCTACTCTAATGCTAATAATTGTGGTGACACAAAAGATACTGCATTGGAAATTGATAATGATAAGTGTAGTGGCTGGGAAAATATAGTTAATGATTTTAGCAAGGCGAATATCGTTATTAAAAACTGTGTTATAGGTTCTAATGGTTTTACTGGTGCCCACGTAACAGGATATGATGGTATTACTATTGAAAACAACATATTTAACTTATCTACAACAGACATTTCTGATAATGCTGCATCATGGGGTGCTTCTGTTAAATTCTTTGAATGTAAGAACATCAAGTTTGTAAGAAACAACTTAATGGGTGAACATGGTACTCTTATCTGGTTACAACAAACTCAAAATGTGCTTATTTACAATAACGTATTTTGGAATACCAACCAATACAATGCACAATGTATGGGTATTAGAGTTTACAAACAATATCCAGAAAATAACAATCATAAAGAGAATTATCAAATGCCAGATAATATAGCATGCTTATACAATACATTCTACCTAGCAGAAAATAAAATTAACAGCCAGAAATATGATTTCTTTGGAGCAAAAGAAGGGAATGATATAACAGGTACTGTAACATTTATGTATAATAACTGCTATAGCTATGACACAGATGTTCCTGGTGCTGCTAAAGTAGGTTTTGGAGAATTTAAAGGAACTAAGAACTTCTGTCCAAACAACTTCTGGAGTGTGTATGATGTGGCAAATAAAAAATCTAAATCTGTATTCCAATTTGATGATTGTACTAATAAGACAAACTTTATCAATGTAGCAAACCTAGTATGTGAAACCTCTGCTTCAGGTCCTGCGTCTTTAGTTGTTCGCGAAGCTAGCAGTGGTGATGGTCTTAAAGTAGGTAAGCCTTTAACGGCAAGTGATATTCAAGGATATGTTGGTTCAGCCATAGAAATTACTAACGATGAACTAAAACATGACCGTAATCACGATGGTGTTCGTAAAGGAGACAAATGGACATTAGGTGCGTTTGAAGCAAGTGCATCAAATGAGGTAGGCACCATATATTGGGTAGGTGGTGTTGACTCAAATTGGGACAATCGTAATAACTGGAAATGGTTGGATAAGAATGGCAAAGCACAAACTCTTACTTGCGTGGACAATTTACGCTCAGACCTAAAAGTGGTTATTGGTGAATATGGTTCTAAGAATTATCCAAGCTCTACAACGGGCAAATATTCGTACCCAATTATTCCATCTTCTTTTGATGCTAATTCTCGTAAAACAGAAAATGGCATTCCTGCTGCGGAACAAGTTGCTGCTGGCCGTGGATTCACTGAACCAACAAAATATGCTACTTCTATTGAACTAGAATATGGTGCTGCTATTGCAGGTGTTGAAAACTTAGTTGATAGTGAAACACGTTTATATGATGAGGCCTATACACATTTAACAGTGCCACGTAGTGAATGGTTATTAGTGGGATCTATCATTAAGCCATGGGCAACTGAGAGTAAAGAAGATACAAGATATATTGTATCAGAAGACTATTATCTAAATCACTTCCCACACGTTTATATGCACAAAGCAAAATTAGTTCAAGTTGTGAAAAACAACACAACTAAATGGGAAGCTGATTGGGATACACCGTTTGCAGACTTAACTGTAGATGTAAAAGAGAACGAGGCTTACGCAATCAATGTTGCAGACGAATATGGTGAATATAAACTTCCTGCTGATTACTACTATAGTCGAATTGAGACAAATGAAGAAATGGCCAAAGATGGTACTATCTCTAAAACATTTGATTTCAATGGTAGATTCTTACATGATAGTGCTCCTTTAAACTATGGAAACTTAACAGCAGAAACAACTTATCTACTTTGTAATACATATCCAGCAAATATTGATATTCAAAAATTTAGAACAAAGTATCCTGGAACTGTTGAAATCTACGATTATTCAACAGGTGGTTTTAGTGCTGCTGAAAATGGAACTATTCTATCTCAACACGGATTCGTTTATACTCCATCTAATAATGTAGAATTAAAACTTGACGATATGTCTTTATTTAACACAAGTTCTTCTACAAGAGTACAAGAGTTCGCAACAATGACTCTCCGTGCTGCTAAAGTAGTTCTTCCTAAATTCCGTTTAAAGATTACTAACACAGATTATAATAGGTCTACTGATGTGTTAATAAAAGTAGACGAACAAAAACCAGACGTAGAAGATTATACAACAGATGCTCCTAAGGTATTTAATAACTCTGATAATACAGTTCCTGAACTTTACGTAATGCGTTATAATAAGGAATGGGCGGGCATGGTAGTGCCAACAATGGAAGAACCTATTCCACTTGGCGTTAGAACAACTAAGAAAAATGTATCTATAAGATTTAGTATTAGTGAAATTAGAGGAATTGCTAGTGCTACTCTAGAAGATAGAATGCTTGGTGTAACATACAACCTAGGAACTGAAGAATGTGTGATAGAATCTCTTCCAAAAGGTGTAACAGAAGGTCGCTTCTTCTTAAATCTAAAAGCTGCAGAGGTTACTCCTGATGAAGAAGAGGGCGAAGGAGACGAAATAACAACTGAAGCCGAAGAAGAATTTTCTTCAGAATCTGGCATCTCAATTGTTGGCAACTCAGAAGGTATAGTTGTTAGTTCTTCTTCTGATATTAATTTACAGGCAATATATGTAAATGATATGAGTGGTAGAACAGCAAAATACGCAGTTTCAGGTCATTTCGCTGAAATAAAATTACCTGTAGCACAAGGCGTTTATACTGTAAGTGTAATAGGTGATACCGCAAGTAAAACAGGAAAAGTGATACTAAAATAAGTTGGATGTTTGAATAGATAAAAATTGATAATATGAAAAATAGAAATTTAATACTTAGTGTGTTACTTTGGGCTGTTTGCTCTTGCTTATTTGCTGTAACATTGCCTTCTTCTTCATATCAATTTTCTTTGATGAGTAATGGTGCTGAAAACGAAAATATAATTTTAGGTAATGGAACCAAATATATCCAAATATATAAGACTTCAGCAAATGCAAATTGGGGGAATGATTGCTGGGAAGATAGTGAAGGGAATGAAAAATTATGCCTAGCATGTTGTAGAGAAAAACTTTATGAATGTACATCAGGTGATTGCCTTGTAAACAATGAAGAATGTGTAGGAGTTTGCCATAACGGCCCTTCTCTTCCACTAGGCACACCGTTAGTGCTTCTTCCATTTGCGTTAGCATACGCAGTGCTTCGCAAACGCAAACAGGCTTAAGAATGCCTTAAACTATAAACCATAATAATTTAACATCAGTCAAAAGGACCTGCCACTGCACCGTGGTGAGGTCCTTTTGGTTTTGTGTAAAGGATGCTTGTTTATCTTGTGAAAATCTTCTATCTTTGCAATATCATTACACATCTATAGACGAACTACTTAATTTATTTAAACTTATGAGATTACAATTTATTTATTAACTACATCAAAATTCAAGAGTATGAAGAAGAAAAAAGAAACAAAAGAAAAAGAGTGTACAACTCAAGTTGCTAGCGAGCCAAAAAGATTTTCTAAGACATGGGAAGCTGTGTTGATGTATAAAGGTACTACAATTATCAACGATCCTTCCTTATTGCAATAACATGAGATACCTTATTGATACTAACATCTTTGTCTATATGGCAACGGATGGTGATTTGTTGTGCAATGATGTTGCAGCAATCCTACAAGATTATGAGAATACTTTGTATATTAGCACTGAGTCTGTAAAAGAACTTATAATAGCATATAATAACAAAGGTTTATGCAATAAAAGATGGAAAACAGCAAAAGATATGGTAAATTCCATTGAGAATGATTTTAACATAAGGATATCTCATATAAGGAAAGAGCATCTACTTACTTATGCAAACCTACAGGTAAATAATGATTATCATAAAGACCCATCGGACCATTTAATTATTGCGCATTCTATTACTGAGAAACTTCCACTCATTTCTAGTGACCACAGATTTCCATATTACACGGAACAAGGTTTAGATTTAATTTTCAACAAGAGATAAAATGGACATATTCTCTGCTGCCTCGACTTTAAGTCGGGGCAGTTGTGTGTTATTGCGGATGGTTTTCTTTTGTTTAAGTAGTAAATTTAAATAATAAACGAAGGTTTTAATAAAAATTATTATCTTTGCATTTTGAAAAAGTATAATTTATTATCATGGAACACAAACTAACCGTTTACAACACATTAACCCGTAAGAAAGAACAATTCGTACCAGTGCACAACAACTTAGTGGGTATGTATGTATGTGGACCTACAGTATATGGCGATGCTCACCTTGGTCACGCTCGCCCTGCTATTACATTCGACCTTCTTTTCCGTTACTTGCAAAAGTTGGGTTACAAAGTGCGTTATGTGCGCAATATTACCGACGTGGGTCACCTAGAACACGACGCAGACGAAGGCGAAGATAAGATTGCTAAAAAGGCTCGCCTTGAACAAAAAGAACCTATGGAAGTGGTGCAATATTTCTTAAACCGCTATCACAAAAATATGGAAGACCTAAATGTGCTTCCTCCTAGCATTGAGCCTCATGCTTCTGGTCATATTATTGAGCAAATAGAGTTTACACAAAAAATTCTTGATTCCGGCTATGCATACGTGAGCGAGGGAAGTGTGTATTTCGACGTTGAAAAGTACAACAAAGACTACAACTATGGTAAGCTTTCTGGACGTAATATCGACGAACTTCTAGAAACTACTCGTGAGCTAGATGGTCAAAGCGAAAAACGCCGCAGTATGGACTTTGCCCTTTGGAAAAAAGCACAACCAGAACACATTATGCGTTGGCCTTCTCCTTGGAGCGACGGTTTCCCAGGTTGGCACATGGAATGTTCTGCTATGGGTTGCAAATATCTAGGCGAAGAATTTGATATTCACGGCGGCGGCATGGACCTAATGTTCCCACACCACGAATGCGAAATTGCTCAGTCTACAGCTGCTCTAGGCAAAGAAAGCGTTCACTACTGGATGCACAACAATATGATTACCATCAATGGTCAAAAAATGGGTAAATCGCTAGGCAACTTCATCACTCTTGAAGAACTATTCACTGGTAGCCACAAACTACTTGCTCAGGCCTATAGCCCTATGACCATTCGTTTCTTTATTCTACAAGCTCACTATCGTAGCACAGTAGACTTTAGCAACGAAGCCCTACAAGCATCAGAAAAAGGTCTTCAACGCTTAATGGAAGCTTATGAGCGTTTGACTAAGCTAACAGCATCTAACGCGAGCACAGTGGATGTAAAAGGCTTAAGAGAGAAATGTGATGCCGCTATGAACGACGACCTTAACTCACCAATTGCTATTTCGCATCTATTTGATGCCTGCAAAGCAATCAACAGCATTAGCGATGGTAAAGCAACTATCTCTGCCGAAGACCTTGACGAGCTTAAATCTGTCTTCAAACTATACATCGAAGACATCTTTGGTCTAAAAGCAGATAGCAACTCAGAAGCAGGTAGTGATGCCTACAAAAAAGCTATAGATTTATTATTAAATATTCGTCTTGAAGCAAAACGCAACAAAGATTGGGGCACTTCAGACAAAATCCGCAACGAGCTTACAGCCCTTGGATTCTCAATAAAAGATACCAAAGACGGCTTCGAGTGGAGCTTGTAAGTAAGTCTATCCTATACGACTCTATATATTGGTCCTCCCCGAAAGAAGTTAATTATATTTTCAGAGGCCTGCAAAGCCATTTCGTTGCGGGCTTCGCGGGTGGCAGTGCCAATATGTGGGACAAGTACCACATTTTCCATATCAAGAAGTTCTTCACTTATCTGTGGCTCGTATTCATACACATCGAGTGCAGCACCTTTAATTTCCCCCGATTTCATCGCAGAAATCAGTGCTTTTTCATCTATCACAGCACCACGTGCAGTATTGATAACAAAGGCGGTTGGTTTACACAAAGAAAGCTTATCTGCATTTATCAAATGATGAGTTTCTTCTGTGAGAGGAGTATGTAGAGAAATAAAGTCTGACTCACTTAGTAGCAGGTCTAAGTTTCTATATTCTGCATTATAAAGTTTTTCTATTTCCTCTGACACTCTATTTCTGCTATAATAAACTATTTTCATACCAGACGCTACGGCACGTCTAGCAGTGGCTTGCCCTATTCTACCCATCCCTACTATACCAAGTGTCTTACCATAAAGTCCATTGCTTATATTTTCCAAAACGCCCCATTTCACCGAAGAATTTCGCACTTTTCTGTCTGAAAGTACAATGCCTCTAGCAACGCATCCCATTAGCATCATTGCCAGTTCTGCGGTTGGTTCTGTTACTGGAGTGGGAGTATTGCAAACGATTGTGTTATGCTCTTTGGCAGTTTTAATGTCAATATTGTTGTATCCTACCCCTACATTTGATATAATCTTAAGATTTTTACCCGCCTTTATTAGTTCTGCAGGCACTCTCAAGTCGAACATAGGAATAAAAGCATCTACATCTGCTATTTTTTCTAGAAGTTCTTCGTATGTAAAACTTCCTTCTTGTGGTTTTATCACCTCGAAATCTTCTGGGAATCCACAGAAAGACTCTGGATATAAACTATGTGAAATTAAAACTTTTATCATATCTCTTTTCTTATTCTGCCTACTGGTATCGACATTTGTTCTCTATATTTTGCCACAGTTCTACGTGCCACATTCATACCTCTTTCAGCCAATTTTTTAGAGATTTCACTATCGGAAAGTGGCTTCATTTTATCTTCGTTTTCTATGATTTCTCTTATCACAGTTTTTATCTTTCTGCTTGATATATCCTCGCCAGAATCCCCGATGAAACGGACAGAAAAGAACTCTTTTAGTGAGTAAATTCCAGAATTTGTTTGGATATATTTACTTGACACAACCCTAGATACTGTCGATATATCACAGCTAGCCTTCTCAGAGACTTCACGCATGGTAAGTGGTTTGATATTTGCCTCGTTTTCTTCTTTGAAGAAGTCTTTTTGGAAGTCTATTATCGACCTCATCACCATAAGCAGAGTGTTTTCTCTTTGGCGTATGGCATCGATGAATTTTTGCGCCCTATCTAGTTTTTGCTTTGTAAACTGTATCGACTCTTTTATGCTTTTTGTACGATTTTTGGCGTTGCCTTTGAAGTCTTCAAGCATATTAAGGTACTCTTTGGATACCTTTAGAGTAGGAATTTCTCTATTATTCAGGGTTAATTGGTCTGTTTCGTTGTCGTAGAAGAAGTCTGGAATAACAGTCTCATTTTTCATTATGCCACCAGAAGCATAACCATTGCCTGGTTTTGGGTTGAGATGCGAAATAAGCTCCATTGCATCCTTCACCTGCTCTTTAGAAAGCCTTGTTTTCCTTATGATTTTATCTATCTGTTTGCTTTTGAATTCTTCTAGGGCCTCTTCAACCACCATTATGGCATTGTCTATCCTCTCTGAATCTTCCTTTCTTTGAAGTTGAATAATAAGACATTCTGCCAAGTCTCTTGCGCCCACACCTGCTGGGTCTAGACTCTGCACAGTAAGTAGAGCCTCATACATCTGCGAGTCTGAAATTTCTATACCTAACTTAATATTCAATTCCTCTGTCATTTGCGGAATATCCTGTGTTAGGTATCCATTTTCATCTAAACTTCCTATTATATAAGTGCAAAGTGCGTTATGAGTTTTTGGCAAGTTTTGAAACTCTATTTGCTCTAGTAATGAATCTGTAAAAGATGTTTCTTCTGTTAAATTTGAACCAAAAAAATATCCTTCGTCCGAAACCTGACCATTAGAAGAATATTCATCATAATCATCTGAATTATAATTTGAAAAATCCCCCATTTCATCGGTATTTTCTTCGCCTTTATAATCTGTGTTTGATGAGTATTCAGAGCCAAAATATTCATCTTCAGAATTATATGATTCAGCTTCTGAAGCATCTTTATCTCTATCCAATTTTTCAAGAGCAGGATTCTCTTCCAATTCCTTCTTAATTTTCTCTTCTATCTCCTGAACATTACAAGAAAGCATTCCCACCAACATAAGTTGTTGTGGCGAAATATTTAAGCTTTGTTTTTGTATTTGTAATTGTTTTTGAGACATATAACTACTAATATTTGTGCTAAATTAATACTTTTTTCCATAATTTGGACCTAGACTATATAAAAAAATCCATATATTTGCATATTAGGTATTGTTAATCTGTTAAACACGAATATTTATGAATCCTATTCTAAAAATCTTTTGGTTTATTTATATTGTATTCATTTTCTTTCCTTTAGCACTTTTATTCACATTCTTAACAGCCATTTCTACACTTATTGGCTGCACATTGGGCGACCATAAAAAATGGGGTTATTACCCTGGTATGATATGGGCAAAACTTATGTGTATAATACTTTTCACCCCTGTGAAAGTAGAAGGTAGAGAAAATCTAGAAAAAGGTCAATCATACGTATTTGCCGCAAACCACACTAGCACATACGACACCTTCATCATCTACGGATATATAGGAAGATCTTTTAAATGGGTAATGAAAGAAGAAATTCGTAAAATACCATTTGTGGGTGCTGCTTGTAAGGCTGCAGGATTCATTTTTGTAAACAGAAAGGCAATGAAGCAAGCTCTTCACAGCATGGAAGAAGCTAAAAAATCGCTTACAAACGGTGTTTCTGTTGTGATTTTCCCAGAAGGTACACGTACAAAAACCGGTGAAACCGGCACATTTAAACGTGGTGCATTTAAAATAGCTACCGAAATGAATTTGCCTATCGTGCCTGTAAGTATTTCTGGGGCATTCAACGTATGGCCTACCACTCGCAAATACCCTATTCCAGGTAAACTTACAATGGTAATCCACAAACCTATTATGCTTCACGAAGATCCAGAGCATAGAGAGGAGCAAATTGAAGAAATAAGAAATATAGTGATAAACGGTATTGTGTAGAGAAGAGGGATATAAAATGAGAGTTGAGAAAGGAGAAAGGAGAAATTTTATTTTATTTTTCTTTATATTTTTCATTTCTCTTTCTTGTTGGGCTTCGCCCGATAAGGAATTACAATTATATAATGACATACATTATAAAATAAACGTTGGTGAAACTGCCGACGCTATAAAATTGTGCAAAAAGCAAATCAAGAAAAACAAGGAAAATATTGCTTGGTCCTATCTTCTTTCTCAGGCATATTTAATGCAAGGAGACTACAATCTAGCCAAAGAAACGCTTACTAAACTTCCACAATCGAAAGACGTGGTTCGTCTGCTGAACAATTGCACAGTGGCAGATAGCCTCACTAAAAATCCACTTCCTTACGCTCCTAAATATATGGGAGACAGCGTAAACACCATTTACGATAATATCTGGCCTAGCCTTACACCAAAAGAAGATATTCTTTTCACTACCGTGGTGGTAAGTGGCAACAATTTTCCACAAGAAGATATTTACTATAGCTTGCCTATAGATGGCAATGCCTGGACTCCAGCCAAAGCACTTCCAGCACCAATAAATAGCGATGAAAACGAGGGTTCTCAATGTTTTTCTGCCGACGGGAAGTATATGTTTCTAGTGCGTTGCAACCAAAAAGATGGTTATGGCAGTTGCGATATTTATTATTGCATAAAAATTGGGAAATCATGGTCTAGACCAATAAATGCAGGCAAGGTGATTAACTCTCGTGCATGGGAAAGCACACCTGCGGTGAGCGCGGATTTTTCTACTCTTTATTTTTCGACTAACCAAAAGCCAAGCATGGGCGGAAAAGATATTTTCAAGGCTGAAATTGGCATTCTTCCAAGTGGATATTTGGAGTTTTACAACGTGAAAAATCTAGGCGACAGTATCAACACTTTTTACGATGAAACCGCACCTTTTATTCATGCCGACGGCAGAACTCTGTACTTTTCTTCCGACGCTCCTGGCAGCATGGGCGGTCTAGATGTTTTTTATAGTAGAATGGACTCAACTGGCATTTGGAGCAAGCCACAAAATATGGGTTATCCGCTAAATTCTGTTAGAGACGAAATTGGTTTTTGTACCAACCTAAGTGGAGATAAGGGCTACATATCTGCTCGCCGAAACGACGACACCTCATCAAATATGGTAATTTTTGAGGTAAATATGCCAAAACAAGTGCGTCCACTACCTACTCTGCTTGTAAACAACAAGGAATTTTCTGCCATCAAAGCAGGAGGAAAGGTAGTTCTTAATAATATTCTATTCGATTTCAACGAATCTAGCCTACTTGAAAGTTCTAAAAAAGAACTTGACAAACTTGCAAAAATTTTGATAGAGTCGCCTGAACTGAACATTACAATTAATGGTCATACAGACTCTATTGGCAATGTCGACTACAACCAAATTCTTTCGATGAAACGGGCGATTTCTGTGTCTGAGTACCTAAATGCAAAGGGCATTCAAAAAGAAAGAATGCAGTGCAATGGTTTTGGCTGTTCTGCCCCACTACTTCCTAACAATTCGGAAGAAAATCGCGCAAAAAACCGCCGTATCGAAATTGAATTCTACTAAAAACAAAAAAAATTATTATCTTTGCAACTTATTGATTAAAAATCAGATATTATGTCAGAAAATAGAAACGGATTTACATCTAAACTTGGAGTTATATTAGCTACAGTAGGTACTGCTGTGGGCCTAGGAAATATATGGCGTTTCCCATTTATCTTGGGTAACAACGGCGGTGGGGCATTCCTATTAATTTACTTCTTCTGTTTAGTACTTTTGGGCTTACCAGTGGTGCTTGCAGAGTTTACTGTAGGCAGACGTGCACAAGCTAACGCTGTACAAGCATACAAAAAATTCACAAACAATAAATTTTGGAGCAAAATAGGCTACCTAGGAGTATTGGCAGGTTTCCTTATTATGGGTTACTATTCTGTTGTTCTTGGTTGGACAGCTGAATATCTATATCAAGCAATAGTAGGCAACCTACAAGGACATTCACCAGAGGCATACCAACAAATGTTTGCCGATCTTTCTGGCGGTACAGTTTACCCAATTCTTCTTGTGGTAGGCGTGATGTCACTTACCTGCTATATTATTAGTCGTGGCGTACAATCTGGTATCGAAGGGGTTTCGCGTTACCTTATGCCACTTCTTTTCATCCTTATGTTGGGTCTAGTAGGTTATTCTTTAACACTAGATGGAGCAGCAGAAGGTCTTAAATTCTTATTCTATCCAGACTTTTCAGAAGTTACCTCTAGAACAATTCTAGACGCTATGGGTCAATGTTTCTTCTCATTAAGTTTAGGTATGGGTTGTTTAACCACATACGCTTCATACTTTAAAAAAGATGTAAACCTACCTAAAACAGCAGTTCAAATTATTAGTATCGATACACTTGTGGCAGTACTTGCTGGTTTAATGATTTTCCCAGCAGTGTTCTCATTTGGTCTAGAACCATCACAAGGTGCAGGTTTAGTATATGTGGTGCTTCCAAACGTATTCCAACAAATGGTAGGCGGACAAATCTTTGCTATTATGTTCTACGCATTACTATTCATTGCAGCGCTTACATCTATCATTTCACTACTAGAAGTGGTTACAGCATACGTACACGAAACATTTAAAATTAGTCGTACACTTTCTGCTATCATCATCACAGTGCTTGTAATCTTTATGGCTGTATTTGCTTCTCTTTCTTGCGGAGCAATGCCAGAACTTGCATTGTTCGGTAAGAGTGTATTTGATATCTTCGACTATGTATCAGCAGTAATCCTACTTCCACTAGGTGGTATGGCAATATCTATTTATGCAGGTTGGATTATCGACGAAAAAATCCTTTACTTAGAATTTGCAAGAAACAATAAATATGCAATGTGGCTGTTTAAGGCATACGCATTTGCACTTAAATACATAGCACCTGTTTGTATATTAGTTGTATTTATTGGTTCATTTATTTAATAAAAATATTACTAACCATCGCTTAAAAACATTTTCTTATGAATTGGAAAGCTTATTTCTTCTTTACAAAAGGAGAGAGAAGAGGTGTGATAGCACTTCTAATTGTTGCGTCATTATTTTTATTGATTAGAGTTTTACTCGCAAATAAATTAGAGGATTCTTCTGTAGCATACGCAGAAGAGTCCTCTATCTCGTCTATAAACATTGCAGAAAATAGTGTAGTTGGCAATGCGGAGGGCAAGTTTGAAGATGCAGGGAATAGAACTTTTAAACGAAGTAGTAGACCTACAAGAAAGTCTGAAAAGACCGATGAAATCGTGGAAATTAACTCTGCCGACACCACCACTTTCAAGAAACTAAGGGGCATTGGCAGTGGTTATGCAAGAATGATTGTGAACTATAGAGAAAAGCTTGGCGGGTTTTATTCTTCTAAGCAACTATTAGAGGTGTATAAGTTCCCTGCCGAAACATATGAGAAGATTAAAAACCAACTTTCTGTAGACACCACATTAATAAGAGAGATAAATGTGAATACTGCCACGGTGAAAGAACTGAAACAACATCCGTATATTTCATATTATCAGGCACTTTCTATAGTGGAAAACAGAGATTTGGCTCCTGAAATGAGATACAACTCTCTATATGATATGGTGGTGGACGAAGATCTACAGAAGGAAGACATTTTGCGAGTAGCACCTTATTTTTCGTTTAAGTAACACTTTTTTGCATAAAAATGCGCGAATATTCATAAATTTTGCATAATTTTGCAACAAAATTGAATAATATTCATTCATTATGCACTATGAAGAATAAAACTGATAGATTAAAAGTCATAAAAGAAGTGGTTTCTGAAAACCTTATTTGCAATCAAGATGATTTACTTAAAATATTGAAAGACAAAGGGTTTGAACTAACACAAGCCACACTTTCGCGCGACTTAAAGAAACTAAAAATAACAAAAACTCCTACCGAAACTGGAGAATATTGCTATAGCATAAACAATACAGTAATTTCTAGTAAAAAAGGAGAAAGTAAAATTATAGGTAGCAATTCTTTGGAGTTTTCTGGTCAACTTGCCGTGCTTAAAACACGTTCTGGCTATGCTGGGGGCATTGCGGCAGAGATAGACAGCAGAGCTACCGAAGCTATTTTAGGCACCATTGCAGGTGACGACACAATATTGATTATACCACGCGAGGGATATTCTCGCACAGAAATAACTAAAATCTTATCTAACGTTATTGAAAATTTTTAAAAGATGAAAGCGGAAGACGTTAAAATTATTGTCGCAGACGAGAGCCACATTGGCTACGTTGACACTATTTTGTCTACCATTGAGGCGGCAGCTAAAGTACGTGGTACTGGCATTGCTAAACGTGACCCTGAATACGTGAAGAAGAAAATTTTGGAGGGCAAGGCTGTTATTGCTCTTTACGGCGACGAGTTTGCAGGGTTTAGTTACATTGAAACATGGGGAAATAAGAAATATGTTACCACGTCGGGGCTTATTGTTCCAGAAAAATTTAGAGGACTTGGTCTTGCTAGACGCATTAAACATAAAACATTTTCACTAGCTAGAGAACGTTGGCCAGAGGCTAAAATATTCTCGCTTACATCTGGTGCTGCAGTTATGAAACTCAACACTGCACTGGGTTATCTGCCTGTTACTTTTGCCGACCTTACAGACGACGAAGATTTCTGGAAAGGTTGTCAAGGTTGTGTAAACTACGACGTACTTCAACGCACTGGTCGCCGTTATTGCATTTGTACAGGTATGCTTTTCGACCCAAAACAAAAAATGTGCACCGACGCAGCAAAACGCGAACTTAAGAGCGATAAACCAAAAGGGTTCTTTGATAAGTTAAAGGACTTATTTAATTGATAAAACAAATAAAAATATAAAATCATGGAAAAGAAAAAAGTTGTAGTAGCATTTAGCGGTGGTTTGGATACTTCATACACCGTTATGTATTTAGCTAAAGAAAAAGGTTATGAAGTGTATGCTGCTTGTGCCAACACTGGTGGCTTCAGCGCTGAACAACTAAAACAAAACGAAGAAAACGCTTACAAACTAGGTGCAAAAGAATATGTAACTTTAGACGTTACTCGTGAATATTACGAAAAAAGTATCCGTTACATGGTTTACGGCAACGTACTTCGTAACAACTGCTACCCTATTTCTGTTTCTTCTGAACGTATCTTCCAAGCTATGGCTATAGCTCGTTATGCAAACGAAATTGGTGCTTCTGCTATTGCACACGGTTCTACTGGTGCTGGCAACGACCAAATCCGTTTCGATATGACATTCCTTGTTATGGCTCCTGGCGTGGAAATCATCACCCTTACTCGTGATGGCAACCTTACTCGTCAAGAAGAAGTAGATTACTTAAACAAAAACGGTTATTTTGCAGACTTCACCAAACTTAAATACTCTTACAACGTAGGTCTTTGGGGTACTTCTATCTGCGGTGGCGAAATCTTAGACTCTACTCAAGGTCTTCCTGAATGCGCATACCTAAAACACGCTACAAAAAAAGGTCCAGAACTACTAAAACTTGGTTTTGAAAAAGGTGAACTTAAATCTGTAAACGGTAAAAAATATGAAGACCCAATTGAAGCTATTCAAGCGGTAGAAGAAATTGGTGCTGCATATGGTATTGGTCGTGACTGCCACGTGGGCGACACCATCATTGGTATTAAAGGTCGTGTAGGTTTTGAAGCTGCTGCTCCAATGCTTATTATCGGTGCTCACCGTTTCCTTGAAAAATACACATTAAGTAAATGGCAACAATACTGGAAAGACCAAGTTTCTAACTGGTACGGTATGTTCCTACACGAAAGCCAATATCTAGAACCAGTGATGCCAGACATCGAAGCTATGCTAGAAAGCAGCCAACGCAACGTTACTGGTGAGGTTACTCTAGAACTTCGTCCTCTAATGTTCCAAACTATTGGTGTAGATTCTCCAAACGACCTTGTTAAAAACAAACTTGGTGAATATGGCGAAACTGCCAAAGCTTGGTCTTCTGACGACGCAAAAGGCTTTATTAAAGTTTCAGCAACTGCACTTCGTGCATATTATCTTGCGCATCCAGAGGAAAGAAAATAATTAGGAATTAAATCGGTCCCTGAGCCTGTCGAAGGGCCCGACTAAACAAACAAATAATTAAACATGATTAAAGTTGGTATAGTAGGTGGTGCGGGATATACAGCAGGCGAACTGCTTCGTATTCTTCTTAATCACCCAGAAGTAGAAATTTCTTTTGTTAACAGTACAAGTAACGCTGGCAACAAACTTTATGACGTTCACGAAGGTCTTTATGGCGAAACAGAAATGGTGTTTACAGACCTACTTCCTTTCGATGAAATCGACGTTTTATTCATCTGCTCTGGTCACGGCGACAGTAGCAAATTCTTAGCTGCTCACACCTTGCCAGAAAACGTGAAAATCATAGACCTTGCTCAAGATTTCCGCGATGAAAGCAATGGTTTCGTGTATGGTCTGCCTGAACTAAACCGTGAACGCATTAAAAAAGCAAATAAAGTGGCAAACCCTGGTTGCTTTGCTACTGGCATTCAACTTGGCCTACTTCCTCTTGCTGCTAAAGGTCTTTTAAAAGATGAAATCCACGTAAACGGCATTACTGGTTCTACCGGTGCTGGCGTAAAACCTGGTCCTACATCACACTTTAGCTGGAGAAACAACAATATCTCTGTGTATAAGGCGTTTAACCACCAACACTTAAAAGAAATTCGCCAATCATTGGTTCAGCTTCAAAACGATTTTGATAAAGACATCAACTTTATCCCTGTGCGTGGCAACTTCTCTAGAGGTATTTTCGTGAGCACATATATTAAATGTGACCTTGAACTTAGCGAGCTAAGAAAAATTTACGAAGATTTCTATGCTGACGCTGCATTCACATTTATGACTGAGGCTAACCCAGACCTTAAACAAGTGGTTAACACCAACAAAGTGATTATTCAAGTAAACAAACACGGCGACAAAGTGCTTATTCTTACTGTGATTGACAACCTACTGAAAGGAGCTTCTGGCCAAGCTGTTCAAAATATGAACCTAATGTTTGGTCTTGAAGAAACTTGCGGTTTAAAACTTAAATCTGTAGCATTCTAAAACATATGAATTTATTTGATGTATATCCATTGTTTCCTATCGAAATTGTAAGCGGCAAAGGCTGCAAAGTTTACGATAGTGAAGGTCAAGAATATTTAGATCTTTACGGAGGTCACGCTGTAATTTCTATTGGTCACGCTCACCCAGTTTACGTGAAAGCTATCAGCGAGCAAGTGGCAAAATTGGGCTTTTATTCAAACTCTGTTCTTAACTCATTACAAGTAAAATTTGCCGATGAATTGGGCAAAATTTGCGGATATGAGGATTACAGTTTGTTCCTTGTGAACTCTGGTGCAGAGGCAAATGAAAATGCTCTTAAACTTGCTTCTTTCCACAATGGTAAGAACAAAATTTTAAGCTTCAAAAAGTCTTTCCACGGCAGAACTTCTGCTGCTGTGAGAGTAACAGACATTCCTAAATATGTGGCTCCTATCAATGCAGGACTAGACGTAACTTTCGTGGAGCTTAACGATATTGAAACTGTACGCAAAGAACTTGCAACTGGTGAATATGCTGCAGTAATTATAGAAGGTATCCAAGGTATCGGTGGCATTATGGTGCCAGAAGATAACTTTATGGTAGAACTTCGCAATGTTTGTACCGAAACTAAAACCGTGCTTATCCTAGACGAAATCCAATCTGGTTATGGACGTAGCGGTAAATTCTTTGCTCACCAATACACTGGCATCAAAGCAGATATTATCACTGTTGCAAAAGGTATCTGTAATGGTTTCCCAATGTCTGGTATGCTTATTAGTCCAGAATTCACTCCTATCTACGGTCAATTAGGTACTACTTTTGGTGGCAACCACCTTGCTTGTGCTGGTGCTCTTGCAGTGCTAGACATTATCAAAAACGAGAACCTAATCGAAAACGCTGCTAAAGTGGGTGAATACCTAATCAGCGAGCTTAAAAAGTTCCCAGAAATTAAAGAAGTACGCGGTCGCGGCCTTATGATAGGTATGGAATTTAACGATGAAATCAAGGAAATTCGCCGCAAACTCCTATTCGAAGAAAAAGTCTTCACTGGCGTTGCTGGCACTCACACCATCCGCCTTCTTCCACCTCTTGCCCTTTCAATGGCAGAAGCCCAAGACTTCATCGCAAGACTTAAACGAGTGTTGTAATACACATTATATATTGCGGGAAAGACCAACATAGATTTGTTGGTCTTTTTTGTATCAACTAGTACAGGTTTCACCCCCTTATAGGGGTATAACAAAGGTCTGACATCCTAGATGCCAGACCTTTTTGTATTCTTGGAACAAATATTAAATTTGTTTGAAGAAGTCGTTGCCTTTGTCGTCTACTAGGATGAATGCAGGGAAATCTTCAACTTCGATTTTCCAGATTGCTTCCATGCCTAGTTCTGGGTATTCAACGCATTCGATGCTCTTAATGTTGTTTTGAGCAAGGATAGCAGCAGGACCACCGATAGAACCTAGGTAGAAACCACCATATTGCTTACAAGCGTCGGTCACTTGTTGGCTACGGTTGCCTTTTGCAAGCATCACCATGCTACCACCTTTTGATTGGAATAGGTTTACGTATGAGTCCATACGACCTGCGGTGGTAGGTCCCATAGAACCACAAGCCATACCAGCAGGAGTTTTTGCAGGACCTGCGTAGTAGATTGGGTGATCTTTGATATATTGTGGTAGATCTTCACCGTTGTCGATGCGTTCTTTAAGTTTTGCGTGAGCGATGTCGCGACCTACAATGATTGTACCATTTAGTGAAAGACGTGTAGAAACTGGATATTTGCTTAGTTCAGCAAGAACTTCGTTCATTGGGCGGTTTAGGTCGATTTTTACTGCATCACCTTCGCCTGCTTCACGTAATTCTTCTGGAATAAGTTCGTATGGTTTGTCGTCTAGTTTTTCAATCCAGATACCGTCTTTGTTGATTTTACATTTGATGTTGCGGTCTGCAGAGCAAGAAACACCCATACCTACAGGACAAGATGCACCGTGACGTGGAAGACGTACAATACGAATGTCGTGAGCAAGGTATTTACCACCAAATTGAGCTCCAAGACCAATTTTGTGAGCTTCTGCAAGCACTTGTTTTTCTAGTTCTACATCGCGGAATGCACGACCATATTCGTTTCCTGTGGTAGGAAGTTCGTCGTAGTAATGTGTAGAAGCTAGTTTCACTGTTAGTAAGTTCTTTTCTGCAGAAGTACCACCAATAACGAATGCAATGTGATATGGAGGGCAAGCTGCTGTACCTAGAGATTTCATTTTTTCTACTAGGAATGGAACTAGTGTAGCAGGGTTTAGAAGTGCTTTTGTTTCTTGATATAGATATGTTTTGTTGGCAGAACCACCACCTTTTGTTACGCAAAGGAATTTGTATTCCATACCTTCTGTTGCCTCAAGGTCGATTTGTGCAGGTAGGTTACATTTTGTGTTCACCTCGTCGTACATATTTAGAGGTGCATTTTGAGAGTAACGAAGGTTTTCTTCTGTATATGTTTTGAAAACACCAAGAGAAAGTGCTTCTTCATCACAATATCCTGTCCAAACTTGTTGACCTTTTTCGCCGTGGATAATAGCAGTACCAGTATCTTGGCAAAGTGGAAGTTTACCTTTTGCTGCTACTTCTGCATTACGAAGGAAAGTTAAAGCTACATATTTATCGTTTTCAGAAGCTTCTGGGTCTGATAAGATTTTAGCCACTTGCTCGTTGTGAGCACGACGTAGAAGGAAAGAAACATCGCGGAAAGCAGCATTTGCCATAGCGGTTAAACCTTCTTTTTCTACTTTTAAAATAGGAGTTCCTTCAAACTCGCTTACAGACACGTAGTCCTTGGTCAATAAGTAGTACTCGGTCTTATCTTCACCTAATGGGAAAGGATGTTGATAATGAAATGTTGTTGCCATAATTATACGATTAATAATTTTTTGTAAAGTTACTATTTATTTTTTATTCTATCGATATTGATTAAGTATAATTTTGATTTCATATACTTTAATTAGGTATCACCAAACTCCTAACTCCCAACTCCTAATTTTTCGTGCGTCGTCCACCCCTCTATGTTGAATTTCACCCCAAAATATTTGTATAATATCCCATTTAGGGGATATTATATGATATAGAGAGTTATTGTGTATAATTTTGCAACGTTAAAATTATATAAAATGAAAGAAAATAGACACTTCTTGGATTACATCCAAACAACCATCAGACGCGATTGGAAAGAGCCTGCGATGACTGATTACGATGATGGTGGCGAGTTTACCTACGGTGAAATGGCTGAAAGAATTGCTCGCATTCACGTTTTGTTTAAAGCTATGGGCCTTAAAAAAGGCGATAAAGTAGCTCTATGTGGTAGAAATAGTAGCCACTGGGCTATCGCAATGCTTGCAACAGTAAGCTATGAGGCAGTAGCAGTTTCTATTATGGACGCTTTCACCCCAGAAAGTATTTACGCTCTTGTTAAACACTCTGACGCTCGCATATTCATGGTAGGCGACGTAGTTTGGAAAAATCTAAAAGCTGAAGAACTAAACGGAGTAGATGCTATCATCTGCCAAAACACTCTAGAACTTTACTTCGGAAAGAACAATGATATAAAAAATGCTCATGCTTCATGGGACAAATTATTTGCAGTTGAGCATCCAAAAGGTTTCGACCCTACAAAAGTTACTTATGCTACAGATAATTTCGACGAACCAGCTATTATCAACTACACATCTGGTAGTACAGGCGACCCTAAAGGTGTGGTTCTTACCCATAGAAACATTAGCTCAAATGTTACATTCGGACAAGACAAAATTCCTAATCAAGCAGGTTGGAATGTAGTTTCTATGCTTCCTCTTGCTCACATGTTCGGTTTAACATTCGAATTCCTATACCAATTGGCTGGAGGGTGTCATGTTTACTTCTTGAATCGTACCCCTTCACCTCAAGTTTTACTTAAGGCATTATCAGAAGTGCACCCTTACATGATACTCACCGTGCCATTGGTTATAGAAAAAATCTTCAAAAAATCTATCTTCCCTGCCATTCAAAAACCTGTTGTAAAAGTTTTATGGCATCTTCCTGGCATCAATAAAGCTATTAGAAGAAAGGTTTACGACAAACTAATGCAAGCATTCGGCGGCAACCTAAAATATCTAATTATTGGTGGTGCTGCTCTTAACCACGAAGTGGAAAAATGCCTAAAACAAATTAAATTCCCATATTGCGTGGGCTATGGCATGACAGAATGCGCTCCTCTTATTGCTTACACCCCATGGAATGACTTTAAGATACGTTCTTGCGGTAAAATCGTGGATAGAATGGAGGTGAAAGTAGATTCTGAAAATCCACAAAAAGTAGTGGGCGAAATCATGGTTAAAGGCGAAAGCGTAATGAATGGTTATTACAAAAACCAAGCAGCTACAGACGCTATCTTTACAAAAGATGGTTGGATGAAAACTGGCGACCTTGGTGTAATTGATGCAGATGGCAATATCTTTATCCGTGGTAGAAATAAAAATATGATTTTAAGTGGCAATGGTCAAAATATCTATCCAGAAGAAATAGAAGATAAAGTAAACAACATGCCATACGTAATAGAATCTGTGGTAGTAAGTAGAGGTGGAAATCTAGTAGCTCTTGTTTATGCAGACACTGCTGCTATCAAGAAAGAAACTACACATACTCCAGAAGAAATTATGGAAATGAACTGTGCTAAAGTTAATAAACTTATCCCACGTTTCTGTAAAATCTCAAGCTTTGAATTAGTTGAACAAGAGTTTGCTAAAACTCCTAAGAAGAGTATTAAAAGATTCTTATATAGTTAACAAAAAAAAGAAGGGTGATTTTAAAATCACCCTTTTTAGTTACTTGCAGAAGAAGTTTCTGCTGATATCTTAGGAGCGAGGTGCATAAACATCTCGCTTACTTTTTCAGCGTATGTTTTTGAAATTGGAATCTTCTTAATTTCTGGTATTCTAAATTCCATCTCTAGTTCATCACCATTTCTACGCATAGCGGTTACGTGTTCCATATTTACAATAAAAGATCTATGGCAACGACAAACATTGGTTCCCACCAAAATTTCCTCCATACGTTTCATTGAATTTCTAAGCAGAAATTTATTTATCTTATTTTGGCTAACATAATTTATCTCTACATAATTATCTGCAGACTCAATATAAATTAAGCTATTTGAAGACAACGAAAGTTTATTTTCCCCCTTTTCATCGAGAAAATTTATAACTCCCACTTGTGAGAGACCTAGACTTTCCAATTCAGAAACTCTCTTTCTTAAACTAATATTGTTTATATATAACCAAGATACTAGATAAGGAATAAAGACAACAAGGAAAGTATTTATATTAACTTCTCTAAATACAGTAAGAAGGTCGTCGTATTTGAAGAATTCTAGTGTTGGATTTATCCAAATAACGTATAATGTATAAAATCCTGAGAGTATCACTACCTCCATTATAAGCCAAATGATATATTCTAAATAGCTCATTGATACCCTTTTTACAAAAATATACATTAAAATACGACTTAATGCTATAACACATATACCAACAAACACAAAAAGACAAGAATAAAGGAAATAACCTACTTCTGTTACATCCACCCATCTAGCAGACTCAAAAGGTCTGTATAGATTTACGAATGCAAGTGAGAATATAGCAGTAAACATGACAGACTTTGTCATGTTCCATTTGTCGGTATAATAATCCTTAATTCTAGTAGTTCTTATGGTTGGTTTCTCTGCCATCTAGGGTAAATTTGGATTAAATGATTGGCAAATATAATAAAATTATGAATAAAATCACTAATTTTGCCTATTATTGTAAAAAGACTTATATGAAAAAACTCTTCTTTATAGATGCTTATGCTTTGATATACAGGGCTTATTTTGCCTTCATAAAAAATCCTAGAATAAACTCGCAAGGGCTTAATACTTCTGCTATTTTAGGCTTTGTAAATACGGTAGAAGACATTCTTAAAAGAGAAAAACCAACCCACTTAGGGGTGGCTTTCGACCCTGCTGGTCCTACATTTAGACATGAAGCGTTTGAAGAGTATAAAGCACAAAGAGAATCTACTCCAGAAGATATAAAAAAAGCAGTTCCTTATATTAAAAATGTGCTTAAAGCATATAATATTCCTATCTATGAAGTGAGTGGCTACGAGGCAGATGATGTGATAGGAACTCTTGCTAAACAAGCTGCTAAACAAGGATTTACAGTATATATGCTCACTCCAGACAAGGACTATGGTCAGCTTGTTGAGGAAAATATTTTTATGTATAGACCTAAACACTCTGGTGGTTATGAAATACTAGGAGTGGAAGAGGTGAAAGCAAAATATGGTCTTGAAAATCAAAATCAAGTAATTGACTTGCTTGGTCTGATGGGTGATAGTAGCGATAATATACCTGGTTGCCCTGGCGTGGGAGAAAAAACTGCAGTAAAGCTTCTGCAAGAGTTTGGCAGCATTGAAAATCTGCTTGCTAATACAGATAAGTTGAAGGGTGCTTTAAAAACTAAAGTGGAAACAAATGTGGAACAAATTAAGTTCTCACGTTTTCTTGCTACTATTAAAACAGATACTCCTATCGAACTAAACGAGAAGGAATTGGTGGTAAAAGAACCAAACACTACAGAACTGCTAAATATATTTCAAGAACTAGAGTTTAGAACTCTTATTTCTAAGTATTCTGAAGGCACTGTAAAGGGCGCAACTGCTGTTGCTCCAAAGAAGTCTTCTGAGCCAAAACAGCTTTCTCTTTTCGACCTTTTTGACGAAGCAGATTCACAAGCAGAAATTACCGATGAAACCGCAGGTTTTGATAGAAACTCTATACAAAACACTCCACATAAATACACAGTAGTCAATTCTTCAAATTTTGCCGATTTCATCGGGGATTTGAGCGTACAAAGCACATTTTGTTTCGACACTGAAACCACTGGTCTAGATGTGTTCAACGATAGGCTTCTTGGACTATCATTCTCATGGAAAGAAACCGAAGGTTATTACGTACCAGTTAATGAAGAAAACAGAGCAGAAATTTTATCAGCACTTAAGCCTATTTTTGAAAATCCAAATACCAAAAAGATTGGTCAAAACATGAAATTTGACCTTATGGTGCTTGCTGTGAACGGCATTAATCTGAAAGGCGAACTGTGTGACTCAATGATAGCACATTATCTGCTTCAACCAGAGCTAAAACACGGAATGGACTATCTTGCAGAAGTATACTTAAACTACCAAACCATTCATTACGAAGATTTGGTTGGTGGCAAGGGCAAAAAACAACTTACCCTAGAGCAAGTTGAGCTAGAAAAAGTATGTGATTATGCAGCAGAAGATGCAGATATTACATTGAGGCTTTGGAATATTTTAGCAGAAAAAATCAAGGAAGAAAAACTTGAGCACCTTTTCTACGATATAGAAATGCCTCTTATGAAATGTTTGGCAAAAATGGAGTTAAACGGCGTGAGAATAGACTCTACTGCCCTTAATGCCTCTGCCGAAAAACTTAGAGAGGAGATTTTGAATATCCAAAAAGAGGTGACTGAAATGGCTGGCGAGGAATTTAACTTAAGTTCTGCCAAACAAGTGGGTGAAATTCTGTTTGATAAACTGAAAATTGTAGAAAAGGCTAAAAAGACTAAAACTGGTCAGTATGTAACATCGGAAGAAGTGCTTGAGAGTCTTTCTAGCAAACACCCTATTGTAAAGAAAATCCTAGAATACAGAGGTATTAAAAAGCTTTTGAGCACATACGTGGAAGCTCTGCCAGAACTTGTAAATCCTAAAACTGGCAAGATTCATACTTCTTATAATCAAACAGTTACAGCTACAGGTAGACTTAGCTCAAGCAATCCAAACTTGCAAAATATTCCTATCCGCGACGAAATGGGTAAGGAAATAAGACGTGCATTTATTCCAGATGAAGGTCACGTATTCTTCTCTGCCGACTATTCTCAGATAGAACTACGCATTATGGCGCACCTAAGTGGCGATGAAAATATGGTAAACGCCTTCAATGCAGGGGAAGACATTCACACTGCCACCTCAGCAAAAATATACGGAGTAGAAATATCTGAGGTAACAAAAGATATGAGACGTAATGCCAAAACTGCAAACTTTGGTATTATTTATGGTATTTCTGCATTTGGGTTGAGTGAAAGACTTGGAATTTCTCGCACAGAGGCTAAAACCCTGATTGAAGGTTACTTTAAAACATATCCTCAGGTGCAAGATTATATCACAGAAAGCATAAATAAAGCAAAAGACAATGGCTACGTGGAAACCATTTTTGGTAGAAAAAGATACCTTTCTGATATTAACTCAGCCAATAGTGTAGTGCGCTCTTTTGCAGAAAGAAATGCCGTAAACGCACCTATTCAAGGCAGTGCTGCTGATATCATTAAAATAGCGATGGTAAATATCGACCGTAGGTTTGAACAAGAAGACATACAGTCACAAATGATACTACAAGTGCACGATGAACTTAACTTTAACGTACTAGAAAGTGAAATAGAAAGAGTTAAAGAAATTGTAATAGAAGAAATGCAAAGTGCTTATACTCTGAAAGTTCCACTTATAGCAGAATGTGGCGTTGGACGCAACTGGTTAGAAGCACATTAAAAAACTCCTAATTGCTAACTCCTAACTCCTAACTTTTTACTATCTTTGCAAATTGGATATATATTAAAGGAAACTATGAAGAAGTTATTATTCATTGCTCTTACTTTTATAGCATTATCAAGCACAGCGGTTGCACAAGTGGTGGAACCAATCAAATTTGGAGATTTTGAAAGTTGGACATCAAGAACCGTCCACGAATCTGCCATTATTGGTGGTCAAGACAGAACTGTTTATGTAATAGGGCCAAACAACCATATCGATGGCAATATTCCATACATTTATGGTCCAGAAACAGATTGGAGTTCTTCAAATGTTTATGCCAAAGTAGCTGGCATTAGCAAAGGTAGTTGTACAGTAGAACCTGAACAACGCGGCGATGGTAAATGTGCCAGACTAGACACAAAAATGGAAGGTGTGAAAGTGTTTGGAATCATAAACATAGAAGTTTTGGTTTCTGGTAGTTTCTTCTTAGGCAAAACATACGAGCCTATTGCTAACGCAAACGACCCATACGCAAAAATAGAAATGGGTATTCCGTTCACAAAAAAACCAAAAGCATTAATCCTAGATTATAAATGCTTAATTTCTTCTAATAACTACGTTATGAAGTGTCCTGGCGTGGGAACATACAAACTAAAAGACCGTCAAGACAAGGGTGAATTTATCGTTTACTTACAAAAACGTTGGGAAGACGAAGATGGCAAAATCTACGCTAAACGTGTAGGTACAATGCGTTATCAACTAGACCACAACGTACCAGAATGGCAAAATGCAGTGCGTTTCCCTATTCACTACGGAGATATTAGTGGTACAGAATACTACAAAGACTTTATGCAACTTTCTGGAGAGGATGGTCTTCAATATAAAGCGATGAATAGCAAAGGTGATATGGAGTTAATTAGAGAGATTGGTTGGGCTGATGAAAACGAAGAACCTACTCATATTATACTTATGATTACCGCTGGCAACCAAGGTGCATTCATTGGTACCGTCGGCAACACCCTTTGGGTAGATAATATTAGTTTTGAATATTAAAAAATAATCATATGTCATTAGAACAATTCAACTTTTTACTACTTATCATGGCCATCACTGGTCTAGTAGTGTTTGTATGCCTATACTTTGTGGAAGCAGGTTATGGCAAAATGATTAGCGACAAATGGGGTCCTGCAATAAATAATAAAGTAGCATGGGTAATTATGGAATGCCCTGTTTTCTTTGTTATGCTATATTTATGGGGTATGAGTGAAAGAACATTTGAAATAGCACCTTTGGTGATGTTCCTTATCTTCCAATCTCACTATTTCCAACGTTCATTTATTTTCCCTTGTCTGCTAAAAGGCAAAAGCAAAATGCCTATCGTTATTATGATGATGGGATTTGTGTTCAACATGGTAAATGGTGCTATCCAAGGATACTGGATTTTCTACCTTTCTCCTGCAGAAATGTACACTCCAGATTGGTTAACAACTCCTCAATTTATCATTGGTACTTGCATTTTCATTATTGGTTTTATTATCAACCTACATTCAGACTACGTAATTCGCCACTTACGCAAACCAGGAGATACCAAGCACTACCTTCCTAAAAAAGGTATGTACAGATTTGTAACTTCTGCAAACTATTTTGGTGAAATCCTAGAATGGACTGGTTTTGCTGTGCTAACATGGTCATACGCAGGTGCTATCTTCCTATGGTGGACTTGTGCAAACCTTGTGCCTCGTGCCAACTCTATCTACGAACGTTATAGCGTGGAATTTGCCGATGAATTCGATAAAAAGAAACTAAAAAGGGTTTTACCTTTTATATACTAAACTAAAATTTAAACTATGAGTAAACTATTTACTGAATATAAATTAGGGCCTATTACACTAAAGAACCGTACCATAAGAAGTGCGGCTTTTGAAAATATGTGTTATGGCAACAAACCTTCACAAGACCTTTTTGACTATCACTTAAGCGTGGCAAAAGGTGGTGTGGGTATGACTACTATTGCATATTGTGCAGTAGACCGTTCTGGTGTATCATTTGATGGGCAACTTTATATCTACGACGACATTAAAGAAGACCTTAAAAAACTAACAGACGCATTACACGCAGAAGGCTGTAAAGCAAGCATCCAACTTGGTCACTGCGGTAATATGACACACCGTGCTACTTGTAAATGTATGCCAGTGGGTCCTACTTTTGGTTTCAACCTATACTCTCCTACTTTTTATCGTAAACTAAAAAAAGAAGAAATCCAAAATATTGTACGCAAATTTGGCGAAGCAGTAGATTTCTGTAGAGAATGTGGTTTTGACTGCGTGGAAATTCATGCTGGTCACGCATACCTTATTTCTCAATTCTTAAACCCAAGCCTAAACCGCCGCAAAGACGAATATGGTGGCAGCCTTGAAAACAGAATGAAATTTATGAATGAGGTGCTTGAAGAAGTAATGAAACACGCAAAAGACGACATGGCTGTGGTGGTAAAAACCAACATGACCGACGGCTACAAAGGTGGTGTTTCTCTTGAAGAAGGTATTGAAATTGCAAGAAATATTTGGAGCCACGGTGTACACGGCATCATCCTTTCTGCTGGTACAGTGAGCCGCACTCCAATGCTTATTTTAGGTGGTGCTATGCCACATAAGACACTTGCTCACTATATGGATACTCGCAAATTCTGGTGGTTGAAAATGGGTCTTGCCATTGCTGGTAAGATTGTAATTCCTCCAACAGATTATCGTAAACTTTACTTCCTAGACTGGGCTAAACAATTTAAACAAGCCATTCCAGAAGCAAATTTCATTTATGTAGGTGGTGTAGAATCTCGCGCCACAGCGGAAACTGTGCTTAACGAAGGCTTCGACCTATTCCAAATAGGTCACGTTCTTATCGAAGACCCTGCTTTTGTTAACCACATGAAAGAAGGTGGCGACGACTATTGTTCACAATGTAAACGTAGCAACTACTGCGTTGGTCGTATGTACACACTTGAAATGAAATGTCATAAGTGTGTGGAAAATCTTCCTAAGAAGATACAAAAAGAAATTTCAAAAGCAGAAAAAAAGAATTTTAAAGGGTAATTTTCACGTTGCGCTTGTGCTCAGAATCCTCATTTACCATTAGTAAACTCCGGTTCCTCACACTACGCGACGCCTAAAAATTCCTCCTTTAAAATCATTTTTTAATAAAACACTAAATTAGAATTATGTACGCATTAGTAACTGGAGCAAGTTCAGGCATTGGTTTACAATATGCCACAGTGCTTGCAGAAAAATATAAAAAAGACTTAGTTCTAGTTTCAAACCAAGAAAAAGAACTAGAAGAAGCTGCAAAAGACATAGCTGAAAAATATGGTGTAAAAGCAATTGCGCTATACAAAGACCTTTCTACAGAAACTGCACCTCAAGAAGTGTATAATTTCTGCAAAGAAAACAATATTGAAGTGGAAATCCTTATCAACAACGCTGGTGTATTCTACTTCAACGACCTTTGTAAAACCTCAGAAGCTCGCATCAACCTAATGCTTCACCTACACATACGCACAGTAACTCAAATGTGCCGCCTATTTGGTATGGATATGCGTGAGCGTGGCAAAGGTTATATCCTAAATATGAGTTCAATGAGTGCTTGGATGACAATGCCAGGTATTCAATGCTACAACGCTTCTAAGTCTTATATTTTGAACTTCAGCCGCTCTATGTGGTATGAAATGAAGCCTCACGGCGTGATTGTTACTGCTATCTGCCCTGGTGCTGTGGATACTGGTCTTTATGGCTTGAAAGATAGTTTAAGAAGACTTGCTGTGGCTCTTCACGTAAGTATTCCACCTAAAAAACTAGCTAAAAAAGCACTTAAAAAGATGTTCAAAGGCAAAAAACAATACATGCCAGGAACTATAAACCACATATTTGTTCCTATTATGAAACATCTTCCAGACTGGTTTGTGTTCTTTGCAATGAAACGTATCAACGCTTTCCAAAAATAAAAAATGAGAGGTCTTATCTTACTTATAGCATTTATAGCATTAGGAATAGCTATTTTCCTACTTAATAAATATACTCGTCCTAAAAAAGAGAAAAAACAGGAAGAGGCGGCTCCTGCTGCCCAAGCAGAAGAAGCTACCCAAACTCAAACTGAAACTCATCCTAAGGAAGAAGAATATGAAAGACCTGACGGTTGTTGTGGTGCTCACGAGGTGTGCGAAAACGAAAGCCTACTTGCCACAAATGCCAAAATCATATACTTCGAGGACGAAGAACTGGATGCATTTAAGGATAGAGACCCAGAATCATATACCGATGAGGAAATTTCTCAGTTTGACGAAGTGTTTATGACTCTAAGAGAAAACGAACTTGTAGATTGGCTAAAAAGTCTTCAACTACGCCACGTGCCTCTGCCAGAGTGCATAAAAGAACAAGCATTGATGATAATTTCTGAACGTAGAAACAACCCAGCCACAGAATAATATATGCAAGAATACTTAGCCAAAACCCTACAAGGACTAGAGGGTGTATTAGCCGACGAACTTAAAGCACTAGGTGCAAAAGATATTCAAGTACAACGCCGTGCCGTAAGTTTTAAAGGCGATAAAAAATGTCTTTATAAAGCTAATTTTTGGCTTCGTACTGCATTACGTATCCTTAAACCTGTGGCATCTTTCCAAGTAAAAAGCCCAGACGATGTTTACACTGCTATTAAGAAACTTAAACTAGAAGAGTTTATTACAGCAGACAAAACATTTTCTATAGACACTACTGTTTATTCAGAAACAATAAATCACTCACGCTACGTAACCTACAAGGCAAAAGATGCTATTGTAGATTATTTCTCAGAAAAATATGGCAAACGCCCTTCTGTGAGTGTGGCAAACCCTGATATTTATTTCAATCTACATATTTCTCATACCACTTGCACTCTATCGCTAGATAGTTCTGGTGCTCCACTTTTCAAACGTGGATATAGAGTGGCACAAACAGAAGCACCTATCAATGAGGTACTAGCTGCTGGTCTGCTTATGCTTTCGGGATGGAAAGGTCAATGCGACTTTATCGAGCCTATGTGCGGTAGTGGCACTATTGCCATTGAGGCTGCAATGATAGCACTAAATATGGCTCCAGGTCTGTTTAGAAAAGAGTTTGCATTTGAAAGATGGGCAGACTTCGACAGAGATATGTTTGATGAAATCTACAACGACGACTCTCTAGAAAGAGAGTTTAAACATAAAATTTATGCTTCAGATGTGTCTGCAAAAGCAATAGGTATAGCAAATGCTAATATTAAAAGTGCTGGTTTAGGCAGATATATTGAAACTAAAGTGATGGACATTGCAGAAATGCCTGTTCAAGAAAAACCTATTCACTCCGTATTCAACCCTCCATACGGAGAAAGACTTAGCGACTTCTCTATCAAAGAATTATATTCTACAATTGGTACTACATTAAAACACAAATTCCCGGGGTCTAATGCATGGATTATCAGTTCTTCTATGTTAGGATTTGATAATATTGGCCTAAAGCCAACCAAAAAAATGCAACTAATCAATGGGGATTTGAAATGTGACTTCAGAGGCTACACAATCTTCTCTGGAAAAATGAAAGAATTTAAACGTCGTTAACACTTTTGATATGTTAATTTTAACATTTGCGAATTGTTAAATTTATTTGTTAAAAAAAATAAACAAAAGTAACAACGGAAATGTTAAAATGTTATTTTTGCTTCCGTAATGAGGAAACAAAAAATAGTCATATTAGCAGTTATCATGTGTCTTACCTTTTTAGGTCTGGCATTTGTACAATTTAACTACTTTAATACCCTAGTAGATATGCGTCGCGAGTTCTTCGAAGATGCAGTAAAACAGGCGTTATATCGTACAAGCCGCATCCTTGAAGAGGAAGAGATGCAAAGATACATTAATGCAGAATTAATAAAACAGGGCAAGGCTCCTGAAGTAGTTGAAACTGAAACTGAATTTATCAATAAAAGTATTAACCCACTTAACATTAAGCCTTTAACACAAAATAAAAAAGTTATAAAAAATAATGTTAAAGGAACTAATTCTGTTTCAGACATCTCAAAAAATCTTCATAAAGAACATCAAAAAACATTTAATAAGCAAAAAATTATATTTTCTGACGTAGCAATGCGTTGGTCAAAGGAAGCTCCTGAAAAACCTATTGAAGAACGTATAGATACAGATAGATTAGAAGTAGTTTTAAGAAAAGAGCTTGAAAAATGTGGTGTAAATCTACCTTTTGAATTTAGTTTAATAAATCATAAAAGCGAAAGAGTATACACTTCTCTAGGGTTTGAATCTATAAATGATATTCACGACTATTATTCACAAATCCTTTTCCCTAACGATTATACTCCTAAATTGAATATAATAAGAGTATACTTCCCTACTCGTGATTCTATGATTATAGGTCAGATTGCAAGATTTGCTATCACGTCTATTTTTATTACCATTATATTATTCCTAACATTTGTAGCTGCAATTTTACTACTTTTCCACCAAAAGAAAGTGAATGAGCTTCGCACAGATTTTATGAATAATATGACTCACGAGTTTAAGACTCCTATTTCTAGTATTTCGCTAGCGGCACAAATGCTATGCGACGATAGTATAAACGGAAGTCCTGTAATGATGAAAAGAATTAGTAAAACTATAGTAGACGAAACTAAACGTCTAAGTTTCCAAGTGGAAAAAGTTTTACAAATATCTCTTTTAGAACACGAAAAATCAATAATGAAATTTAACGACTGCGATATTAATCAGATAGTTAATAACGTGGTGGATAATTTCAAGATTAAGGTGAAAAGTAAAGGAGGTGAAATTATTGCAGACCTTAAGGCTGTGAATCCATGGGCAACTGTAGATGAACTTCACTTTACAAATATTATCTTTAACCTATTAGATAATGCTGTAAAATACTCTAAAGCCGACGAACCTTTATCTTTAAAGGTAAGAACATACAATAACGAGCACGAAGATACGTTATATGTTACAGTAGAAGATAATGGTATAGGTATAAAAAAAGAACACCTTAGAAAAATATTCGATAAATTCCATCGTGTACCAACTGGTAACGTTCACAACGTAAAAGGCTTCGGTCTAGGTCTTGCCTACGTGAAGAAAATGGTGCAAAAACACAATGGAACAATTAAAGCAGAAAGTGAACCTAATATAGGTACAATATTTACAATATCAATTCCAACATTAAAAAAATAAAATTATGAATGAAGAAAGAGTAAAAATCCTACTTTGTGAGGATGACGAAAACTTAGGTATGCTTTTACGTGAATACCTTCAAGTAAAAGGATATGATACAGACTTAATGACAGACGGTGAAGCAGGTTATAGAGCATTTACTAAAAATGAATATGACGTTTGCATCTTCGACGTTATGATGCCAAAAAAAGACGGCTTTACATTAGCTAAAGAAGTTCGTGCAGTAAATACAGAGCTTCCTATTATCTTCTTAACAGCAAAAAACCTTAAAGAAGATATTATCGAAGGCTTCAAAATAGGTGGTGACGATTACCTAACAAAACCATTCTCTATGGAAGAACTTCTTTTCCGTATTGAAGCGATCCTTCGCCGTATTAAGAGCAAAAAAATGAAAGATAAAACATATTACACATTAGGTAAATTTACATTTGATTCTCAAAAACAAATTCTTAGTTTAGATGGTAAACAAACTAAACTTACAACTAAAGAATCTGAATTACTTGGTTTACTATGTGCTAATATGAACGACATTCTAGAACGTAACTATGCACTAAAAACCATTTGGATCGACGACAACTACTTCAACGCACGTAGTATGGACGTTTATATTACTAAACTTCGTAAACTACTTCGCGAAGACCCAGGTGTACAAATTATCAACATCCACGGTAAAGGATACAAACTTATAGTTCCTAACCTAGCTCAATGATAAATAGGAAATTACTTATAGGACTATCAATATTGTTGATGCTATCTTCGTGTAGCATCAACTCTCGTATTCAGAAGGCTGATAAAAAGTTTGATTTAGGCGAATATTACACCGCTGGAGAAATGTATCGTGCGGTGTATCCACGCATCTCTGCTAAGAAAAAGAAAAAACAAAAAGCAGAGGTGGCATTTAAAATGGGTAATGCATACCGCCTAATTGAAAATAATAAAAGAGCTGAAGGTGCGTACAAAAATGCTGTTCGTTACAATTATAAGGACAGCATAGTTCATTATTATTATGCAGAAGTGCTAAAAAATAATGGAAAATATAAAGAAGCACTAAAGCAATATCAGGAATTTGAAAAGTTATCACCAGGAAACGAACTAGCATTAGCAGGTATTGCATCTTGCGATTCTGCTCTAAATTTCTGGGAAAAGAAAAGTAGATATGAGGTGTCATTGTTTAAGAAATTTAATTCTCGTTTCTCTGAATTTTGTCCTATAATAGTTTCTGATGATGGGTCTTTAATCTACTTTAACTCTACCAGAGGTGGAAAGAAAGTAAAAACTAGTAAGATTACTGGACAAAGAAATAATGACATATTCTACTCTAAGCTAAATGCTCAGGGGGAATGGGAATCTCCAGAATTGTTGGAAGGTGAAATGAACACCGAGTTTGACGATGGTGTTTGCGCTATTTCGGCAGATGGGCAGGAACTATTCTACACTATAAGCAAAACATCCAAAGGTGAAACCTTAGGCACTGCTATTTACAGTTCTAAACGTAGTGGTGGCGAATGGAGTGAACCGCAGAAACTAGAAATACTGCCTGACTCGTCACTTAACGTGGCGCATCCAGCACCTTCTCCTGAGGGAGATTTTCTGTATTTCGTTTCTGATATGCCTGGCGGATTTGGCGGCAAAGACATTTGGAGAGTACCTAGAGAAGGTGCTGGATGGGGTCCTCCCGAAAACTTGGGCGAGACCATCAACACACCTGCAGACGAAATGTTCCCAAGTTTTCGTGAGGACGGCAGGCTGTATTTCTCATCAGACGGCAGAGTGGGTCTAGGTGGACTTGACATTTACGAAGCCACCCTACTTCCAAAAGAAAAAGAGAGCGACCCAGACAAGTGGCAAGTGCTACATTTGCCTGCTCCTATGAACTCAAGCTCCGACGACTTTGGCATTACATTCCAAGGCAAAGAGAATAAAGGGTTCTTCTCTTCAAACAGAAATGATAAGAAATTCTACGACCATATTTGGAGTTTCTATCAGCCAGAACTAGAGTTTACTATCAGCGGGAATGTAGTAGACAACAAAGGAGAAGCATTGAGCGAAGCCCTAATTAAAGTGGTGGGCGACAATGGTGTAATAACCTCAGCTAAAACCAAAAAGAATGGTTCTTATAAAATAGCACTTCCTAAAAATGCTAATTACGTAATTTTAGGCACTTGTAGAGGCTATTTGAATAATAAATCTGAACTTGAGATACCAAATCTTGAGGAAAGTAAAGATTTTAATATTAACTTTACACTGAATTCTGTGAGCAAGCCTGTGAAGATGAACAATATCTTCTACGAGTTTGGTTCTGCAAAACTAACACCAGAGTCTACCGACGGCCTAAACGATTTGGTAAAATTGCTGAACGACAACCCAAATATTACCATCGAAATTGGTGCTCATACAGACTTTGTTGGTAGCGAAGAAGCCAACCTAAAACTTTCTCTAGAGCGTGCCATGTCTGTGGTAAATTACCTAACAGAACACGGCATCGAGTCTGCTAGAATTACAGCAAAAGGCTACGGAGAAACCACTCCTGTAGTTCCAGACAGAGAATTGGTAACTAAATATAGATTCCTAAAGGTGAATGTGCCGCTAACAGAAGAATTTATCTCAAAACTAAACTCTGAGCAACAAGAGATTGCAAAACAAATCAACCGCCGCACAGAATTTAAGGTGTTAAAAACAACATATAATATGTACTAATATGAAACAATATCTTGACCTTTTAGATAGAATACTTAAGGAAGGGGTGCGTAAAGAAGACCGCACCGGCACCGGCACTATAAGTGTATTCGGTCATCAAATGCGTTTTAATATGGAAGAAGGTTTCCCTCTTCTTACCACAAAAAAACTACACCTTAAGTCTATTATACACGAGCTACTTTGGTTCCTAAATGGTGATACCAATGTGAAATATCTTCAAGACAACGGCGTACGTATTTGGAACGAATGGGCCGACGAAAATGGTGATTTAGGTCATATCTACGGCTACCAATGGCGTTCTTGGCCAGACTATGAAGGAGGCCATATCGACCAAATTTCTGAGGTAGTAAATACAATTAAAAACAATCCAGATTCTCGCCGCATCATTGTGAACGCATGGAATGTGGGTGACATTAAAAATATGAACCTGCCACCTTGCCACGCATTTTTCCAATTCTATGTGGCAGACGGAAAACTAAGCCTACAACTTTACCAACGTAGTGCCGATACATTCCTTGGTGTGCCATTTAATATTGCCTCTTATGCATTGCTACTTAAAATGATGGCTCAAGTGTGCGGACTTAAAGAAGGTGATTTTGTACATACATTGGGAGATGCCCACATTTATACCAACCACTTGGAACAAGTGCGTGAGCAACTTTCTCGTGAGCCACGTCACTTGCCTACCATGAAGATTAATCCAGATGTGAAGTCTATCTTCGATTTCAAATATGAAGATTTTGAACTAACTGATTACGACCCACATCCACACATTAAAGGTGTCGTCGCGGTATGATTACGATAGTAGTAGCAATTGATAAAAACAACGGTATTGGCAAAGACAACAAATTGCTTTGTTATCTACCAAATGACCTAAAACATTTTAAGCAAATCACTAGTGGTGGCACCGTGATAATGGGCAGAAAAACATACGATTCTCTACCTAACGGAGCTCTTCCAAAGCGAAGAAATATTGTAATTTCTAGACAAAAAGATTTACAACTAGCGAATTGCGAGGTATTTAACTCTTTATCAGACGCGTTCGCTGCGTGCTCATCGGAAGAATCTATTTTTATAATGGGAGGCGAAAATGTGTATTCTCAGACTATTGCGAATGCAGATCGTCTTGAAATCACTGAAATTGATGCTCGCTTCGATGCCGATGCATTTTTTCCTGTGATAGACGAGGCCATTTGGGAGGTGGAAAAGCAAGAAAAACACCTTGCAGACGAGAAACACAAGTATAATTATTCCTTTATCACGTATAAAAGACGATAATTTTATCAACATTTTGCTCTAAATGTGTAATTTAAGTGCGAAGAAGTGCCTTACTTCTCGCACTTTTTTTGTAGTTTTGTGGCACTGAAACTTACTTTACTTTAAAACATGGAAAACAAACGTATTAAAACAGCTTTGATCTCTGTCTTTCACAAAGAAAATCTAGATCAAATAGTGCTAAAATTACATGAAGAAGGCGTACGCATTCTTTCTACTGGTGGTACAAAAACTTTCGTAGAATCTTTAGGCGTGCCTTGTGACGCAGTAGAAGATTTAACTTCTTACCCTTCTATCCTTGGTGGTAGAGTAAAAACTCTTCACCCAAAAGTATTCGGTGGTATTCTTTGTAGAAGAGACAATGAAGGCGACCAAGCTCAAATAGCTCAATACGAAATTCCAGAAATCGACTTAGTTATCGTTGATTTATATCCATTTGAAAAAACTGTTGCTTCTGGTGCAAGTGAAGCTGACATTATCGAAAAAATCGACATAGGTGGTATTTCACTTATCCGTGGCGCTGCTAAAAACTTCAACGACGTGGTTATTGTGGCTTCTCAAGCTCAATATGCTCCACTTTATGATATGCTTTGCAACAATGGTGCAGTAAGTACTTTAGACGAACGTAAATTCTTCGCTAAAGAAGCATTTGCTGTTTCTTCTTCATACGACTCTGCTATTTTCAACTACTTCGACGGTGGTATTGATTCTGCATTCCGTTATGCAAAAGACGATGCTAAATCTCTTCGCTATGGCGAAAACCCTCACCAAAAAGGTAGCTTCTATGGCGACTTCGACAGCATGTTTGAACAACTTCAAGGTAAAGAAATTTCTTACAACAACCTTTTAGACATCGACGCTGCTGTAAACCTAATTGCAGAATTTGACGAGACTACTTTCGCTATTCTTAAACACAACAATGCTTGCGGTCTTGCTTCTCGCTCTACTCTACTTGAAGCATGGAACGACGCACTTGCTGGAGACCCTGTTTCTGCATTCGGTGGTGTTCTTATTACCAACACTCCTGTTGATAAAGCTACAGCAGAAGAAATCAATAAGATTTTCTTTGAAGTTATCATTGCTCCAGACTACGACATGGATGCTCTTGAAATCTTAACTCAAAAGAAAAATCGTATTATCCTTATCCAAAAACCTACTGCTCGCCCAAGCAAACAATTCCGTAGCCTACTTGGTGGCGTACTTGTTCAAGAACGCGACAATAGCACAGAAGGTGCAGAAGATTTAACTCCTGTTACCAACGCTAAAGCATCTGCTTCTGAAATTGAAGATATGATTTTTGCTAACAAAATCGTTAAGCATACAAAATCTAATGCTATCGTGCTTGCTAAAAACAAACAACTTTGCGCTAGCGGTGTAGGTCAAACATCACGTGTTGATGCTCTAAGACAAGCAATAGAAAAAGCTGGTACATTTAACTTCGACCTAAATGGTGCTGTGATGGCTTCTGACGCATTCTTCCCATTCCCAGACTGCGTAGAAATAGCTTACAAAGCAGGTATTAAAGCGGTTATCCAACCTGGCGGTTCTATTAAAGACAATCTTTCAATAGACTATTGCAACGAAAACAATATTGCTATGGTTACCACAGGTATCCGTCACTTTAAACACTAATAAAAAACTATGGGTTTATTTTCATTCACACAAGAAATAGCTGTCGACTTAGGTACAGCTAACACCATTATAATCCAAAATGGCAAGGTGGTTCTAGACGAGCCTTCTATCGTTGCCCTAGATAAAAATGACCAACTAGTGGCAGTGGGTAAAGAAGCATACTTAATGTACGAAAGAACCAACCCAAACATTCGCACCATTCGTCCATTACGTGATGGTGTGATTGCCGACTTCTATGCTGCGGAAATGATGATTCGCGGTATGATTAAAAAGATTGGCAACAGAAACAAGTTCTTCTCACCTTCTCTACGTATGGTAGTTTGTATCCCATCTGGTAGTACTGAGGTGGAAATCCGTGCGGTACGTGACTCTTCTGAACACGCTGGCGGTAGAGACGTTTATATGATTTTTGAACCTATGGCTGCTGCTATGGGTATCGGTCTAGACGTGGAAGCTCCTTGTGGTCAAATGATTGTGGATATAGGTGGTGGTACAACAGAAATCGCCGTTATTTCTCTTGGCGGTCTTGTTTGCGACAAATCTATCCGTATTGCTGGTAACGAGCTTACTAGCGATATTCAAGAATATATGCGTCGCATGTATAACATCAAAGTGGGTGCTCCTACTGCAGAACAAATTAAAATTAAAGTTGGTTCTGCTCTTACTGAACTTCCAGAAGACGAAGCTCCAGACGAATTTGAAGTTATCGGACCAAACAACATGACATCTCTTCCTCTTAAGATACCTGTATCTTATCAAGAAATAGCTCACTGCTTAGACAAATCTATTTCTAAAATGGAAGCTGCTATCATGGCTGCTCTAGAAAGTACTCCTGCAGAGCTTTATACCGACATCGTAAGAAACGGTATTTACCTAACTGGTGGTGGCGCTCTTCTTCGTGGTTTAAGCCAACGTTTATCTAACAAGATTAACATTACATTCCACGTGCCAGAAGATCCACAACACGCTGTGGCTCGCGGTACTGGATTGGCTCTAAAGAATATTGATAATTATTCTTTCTTGATGAGATAAGAACCATTTTAAAGGGTGCTTTTCTCGTTGCCCTTGTCCTCGAAATCCTCGAGTACCTCATGTACACTCCGGTTTCTCGGACTTCGGGACGCCTAAAAATCCCTCCTTTAAAATGACTCTTTAAAAAGGAGGGAATTTTTTACAATTTATGGAGAATTTACTACTACTACTAAAAAAAGCTAGTTCGCTATTATTGTTTTTATTCCTAGAACTGATAGCGATATTGCTGATAGTATTCAATAATAACTATCAGCATTCTGTGTTTTCTAGCTCTATGACAGCAGTAAATGGTAGTATTAGTGAGTTTACAGGGGGGATTAGTGAATACTTTTACCTTTCTGAAAACAACGCAGATTTACTTAAAGAAAATGCTCTTCTAAGAGAAGAATTGTTGGCTGCTAAGGCACAACTCGGTGGTCTAGCAACAGATAGTTTTCCTCGCAATTATAGTGTTATTACTGCCAACGTGATAAACAATTCTGTAAATAATCAACAAAACTTGATTATTCTAGACAAAGGAGAATTGGACGGAATAGAACCTGATATGGGTGTGATTTGCGCTTCGGGGGTTGTAGGTATTATTAAAACTGTTTCCGACCATTTTTCTGTTGTTATTCCTATTATAAACAATCAATCTAAAATTAGTTGTAAGTTAGATTCTTCTAATAATTTTGGCTCACTTATTTGGGAAAATGGCGATTATAGATATGCAAGGCTAACAGAAATTCCTAAACACGTACGAGTGAATGTGGGTGAAACAATAAGCACAAGTGGTTTTTCTTCTATTTTCCCTGCTAATATTCCGGTGGGTGAAGTGATAGACGTGGAAGAAGAAAGTGAGCAATTTTTGTCTATCGATGTAAAACTAAGCACAAATTTCCGCACTCTATCATACGTGGAGGTAATGAAATTTAGTTATAAACAAGAACTCGACTCAATTAATGTAGCACCATGAATGTAACTTCTATAAAATATATCATTCAATTTATAGTGGTAGTAATTCTTCAAGTGTTACTATTCAATAATATGGATTATTTTTATCTCATTAGTCCATACATTTACATTATTTTCCTTTTAGATTTACCTTTAAACGTGAAAACTCCTAGTTTAATGCTAATAGCTTTTCTACTAGGTTTAACCGTAGATTTCTTTTCTAATACAATGGGGCTACACACCTTTGCGTGCACATTGATTGGATTTCTACGTCAAGGATATTTAAAAGTATTGTTTTCTCACCTTGAATTTAAGTTTCAAGAGCCTTCTATAAGTCAGTTTGAAACAAGCGGATACCTAAAATACGCAGTTGGTATGGTGGGAGCGCATCATATTGCCCTATTTATGATGGAGGCACTTTCGTTTAACAATTTCGGCTTTCTACTTCTAAGAATAATTATAAACATAGCACTTAGTTTACTTCTAATTATGTGTTATGAACTTTGCCGAAAGAAATGAGCCAATATAAAAGAAAACACCAAGATTCACATTCACGCCAAATTATTATTGTTTTGGTGGTGCTCTCTGTTGCTCTTCTTTTTATTACTCGTTTGTTTTTTCTTCAGATTTTAAATGATTCTTACAAAGACAATGCTGATAGTAATGCTTTCCTAAAAAAAACAATCTACCCTGCTCGTGGGCTTATATATGACAGAAACAACAATCTAGTGGTGTCTAACCAACCTGTATACGATGTTATGATAATTATGCGTGAAATGGTAGATTTTGACACTATTAGTTTCTGCAACGCACTTAACATTACAAAGACGGAGTTTGACGAGAGAATTAAGGATATAAAAAATAAGAGAAAAAATCCTGGATATTCTAGATATACTCCACAGGTATTTATGTCGCAAATTTCTACTGCGTCGTACGGACTACTGCAAGAAAAAATGTTCCGTTTCCCAGGGGTACTTACACAACAACGTGTGCTTAGAAAGTATTCAATGCCTCATGGGGCTCATGCTCTAGGTAGTGTGGGCGAGGTAAACCAAAAGCAAATAGACGAAGACAAATACTATGTAAGAGGCGACTATAAAGGACAGTCTGGCGTGGAAAGAACATACGAAAAAGAACTTCGTGGCGAAAAAGGTGTAGAAATTTTGCTTCGCGATGTTCATGGTCGTATAAAAGGTAAATATATGGATGGTGCAAAAGATATTGCGCCTGTGTCTGGGAAAAATCTTACTATGGGACTTGATATGGAGCTACAAAGATATGGCGAGCTCCTTATGCAAGGCAAAATGGGAAGTATTGTGGCAATAGAACCTTCTACTGGTGAGATTTTAGCCCTTGTTTCTTCTCCTTCATACGACCCTGCTCTGCTTGTGGGTAGAGAGCGTTCTGCAAACTATGCTAAGCTTTTAAAAGATAAGAAAAGACCACTTTTCGACCGCCCTGTTATGGCTCAATATCCTCCTGGGTCTACTTTTAAACTTGTTCAAGCCTTGATATTCCAAGAGGAGGGTATTATTAATGCAAACACAGCATTCCCATGTAAACAAGGTTATTATTATACAAAAACCAGAAAGATGGGATGCCACGACCATAAATCTCCACTCGATTTGCGTGGTTCTATTCAGCATTCTTGCAACGCTTATTATGGATATGCATTAAGAAATTTCCTAGACCTCAATCTAGATAAATATGGCACTACAGATGGTGCATACAATGTGTGGAGAGATTATGTAATGTCTATGGGATTTGGCACTCCTCTTGGCATCGACTTCCCTAACGAAAAAGGTGGTACTATTTATAAATCTACCACATACGATAAGATTTACGGAAAGAATCGCTGGAAATCATCTACTATTATTTCTACCTCTATTGGTCAAGGAGAGATATTGGCAACTCCAATACAGATTGCAAACCTTGCTGCTCTTATTGCAAACAAAGGATATTTCTACACTCCACATATTATTAAAAGTATAGAAGGTGGCGAAATAGATTCTACATATCGCACAAGACACAAAATTGACATAGAAGAGAAATACTTCAACATTGTGCAAGAAGGTATGGAAGCAGTAGTAAAGAAAGGTACTGCACGCTTCAATGGACAAATAGAAGGACTTACATACTGCGGAAAGACGGGTACAGCACAAAACCCACACGGCGAAGACCATTCTATTTTTATGGCTTTTGCTCCTAAAGACAATCCTCAGATAGCAATAGCAGTTTATGTGGAAAACTCTGGTTTTGGTGCAACCTGGGCTGTGCCTATTGCAAGTCTTATGATAGAAAAATATTTACACAAAAGCATTGCTCCTAATAGACTATACCTAGAAAAACGTATGATGGAGAGTGTAATTGAGCATAAAGAGGAAAAATAAAGTGAGAAGAAAACAGAACATATTAAAAATGCTAGATTGGTGGACTATTGGTCTATACCTAATCCTTATTTTTATAGGTTGGTGCACAATCTATGCTGCTTGTTACGACTACGACAATGCTGAAATTTTTAATTTCTCTGCTAACCATGGCAAACAAATTATTTGGATTGCTACTGCACTTGTTCTTGGTTCTGTAATTCTTACTATAGATAGTAAATTTTATAGTAATATCTCGTATGTGTTCTATGTCCTCATGATAGTGCTACTCATTGCTACTATCTTTTTGGCAAGCGATACCAAAGGTTCTCACTCTTGGCTAGACTTTGGAGCTTTTAAGATTCAGCCTGCAGAATTTGCTAAATATGCTACTTGTTTGTGTCTTTCTGCTTTCCTTAGTAAATCTCAGATAGACCTTAGAAAAAATAGAGATTTAATGCTGGCTGTAGGCATTATTCTTCTTCCTGCCACAATTATTATTGCTCAAAGCGAAACTGGTTCTGCACTAGTATTCTTCTCATTCTTCTTACTGCTTTTTAGAGAGGGGATGAACGGAATTATACTCCTACTTGGAGTGTTTGCAATAGTATTCTTTGTGCTTGTTCTTAGATACAACAACCTACCGGATGCAGTAATTGGTGTGAATGTGCCAGAACTTTTAGGGTTTATTTTAGTGTTTGCTATTGCAGTTCTAACTGCTTTTGTTTTTCTAAAAATATACACAAAAGACAAAGTTTGTTCTCTTACTTTCCTTGGTATAAACGTTGGTATTTATGCTATAGGAATTGCTCTTGCAAACTTTATTCCTGCAGTTAAAACATGGTACGCTGCAGCCCTTAGTATAGGTGCAAGCATTATATTCCTATTTGTTTGGGCTTTTGTAATGCACAGAAGAACCTATATGCTTATTTCGTGTTTCCTACTACTTTCAATTGGTATATCTAGTAGTGCCAATTATGCATTCAATAACATTCTTGCTCCGCACCAACAAATTCGTATCAAGATAGTATTAGGGCTTGAAGACGACCCACAGGGGGCTGGATACAACGTGAGACAATCTCAAATTGCTATTGGTTCTGGCGGCATTGCTGGTAAAGGTTATTTAAACGGAACACAAACTAAACTTAATTACGTACCCGAACAAGATACCGACTTTATTTTCTGTACAATTGCAGAAGAATGGGGTTTCCTTGGTTCTACCCTATTCATAATTATATATGCCACCCTTATGATTAGGTTAATATACCTAGCTGAAAGGCAACGTTCTGCATTCTCACGCATATATGGTTATGGAATACTCTGTATATTCCTCTTCCACTTCTTTATAAATTTGGGTATGGTTACAGGTCTTACTCCTGTAATTGGTATTCCGCTGCCACTCATCAGCTACGGTGGTTCGTCGCTTTGGGGCTTCACCTTGTTGCTGTTTACATTTATTCGTTTAGATGCAAACCGCATGGAAGTACTTAGATAATATTACTTATTTCTACTTAATAAATAATCAATATAAAACTTCAACGCATCCTTTGCTTCAGATGCAGGGAAATCTTCAAGGATTTTTTGTGATTTTGTGTAGTATCTATTTAGAAGCACATTGGCATATTCAATGCCACCATTCTCATTCACTATTTTAACAAGTTCTTCTACATTTTTTTCATCAATACACTCAGAAATATATTTCTTTTCTTCTTCTGAGGCATGATTGTAAACATATAGAAGTGGCAGGGTAATTTTGCCTTCTTGTATGTCGTTGCCGAATGGCTTGCCTGTGTTATTATCTGGTTGGAAATCGAAAATATCGTCTTTTATTTGGAAACAAATACCAATGTATTCACCAAGTTTTGTTAGTTTTTCTATAGTTTCCTCAGACGGATTTTCTGCAGTAAGAGCACCCAATTTTGATGAAGCAGAGAAAAGGGCAGCAGTTTTATTTTTAATAATTGAGAAATAATTCTCTTCTTTGAAACTATGGTTTCTGCTCTCAGTAAGCTGAAGAAGTTCTCCATCAATAAGCACTCTACCCAAATTTGAAATAGTTTCCATTACACCAATATTTTGGGTCTTAACAGCCTCACAAAGTGCTGTAGAAAGGAAGAAGTCACCACCAAGAACGGCAGCTTTGTTTTCAAACTGAGCCATTACAGATGCTAGACCTCTACGCATATCAGAGTTGTCTACCACATCGTCGTGAATAAGACTTGCCACGTGTAGAAGTTCAAGTGAAGTGGCAGCACTAATGGTTTTTTCTGTCACACCACTAGATACTTGGGCAGAAAGCATCACTAAAATTGGACGCATCATCTTACCAGAACTTTTGGTCACGTGTGCCACGATTTCCTGTAGCAACGGATTGTTTGAACTAAGTGATTGTTTATAAGCAACCTTAAACTTATGTAAGTCCTCTGCTATTGGAAGTGATATTTTTTCTAATGTGGTCATCATATTTTGTTTTACGACTACAAAATTAATAAAAAATTTAGTTATATTTGCATTATGAAAAGAATAGCAGCTATAACTATGGCAAGAAATGATGCCTTTTTTCTAAAAAAATGGGTATCGTATTATGGTAAGGAACTAGGCAGAGAAAATCTTTACATCTACCTAGATGGTTTAGACCAAGAAAATCCACCTGAATCTGAAGGTGTGAATATTACCAAAGTAGAGAAGATTAAAGGACAAGTGGTATCTGCAGAAAAAGCTCGCCTTAAGTTTCTTTCTGATAGAGCAGCAGAATTATTAACAGACTATGACCTAATTATAGGTTGTGATGCTGATGAATTTCTAATAGTAGACCCAAAACTAGAAATGTCTCTTAGAGCATATCTATCTACACTAAACATCAAAACATCAGCTTCTGCACTGGGACTAGATGTGGGTCAAAACCTAAATGAAGAAAAACCTATTATAGAGGATGAGAACTTCTTATCTCAGAGAAGTTATGCCTTTGTTTCAACTCGCTATACCAAACCTGTTATAGTAGCACAACCTCTTACCTGGGGTGCAGGATTTCATAGAATTAAAGGGCATAATTTCCATATAGCAGAGCATTTATTCCTTATACACCTAGGTTGCTTCGATGACAATATGCTTATGGCACGTTTTTCTGACAAAGATAGAATGGCAGCTGGATGGGGTAAGCATATAAAAAAACGCAGAAGAACTATTGTTGAAGTAACCGAAAGAAAATCAATAGATTTAGATAAGATATATAAAAGACTTCGATTATTTCAAACATATTGTCGTAAACCTTACGCTTGGAACAAACCATCTATGGCATGGTGGAAAGTGGTAGTAAAACTCCCTGAACGTTTTAAAAATATTTTTTAAGATATTTACGATATTAGTATACTTTACAAATGAAGTCTATTATAATAAATGCGTTAAACCTACTTGGCATATATGCAATATGCCGATTGGTTTTTTATGGAGTCAATATAGATTATTTCACATCCGTTACACCTAGTAATTTACTTACTATGTGTATAGGAGGCATAAGATTTGACCTGGTCGCTATAATCTACCTAAATCTTTTATATATTTTATTAGCATCATTGCCTTTTAAATTTAGGGCATTACCTAAATATCAACTAAGTGCAAAGATTATCTACTTTGTATGTAATGCTATAGGTATTATCATAAATCTATGCGACGTTGTATATTTTCGTTTTATCAACAAACGCACTACAATACATGTCTTTTCAGAATTCAAAAACGACAACAATCTTCTTAAAATATTTGGTCTAGCAATTATTGAATATTGGTATTTATTTTTACTCGGCATAACACTACTAATATGGTTATGGTATTCATATAGAAAAATAGAACCTACAGCATGGCCTAACACAAATAAAAAATATTATACAGTACATACACTATCATTTTTATTTATTGTCTTATTCTCTATAGTTGGAATAAGGGGAACTTTTATTGTTAATGAACATCCTATCGGCATAAATGCTGCAACTCTCTATATAAATCAACCATTAGAGTCTGCTGTAGTTCTTAATACACCTTTTACTTTTATTCGCTCTATTGGAAAAGACACATATAAAAATCCAAACTACTTCAATACACAAGAAGAAGTTGAAAAGTATTGCAATCCAATTCATACACCTCAAGATTCTGTGCCATTTACAGCACAAAACGTTGTAGTATTAATTGTAGAAAGTTTATCTTCTGAATATGTCGGTATTCTTAACAAAACTCTAGACAACGGAACATACGAAGGTTATACACCTTTTATTGACTCATTAATAACTAAGAGTCTAACGTTTAAACACTCATTTGCTAATGGAAGTCAAAGTGTTGATGCAATGCCTTCTGTTTTATCTGGTATTCCTAGGTTAATAGCACCATTCACAACTACACAATATGCAACAAATGAAATAGAATCCTTGGCTAAATATTTAAAAAATGAGGGTTACTCCACATATATGTATCATGGCGGAACTAACGGAACACTGGGATTTAATGCGTATGCAAAAAGTGCAGGTTTTGAACATTATCTTGGCAGAACTGAATACAATAATGATGATCATTATGATGGAACATGGGCTATATGGGATGAAGAATATCTACAATATTGTGCAGATGAAATGAATAAACAACCTGAACCTTTTATGACAACAATATTCACTGCTACTTCACACCACCCATTTGTTATTCCTAAGCGTTATGAAGGGAAATTTAAACAAGGTCCACATGAGGTTTATCAAAGTATAGCATACACAGACTATGCATTACAACGTTTCTTTGAAAAAATTTCTAAAATGCCATGGTATAAAAACACCCTATTTATCATAACAGGTGATCATACAAATACTATGACACATCCAGAGTTCTTTAATACACGTGGTATATATTCAATTCCTATATTATTCTATCATCCATCAGATTCTTCTCTTGCAAGACAAGAAGATATGTTATTCTCACAAATAGATGTTATGCCTAGTGTTCTAGGATATTTGCATTATGATAAACCTTATTTTTCTTTCGGCCAGGACTATTTTAGAGAGAATATAAAAGACAAAAATCTGACTATTAATTACTCACTGCCTATTTTTTTAATATATAAGGATAGTATGTTACTACAATTTGATGGTAATGAGTCTAAAGCAATGTATAATTTTGTAAATGATGCTGCCTTACGTAACAACGTTAAAGGTCAACACCCTGAAATGGAGAATGAAATGCTTACTTATCTAAAAGCATATATACAACAATATATTTATTGTATTACAAACAATAAACTAACAAAAGATAGATACTCAGAAAATAAATAATCTCTAATACTCTATATTATGAAAAATTTCATTTCACTTTGCGATGCAATCTTTTCTGCATCAATATCTGCTTATCATGAAACTGATAATGTAGATACACCTATCCAAAACCCATATCAAGTAGGAAGTATTGAACAAATTCTATACCTAAAAAACTGGATAGATACTGTTCAATGGCACTTAGAAGATATTATTCGCAACCCTCAAATTGACCCTGTAGAGGCTTTAGCGATTAAAAGACGTATTGATAAATCAAACCAAGATAGAACAGACCTTGTTGAGTTAATAGATAGTTATTTCCTAGACACTTATAAAGATGTTGTTAAAGAACCAACAGCTACTATAAATACAGAAAGTCCAGCTTGGGCTATAGACCGTTTGTCTATACTATATCTAAAAATCTACCACATGCAAGCAGAAGTGGACAGAACAGATGCAGATGCAGCCCACATAGAAGCATGTCAAGCAAAATTAAATGTTCTACTAGAACAAAAAAGCGATTTAACCACAGCAATTGGTCAATTATTAGAAGATATTGTAGCGGGCAAAAAGTACATGAAAACATATAAACAAATGAAAATGTACAACGACCCAAATCTAAACCCAATATTATATAAAAAATAATGGCTCGTATTTTAGCAATACGATTAGGTGCATTAGGCGATGTCGCTATTTCTATGCCATCGCTGTATTCTTTTGCAAAACAATATCCACAGCATCAATTATACTTTGTTACACGCAAAGCATTTGTATCTCTTTTTGAAGATGCTCCAAATAACTTACAAGTTATAGGAATTGATCTTAAACAATACGATGGACTACGTGGTTTACATCAATTCTATAAAGAATACATAAAACAATTGCATATAGACGCAGTAGCTGATATGCACAATGTAATGCGTTCATGGGTGCTAAATACTCACCTATGGATGAGTGGTGCACGTATTGCAAGACGTAAAAAGGATAAAAAAGAGCGCCTACAATTGTTACGTAAAAAAAATAAGAATTACGTACAATTACGTCCATATTACCAACGATTTGCAGATGTATTTGAGTCTTTGGGCTACCCTATTAGACTAGAATTTGATGGACTAAATATAGCTTCTCCATTGATTTGTAATGGCGAGAAATGGATTGGTATTGCACCTTTCTCTGCTCATCAAGGCAAAGTGTATCCACTTGAAAAAATGCAAGAGGTAATCGCCATGCTAGACAAATTACCACAAGTAAAGCTACTTTGTTTTGGAGGAGGTAAAGCGGAAGCAGAAGTCTTTTCAAACTGGGAGAAACAATTTAATAATTTAACTTCTCTAGCAGGAAAATATTCATTGCAACAAGAATTGGGTATAATGAAGCAACTAAGTGTGATGCTATCTATGGATTCTGCAAATATGCACCTAGCATCCTTAGTAAATACACCTGTAGTTTCTATATGGGGACCATCACACCCTTACGTTGGTTTTTGTCCATGGGGACAAGACCCTAACAATGCAGTACAAGTAGATTTACCATGCCGTCCGTGTTCAGAATGGGGAGCTAAACCTTGCTATCGTGGCGATTGGGCTTGTATGAATATGATTGACCCTAAAGTAATTGTTCAAAAAATAAAAAGCTTTTTATAATGGCATCTATACTAATAGACTTATATATGCTGAAATATCCACATTGTGGATTTGGGCAAATTGCATGGAATTATGCACGTTATTTTAAGGAGTCATACGTTCCACAACCTAATATAGAAATAACATTATTAGTTCCACCTAAATATAAAGGAGCATTTGGTAACAATGTAAAATACGTAACAGGCATCTTCTTTAGAAGGTATATTTCACGTCTATTTCCAAAGTATGATTTGTGGCATTCAACAGACCAAATACCACGTTTTAAACCATATAGCAAAGACACAACATACCTACTTACTATTCATGATTTTAATCATGAATACGAGAAAACAGGTGTTGCTCTAAAACATGCTCAAAATCGTATTAACAAGCATATAAAGAGAGCAGATCATCTAATTTACATTTCCCAGTTTGCAGCATCAGATGGTAAAAGGTTCTCAATATGTCCTGATACGCCATATAAGATTATTTATAATGGCGTTGAAAATTTAAGTATCTGCAAAGATGAAGTTCCTGCGGGAATAAATCCTAATAAACCTTTCTTCTTTACAATAGGAGAAGTACGCCAGAAAAAGAATTTTCACGTACTGCTAGATGTTATGAAGGCCTTCCCAGAATATGAACTATACATTGCAGGACCTCATCCTACAGACTATGCAAAACAAATGATAGAGCGCATAGAAAAAGAAAATATTACTAATGTACACTTACTAGGTAGGGTTGATAACCAACACCGAGTATGGTTATACAGAAACTGTAAGGCATTCTTATTTCCATCTCTCTTTGAAGGATTTGGACTTCCAGTTATAGAAGCTATGCAATTTGGCAAACCAGTATTTTCTTCTGATAAAACCTCATTAAAAGAAATAGGTGGCAAGTGCGCATACTTCTGGACTAATTTTGAACCAGATTATATGATAAAAGTTATGAAAGAAGGACTTTCAGACTTTGAATTAAATCCAAATCGTAGCATAGCTGCGAAAGAATATGCAGCCTCATTCTCATACGAGAGAAATATACAATCTATAATGGATTTTTATAAAGAATTATTAAAGGATAAGGGAGTTATTTAATATCTATCTATAGACAAATAAAAGGTGACTATGATGTCTAATTCGACAATAACATAGTCACCTTATCTTATAATTATTCAGTTAGTTTTATTCCGTTATTTTCTTTGTGTTGTCAAAACTTAATAAACATGCAAATAAACAGAAAAATACTACACCTTTATGCAGATAAAATGGCATTTCTATTTGCATTAGAATAAACGAAATTATCCAGAACATACCAAGTATCCACGACCTCTGTTTTACAACATTATATGCCAAAGTAGACATTATAGCAATAATCAACAACAAACCTACAATACCTGTTTGCATTAAATCACCTATAAATTGATGGTGAGGATTACCAAGATCAACATTAGCATAAGGGTATCCAAGTTTTTTAGCCACCTCATGGTCAGCCATCTCTGCTCTAATCCCCTCAATACCACTACCTAATACTGGATGTTGTTCTATAAAGTAAAATGCTGTTTTTATATTTTGTACACGTTGTTTATCTTTTATAAAAGTAACAATCCTATCCTCTCCAAAATGAGTTCCCAAAAAAGCACAGATAATCACTGTTAAATAATATAAGTACTTCAACTTATAATTACGTAGTAGGTATCCCACACCACAAAAACAAGTTATACCCCATAATACTAAGCTCATCCTGCTCTGTGTTATGATAATTAAAAGAAGACTTGAAAAAATAAAGAACAGCGTCTCTAAATAGTGTATGTGGCTTTCCCTTAATGAACTAGAGGTTTTATAAAAAGATACTGCTAAAGCCATGCATATTACTATACCATTATAAGTAGGATGATAATAATTGCACCACGAATATACTATATCATAAACATTAGATCCTGCGATCATTTTTTTAGATATAATAATCCACTCAGAAAGAGCCAGATTTAGCTGATAAGACTTATAAACCCAGAACAATAATGATATTATCGTATATAACATTATTACTCTAGCAAATACTACAAGTATACCATTAAGTTGTGTCTTATTTAAGTTAATGCATGAAAATATTAAAGGAATAAAAACAAATAATGTATAAATCCTTAGATGTTTCAATCCTATAAGGAATTCAGGCATCCATAATAGACTAATAGCATGCCATATAAAATATACAAAGAGTAAATAATACCACTTCGTATGTATCTTAAAGTAGTGATTCTTACAAGCACTTATAAAAGCAAATAAAGCAAATAAACAAAATGACTGAATTGCCAAATGTCTTGTAAATGTTGCTCCAACACACCATATAGCAAGCGATGCAGTAACACACTTATCAAGTGTATTTTGGGCACGCCACCATGTCATAAATGGTAAAAATAGAAGCGGACAAAGTGTAACTAATAATGAATTTATATCATCAATCATTTTGTTTTACTCATTATGCGTCGATGCGAGCGTATGTTGCGTTCTTTTCAATAAACTCTCTACGTGGAGCCACGTCGTCGCCCATAAGCATAGAGAAGATACGGTCTGCGCTCATAGCGTTTTCAATGGTTACTTGACGAAGTGTTCTATTTGCTTTGTCCATTGTGGTTTCTTTAAGCTGAGCAGCGTTCATCTCACCAAGACCTTTGTAACGTTGCACGTGGATACCACTTTCTGTACCATTGTTGCCATATTTTTCAATGAAAGCAATACGTTGTTGTTCGTTCCAGCAGTATTCTTCTACTTTGCCTTTTTTACATAGATAAAGTGGAGGAGTAGCAATGTACACGTGACCACCTTCAATAAGTTCTTTCATATAACGGAAGAAGAAGGTAAGGATAAGTGTTGCAATGTGGCTACCGTCCACGTCGGCATCGGTCATGATAATAACCTTGTGGTAACGAAGTTTATCTAAGTTAAGAGCCTTAGAGTCGTCTTTTGTACCTATGGTTACACCTAGTGCTGTGTAGATATTTTTGATTTCTTGGCTATCAAACACTTTGTGTGTCATAGCTTTTTCTACATTCAAGATTTTACCACGAAGTGGAAGAATAGCTTGAGTAACACGGTCACGACCTTGTTTTGCTGTACCACCAGCAGAGTCACCTTCGACTAGGAACAATTCACATTCTGAAGGGTCTTTGCTAGAGCAGTCGAATAATTTACCTGGAAGACCAAATCCTGAAAGCGGACTAGCACGTTGAACAAGTTTACGAGCGTTTTGAGCAGCCTTACGAGCAGTAGCAGCAAGCACCACTTTTTCTACAATAAGTTTTGCTTCTTTTGGATTTTCTTCTAGGAAGTTGCCAAGAGCTTCGCTCACAGCCATATCCACAGAACCCATTACTTCGTTGTTACCAAGTTTGGTTTTGGTTTGACCTTCGAATTGTGGTTCTGCCACTTTGATAGAAACAATAGCAGTAAGACCTTCGCGGAAGTCATCGCCATTAAGTTCTATTTTTGCTTTTTCAAGTTTATCTAGAAGTTTGTTTTCTTCTGCATATTTCTTAAGTGTACGTGTAAGACCACGACGGAAACCTGCAAGGTGAGTACCACCCTCGATGGTGTTAATGTTGTTTACGTATGAGTGAACGTTTTCACCATAAGAGGTATTATATGTCATAGCAATTTCTACTGGTGTTTCATATTTATCTGTTTGAATATGAATAACATCGTTTAGAAGTTTTTCGCGAGATTCGTCTACATAAAGAACGAATTCTTTAAGACCTTCTTTTGAGAAATATGTTTCTTGTTTTACTTCTTCGCCTTCTGCTACACGTTTGTCGGTAAGAGTAAGTTTGATACCTGCGTTAAGGTATGCAAGCTCTCTAAGGCGTGCAGAAAGAATATCAAATTTGTATTCTGTAGTAGTAAAGATAGAACCGTCTGGTTTGAAGGTGATGGTAGTTCCTGTTCTGTCGCTATCACCAATCACTCTCACTGGTTCAAATGGTTTACCTACTGCGTATTCTTGCATATAGATTTTACCATTTCTGTGAACCTCAGCTCTTAGGTATGTAGATAGTGCGTTCACACAAGACACACCCACACCGTGAAGACCACCAGATACTTTATAACTGTCTTTATCAAATTTACCACCAGCGTGAAGCACGGTAAGTACCACTTCTAGAGCAGACTTGCCTTCTTTTTCGTGCATATCCACAGGAATACCACGACCGTCGTCAGACACGCTAATAGAATTATCTTCATTTATGACTACGTCAATATTTCTACAATATCCAGCCATAGCCTCGTCGATAGAGTTGTCTACCACCTCATACACCAAGTGGTGAAGACCTTTTTGGCTAATATCGCCAATGTACATAGCAGGACGTTTTCTAACCGCCTCAAGACCTTCTAACACTGTAATACTACCTGCACCATAATCAGCATTTTGCTGGCTTTTTTCTACTTCTTCCATATATTAATTTTATGTTGTTCTAAACTAAAAAAAAGTACGTTAGTTCTAAACCGAACTAACGTACAAATATAATAAAATAATACTGAAAAATCGCTATTTTTTAAGGACTAATTTTAAAAAAATATTGCACTATGAAAGTGACTTTTTAAGGAGGGATTTTTAGGCGTTTTATTCATCGTCATCCATACCCGACACTGGCAAACCAAGTTTTTGACGTTCTTTGCGACGCAAATAATACACAATACCAAACTCTTTTGAGCGCTCTTGCATTTGCTCGGTGCCAAGTTCGGCAAAGTGACCTTCGATTTGGTTCCAAAGGTCTAGAATTATTTGGTCTGCTTTGGTGCGAAGACTTTGGATATTATCTAAAAAGCGTCCTGAAGTTTTTTGAGAAACTTTTTTGCCTTGGTAGGCTTCTGCAAAAAGTTCGTAGTGAACTTTAACTTTACCGATAGAAGGATTGTAGATAGCACTTCCTGGACTACTCATTGTGCGCTCTGTTTCGCCGTCGATAATATTCTTACCCCACTCTAAAAGTAGAGCTTCTGTACTCAAATCTGGCACAGTATAGTTATCTGGAAGAAGTTTGTACATAAGCTTCTTCTCTGGCTTAATCTCGTTTCTAAGACATGATAGATTTAATACTTGAATGAAGTGCGACACATACATTCTTGCATTTCGTACGAGTTGCTGATATTTAGAACTCTTTTCACTCTGCATAGAGACAGACATTTTATACTCAGAAATTGCTCTTTCAAACTGAGGTATAAATGAGTTTATCTCTATCATAGTTTTTGTAGAGAAAGGAGATGCAGAAGAACCCAATTCTTCAAATTTTGCCTTGGCCACTTTCATAGCACGAAGGCGCGCTGCATCTGTATTAGGCAAGCGACGATATGGCATAATATTTAGATTTTAAGGATATTCGCCATAAAAATAGGGAGATTTTTTGAAAATCCCCCTGTTTTTCAACAAAAATTTTAATTATTTTTTTCTACCCATAAGATGATATGCTAAATTTATTAGTATATCTTTCTTATACTCAGGAAGTTGCAAACTTTTTGCACAAACGACTGATTTTTCAAAGAAATCTTGAATAGCCTCTTCGCAACGCTTGTCCGCCTCTGTTTCCTTATAGATTTCTAGCACTGCTTGTATCTTAGCTTTTTCGTCATTTTCATCGTTGCTATTTAGCCAATTCTTAAGATTTTCTGCAGTTGCACCCTTTGCTGACTTCAATGCGTTAAGCAAAAGATATGTCTTCTTATTGTTTTTAATGTCGCCACCTATTTGCTTTCCAAATTCTTCTGGGTTACCAAATGCATCAAGGTAGTCGTCGCGAAGCTGGAAGGCAAGACCTAGATTTATACCATAATTGTAAAGTAAATCTGAATCTGATACAGGAGCACCACCTATGATAGCACCTATTTCTAAACTAGTAGCAAGTAGCACTGCAGTTTTAAGACGAATCATTTCAATATATTCATCTACTGTAACATCGTCTCTAGTTTCAAATGCCATATCAAGTTGCTGACCCTTGCACACTTCCATTGCCACTTTTGAGAAAAGCATCATTATATTACTCAAAAGATGACTTTCTACTTGCGACATGTGTTGGTATGCGCAAATAAGCATAGCATCACCAGAAAGAATTGCAGCATTGTCGTTCCACTTTTTGTGCACTGTAGCCTGACCACGTCTGGTATCTGCTCTGTCCATAATATCATCGTGTAAAAGTGTGAAATTATGGAAAATCTCAAGACCCAACGCAGCAGACATTGCCTTTTCAGCCCCGCCTGAGTAAAACTCACATGCTAGAGTACAAAGTGCTGGTCTTATTCTTTTACCACCTAGGCTAAGAACATATTCTATTGGGTCGTATAAAGATTTTGGATTGTCATTCCAATTTAATCTGGATAGAGCATTTTCTATTAAAGCAATTTGCTCTTTAACCTTTGGTTCCATAGTTTTTTTAATTTAATTTGTTTTCAATTATATCTGTCATCACGTCCTTGATGTCTATACCAGAAGCACGCACTTGTTGAGGTATGAAACTTGTAGGAGTCATACCTGGAGTGGTATTTGCTTCTAAAACATGAGGAACGCCATCTTCTGTAATAATATAGTCGATACGAACTATACCCTTACAACCTAAAATATCATAATATTTTTTAGTTTCTTCTTGAACTTTTTTTGTCAACTCGTCTGAAATACGAGCTGGTGTAATCTCGCTCACTTGACCATTGTATTTTGCATCATAATCGAAAAACTCGTTTTCTGGTACCACTTCTGTGATAGGGAATACAACAGTTTTTTCGTGTGTTTTATACATACCACAAGTAATTTCTGTTCCCTTTAGGAATGATTCGATAATAACATCTCCGCCTTCGGCTAGTGCCTTTTCTATAGCAGGAAGAATTTGGCTTTCTTCTTTTACTTTGGTAACACCAAAACTACTTCCACCCACATTTGATTTAATGAAACATGGAAGACCTAGTCTTTCTACCACTTGTTTTGGGTCTACATTTTCACTTGCACTTACAAGCATAGAGTCTGCCACATTTGCACCAAAGTTCTTTAAATATTGGTTGCAAGCAAATTTATTGAAGCTAAGGGCAGCTGCCAACACTCCACAACAAGAATATTTAAGACCGATAAGGTCGAAATAGCCTTGAAGAATGCCGTTTTCGCCAGGTGTGCCATGAATGGTAATATAAGCAAAGTCAAATTTTTGTTTTTCACCATCTACTGTGTATGAGAAATCGTTTTTGTCAATCACATAAGATTTGTTTTCAGACACCTTTGCCAGCCATTCGTCACCAATAATAGTAACAATTGTGGTTTTATATCTTGTTTCGTCGATAAAAGATTTGATACCTTGCGCACTTTTTAGTGATACTACCACCTCAGAAGAATCACCACCCGCTACGATTGCTATATGTTTCATTTTGTCTAATTTTGTTTATATTCATTCTGCAAATATAATACATAAAAATTTTTTAAGTATTATATTTGCTTGTTATTAACTCCTAACTTATAATACGACAATCCCACAACGAAGATACATCCAATAAGGAAAATGTAATCCTCAGATGTGGTGTAAGTAGGCGTAGCAGCCTCAATCTGCTCCACTACTTCCAATTTATTTGCACCCCATGCCACTACCACTGCCATAAAATTGTTTAGCGCATGCGCCACAATAGGAAGCCAAAGCGATTTACCATAAACAAGCAAATAGCCAAGAGCTGCACCCAATATCATACGAGGGAAAAATCCGTAAAATTGGAAGTGAATTGCACTAAAAATAATTGCAGCCACCCACACAGCAATATGTGCATTTTTAAACCATTTTTCTAGTTGGTTTTGAATAACACCTCTAAAGAGTAATTCCTCGCAAACGGCAGGGGCAATAGCCATAACCACAATGTTTACAAACAAATCTAAGTATGAAGTGCCTGAAAGAAATCTTTCTTGAAGCTCAGCTGCAGTGTTTTCCGCCTCACGCATCCATGCCTCAAGTGGCGCAAGAAAATCTGGCAAACTTATAGCTTGATTCCATTCGTTTACCACACCAACAATAGGCAAAAGTGCCAAAAGAGCAATAATGCCATAAAGATAATTTTTACCCTCGCCAAATGAAGATAGTTTAAGTTCTTCTTTTGGTTCCTCAAAAATTAAGTATGCAGCCAATCCACCTCCAAGAACAAATGTAATAATAGAAGATACAAATTGAACTGCAAGTTCTGCACCCACAGAAAGAGACTCTGGATCTCCCATTAATTTAAGCACCACTGCCATAGAGGCTGAAGTTAAACATAGAAAAAAGAAAGGTATTAGCAACGCTACAACAAACTTTACCCAGTTGCTACTATACGCAAAAAATCCTTTTAATTTAAACATTTTAATATCGCTTTATCTTTTAATACTTCCAATTTATAATTCGCACCCATTTTTAAAGGTTGATTGTTATCTACGTGCCCTGCAGGAAAGTTGAAACACACAGGTATATTATAATCCTTCACCGCATCGCGTATCACACCATACACTCCACCAGAGAAACTATCGTCCTCATCAATATCTGTAAACTGCCCTACCACAAGGCCACTTATTTGAGCGAACACTCCGCCAAGACGCAAGTTTTGCATCATTCTGTCTATATGATAAAGTCTTTCGCCAAGGTCTTCAATGAACAAAATCTTACACTTGTAATCCAAATCTAATGGAGTGCCTCTTAGGCCATAAAGCACAGAAAGGTTGCCACCGATTAGTTCACCCTCTGCCTCGCCTACTTTGTTAAACTCGTGCGCAGGAACTTCGTAAGCAACATTACCACCAAAAAGCATAGTCATTAGATTGTCCAACCCCTCTGCCTTTAAGGTAATGTGTTTTGCCATTATGCCATGAATAGATGCCACACCCACCCTGCTAAGAGCATTGTGCAGTGCAGTAATATCACTAAAACCTACAATCCATTTGGCATCAGACTTTAAAGCAGAACAATCTATTTTATCAATAATTCTAGCAAGTCCGTATCCACCGCGAGAGCAGAAAATAGCCTTCACCTGAGCATCATTTATTGCTTCTTGCAGGTCCTGAATCCTCTCATTGTCTGTGCCAGCAAATCTACCCTTTGCACATAAAGTGTGCTGCGCCACACTCACCACTAAGCCATAAGACTCAAGCACTGCCTTTAACCCTTCTACCCACTGAGCCTCTATTTTGCCAGAAGGAGAAAGTATTACAACCTGGTCGTTTGCCTTTAAAAAAGAAGGATATATCATAATTTTGGACGCATTTTAATTATAGGAATTACCATTTCTTCAAGTGAAATACCACCGTGCTGGAAGGTATCTTTATAGTAACTCACGTAATAATTGTAATTGTTTGGATATGCTATAAAGTCTGTGTTCGATGCAAAAATATAATTTGTGCTTATATTTGGACTTGGCAACTTGATAGAAGAAGGATTTGTAATTGCAAACACTTCTTTTTTGTTGTAAGCCAAATTTTTGCCCAATTTATAACGCAAATTCACGTTGGTATTTTTGTCGCCCACCACCTTAATGGCGTTTTTCACTCTTATACTGCCGTGGTCTGTGGTTAAAATTACTTTTACATTTTGCTTTGCGAGCATACGGAAAAATTCAGATGCAGGCGAATGTTTGAACCACGACTTCACAAGCGAACGATAGGCCGCCTCGTCTGGAGCAAGTTCTCTAAATAGTTTCACCTCGGTGCGAGCATGAGAGAGCATATCCACAAAGTTGAACACCACCACATTTAGGTCGTTTTCCATGAGTGACTTCAATTGGTCGTTGAATTTCTCGCAAGCCTGATTGGTGTTTATTTTGTTGTATGAGAATGTGAAACGACGTCTAAATCTTTCTATCTGATTTCTAATAAGCGACTCCTCGTTTAGGTTTTTGCCCTCGTCTTCCTCTTCGTCTACCCAAAGGTCTGGATACATTTTTTTAATTTGCTCTGGCATAAGACCTGAGAAAATTGCATTTCTAGCATATTGTGTAGCCGTAGGCAAAATGCTAAAGTACGAATCATCTTCTTCAAATTCATAAAGTGAACTCAATTCTTTTTGAATCACTCTCCAGTGATCTAAACGCAAATTGTCTATAAGCACAAAGAATACTTTTTCGCCCTTGTCTAGTAGTGGAAACACCTTTGACTTAAACAAATCTGGGCTCATCACTGGTTTGCCATCTTCGTTTTGGAACCACTTCTCGTAGTTGTTTTTTATGTATTTAGAGAAGGCTGAGTTTGCCTCCTGCTTTTGCATTTGAAGCATTTCTAGCATATTTTCATCTGCCTCTTCAAGCTCCATTTCCCAGAACACTAGGTCTTTGTAAAGTTTTTTCCACTCATCTGCAGACAGTTTGTCGCTTATCTCGTTGCTAATTCTCATAAACTCCGCACGGTAGTTTACGGTGGTTTTCTCCATAATAATCTCTTGCGAGTTTACCACCTTTTTGAGCGACATAAGTATCTGCATAGGATTTACAGGCTTAATCAAATAGTCTGAAATCTTTTGTCCTATGGCTTGCTCCATAATGTCTTCCTCCTCACTCTTTGTAATCATAATTACTGGCAAAGAAGGATTCTCTTTTTTTATTTCAAGCAGACATTCAAGCCCACTTAAGCCCGGCATATTTTCGTCCAAAATTACCACATCAAAATGTTTCTGCTTGCATTCGTCTATTGCGTCAGCAGCAGAAATCACTGTAGTAACTTCATAACCCTTGTTTTCAAGAAATATTACGTGAGGCTTTAGAAGTTCTATTTCATCATCAGCCCAAAGTATTTGTATTTTTCTCATTTCTTTCTGTTTTCATTAAAAGTAACGAACCTATAAGCATAGGTATTACATAATTTATAAACCAAAGCCCTACTGCCGACAGTGCCACACCAACTGTGTTGTTTGTAATGCTTCCTAGCACTAGTATTGCAGAAGAACCTCTAATGCCAATTTCTGCAAATGCCACCGACGGTACAATAGAAACTAAAAAATAGTTTATCGGAATAAAGATAAATGCTTGCTGCAGAGTTATATCCACCGCAAAAAATCTTAGCATTAGATAATATTGAAAACTATAAATAGCAAATCTTATTATTGAGTAAAGGCTTATTTTTAGTAACCTAACGTATGTAATAAGCGAAATGGCACGAGCAATATCTTGCAATTTTTCACTTTTTAATTTTAGAGAGCCCACCCAAAGTGGAAGAGTGAAATATAGCAAACACACCGCAATAGTTGCAATAATGCCAAAGTGGCGAATCAAAACTACCTCGCTTGATTCAATAATAAACTCACCTGCAAACACACAGGCAATGCAAACAAAAAATAGCGTTGCAAAACTTTGCGAAAGTGTACAAATTAGACTACATATTACACCTTTTGTTTTGTTACCATCGTTTAAAATAAATGTTCTGCCCACAGGCTCACCTACTCTGTTTGGTGTGAAAAAACCAGAAGTAAGACCTATTAAAACAGATCTTATAGCATCAAAGATAGAAATCTTCTGAACGCTTTTTAAAACCTCCTTCCACTTCAAGGACTCCAAAAACCAATTTAGCGGAATAAGAATCAAGCAAAAAAGTAAATATTTTATATTCTCTAGTCCGTATAGTTTAAAGTAAGAAGAAAAGTCTTCATAATGCTCAAAATTTACAAAAGTGTAGATAAGATACGCGTATGCCGCAAGCATTATAAATATCTTTATCCACTTAAAATTTTTGTTATAAAGACTAGTAATATTTAGATTACTTACTTTCACTTTTCACTCTAAAAGAAAAATATTTCTGAATAAGGAAACCCACCACTGTGGTAACCACTGTTATTAACATCTTTGATGGCGTAGGATAAAAACCTACAATTTCCACAAGAAGTTTTAGTCCCGCGTATGTAAGCAAGAAATTGAATGCCAACATAGATGCATATCTAAACACCTGCGAGAATGTCTTTAAATTTGACTGGCTAAAGGTAATGTATTTTGAGAAACAGAAACCCACAGTAAATGTGATTGGGGTAACTATAAACAAACTCAAAATGTGTGGAGACATTACCACAAAACCTAGGTCGAGAAATCTTTTTTCCACTATAAAGTTGTAGGTCAAGAAATATAAAATCCAGTCTTGAACCGTGTTTATAGTGCCACAAGCAAGGTAATAATACACCTGCTTATTCATCCATCTGCCAAAAAGCGGATAGAAAATATCTAATATATTTTTTATTAGTTTCAAATTATATATCTTTGTAAAGTAAATCATACAAATATAGTATTTTTTTATGTACGTTAAACCTAAAAAACACCTTGGGCAACATTTTTTAACTGATTTAAGCATAGCTAAAAGAATTGCTGACACCTTGCCAGAAAAGGAAGGGATAAAAGTATTGGAAATAGGTCCTGGCACAGGAGTGCTTACTCAGTTTTTGCTTGAAAAATCAAATGTAGATTTGAATGTAATTGAGCTAGACGGTGAGTCTGTAGAATACCTTTCAAAAAACTTCCCAAAACTAGATGGCAAAATTCATTTCAAGGACTTCTTGAAATACGAACTTAAGGAACTTTATGGAGAGGAAGAGTTTATGGTGATAGGCAACTATCCATACAATATTTCGAGCCAAATCTTCTTTAAGGTGCTAGAATATAGAGACCAAATTCCTTTTGTGAGCGGTATGCTTCAAAAAGAAGTGGCAGAGAGAATCGCCTCTAAACCAGGTAAAAAAGCATACGGCATTTTAAGTGTGCTACTACAAGCATATTACGATATTGAATATCTGTTCACCGTGCCACCTTCTGTGTTCAACCCACCTCCAAAGGTGCAATCAGCAGTAATTAGCCTGAAAAGAAACTCTCGTGAGAGCCTACCTTGCGACGAAAAACTCTTTAAAACCGTGGTAAAAACCACATTTAACCAACGCAGAAAAACAATTAGAAATTCTATTCGCCCTCTTATCCCAGGCGGCGATTTCTCAAAAAAAGAAGATATCGATTTACTAACCAAACGACCAGAGCAGCTTTCGGTAGAGGAGTTTATTAGACTTACCGGGTGGGTTGCAGAATAAAATCAAAGCGGTGAAATTTTAACTAATTCCACCGCTTTGTATTTTTAGATGTCTCCATCAGAAATATTCATTACAAATTTGGAAACCGCGATTTCCAAATTGTAGAATCAGAATCCTTTGTAAATTATTATAAATTTAAGCCATCATTAAAATCATTAATATACAGCTGAGGTATGGTTGCTTGTATTTGTGTTAGATTTTGTATTCCTCCATATACAAAACCATGTTGAGTACATATGTTTTCTACAAACTCATTGCAATTTATTCGATTTATCACATTGCCACCATTTCCTGCTGTCAAGACAACATTCCACAGATTAGGCATATTGTGTGTATGGATTTGAATACGCCCCTCACTTCCCCATGCTCCTTGGTTTTCGTTGTGTTCCCATACTAAAGAAGTACTTCCGTCTGATTTTGCCAAGTAACCCAAAAATTTATAAAACTCATGTTCATTTGCGAACTGAATTTGTCCATTACGTCCAAAACTTTGTTGATACATACTATGCTACGTTATAAAGTTTAACTAATTTTGTTTTTATATCGTTAAAAGACAGTCCTGTACTAAACTCAGCTGTTAATCCCGTGTTTATTACATAGACAAATGACTCTTTACGATAATATTTCTCTCCAAATCGCAATAAAGAGTTCTCTATGCTGTCAGCTTTAGCCAATAGGCAAACTAACTGATAATCCTTATTTACTTGTTGAGTCTTATTGTTCGGATGAGCCTTTGTGTTATGTTGCGTAGCTGTAAGCAATATCAAATTCTCTACATAATGTGCAATTTGTGGAAATTGTGATTTTGGGAATATGTGATGTACCTGTGTTGCCTCACCATTGCCCCAACTATCATTTACCTCGCTTACTGTATGAATCTTTCTTATCAATGCTATTGCTTTCTGAACATAATAAGTATTGATAGCTTCTTGCTTTTCAATCTTCTCAGGTGTCATTGCTTCTTGACGAGTGACGGTTTTGTCTTTATCCATATCTCGCCAATTTTTCTTGTTGTACATTAAATCGGAATAGTAGGTAATCTTACCATTACTTCCGTGCAAATGATGTTCTGCAGCGTACACATTGAATACTTTGTGGAAGATACGCCTAATATCCAATCGTGAATGCGATGGGGTATTGCCATTGATTAAACGATAATACCTTTCGTATATTTCATCTCTTGCAGCAACATGATTATCAACACTGTCTTTTGCATACTCTTCAAAATACCTCATAAAGCCACTATCCGACATGACTTTCATAAAGTAGCAATATAAGAAGTTGTATGCGTTTCTATCCTTACGTGAAATATAGTCCAACAAGTCTTCGTTAGCTACAGAGAATGTCAATGCACCATCTACCATTTCAACATTAAGGATATGAGCATATGCAAGAAGCTTTAAGGGTTGAGAAAGCACCTTATTGTATTCGTTATAGGCTTTCTTGTCATTAGCCCACGGCTTGCTGAAAATAACTCTTGTGTTCTGAATGAAATACTGCGTTTCCCATACATCATTTATCACAAATACAGGTTTTGTTGCCACCATATTCATTACGCAGTCAGCCATAAAGCATACAATATCGGGAGTACACTTCTGGTCCACAAATCTTGCGTCGTGCGATTTGCGTATATCTAAATCGAATTGGCTAAGGTATTCGTTGATTACATTTCTCATATCCTTTGCTGTTTGAGTTTTCCAAAAAAGAAAACAGAGTTATTATCTATGTTAAGTGAGCGTGTGCCTAAATTACGGGCAATCGCATAAAATTTTGTAAAACTATCAGTAGCATAAAATGCCAAATCCTCATTTGTTACGATATCATCATCTTTTGCCAAAGTAAGGATCGCGACAGAACCGTCAGCGATACACCCTTTAGGCAAGAAGCACGCACGAGGATTATATGTTAAATTTGGAAGCAAAACACAATTCGCTTGATTCAGGTATTTTGCAACATCCAATCCCTCTATGCTATCAATGTAACAGTCATAATCAGGGATATTGACAATCTCATTATTGCCAATATTCCGAGATTTTAGCACTCTGATTTTGCCATTATCCTTTGTAATAGCTTTAGTAATAACTCTATCCCTATATGCTTTGAATACATTAAATTCCAATTTTTCAGCCACCTCATCAAAAGCTTCATTACGATAAATTATCCAATAAGGAAATCTGTCGTCTGTCAGATATGCTTGCTGATGACACTTAACCTCATCAGTAATATATGACTCTACAAATGTATTTTGAGGTTTCTTTTGAGTGTCAAGAATAAAACAGATGGTTTCAATCTTTACACCCTTGAATCCTTTTTCGCCAAAGTCAATTATGCGAGAGATATTTTTCTCTTTCATAAGTGTACGTGTTGCATCAAACTCAGGAGCGTTTATTAGGCTCTTAGGGACTATCAATGATACAACATATCCAATTCTCATTGCTTTCTCTATGAAGAATGAGAAGATATTATTGGTATCCTTGTTCGATGCACCAATTTTGTATTTAGCCAACAACAGTTTCTCTTTGGTTAGCTTTTTGTATGGAGGATTTCCGACGACAATATCATACTTCTTGTCGAAGTTGTGCAACAAGAAATCGGCATTGATGTAATTGATGTGAATATTGTTGGGTACATCAATCTTTGCAACCAATTCTTTCAATATTTCTAAACTGTTTGCATCAATATCTACCACATCAATATTAACAGACTGTACGCTCGCATACTTCAAGATAAGTGCTGGCAAGAAATTACCCACACCAATTGATGGTTCTAAAATGTTTAGCTCCGTATAGTTCTTTGCATCTGGTAAACTTTTGACTATGGTGTAGCATATATCCTGCCTTGTATAGTATGCGGCATTATCCTCTCTTTGTGCATTTGCCAACTCTGCAATTTTAGATAATTCCGAGAACTTGTAATAGTTATTATTTTTAATATAGTCCAACAAACAATGATGTATATTTAGACTCTTCCTGTCTATTAGTAATTTTATATCTTGTTCAGATAAAGTATGCTTATTTAGAATCTTACTAATCTTAGTTGCAATCTGTTTAAAAATAATAGTAGGAACTGCTTCCCCTAAATTTTGACGAATATTTATCTCCTCTTTCTTTAAAAAAGTCTCTTTATCTTTTAATGACATCTTATTCAATTCATCAAATGGAACTTCACTCCAACTAAAATCTGAAGGAACAGACATCATAAGCATCAGTTCTCTGATACTGAACACTCTGTTATCTACAGGATGAACAGTATTTTGACTTGCCATAATATCATTACGAGTATGAATACAAGGAGCTACCTTATCCCAGTATTGACGAGTATATTTGTCGCCGTTTTTACGAGCATTGTACACAATAACACCATTCTTTACACTATGCGGTATCCTTGTGATATCAGTATTGTCAAATGCAGATTGTCCCTCTTTAATATCAGCAATCCAAGATTCCATACGAGGTGAATATTTCCTGAAATTGTGATAAATATCGTCTTCAGAAATTTCTCCCATCTTCTTTAACGATGGCAAATGTCCAATAATTTGTCTTAATGTTCTCTCTGATTGTTTATCTGGAAAAATATCATAAGGTATTACCTCTTTCAAATCTTTACGAACACCTATAACTAATGTTCTTGTTCTGCTTGATGGATTACCATAATCTTTGAAATTTACCACTTGATAAAGAATATTGTATAATCCAGACAAATTTGTCTCAATAGCATCTTTAATAGTCTTATCTTTTCCATCTACATCCGTACATATAGAAGTAAGAAAAGCTCTAACATTCTCAAATATAAAAAACTTTGGTTTAATCTGTTTGGTTATCTTTATCGACTCTACAACCAATGAATTTCTCTTTAATTCATCCTTTTTCTTATGATTTGCTACAGACATACCTTGACAAGGTGGAGTCGCAACCAAAACATCCAAGCCTTTTATGTTATATCCTTTTTCCCACATATCCAACTCCGCAAAAATCCTATTTTTTGTTTCTTGAGAAGTCATATCCCCACAAATATACCCACTATTATATACACATTTCTGATTGAATTTCTGAATTTTCAATCTTCTTTCCAATAACTCAACTGAAGCTATACAGTAAAAACCAGATTCTTTAAAACCATAACATCCCACACCTGCACTACTAAACAAACTGATATATGTTTTTAATCCATAAATCGAGCCACGTTCAGATAATACATCTACAGTTTCTTCTATTTGTGGGTATAAATTTAGGTTTTTCATATTAATTTTCACATTTATATTTATTACTATAAAAAAATTAATAGTATTGAATTTGCTGTGACTATATAAAATAGTATGTTTCCTTATTATTTATTACTATATTATAATTATAAGATAACTTGTCAAAGGTAATAAATTTAATTGATTTTTTATAATAAAGACACCACAATGTTGCGACTTTATATTTGTTAAATTCCATACTGAATATAAATAAAAAACTGCCGACAGAGTCGGCAGTTTTTTATTATCTCTATAAATTAGGATTTTTAAAGGTGGGATTTTTAGGCGCCGCGATGTGCGAAGAACCGGAGTTTACTGGACGTAAATGAGGATTCTGAGCACGAGCGCAACGAGACGTGTTGATGACCAACGGGAATAAAAGCACCCTTTAAAAAACTAATTAGAATGTTCAGATATGTATTTGATTCGTACTAAGCGGATTTCTTCTTCGGTGAAGTCTGGGCCAAGCTCGTTGATAGCCTCGTCAATGTCACCATCGGCAGACTCACTAAAGTAATCCATAATTTCATCTACTTTGTCAAGGTCTATTTCATCTTCAATAAAGTAGTCGATATTAATCTTGGTACCAGAATTTACAATAGCATCTATTTCATCAATTAGTTCTGCAAATTCCAATCCTTTTGAGATTGCTATATCTTCTAAGCTAATCTTTCTGTCGATAGCCTGAATAATTTCTACTTTAAGTTTAGACTTGTTGGCAACAGTCTTAACACGTAGGTCCTCTGGACGCTCAATTTCGTTTTCTTGAACGTGCTTTTTGATAAGCGCAATAAAGTCTTGTACGTATGGTTTGCTCACCTTACCAGCACCTACACCAGGAATATTTTGCATTTCTTCCACAGTGATAGGATAAGTGGTAGCCATAGACTCAAGAGATGGGTCTTGGAAGATAATATAAGGTGGTTGACCCTCTTGCTTAGCAATTTTCTTTCTTAAATCTTTAAGCATAGAGAATAGAGCCTCATCTGCTGCACCAGAACCACTTTTTAAAACTTGTTTTTCTTCTACCTCTTCATCTTCGTCAGAATCTTTGGTAATTTTAAATGATTTTGGTTTGCTTAAGAACGCCTTACCAGCTTTTGTTACTTTCAGAACTCCGTAGTTCTCTATCTCTTTATCGATATAACCACTTATTAGAGCTTGGCGAATAACAGTACTCCAAACTGAAATATCTTCATTCTTACCTGTGCCAAACACGTCTAACTCGTGGTGTTTGTAATCTACTACCTCTGATGTTTCTTTACCTATAACAATATCTATTATATGGCCTTCTTTAAATTTCTCTTTTACCTCTAATATCGTCTCTAGAACGGTACATAATAAATCTTGTGCTTCCATTTTCTTTTTCGGATGCAGGCAATTATCGCAGTTTCCACAATTTTCCTGATCATACTCCTCTCCAAAGTAATGTAAAAGAAGTTTTCTTCTACATATAGATGATTCTGCGTATGCTTTAGTCTCACTTAGAAGCTGTTTTCCTATCTCTTGTTCAGAAATAGGCTTACCCTGCATAAATTTTTCTAGTTTTTGGATGTCCTTAGTTGAATAAAACGCTATACACTGACCTTCACCACCATCGCGACCAGCACGACCTGTCTCTTGATAAAATCCTTCTAAACTCTTAGGAATATTATAGTGGATTACGTAGCGCACATCTGGTTTGTCGATACCCATACCAAATGCAATGGTAGCTACAATAACTTCCACTTCTTCAAGCAAGAAATTATCTTGGTTTTCGCTTCTCACACTAGAGTCCATACCAGCGTGATATGGAAGAGCACTAATGCCATTTACTTTTAGTTTCTCAGCAAGGTCTTCTACTTCTTTTCTACTTAGGCAATAAATAATGCCAGATTTACCTTTTTGAGATTTAATATATTTGATAATTTCTTTATCTATATCATCAGTCTTTTGTCTTACTTCGTAATAAAGGTTTGGTCTGTTGAACGAAGACTTAAAGACTGTTGCATCCAATATTCCTAAATTCTTCTGAATATCATTTTGAACCTTTGGTGTAGCTGTTGCTGTAAGAGCAATTATAGGAGCCTCCCCTATCTTATTAATAATAGGTCTGATATTTCTGTACTCTGGTCTGAAATCGTGTCCCCATTCAGAAATACAGTGAGCCTCGTCCACAGCATAGAAAGATATTTTCACTCCTTGTAGGAATAAAACATTTTCTTCTTTGGTTAAAGACTCTGGTGCCACATATAAAAGCTTGGTTTTTCCGCTTAGAACGTCGTTTTTCACTTCGTCGATAGCAGATTTTGATAGTGAAGAATTTATAAAGTGTGCAATGCCTGGTTCTTTACTCATAGAACGCATAGCATCCACCTGATTTTTCATAAGTGCTATTAGTGGAGAAATCACAATTGCCACACCATCCATAATAAATGATGGTAATTGGTAGCATAAAGATTTACCTCCACCAGTTGGCATAAGTACAAAGGCATTCTTGCCAGAAAGAAGGTTTGTTACTATTTCTTCCTGTTTTTCTTTAAAGCTATCAAAGCCAAAATAGGTCTTTAAAGCTGCATATATTTCCTTTTTTTCTGCCATAACAATAGCAAATATATGAAATAGAAATCTTTAAAACAATAGTATTATATAAATTAAATCAATTTTTCTTCAAATTTTTCTATTTTTTCTGCCACAATAGACTTAGTTATCACTAATTTCTCTACTTTTTCAGAAGGAATAGTGTACATAAAGTCTACCATTACAGACTCCGCAAGTGAACGAAGACCACGAGCACCAAGCTTAAATTCTATAGCTTTATCTACTATATATTCTATAGCTTCTTCTTCAAATTCTAGTTTCACATCGTCCATGTCAAATAGCTTAACATATTGCTTTGTGATAGAATTTTTAGGCTCTGTCATAATGCGTTTAAGCGCATCACGGTCTAGCGGATTTAAGTAGGTTAATATTGGCAAACGACCAATAATTTCTGGAATTAGACCAAAAGATTTCAAATCTTGAGGTGCCACATATTGCAGAAGATTATCTTTGTTTACATTTCTAGTTGCTTTAGAAGCAGAATAACCTACAGTTTTGGTATTTAGTCTTGAAGCAATTTTCTTTTCAATACCATCAAACGCACCACCGCAAATAAACAGAATATTACGTGTGTTCACAGCAATAAGTTTTTGCTCTGGGTGTTTTCTACCACCTTGAGGTGGAACATTTACAACGGAACCTTCAAGAAGTTTAAGCAAACCTTGTTGCACACCTTCGCCGCTCACGTCGCGTGTAATAGAAGGATTGTCGCCCTTGCGAGCAATTTTATCTATCTCGTCAATAAACACAATACCTCTTTCTGCTGCCTCAACATCGTAGTCTGCCACTTGAAGAAGTCTGGTCAAGATACTTTCAATGTCCTCACCCACATAACCTGCTTCTGTAAGTACAGTTGCATCTACAATTGTGAAAGGCACGTGAAGTTTTTTAGCAATGGTTTTTGCAAGAAGTGTTTTACCTGTACCGGTAGAACCCACCATAATGACGTTTGATTTTTCAATCTCAACCTCATCGCCGCTATCTTTTTGTAAAAGACGTTTGTAGTGGTTATAAACCACCACGCTTAGGTTCTTTTTAGCTTCATCTTGACCTATTACATATTGGTCTAAAAATTCTTTTATTTCCTTTGGACGTGGAAGTGAATCTATATCTAGAGAAAGTTTAGATTTCTTTGACTTAATTTGCTCATTAACTATCTCTCTGGCACTCTCCACGCAGTTGTTGCAGATATTACCTGTAACACCTGTTAAAAGAAGTTCTACTTCGCTCTGCTTACGTCCGCAGAAACTACATCTTTCCTCGTGTTGTTTTGCCATATATTATTTAGGTTGTCTTACTAAAACCTCATCTATCATACCATATTCTTTAGCTTCAAGAGAAGTCATCCAGTAGTCACGGTCTGAGTCTTTTTCAATTCTTTCAAATGGATTACCAGAGTGATCTGCTATGATAGTGTAAAGTTCTTTTTTAAGTTTTTGAATTTCGCGTGCTGTGATTTCAATATCAGAAGCCTGACCTTGAGCACCACCCATTGGTTGGTGAATCATTACGCGAGAGTGTTGAAGCGCAGAACGTTTACCTTTTGCACCTGCAGTAAGAAGCACTGCAGCCATAGATGCCGCCATACCAGTACAGATGGTAGCCACATCTGATGAGATAAACTGCATGGTATCATAAATACCTAGACCTGCATATACAGAACCACCAGGAGAGTTTAAGTAGATAGAAATATCTTTACCTGGCTCTGCAGAATCTAAATAAAGAAGTTGTGCTTGGATAACATTTGCAGTGTAGTCGTCGATTTGTGTGCCAAGGAAGATGATTCTATCCATCATAAGACGAGAGAACACATCCATTTGTGCCACATTTAGCTGACGCTCCTCAATAATTGTAGGAGAAATATAGCTGCTAGTTACATCCATGTATTTATCTAAGGCTAAACTATTTAACCCAAGATGTTTAGTAGCATATTTTCTAAAATCGTTCATAATATATATTGTTTGTTGTTTAGACATTTTGTGAAACAAAGTTATACAAAAAAAAGGCAGAACACAAAATAGTTCTGCCTTTTTTTATTCTATTTAGAAATTATTTATTGAAAGAACTTATTAAATTCTTCAAATGAAACAGTTTTGTTATCAAATGTAGCTCTTTCTTTCACAGCAGCAATGAATTTTGCATTTAATGCTTGGTCTGATGCATTGCGTAAGCCGTTTTTATCTTTAAGCATTTCTGTAACGTAGTTGTCTAGAATATCTTCTGGTACGTTTAGCATGCCGTATTGGATAAATTGCATTTTTGCAGCGCTACGAGCTGCAGCTTCGATATCAGCTCTATCCACTTTGATTTCAGCTTCTTTTAGAAGTTGGTCTTTAGCCATTTGCCATTTAAGGTCTTCAATCATTTTTGGATATTCAGCTTCGATAGAAGATTCTGTCATTTCTTTGTTAGTAGCTTTTAACCAACGTTTTAAGAATTCGTCAGCAAATTGAACGTCTTTAAGTTGGTTTAAAACATATTCACGTACGTCGATAGAAAGTTTGATATCGCTATCACCAGCGAATTGTTCTTCTAGACCAGCTTTCACTTTTGCACGGAATTCGTCTGCAGATTTCACAGCATCTTTACCAAATGCTGCGTCGAATAATTCTTGGTCTAGTTCTGCATGAGCAAAACGTGTGATTTCAGCTACTGTGAATTGGCAGTCTGCTGCAAATTCTTTAGCTTCTTCTTTTTTGATTTGAAGAAGAGAAGCGATTTCGTTTTCATTAACGAATGCTTTAGCTGGGTTGAATACGAAACTTTCGCCTACTGCTTTACCAAGAGCAAGAGCTTTTTGGTCTTCTTCTTTCATGTAACCTGGGCTAAGAATAGCTTTTTCTACTTTTACGCCGTCTTCTTTAACAGAACCATCAGCGTTAAGTTCTACTAGCTGACCTTTGATTACGTCTTTTTCTTCTACTTTTTCAGCTGGAACATATTTACCGAATCTACCACGATATGCATCAACTTGTTTTTCGATTAATGCAGCATCTACGTCGATGTTGTAGTAAGGAAGGTTACCATTCCATTCTACTTTAAATTCTGGAGCTAATGCAATATCGAATACAAATTCGAAGTCGTCACCTTCGTTGAATGCGTCAACTTTAGAATTTTCGTTTGGAAGAGGTTCACCTAATATATTTAGTTTGTTTTCGTTGATATAGTTGTAAAGTTCTTCAGAAACTATTTTATTGATTTCGTCAACAAGAATAGTTGGACCATACATTTTTTTAACCATACCCATTGGAGCCATACCTACACGGAAACCTGGTACGTTAATTTTTTTACGAGCGGTTTTCAACGCTTTGTCATAGTTTTCTGAATAATCTTCTTTGCTTACTTTTACTGTAAGAGTAGCATTTACAAGATCAATGTTGTTTTGGATAACACTCATAGTTTACGTTAATTTTATAAAACAAAAAAACCGCTACTTCAAAAAGTAGCGGATGATTACCTTTGTGCGGCTGAAGGGACTCGAACCCCCACGCCTCTCGGCACCAGATCCTAAGTCTGGCGCGGCTACCAATTACGCCACAGCCGCAAAACTGAGTGCAAAGATAAGAACATTTTTTTTTCCTGCAAAATTTTTGGCATTTTTTTTTTACTAAAAAGATGATTTTTTTGAATAAAGAGCATTATTCACTAATTACTACTGGAAATAATGCTCTTTATTTCTTTATAAACCTTTCCAAGAATCAATGGTTACTGTTAGCTCTAAATCAGAACCCATATAAAAATTATTTTGGTTATTTTGTCCCATTTCCCAACTCCAATCTATTCCATTAGGTGATAATAAAATCTTAAATGAGAATGCAGCAGGAACATCTGTTTCTAATATATAGACACCTTCTCCTTTTGCTGTCATTGGCCTAACACCATAATATATATCCCAATATTCTTCTTCAAAAGAACCAACCAAACCTACTGTATATCCTTCTGGCACCTCTGGAACATTGGCTGTAATAATTGCTTTACCTGCCTTATTTGAATTACATGGAGTAATCCAGCTTCCAGATTTTATATAAAGAACTTGATTATCACAGTCTGATATAGTTTTTAAATATCCATACGAGTAATAGTCATCTACAATTTGCAAATAATCTTCAGGAATTTCTACATATGTATCTTTGGGTTCAAAACTCCAACCATAATTTCCATCGTCCATACGAAATTTAAAATGCGGAGCATTTTCTTCATTTAAAGCTTCTGTTGTAACTTGCCACCATTCATCATAGCCCTCACAGCGAGTCATTCTTAATTCTTCTTTGTTTTCCCAATTTCCATCACCTGGAATATAACCAATAGCATAAGGAATAGCTTCTTCACATGATGATCCAGGGATATAAACAACTAGAGTTGTTTTACCAGCACCAGGTGCTTCTACTATAGGATATTCTGATGATGGAGTTCCTTTTACCGTTATAATACACACAACTTGAGTGCGTCCATCTGTTGCTTGCACCACTGCTGTTCCTTCAGATAAGGCATTTATATATATTGTTCTACCTCTAGGTTCGTATGGTCCATCAATAGATATTACATCATTGCCTGATAATAGATTCCATTGCACTGTACTAGAAGATGTTGCAGTTATAGATTCCCTACCTCCCTCATAACATTCAATGGTAGATTTATCTATGCTTAATGCTATAGGTTGATAATTTTCTTCTTCAATATAGACATCTTCAAAATTCCCTGTTAGGGTTGCTTCTCCATACACAGGTCTAATTGACTCACCTACATAATAACCTAATGAACTATCAGTATAATCTAATCCGCCCCATGGAACTAATGCAATTGAAATACCATATTGTGAAGTACGATACCAACCAGTAGCACCATAACTTGTTTCTGGATAGTCATAATAAATATCTGTCTCAGCATGACCTGCAAATGGAAGAAAAATCTTATTTCCATTTATTTTACTAATAAATTGTGTTCCTATAATGCCATAACCGTCTTTACCAGTCTTAACACAATGAATAGCTTTGCAATTTTCGATCAACTCTTTTAACTCCCAATAAGTAGGAACACGCCATTCTCCACCCCATGTATTTCTAGCAGGATCATCGTTTAAATTCCAAGTAGGACCTGATGTACCTTTCCAATTTTCAGGAGTATGTTCTAATTTAGCTTCTTTCTCTCCCCAAGCAAAATAATCGCCAAATTCTTCAGGAGAATTTGCACCAATATTACATGTAGCCCACATTACAGAAAGCCCCATATCTACATATTGATGTTCATTTTTGTTTTCTTCATTATTGTTTGCAGATACAATAGTAATACTATCTACTGAAGATGCTATAAATGGAGTGATATTTCCATTGTTTTGATGCACCATAAGTTGATCTTGTGCAAATAGTGTAAATACACTTGCAATACATGCACTAATGAGTAAAGTAATCTTTTTCATAAGCTATTATTTTTTAATGAATTTTACGTATTGGTTATTGATGCGTAGGATATAAGTGCCTTGGTTTATGGAAGTTACATCCAATTCTGTACCTTTTTCTTTTATTAGAGACTTACCTGTTAGATTGTAAACTTCTAAAGCCGCATCATCATCTACTCCTTGAATATACAAAGTGTTAGAAACAGGGTTTGGGAATACAAAAATAGATGAAATGCCAAGTTCTTCTATATCTGTTGCAGATTCAGCAAAAAGAATTTTCTGATATTCAGATGAATAAACTCCATCTTTGTTCAGAATAGTCATAGAAGCCTTAGAGTCGGTAGCCTTAATTTCTATGCGTTGAATATCTGCTAAAACATACGAGGTTTTATAACCATCTGCCGATACTGCAACGCACTGTGTTACTTCATTTGCAAAAACTTGGCTTGCGAAGAAAATTGCAAACATTGAAAGTAAAAGTTTGATTTTCATGTCTTATTTATTTTAAGATTATTAATATCTTTTATATTACAAAGTTACAAACTAACTTATTTAAAACCATAGTCCTTTTTAGTCTTAGTTGTAAGATATAAAAAAAGCGGGACTCCATTGTTGCAGTTCCGCTTCCAAGGCTCTCGCATTGCCTACAAACCTAGAACTAGCAACACGAAGCCCACGCCGTATGTAGTAGGTGTAGATACACTACACCCATATAAACATACTCGTAGGACATCTTTTGTTGCTCTGTAATAGGTTTGTGTTTTTAGAATTTGCGAGATTCTGGAAACCAACTACAAAACGTCTAAAGACGCCTAATTGTAATAAAGAGCCCACCCTTTTATACTCCTATAAATACGGCATGGACCATATTTGACAAAAATAATAATTATTTCTTTAAATATTTATTTTACTTAAAAATTTTATACAATTTTATTCAACATTTCATTGGCATTGATGCAGGTAAGAAGTGATACGGCACAAAGTTTCTTGCCAAGGTCTTTTATAGATGCACCTACGTGATAAACTTTATCATCTATTATTAAAAACCTATCGTGAGCTTTTGTATATTGTACTACATCTATTGGCGAATATTGACTATTATAACTTTGAAGGTCATGCCTAAAAGTTCTGCTTACTTGCAAAGTATAAATTTTTGCAGAAACATTGACTTTGCGTTTAGAAAGCAACATCAACACTGATTCATCTATATAGTTGTCAATTAAAACAATTCTATTCTCTGCCGATTCTATTAACGTACTGATTAATATATGTGCATCAAACAACTGCCCATCGAAGAAAACTTTTTCAGCAGGTGGCAGTGATGTTTTTACAAAGAAATCAACTTGTTCATTTAGACTTTTTATTTTAGAATCATAATCTGCAAATCTCCTATCAATTTTATCTTCCAATTGATTAATTCTTTGATTTACAGCATACCCACGAAGTAAATACTCCTTAAGAACTTTGTTTGCCCATTGGCGAAACAAAATGCCTTGCTTACTTTTTACACGAAAACCAACAGATATTACAACATCCAAAGTATAATAAGGAACTAGTTTCTTAACTCCATTAACGTGTAAAAAATGCACGTTAATATTTTTTTCTAACTCATCTTCATTAAAAATATTAATGATATGTCGCCTAATGTTTGATTCCTCTCTATTAAATAATTCTGCCATTTGAGAAGTAGTTAGCCAGACAGTATCATTCTCTAGGCGAACTTCTAGACTAATTGTATCATTTGGACGATAAAGGATTATTTCATTTTGATTTGTTTGCAACGCATCGTTGCCTGATGTTAATTTTTTGCTCATTACGATTAAAAATTAAGATTAATAATTATAGTTAATAAAACTGTACAACGCACCACACGGTACGTCATTCAATTTGTGTTCACAAAATGTAACCAAGACCTAACTCCTGTTGAGCTCAAGAGTTTCCACAAAGATAAGATTTTTATAAGGAATAAAAAAATTTTCTACAGCACCCCTGCCTCGTACAGTGTAATCACTCTTTCGATGATGCGGTCTTTTTCTCTTTCTGAGATATTATAGTCGTCTTTAAGGTCGGCACCTAGCATTTTGGCAAATAGTTGCCACCACCATGCCACAAAACCACCTCTAAATTGTTTAATAATATCATATGAGGTTTCCTCCAACTCCCTATCTATAAGTTTGATAAGCATTTTACCTTGAGAAAGAGTAAACTTTTTCATCACTGGCTTATACTCATCTAAAAGTTCTTTCTCATATTTTTTAAGGTATTTCTTTTTTAATTTTGGATCGGAAATGGTATCACATATAGCATTTATCCTCTTGTACTCTGTACCTATAAACTTCATATAAGGGTATACCTTTTTTACGTCGCGCACTGTTTTCCAATAAAATTTCTCTTGTCTTTTATTTTTAAATTTTGGAGCTGGATAAATAGGCACTTCAGGCAGATAAACACTTCCTATAGTATCTCCCTTATAAATTTCTGAGTTTAGTAGATATCCCCCTAGTTTTTCACTATAGTTTGGCACAGCTGCCATAGTGGTTAAACTCAAAAAAAGTAAATATGATATGATTATGTATTTTTTCATAATTCACATTGATACAAATTTATGAAAATATATGGTAAAAAAGAAAATTTTATATACTTTTGCCATACCATCATCATTATTAATTAATTTTTCCTTACGATGAAAAAAATTATAGTTTTATCTACAGTTATTTTATTTACTACTTCTTTATTTGCTTTTCAATATGGCAGATATGTAGGTCCTGTTTCACTTTCACTTGGCAATATTTCTTGTGTTTTATCAGACAATAGTTATAATAGTGTAAATCCAGCAACTATTTCTTGTGGCAAAAGCTATGTGAGCGCATTTTATCACAACAAATTTCTTTGCTCTGAAATTGGACTAGAAAATCTTTCTTTTGTTTACTCTCACCCCACCCTATCATTTTCTACAAATATTTCTCATCACGGATTTTCTGAGTATGGCGAAATGTCTATTGGCGTAAATTTTTCTCGCCTTTTTAAACCCTATATCTCTGTGGGTATTGGTGCTGAATATCTAGGTTGGTATTATACTGGTGCCTGGAATAGTATGGCTTGTTTCAACTTAGGGATAATGGTGTTTCCTATTGAAAATTTTGGTTTAGGTTTTTCTATATACAATCTTTCTTTTTCTAAATTTACTTTAGAAGAATCTAAATTTGAAGTACCTACTATATTTTATTTAGGACTAAAATATCAATTTTCTGAACTACTATTTTTGGCTGCTGAAGCTTCTCTATCTTTAAAAGAAAACTTTACTGCTAGTATAGGACTTGAATATTTCTTTGTGAAACAAGTGGGTATGAGAATAGGAGTATATGCAAGTAAAGAAATTTCTCCTTGCCTTGGATTGGGTATAAATTTAAAAGGATTTCACATTGATATTGGTACACAATACAACTTAAAGCTAGGGTTAACTTCTTCTGTAGGAATATCTTATACTTGGTAATATGAAAAGAGGAGTTATTTTTATATTGCTATTTGTAAGTGTGCAAATATATTGTCAAGACTTCAATTCTTGGCTAGAAAACTATACTTTTGAATCTGACGATGAAACCTCTAGAGAAGAACTTATAGATCTTTGGAATGAAAAATCTATTGAAAAAATAAATCTTAATACTGCTACTCGCGAACAACTTGAAGAGTTTAGTTTTTTAAGTTCAAAACAAATAGAAAACCTTCTTGAATATAGATTTGATTACAAAGAGCTTCTCACCATTTATGAGCTGAGTTTAATAGATGGTTGGGATGAAAAAACAGTAGAAATGTTTTATCCTTTTGTGGAAGTAAAACCTATAAATGATGAAAAATTTTCTCTTAAAAAATCTTTTAAAAATGCTGATCATCAATTAATTAATAGGGTAGATTTCACTATTCAAGAAAAAAAGGGTTTCAGAGAAAATAAATATTTAGGTAAGCCTTGGGGTGGTTATTTAAAGTATAAACTTACCGATAAAGATGTTTCATTGGGTATTACAATGGAAAAGGATGCTGGCGAGCCTTTTGATTTTAAAAACAATCAAGGATTTGATTTTTATTCTGCACATTTTATGATTAATAATCTATCGAAATTTAAAACTATAATAATAGGTGATTATAAATTGAATTTTGGGCAGGGATTGGTTTTTAATTCTAATGCTTTTTATGGTAGTGCTGGCAATGTGGAACAATTTATACAGCGCACAGATAAAATAAGTAAATATACATCTTGTGCAGAAACAAACTTTTTTAGAGGTATTGCTACTACTTTGGAGTTTAACAAGCTAAATATCTCATTGTTTGGGTCTTACAATTATTTAGATAGTGCAAATGGCTATCATAGAACAGAAAATGAAATAAAAAAGAAGTTTTCTGGATACAAATTTGCTACTGGTGGCAATATAAATTATAGGTTTAAATCTGGTAAAATAGGGCTGTCTGCTGTGTATGATTCTACAAATTTAAACTTTGGCATTGACTATAGATTTTATTATAAAAATTATGGTTGGGCAGGGGAGTGTGCCATTGATAAAAAAGGAAATTTTGCTACGCTTCACAATTTTTATTTGAATACTGAGTATAATATTTCTACAAATCTTATGATAAGATATTATGCAAAAGGTTATAATAGTAGTTTTGCTAATGCCTATTCTATGAAAGAAAATAGTGGTGAAACAGGTTTTTTATGGTCATTTAATTGGAATATAAATGAAAAATGGAAATGGTTTAATAGCGCAGATATTTGTTTCTTTTTGGAAGAAAAATATTTAATAAGTAAACCTTCTGTTGGATATAAAATTAATACTCTTTTTTCCTATAATATAACTGAAAATCATTTACTTAATATAAAATATAGTTTTGATAGTAAAGAAAAAGATGATGTAAATTCAAAAGAACATATTAAGCCAACACTACCATATTTTAAAAACTCTGTTTCTGTAATTTATAATGGTAATTTTATAAATGGAGCTGTTTTTAAGTCGGGAGTAATGTACAATTATTATAAATACGCAAATGAAAAGGGTAGTAGTGGTTATCTTCTTTATCAAGACTTGGGATGGAAATGGAGTAAGGTTAATTTTATAACTAGAATTGCTTTTTTCAATACTCCTGAATATGAAAATAGGCTTTATAGCTATGAAAATGACGTGCTTTATGCTTTTTCTTCAAACCAATATAATGGAAAAGGTATTAGATTCTTTTTCAACTTCAACTATAAGATTTTCAAAAATTTACAGCTTTGTTTTAAAGTATCTAATACCTTTTATGTAGATAGAAATATAATTGGTAGCGGAAATGACGAAATAATTGGTCCTAATAAGACCGATTTTCATATCCTACTCAACTGGAAATGGTAATTATTTACTCATTTCTAGCATTTTAATAATAGGGCGAACAGCCTTTTCTGCCACTTCTTTATCTACTATAATTTCTGGAGATTCATTTTTAAGACAATTATATAGTTTCTCCATGGTATTCATACGCATATAATTACATTCGTTACATGCACAATTTCCTGTTTCTGGAGGCACTGGTATAAATGTTTTTTCTGGGTAATCTTTCTTCATTTGATGAAGAATACCGCTTTCTGTAGCCACAATAAATTGTGTTTTATCAGATTTACCAGAATATGAAAGTAGAGCAGCTGTAGAACCAATAAAATCTGCCAAATCTAATAGTTCTTTTTTACATTCTGGGTGAGCCAAAACTTCAGCTTCTGGGTAGTTAGCCTTTAATTCTTTTAGTTTTTCTATAGAAAATTGGCTATGTACATGGCAACAACCATTCCATAGTATCATATTTCTGCCTGTAACAGCATTGATATAACCACCTAAGTTTTTGTCTGGACCAAAGATAATTTTTGCATCTTGTGGGAAACTATCTACTATTTTTTTAGCATTTGTAGATGTTACCACCACATCTGTATGTGCTTTTACTGCAGCTGTAGTATTTACATATGAAATAACTGTATGATCTGGATATTGTTTTACAAACTCAGCAAATTCATCTGCAGGGCAACTATCGGCTAGTGAACAACCAGCTGCCATATCTGGAACTAATACTTTTTTGTCTGGAGAAAGGATTTTTGCAGTTTCACCCATAAAATGCACACCACACATTACTATAATGTCTGCATCTGTTTTAGCTGCCCATTGTGCAAGCGCCAAACTATCTCCTATATAATCTGCTATATCTTGAATATCGGCTGACTGATAATAGTGAGCCATAATCACAGCATTTTTTTCTACCTTTAGTTTTTTAATTTCCTCAACGTAATTCATGTTTTCAACATTTTTGAGTTCCTATGTCTTTATTCTTTAAAATCAAAATTAAATTAAGATAAAAAATATAAGAGGAATAAATATTGTTAATATGTTAGTAAAAAATGTCTTAAAAATTTGTTTTTTAAGTTATTAAGATAAAACTCAACGTTATTAACAATGGATTGAACTCCTAAATTTCTAATAATCTTATATTTATAATAGTTATCAACAACCTGTTAATAACTACAAATGTAGATAATTTTTTTCTTACAAACTGCATTTTTATGTAAATATTTCTGTTTAATAGTTGATATAAAATAAGTGATTTAAAATTTTGATAACTGAAAATCCTATATATACAAACGCAAAAATGAATTCTCCAAATTTATTTTTCATTATTTATTTCATAGTTTTCAACAAGTTTGTAACAACTTTGTAATAATGCAAACGATATCACTCAAAAAATAATTTAATTTAGTTAAATATTTGTCTAATAATATGTTTGGTAACAAAAATACATTTACATTTGCATTGTGATTTTTTCATAGTATTTGATTTTAAGGTTAGCAAGTAGGTGTTCAAGAGTGAACACCTTTTGTTTTTTATATCACTTTAAGTTGCTATTTTATTCCCGTTGGTCATCAACACGTCTCGTTGCCCTCGTTCTCGAAATCCTCGAGTACCCGCGTACACTCCGGTTTCTCAAACTTCGGGACGCCTAAAAATATCTAACTTAGAGTATATAAAAATATTCAATATAGCATATACCTACTTCCTGGGATGTTGCGTATCACATTCTTGAATTCCAAATTTAGTAAAAGGACAGAGAGTTCGGATATTTTAATACCTGAAAGTTCTGAAATGATATCAACATGTACTGTACCTTTTTCTCTAATAATATCTACTATAAGAGTTTCTTTTTCCGATAGGATAGGAAATAATTCTATACATTGTGAAGTATTTTCTTTTTCCCAACACATTACTCTTTCTATATCTTGAGCATTTTCCACAAGTGATGCTTTGTTGCATTTTATAATACTATTACATCCCACAGAAGAAATATCTATGGATCTACCAGGCACAGCCATAACATCTCTATTATATGAATGAGCGAGGTCTGCTGTAATTAAACTACCTCCTTTTTCTGCACTTTCTACCACTAGTACACCGTCTGACATACCTGCTATAATTCTATTTCTTTGTACAAAGTAGAATGGTTCTGGGTGCATTTCGTGGGTAAATTCTGTGATAACAGCTCCATTTTTTTGCATAGAAAGTGAAGTATTATAATGTGCTTTTGGATAAAAAAAGTCGTAACCACCTGCTATTACCCCTATTGTGGGGATATTATTTTCAAGTGCAGATCTATGTGCACAAATATCTATACCGTATGCTAGTCCGCTTACAATACAGATGTCTGGATGAGATTTTGCCAAGTCTGATATAATTTTATAACAAGTATTTCTGCCATATTCTGTGGCTCTTCTTGTACCTACCACACCTAAGTATTTGTGTTTATTGAAATCTGATATACCTTTACTATAAATAAGTTTTGGGCAGTCGGAGCATTCCAGAAGACGTTTTGGAAAGGTTTCGTCTGTGAAAAAATGAATTTGAATATTGTTTTTTTCTATATATTCAAGTTCTCTTTTTGCTTTTTCCAAACAAATAGGTATTTGTGTTTTATATTCTTCTAAAAAAGGAGAATTTACATTTGGAATTTCACTAAGTATAGCTTTGTCTAAGTGGAAAAATTCTTCTACTGAATTTAGATAATTGAAGATTTCTTGAAGGTTGCTGAAGTTTATTTTCTTAAATAAACTAATGGCAATGCGATACGTTTTTTCTGTTTCTGTCATAAAAATAAAACATACATTTAACATATTCTGTATGGGGTAGAACATGTAGGGTTAATAATAAAAAATGTAGCTTTATTCTTTCTGCAAAGATAAGAATTATATCATAATTTCTCGCATTATATAATCAGAAATAAATATACCAGAGTGGGTGAGTATGGCTCTGTTTTCGTTTGTAATTTTAAGGTGATTTTCTTTTACAAACTTTTCTGCTTGGGCGCGGAAGTGTTTTAGATATTTTCCTTCAATAAGATTTATATCCAATCCCCATTTAGTTCTTAACTGAGTGATAATAAGGTCGTTGTATTTGTCTTCTGAAGTTAAGATTTCGTTTTCTGAGTATTCTTCTTCGCTTAAAACACCATTTATATAATCGTTCAGTGAGGAGAAATTCCATCTTCTTTCATTTAGATTGTATGAATGTGCTCCTGCACCAATCCCAAGGTATGGTTTGTTTTGCCAGTAGGCACTATTGTGTTTTGAGTATTTTCCGTCTTTTGCCCAATTGGAAATTTCGTAGTGCTCAAAGCCTTTTTCTGCTGTTTTTTCACTTAAAAGTTCAAAGAATTCAAGGCTTTTTTCTTCGTCAAATGCCAGATTTCTTAGTTTATAAAGTGGTGTATCTTCTTCATAACTAAGGTGATATGCAGAAATATGAGAAATAGGTAAGCTAAGTGCTGTATTTAAGTTTTCTTCCCAAGTGGAAAGCGATTGTCCAGGAAGGGCATACATTAAATCTATGCTAATATTTTCAATTCCGACATTGTACACATTTTCTACTGTTTTAATAGCATTTTTAGCATTGTGTCTTCTACCTAAAACTTTTAGTTCTTCTTCATTGAAGGTTTGAATACCCATGCTCAGCCTATTTATAGGCAGGCTTTTAAGTCCTTTTACGTAGTCTATATTAAGGTCGTCAGGATTACATTCTATAGTAACTTCTTCTAATTTTGACAGATTAAAATTTTTGTCAAGTGAGGTAAAAATCCTTTCTAGAAGCGCTATAGGTAGGGTAGAGGGAGTACCGCCACCAAGATAAATAGTGGTAGGATTTGTTATATAATTTTTTCTAAGTTCTATTTCTTTTAGAAGAGCACCTACGTACTGCTCTTGTTTTTCAAGCAAGGTAGTGGAAAAGAAATTACAATATGTGCAACGTTTTTTGCAGAAAGGAATATGCAAATATATACTGCTCATATTATTTCAAAACAAATCCTGTGGTACCAATTAAGTTGCCGTCGGCAAAAATAGCAATAGAATAAGAACCTGTTTGTAGTGGGTCTATAATTTTATAATACATACAAACTGGGGTATTTTCGCCGTTGTATTCTATATCCTTTTTGGCAGAATAAATGAGTTGTTTACCTTCAAATTCAAAAGTATTTCCGCTTACGGTAAGTACTTCGCCATTTGCATCTGCAATACGTATGTAAATAGTTTTATAACCTCTTTCTGCAGTGATATTTCTTAAAACTTGGAAGCAAATTTCTATATTGGTAATTTTCTTAAGCGATCTGGTTACTTTACCTTTTTTATTAAGGGTTTTAATTGAAATTTCGTCGGCTTCTAGGATAGATGCAAGGTTAATTTTAGCATCCAATTCATTGGTTTTTTCTTCTAAAAGGCGAGCCACTTCATTGGCTTCTTGTATTTGTTTTTTAACCTTAACGTTTTCTTTTTTAAGGTTGTCGTTTACTGTATTTAGCGAATCAACCTTATAAATATAAGATTTTAGCACACCACGAACTGTGCCAAGTTCTTTTTGTAATTCCTTGATTCTGCGTGCATTAGTTGCTTTTACAGTTTTAAGTTCTTGTAGGAGTTGTTGAACTTTTTGTTTTTCTTCATCAAAAAGCTTTAGTAGTGAATCGTTGCTTGTTTCAATATAGAATTCTTCATATTCCATAGCAAGTTTTTCATATTCTTCTATGGATTGTTGTTTTTCAAATTCCATTACTTGAGTAAGTTCATTTAGCTGATTTTCTGCTTCTGAAATTTGAGAAAATTGGAAATAAATGAATCCGCCAAGGGCTAAAATAAGTACGACTGATATGCTAAGTATTATTTTTGAAGTCTTATCCATGTAAATATATTCGCTATATATACGGCAAAAGTAGTTATTTTTTAGTACTTTTGCCACTAAATTAATAAAAATTATAGTTTATGGCATTACAATGCGGTATAGTAGGCCTTCCTAATGTTGGAAAATCTACTCTTTTTAATTGTTTATCTAACGCAAAAGCTCAAGCAGCTAATTTCCCTTTCTGTACTATCGAACCAAACGTGGGTGTGATAACTGTGCCTGATGAACGTTTGAACGAACTTGCAAATCTTATCAATCCTCAACGTATAGTTCCTACCACAGTGGAAATTGTGGATATTGCAGGTCTTGTAAAAGGTGCTAGTAAAGGCGAAGGTTTAGGTAATAAATTCTTGGCTAATATTCGTGAAACTGATGCTATTCTTCACGTTTTACGTTGTTTTGATAATGAAAATGTAACTCACGTAGACGGTAGTGTTGACCCTGTTCGTGATAAAGAAATCATCGATATGGAGCTTCAACTTAAAGACCTTGAAACTATCGATTCTCGTATCCAAAAAGTATATAAACAAGCTAATGCAGGCGACAAAAATGCTAAAGCACTTTATACTATTTATGCTATGTATAAAGAAGCTCTAGAACAAGGTAAATCTGCTCGTACTGTAGAACTTGATAAAGAACAACGCAAACTTGTGCGCGACCTTTGTCTTCTTACAGACAAACCTGTAATGTATGTATGTAATGTGGATGAGGCTTCTGCTGTAAATGGTAATGCTTACGTAGATGCTGTGCGTGAAGCTGTGAAAGACGAAAATGCAGAAATCCTTATCGTGGCAGCTGCTACCGAGGCTGATATTGCAGAGCTTGAAACATACGAAGAACGCCAAATGTTCCTTGAAGAAGTAGGTCTTAAAGAATCTGGTGTTGCTCGCTTAATTAAAGCTGCTTACAAACTTCTAGACCTTCAAACTTACATCACTGCAGGTGTGCAAGAAGTGCGTGCTTGGACATTCCACCGTGGTTGGAAAGCTCCTCAATGTGCTGGTGTTATCCACACCGACTTTGAAAAAGGCTTTATCCGTGCCGAAGTAATCAAATACGAAGACTTCATCGCTCTAGGCTCAGAAGCTGCTTGTAAAGAAGCTGGTAAAATGAGTGTAGAAGGTAAGGAGTATATTGTTCAAGACGGGGACATTATGCACTTTAGATTTAATGTATAAAAGTGAAGCTGAATAAAAAGATGTAATTCAACTTCAATCAATATAATATTGGCTGGTTCGTTTTTCTGCGCACCAGCCTTTTTAGTCTCAACTTACCGAACAAAATTGTCACAATTCACCGAACGAATTAGTCTCAACTTACCGAATGAAATCGTCACAATTCCCCGAAAACTACAAAAAAGTTTGCTTAATTGATTTATAATCATTACTTTTGCTTTGTAGATGTAGTGATTATGAGAAATTATAAGAAACGTATATTTGATAGGATTCTAAAACGTAAGGTTTTAGGAAAAGGTGCAGTATTAATTGAAGGTCCTAAATGGTGTGGTAAAACAACAACAGCTAAGCAATTAGCAAAAAGTTTACTAGATTTAGGAGACTCAGCTGTGCTTCAACAAAGTAAACAACTTATAGAAATTAGTCCTAAAACATTATTGGAAGGTAGTACTCCACGATTAGTTGATGAATGGCAAACCCTTCCATCTTTATGGGATTCTATACGTAGTGAAGTTGATAGACGTGGAGAACCTTCTCAATTTATTTTAACAGGTTCTTCCGTATTACCAGATGCAGAGGAAACTATTCATAGCGGTACAGGAAGATTTGCGTTTATAAAAATGCGTCCTATGAGTCTTTATGAATCTGAGGAATCTAGTGGAACTGTTAGTTTAGGAGATTTATTTGATGAAAAACCTTTTGAGGTAACAAAGAATCAACTCAATATAGAGGATATTGCTTATTTAACGTGCCGTGGTGGATGGCCATGGGCAACTATAATCGACAAGGAGTTAGCTTTAGACCAGGCTTTTGATTATGTAGATTCTGTAGTAAATAATGATATACAGCGCGTAGATAAAGTTAAACGAAGTCCTGAACGAGCAAGGCAAATATTACGTTCCTACGCAAGAAATATTTCACAACAAATACCTTATTCTACAATTAGAAAAGATTTACTTTCTAATGATTTAAGTACTCTTGATGAGGATACTATTGCAGATTATATAAAAGCATTAAAAAAACTATATGTTATAGAGGATTTAGAAGCATGGAATCCAAATATTCGTAGTAAAGCGGCAATTAGAACTACAGATACTCGCCATTTTGTTGACCCAAGTATAGGAACAGCATCGCTTGGTCTTGGTCCAAGCGACCTAATAAAGGACATCAAATCATTTGGTTTCTTCTTTGAGGATATGGTGGTGAGAGATTTACGTGTTTATGCAGAAGCTTTAGATGGTAAACTTTACCATTATAGAGATAGTAATGGACTAGAATGTGATGCTGTGCTTCATAGACGTAATGGAACTTATGCATTAATTGAAGTAAAATTAGGTGGAGATAAAAATATTGATGAAGGAGCAAGTAGTTTAATAAGTCTAGCTAATAATATAGACACAGAAAAAATGTCAGCTCCTTCATTTATGGCAGTTGTAATAGGTGTGGGAGATTATGCTTATAAAAGAAAAGATGGGGTTTATGTGATTCCGATAGGGTGTCTTAAGGATTGATATTCTAATGTTTTTTTAGTATAAATTAAGGGAATGTAAAATATAATTTATACATTTGCAATTGTAAGTCTCACGCCGAGAATATGCATAGTGATGCTGTGCGGTGTGGGATAAAAAATTTATTTAATAAGCGTTTATTACGCATGTTCTGACGTTTTCGAAACTTCGCAACTTTCTAAAAACATCGTTCAGGATATAGCAACGATAAATGCTTACGGGATATGGGTATGTATATGGCATATCTATACATGGGTGTATAGTATGCTAACTTATATCGGCGTGGGCTTTGCGTTGTCTGTTCTAATGATGTTTGGGCAATGCGAAGGCCTCGAAAGCGTGGAACGACAACAGTCGGGTCCACGTTTTTTTTGTGCATATCTGAAAATATATCCAATAAATAATAATTAATAAATCATCAGTAAGGAGCTGATGTAAAAACATTTATGAAAAGAAAAATTTACTTAGCCTTAATTTTATTTTTAGGTGCTTTTAGCGCCTTTGCGGACTCATTCAAGAGTAATAATCCAATGTCTTATCCATATTATATTATGGGTGAGCAAAAGATTACAGGTAGAAGTACATCTACTTTAAATAATATTGAATATAAAGGATTTGATTCAAGAGATTCGTTAGGAAATATAATAAGAACACTTGGAGGAAAAAGAACAATTGACGAGAAAATTAGATATGTATTTCCGAGAATTTCAACATCGCCATATATTGATCTTGAAAATAAAGAATTACAATATTGGCGTCAACTTGATGGTGGTGTATGGATGTCTGATGCAGAAAGTGGAAATGCTACATCTGATAAAAAACTAGATAAAGATGCTTGTATTTTATTGGTTTTAGACCAAAGTTCTTCTCTTGGTGATGATTTTAGTTCTGTAAAACAAGGAGCAAATGTCTTTATTGATGAAATGTATAAGGCTTCTTCCGAAGGAAATATTAGGATAGGTATTATTTACTTTTCAACTATGGATGATACTAGATTTTTTGACATAACTCCTCTTACTCCTTCAAGTAAAAGTAGAATGCAGAATTTTATAAATAATCAATCTAACACAAATAAAGCAACATCAATGTACTATTCAATAAATAAGGGTGTAGATATGTTAGATGAATATGTGAAAAATATGAAATCTATTAACAAATATGAAAATGCTCATATTATTACATTTACTGATGGTTTGGATAATACTTCTCAGATAGAAGAGGCGAATTTATATTCATCAAAAGAAGTATATAATCATGTTGAAGAAAAATTAAAATCAAAGAAGATTAACGATAAACTTATAGATAGTTGGGTAATTGGTGTGCAAGGTGTGGATGTGCAGAAGGTTCAATTAGATATTATGAAAAATCAACTTGAGTCTTTAGCTTCAGAAGAATCACAATTTAAATTCTTAAATAACATGTCTGAACTTATAGAAACATTCTCTGATATTGCTAGAAAATTAACAGACCAATGGAAGAATTTATCTTGTACTTCAGCTTTAAATCATAATGGTTTGGTTTGTTGGACACTTGGAGAAAAACCAAAAGCGATGAAACAGATGTTGTTGGGGATAAATGCAGGAGTGGGATTTGATATGTTTGAAGAAGAAAAAGAAACGCTTACAGGTTATAAAGTAAATTTTGGTATTGATTTTGCGTATCCTATTACACAAAAATTTGGTTTGGGTGCTTATTTCTCAGGTGGTTTTGGAGATTTTTATGCAGGTATGACTTTTGGTGCTCTTGCAACTATAGGAAATTATCATGAAAAGGCAGCGTTTTTAGCAGGATTAGGGTGTGATATAAATATTGAAAATGGCGCTGGTTTTGATTTGCGTTTAGGAGTTCTTTTAAAAAATGGTTTATATTTGATGACAACTATGACAATGTCTCCTTCGAGAATTGCAATGGAATATGCTGATACTAGTGCTACTAATTTCGCAATGACATTCAATTTAGGCTACAACTTTGGAGCTTTATTTGAAGTGAAATAATAGATAAATTATTTAGTAAAACGACTCGAATTTTAGACATGTTCGAGTCGTTTTTCATTTAATGAGATAAATTATTCTCTAAAGCCATATCCGTAGCCGCAGCGGGTGACAATGTTTTCGCCGTAGGTGCCTATTTTGGAGCGGAGGCGTCTTATGTTTACGTCAATTGTTCTATCGAGTACCACCACTTCACCTTTCCAAACTTTGCTTAAAATTTCTTCGCGAGAACAAATTCGCCCTCTATGAAGAATAAGAAAAACAAGAATTTCAAACTCCTTCTTTGTCATTTTTACTTCCTTTTCATCTACTAAACATCGCTTAAATTGAAGGTCGAGTTTTAGTCCATTTACTTGTAAAACGTTAGGTTTTTCATTAGAACAAAAAACTATATCAACGTTACTGTCCTTATTTTCTAAATTATATTGTAAAATCTTGCATAGTGTTTCCTCATCATCTATGACTAATATTCTTTTTGTAGCCATAATTTTTAAATTTAATATTTCACTCAAATGTAATTAGAAAAAATATATGGTGTTACTTCTCTGTATTCGATTTAATAAAATGTAACAGAATTATAACATACATTTAATGAAGATATCATAGTTTTGAAATAATTATGAAATGTTTCTACCATAGTTTTACCTGTACAAACCTATTAAATGTAAGACTATGGAAACAAGATTAATTATAATGGATATACTAACTTTTGTGTGTATTCCTATATACGCAGAAGAAAATAGAAGAGATCAATATCTTGATAAATTACAAGTGCAATCGGGAGAAATTTCCACTTCAATTTTCAATTTTCAGGAAAAATTCTGGGAGCATAGTTATGTTATGAAATCACTATTTGGTTATACAGAAAATAAAGGAATATCTGCTTCGTATCAATTTACAGATTGGGTGTCGGCCGATGTTATTTTTATGCCTATTGAGGATGACGACAAGATAGATTACAGAATGGGAGTGTCGTTTACTCCTACTGAAGGATTGCACATTAGGCTATATGGAGGAGTGAATAGTAATAATGAAATTAATCAATTTACTAGTGCAAATTTGGCAGCATTTATTGGATATAAATCTAAAGAATTTTCCTTGGGAGCAGAGTTAAATCATACAATAAACTCTTCTTATATTTTAAACAATAATGTTGTTAGGTATTCTATTTTTGCTTCTGTGAAACTAGCAAATTGTGCTACTTTTTATACCAGGTATGATGAACATTTCTCGGTAGAAAACTCTTCCTATCTTGAAAATGAGCAAGCTGCGGTGGTAGGCTTTGAATTTATGATTACAGACAAGATAAAGCTTTCGCCAAACTTTAAAATGGATTTTTCAAAAGATTCGAGACTATCTAATAGTTACTTCACGTGCCTAAGTTGTAATATAAAATTCTAGGTAAGTAAATAGAAATGGCAACTAAAATTAATTTAGCTGCCATTTTTTCGATTATCAATTTGATTTATTTAGAAATATTTTACTTCTTCTTTGGTTACCGCAGAAAGGATATTGTTTGCAAGGCGGCTTGCACCAATGCGGAAGTCTGTAGTGTTTACCCAATCTTCGCCTAGAACGCCTTTTACTATTGTTAGGTATAAAAGTGCATCTTGGGTAGTAACAATGCCACCAGCGGCTTTAAAACCTACTTTAACGCCAGTTTTTTCGTGGAAGTCATTTATCGCTCTACACATAACATATGCGTTGTAAAGTGAAGCCACTGCATCTTTGCCTGTAGAGGTTTTGATGTAGTCTGCACCAGCTTCCATTGCAAGTATTGAAGCTTTGTAAAGGTCTTGTGGGGTAGGGTATAGGCCTGCTTCAAGAATCACTTTTAGTTTTGCTCCGTGGCATGATAGTTTGATCTCTTCTATTTCTTCAAACACTTCTTCATAGTTACCTTGTAGGAATTTACCCACAGAAATCACCATGTCAATTTCGTTGGCGCCAGCCATAAGTGAAAGGCCTGTTTCTGCAACTTTTGCCTCGATGAAAGTTTGTGAAGAAGGGAAGCCAATCACTGTGGTGATATTCACATCTTCTGTTAGGGTGTTCTTCACAGTTTCTACCCAAGCAGGATAAACGCAGATAGCAGCAGGTTTTCCCATCTCTGGGAAGTTTTCATCTAGTGCATTAATTTTTTCTACTAGGCTAACGATTTTTTCTTCGTTGTCTGTGGTGCTAAGTGAAGTAATTTCAATATGACCAAAAAGATCTTTGATATTACTTGGGCGGTCTGTGTTTTCGTATAGGTTGTCGATAAGAGTTTTTACGTTCTCTTTAATCATACCTTCGGTTAAGTTGAAATTATAACCGCTAAAAAGTTCTTTAAAATTTTTCATATCTTTTATTCTTTATTTTTTGAATCTATCCAAATGGTAACAGGTCCGTCGTTGATAAGCGACACTTTCATATCTGCTCCAAAAATGCCTTTTTGAATTTCTTTGTTTATTAGTGATTTTAATTTGTCACAAAACTGGTTGTATAGAGGTTCTGAGATTTCACCTTTGGCAGCTTTGAAGTAAGAAGGTCTGTTTCCTTTTTTTGTCATAGCAAAAAGGGTAAACTGACTAACGCAAAGAATTTCGCCATCTACTTCAAGAATAGATTTATTCATTACTCCGTTTTCGTCGTCGAAAATTCTAAGTGCTGAAATTTTGTTGGCTGTCCAGGTTAAGTCTTCGTCGGTGTCTGCATTTTCAAATCCAACCAAAAGTAGAAAACCTTGTTTTATCTCGCCTGTAATTTTTTCGTCTACTTTTACGCTCGCTTCTTTTACTCTTTGTATTAAAACTCTCATTTACAGTCTATTTTTTGTGTATTAGTGTTCAGTTTTTCTAAAATTTTTAATTCTCAGAGCCTCTAATTGCCGTGAAAATACTCGTAAACTATTGATGCTCTGTGAGTTCCGATGATTTTTTCAAGTTCAGAAATTTCTGCATTCTGGATGCGTTTTACGCTTTTTAGCTCCTTTAGGAGTTTTTCTTTTGTATTTGGGCCTATTCCTGGTATTTCGTCGAGTTCAGATTTTAGTTGCGACTTACTTCTCTTGTCTCTGTGAAATTCTATTGCAAATCTGTGAACCTCGTTTTGAATTTGTGTAAGAAAATTAAAACAAACATCGTTGGTCTTCATGCTTATCACTTGTGAGTTGAAGATTAAATCTCGTGTGCGGTGTTTGTCGTTTTTGGCAAGACCCGCAATTGGGATGTTTAGGTTCAATTCTTCTTCTACCACTTTTCTTATTGTTTCAATGTGACCAACTCCACCGTCGGCAATAATAAGGTCGGGTAGGGGCTCACCTTCTTCTACAAGTCTGCTGTATCTTCTATACACAACCTCGCGCATTGAAGCATAGTCGTCTGGACCAACTACAGATTTTATATTATATTTTCTGTAATCCTTTTTGCTAGGTTTGCCTTTTTTGAAAACCACGCAAGCTGCCACAGCGTCTGTACCAGAAATATTGGAGTTGTCGAAACACTCTATATGAATAGGTAGTTTGTTTAGTCCGAGTTTCTCTTTTAGGGTGAACAAAATCTGTGTTGTTTTCTGCTCAATATTCAGTTCTTCGTTGCGTTTTAGTTTGTCTAATTTGTATTGTTTTACGTTTTGCATTGAGAGGTCGATAAGCTTCTTTTTGTCCCCTTTCATCGGCACTTTTAGGCTTATTCCCTCTAGTTCTATATCTGGCATAAACGGCACTAAAATCACTTTAGAATCGCTCTGAAGTCTGCTCCTTAGTTCTAGTAATCCTAAGGCTAAAATCTCTTCGTCTGCCTCGTCTATTCTCTTTTGGTATTCAATGGTAAGACCTTTTACTATGCTTCCATTTACTATTTGTAGCATATTGATGTAAACAGATTTTTCGTCCACATCATACGCCATTACATCTAGGTTTTCATCGGTGGCAGTTGTAACCACTGTTTTGTTTTGGAAGTTGACAATGGCAAGGTATTTTTGCTTCAATTCTTCGGCTTCTTCAAAGCGAAGTTCCTCTGCACATTTTTGTATTTCTCCAAGGATTTTCTCTGCAATGAATTTACTATTACCTTTGATAATTTCCCTGATTTCACCGATGATTTTTTGGTATTCTTCTTTGGTTTGGTAACCTACACATGGAGCCATACAATTCTTTATATGATACTCTAGGCATTCTTTGTGTCTGCCGTTTTTTATGCTTTCCTCGTTCATTGGGAAACGGCAGGTTCTAATAGGGTAGATTTGCTTGATTAAATCGAGGATGGTATCCAATATCCAAACAGAACTATATGGGCCAAAATACTCGGCTCCACGCATAATAATTCTAGTTTTGAATATACGAGGGAAATCCTCTTTTGTGATGCAAATCCATGGGTAGGTTTTGCCGTCTTTAAGAAGAATATTGTATCGTGGTTGGTATTGTTTTATTAGGTTGTTTTCAAGAAGCAGAGCGTCGTTTTCTGTATTTACAACTATGTATTTTAAATCTGCTATATGCTTAACTAGGGCTTGTACTTTTACAGATTTGTCTGTTTTGTTGAAATAAGATGATACTCTTTTCTTTAGGTCTTTCGCTTTGCCCACATAGATAATTTCACCGTCGGAATTAAAATATTGGTACACTCCCGGAGAGTGGGGAAGTGTACTCACTATTTCTTCTATGTGGCTTTTTTTGCTCAAAGTTATTTGTTTTTAGAAGTGGATTAAAACGTCTACGTCGATGTCTTTATCTATTTTATCTCTACCTTTTAGGAAGTCGATTTCCCCGATGAAACTGACGTAAATTTTCTTTACGTTGAACTTTTTGATAAGTTCTATTGCAGCTTGTATGGTGCCCCCTGTTGCAAGGATATCGTCGTGAAGAATTACCACGTCGTCTTCTGTTAATGCATCTTTATGGATTTGAATGGTGTCAAGTCCGTACTCTTTTTGGTAAGAAACTTCTAGAGTTTCTGCCGGAAGTTTCCCTTTTTTTCTAAGTGGTACAAAGCCGGCGCCAATTCTGTTTGCTAGAATTGTTGAGAAGAAGAAGCCTCTAGATTCTATACCAATTACTTTGGTTACACCAGCGTTTTTGTAGGTTTCATAAAGTGCATCTTCGATTTTCTTCATGCACTCGTGCTTCTTAAATACAGTGGTAAGGTCCACGAAAACTATCCCTTTTTCTGGAAAGTCTTCTACCTTTCTAATGTTTTGTTTTACGGTTTCCATTATTATGATTTTTTAAATTTGTTCCACGTGGAACGTGGAACAAATAAATGTTTTGCTACTTTGAATTAAGCTGTGTGTCATATCTGACACACCCAATTCTCGCGACTCGGCATAATCAAAGCAAGCTTTCTTTCTGCTCTCGCTGCTTCGTTGTGTGTACTGTGTACACACCCAATTCTCGCGACTCGGCAATGCTTAAGCAAGCTTATCATTGCTCTCGCTGCTCGAATTGTTCCACGTGGAACAATGTTATCATCTTCCCATCATAACCAACAAGATATTCACATCGCTAGGAGAAACTCCTGGGATACGGCTAGCTTGTGCAATGGTTTCTGGGTCTGTTTTAATTAGTTTTTGACGCGCTTCTGTAGAGATTGCAGTGATAGAAGCATAATCAAATTTGCCTTTGATTTTGATGTGTTCTAAGCGGTGCAATTTCTCTGCAATTTGTTTTTCTCTGTCAATATAGCCAGAGTATTTGAATGTGATTTCCACCTCTTCCATGATTTCTTCTTTGCGATTTTCAGGAAGAGAATCTATTGCTTTTTGTAGAACAGGTACACGTTTTGCCAAGAATTTAATATCCACTCCAGGACGAAGAAGTATTTCGCCAAGACGTTGTTTTTGTTTCAATTCTGTGCTACCAATAGAGCGTAGTCCTTCGTTTATTTGTTCAGGTTTTGCAGAAGCCTCGCGTAATACTTGGCTTAGTTCATCGCAATATTTAATCTTGTCTTGAAGTAAATTCCAACGTCTGTCGTCGGCAAGTCCTATTTCTCTAGACTTAGGAGTTAGGCGTTGGTCTGCGTCGTCTTGACGAAGTAATATGCGGTATTCTGCTCGAGAGGTAAACATTCTATATGGTTCATCCACGCCTTTTGTTACAAGGTCGTCAATTAATACACCAATGTATGCTTCGTCTCTGCCAAGGCAGAATCTGTCTGTTCCTTTGGTGGCAAGGTGTGCATTTATACCTGCTATTAGACCTTGACCACCTGCTTCTTCATAACCTGTAGTACCGTTTATTTGACCTGCAAAGAATAGGTTTTTCACTAGTTTTGTTTCCAAACTATGTAGTAGTTGAGTAGGGTCGAAGAAGTCGTATTCTATAGCGTAACCTGGGCGGAAAATATGAATGTTTTTAAATGCTGGTATTTTTTGTAGAGCATTCAATTGCACTTCTAATGGAAGAGAAGAAGAGAATCCATTTAGATAATATTCGGTAGAATTTTCACCCTCTGGTTCTAGGAATAGTGGGTGAGAATCTTTCTCTCCGAAGGTTACAATCTTGGTTTCGATACTTGGACAATAACGAGGTCCGATACTCTTGATTTGACCATTATAAAGAGGTGAGTCTGCAAGTCCATTGCGAAGCACTTCGTGTACTTCTTCGTTTGTGTTTAGGGTAAAACAAGGTAGTTGTTTTAGTGGACGTAGTGGTTCGTCTAGGTATGAAAATTTGTGGAAGTCGGTTTCTCCTGGTTGTTCAGTGGCAAGAGATAAATCTACGCTTCTAATGTCAATTCTCACTGGAGTACCAGTCTTCATTCTGTCGGTGGTGAAGCCTAGTTCTTTTAGTTGTTCGGTAATGCCATAACTAGCTGGCTCTGAACATCTTCCGCCTGCAAGTTGGGTCTTACCTATGTGCATTAGCCCATTTAGGAAAGTACCATTTGTAAGTACCACACTTTTGCCGATGAAATCGACATTTAATGCAGTTTTCACTCCACAAACTGTATTGTTTTTTACTATCAAACCAACGGCTGTATCTTGCCAAATAAATAGGTTTTCTGTGTTCTCTAAAACTTGTCTCCAGTTTTGGATAAACTTGATTCTGTCGCATTGAGAACGAGGGCTCCACATAGCAGGTCCTTTAGAACGGTTTAGCATTCTAAATTGAAGTGAACTTCTGTCTGTAACAAGACCTGTAAAACCTCCTAGGGCGTCAATTTCTCTTACTATTTGGCCCTTTGCAATACCTCCTATAGCAGGGTTACAGCTCATTTGTGCTATCTTGTTCATGTCCATTGTAATCAACAATGTACGCGAACCCATATTGGCTGCCGCAGCCGCGGCTTCACAACCAGCATGACCAGCACCTACTACTATTACATCATATTCAAATGTCATTTCTTTAGTGGTTTTATTAGTAATTTAATAGCTTCGTCTTCTTGATATGTCATTTCTTCTTTGTCGTTTGGTTCTTTGTCTTTGAAACCACAAAGGTGGAGAATGCCATGTATAATGATTCTTTCAAGTTCGTTATAATAGTCTTGATTGAATGTTTCAGCATTTGTTTTTACCGTGTCTAACGAGATGAAAATATCTCCAGAAATCTTCTTGCCTTCACTATAGTCAAATGTGATAACATCTGTGTAATAGTCGTGGTTTAAAAACTTTCTATTTACGTCTATAATGTACTCGTCTGAGCAGAAAATATAGGCGATTTCACCGACTATTTTTCCATGTTTTTCTGCCACATCTTTTACCCATTTAGATGTTCTTCTTGTACAAATCTTAGGTTTTTCTACACCTTCTAAATGATAGCTTATCATAACTTTTTATGCAAAGAATAAATATCCAATTAATATAGCAGCAATTACGCCACCAAAGTCTGCAATAAGACCAGCGCTCACTGCGTATCTAGTTTTCTTAATACCAACAGAACCAAAGTAAAGGGCTATAATATAGAATGTGGTATCTGCAGCACCTTGGAATATACAAGATAGTCTGCCCACAAATGAATCTACTCCGTAGGTCTTCATAGCTTCCACCATCATGGCTTTTGCACCACTACCAGAAAGTGGTTTCATAAAGGCTGTAGGAAGAGCTCCAATAAACTCGGTTTCATCGGTAAAAATAGAGACTATTTCCTCTATTCCCATGATAAGTAGGTCCATTGCGCCAGATGCTCTAAAAACAGCGATTCCAACGAGCATTCCTACCATATAAGGAATAATTTTTATACAAGTGGTGAAACCTTCTTTTGCACCATCGATAAATGCCTCAAATACATTCACTTTTTTGTAAAGTGCTCCACCTATAAATGTTATAATAATAGTAAGTAGTAGTGCATTACTAAATATACTTGAGAACACCATCATTTCTTCTCTACTTAGAGTAGACACATACCACACAAGACCACCAATTGCAGCAGTAATGCCACCTATCCAAGAGATGAAAACTTTATTTAGCAATCTTAATTTTTGCTTGATTCCAACGTATAAAATAGCAATTAGAGTAGAGCAATAAGTGGCTATTAAAAGTGGAATAAATATGTCGGTAGGGTTGGCTGCTCCAAGTATAGACCTTTGTGCCATTATGGCAATAGGTATAAGAGTAAGCCCCGATGTGTTTAGTGCCAAGAACATAATTTGTGCGTTCGACGCAGTGTCTTTATTTGGATTAAGTTCTTGAAGCGAATTCATTGCCTTTAGCCCAAGTGGTGTGGCAGCATTGTCTAGCCCAAGCATATTTGCTGAAAAGTTCATTAGTAATTGCCCATGCACAGGATGGTTTTTTGGAACTTCAGGAAATAGTTGGCTAAAAAATGGTCCTATTATTCTAGAAAGGAATCTTACGCAACCAGCCTTTTCTCCTATATTCATAATGCCTAGCCAAAGAGTCATTACTCCCACAAGAGGTAGGGCAATATCCATAACTGCAAATTTCGACATATCAAATGTGCTATCTACAATTTTTGCAAATATCATATTGTCTCCAAAAACAAAGCATTGGATGAGTGACACCACAAAGGCTATAATAAAGAATCCCGCCCAAATATAATTTAGAACCATACAAAAAAGTTTTTACAATCTACAAAGTTAAAAAATATCTACAAAACGAGCAAAATATTTTTTTTGAGGCCCAAATAAGCTGAGAAACAGAGGGTTTGATTTTGTTTTAACAGTTAAAATGTGTTAACAAAAATCCATATAATATTAATATAATAATACGGCGAGCAAATGCAAATATTTGTTAAAATAGCGCAAAATGATTTGAAAAATAGAAAAATATGTACTTACTTTGCACCAGAAACTTACGCCCTCAACGTAGGTTTTTAGCTCTTGATTCTTATTGGAATAATCATGTTTGGATTAGAAAAAATTAGTTGGACTAGTTTTTTAGTCTTTCTGTTTGTCGCATTAATTGTATTTAATGCAGGCATCTTTTTGTATTTTCTATACTTCAAGAAAGACGAAACTGATTTAAAAAAATCAAAAGTCCAAAAATTCAGTGTTTAATTTTTAAACCCATAGTGTATGAAAAAGATTTTAAAGGGGATTGGTGTATCCACACTTGTCCTACTGAATGTTACGTCTTTAATGGCTCAAGGTAATGGAGTGGCAGCTTTAGAAAAAGCCAACTCTGAGATATTATCATACATAGAGCCTATAACAAATTTATTTTATGTCATTTGCGCCGTAATTGGTTTTATTGGTGCAGTGAAGGTGTATGGAAAATGGTCTGCAGGTAGCTCTGATACTACAAAAACAGCCGCTTCTTGGTTTGGATCTTGTGTATTTGCTATAGTAGCAGTTACTGCTATTAGAGCCTTCTTCATAGGATAATTTGTACAAAGTAAAAACTAAAATGGCTACATATAAGGTCAATAGAGGAGTTGGTAAACCCGTAGAATTCTTTGGACTAAAAGCACAATATGTATTCTACTTAGTCTTGCTAATACTCACAGTATTGTTTTTCAGCTTTATTCTTTCAATACTACTTGACGCAATATGGGCGTTGCTTCTAGGGATTATCTCTTTTCTATTGGCGATATGTAGTGTGTTTAAGTTGAACAATACCTATGGAGAACATGGCTTGATGCAGTATATGGCATCAAAAAAAGTTGTAAAACACATAATTGTGAATAGGAGAGTATTTCAAATAGTAGAAAATCGAGATGAAAAAATCTAGTAAAATATTAGATTATCTACCTATTTTGGCGTGGGAGAATAACTGTTTAGTTAGCAAGTTTGCTGATATTACTATGGCTTTGGAGCTTTCATTGCCAGAGGTTTATTCTCTTGGAACAAGAGATTACGAGCGTTTTCACCAAGTTTGGGTGAGGGCATTGCGTGTTTTACCTTCTTATACAATAGTTCACAAGCAAGATATATTCTACAATTGTGAATGTAAGGATGAACCTATTTCTGAGAGTTTTTTGTCTATTTCTTCTTCTGAACATTTCAAAAAAAGGGAATTTTTAAATCATAAATCATATGTTTTTATAACCTTATCAACAAAGGAAAATCTTAAAACCACGAGTATGTTATCTATTTTGTGTAGGAATAGAATTGTTCCAAATGATATGTTGGATAAACAGAGATGGGATGATTTTAGTGATAAGGTATCACAATTTATTAGCATTCTAAATGAGAATGGAATAGGGGTTTCTCATTCTTCTGGGAGAGCGATCTTAGGAGACCTACGGAAGAGCGGGGCTATAGAACAATATTTGACATTGGATTTTAATGAAGAAAGAAAAGTTATGATGGATGTATACCTAGAGGATACTGATTTCAAAGTAGGAGACAATTACGTAAGTTGTTTTTCTATTGGAAATCTTGAGGAGTTATCCTCTTCGGTATACAATTACGTTAAGGATCCTGCATATTCACATAACAATGTATTTTTTCCTATGTCCTACCCATCATCTTTAGCATGGGGAATTCCCTTTTCTCATATTTACAACCAATATTTCTTTTTGGACGAACCTAAAGATATTCTTTCCGAAATAGAAAAAAGTGGAAAACAGCAGAAATCACTTTCTGCTGTGTCTCGTGAGAATTCTATAAATAGTAAGTTTAATGAGCAGTTTCTGGACGAGGCAGTTTCTAATAGTTTGAGACCAATTAGAGCAGCTATGAATGTTTTAATTTGGGACAAAAATTATAATACTCTGGTAAAAAAGAACTCACTTGTAGCAGCTAAATTGTCAGAATTGGATATTTGTGTTTCACAAACAAATGTTGTAACACCTCAAATTTATTGGGCAGGAATTCCAGGTGGTGAATCTCAATATCCTTCAGAAATGACATTCCTAACTTTTCTAGAGCCAGCGTCATGTTTTATACATCCAGAAACTTGTGCAAAACCCAGCGAAATAAGTTTTGGTATAAAATTATGCGATAGATTAAATGCTATTCCTTTAAAGGTAGACATTTCCGATTTACCAATGAAAAAATCTTTGATTAATAATAGGAATAAATTTATTCTAGGTCCATCTGGCTCTGGAAAATCCTTTTTTACAAATCACTTAGTGCGCCAATATTACGAACAAGATGCTCATGTGGTAATAGTGGATGTGGGTGATAGTTATTTAGGATTATGTAAAATGATTAATGAAGAAACTGGTGGGAAAGATGGTGTTTATTATACCTATACTGAAGAAACCCCTGTTAGTTTTAATCCATTCTTTGTAAAAGATAATATTTATACGATAGAAAAAAAAGAACAATTATCGTCTTTAATTTTTTGTCTATGGAAGAGCGAAACAGAAAATATAACTAAAGCAGAGGAAACGCATATTTCAACAGCAATAAATGATTTTATAGAATTAATTGTAAGTAAAAATACAACACCGTCTTTTACAAATTTCTATAAGTTTTTAAAGAAAGATTTCAAGAGAAAATTACAGGATAGTAAGGTAGAAAGAGAACATTTTGATATTGAAAATTTACTCCAAGTGTTAAGACCATACAGTGAGGGTGGTATGTATGATTATTTATTAAATGCAACAGAAAATATTGATTTACTAGAGAAGCGATTTATTGTATTTGAGATTGATAACATAAAAGACCACAAGACCTTGTTCCCTGTTGTAACATTAATATTAATGGATACTTTCATTTCAAAGATGAGACACCCATCGCTTGGTCAAACAAGAAAACTTATTCTAATAGAGGAAGCATGGAAGGCTATTTCAAAGGCTGGAACGGCGGAGTTTATTAAATATCTTTTCAAAACTGTCAGAAAACATTTCGGCGAGGCAATTGTGGTTACTCAAGAAATAGAAGATATTATAGGGAACGAGGTGGTAAAGAATTCAATTTTGGGAAATGCAGATTGTAAAATCTTACTTGATCAGAGAAAATATGCCAATAGTTTCGATGAAATAGCTCAGATTTTAGGTTTAACAGAAAAAGATGTTGCACTGGCATTGTCGCTAAATAGAATGTTAGATTTTTCTAACAGAAGTCCATACAAAGAAGTGTTTATTACGTTAAATGGTAATAATTCTAGGGTGTATGCGTTAGAAGTTTCTAAACAAGAGTATCTAGTTTATACTACAGAAAAAACAGAGAAATCTAAATTAATGGAATTAGAAAAACAGACTGGTTCTATTAGAAGCGCTATAAACGAATACATAAATCTTAATTTTTGATATTATGAATATAAAATATTTACTAGCCACTTTATTGATTTTTTTCCTGCTTAGTTGTACTCCAATGCCAATGTATGCGCAATGGGTAGTTACCGATCCTGGTTCAGTTTCTCAGCGTATGACCTTATTCTTAGAAGAACTATCTGAGGCCATGCAAGAAAGATATAGTATAGAGAAACAGACTGATAATACTTTTGAATTATTAAAGCAAAATAAGGAAACTTTGAGTAAACTTCAAAATATCAGTAATTACGTAAAAACAGCTTTAGTAGTAAAGGAAATTGCAGAAGAAAGCAATAATGTAATAAATAAGGTGAAAAATATCAGTGATAAATTTTCTAAGCTAGATAGATTGACACAAGAGGAGATTTATAATTTTTTAAATTTTAGTGTTGCTTTTAATGAACAAGTTTATGATAAGTTTCAAGAATCAAAAAAAATGTCTAGTAGTAACACTTCTTCTGGAGAGATGACAGATTATGAGCGCCTCCAAATTCTAGAAAATATAAAGGATGAGATTGTAAAAATAAAGAAGAATTTATCAAGTGTAGAGAGTCGTTTTAAGAAAAAGAACTCATACGAGGAATTTTCTAAACAGGCTAGAGTATATACTCGTGAGGCATTATTTATGGCTTTCGAGAATAAATATGATACAGAAGGAATAAAAAAAGAAAAAAAATCCTCAAAGAACTCAGCAAAGGAATCTAATAAGAAATCTAGTACAAAGTCAAAAAAATAAGTATGAATTCTAGTGTATTAAATAATTGGGGATCTTTATTGTCAAGTGCTATTAATGAAATTTCAGAAAAAGTATTTGACTATACAGATGTTTTAGTTCATTCTGCTCAGATTATATGTGGGATTTTTGCTTTTGCATATATAGGATTCAAATTGTGGAAGCAATGGTCAAATGGTGAAGTTATTAATTTCTATTCTTATCTAAGACCATTTGTAATAGCTTTGGTTATAAGTTTCCTTCCAGTTCTTTCTTCTTTATTTGATGTAATAATAAAACCAATAGAAGCAGTTTCTCTAAGTATAAACTCAGAAATCGTAACGGAATTTCAAGAAAAAGAAACAGAATATTATAGCAATTATGAAAAACTTAGGGATAAGGTTGCAGTTTATGAAAGAGAAGAAGTTGAGTCTGGAAGTGAAGAAATAATATCAGATTCTACCCTTATGTCAGCGCCTTCAGACGAGGAAACCAAAGTCAATTTATCTAGATTTATAATAGAATTTCTTGATAATCTTATGCAGTATATACAGATGGCTATAATATATTTTTTTCCATTGTATGTTTCCATTGCAAAAATTATACTTCTAATAATAGGTCCTTTTATGTTGGCACTTTCTATTATGCCCAGTTTTACAGGAAATTTAAGTTTATGGATAACGTATTACATAAGAATCATGATAATCCCTTCAATCTTTTATCTTCTAGGGAGTTTTATGGCAATTGTAAATATTCATTGTTATTATGCTCCGCTTATAGAGATGATTCAAGGTGTGATAAATATCGAGGATGAATTTCTATTGGTAGAAGCAAGCAAGGACTTTTTGTATAATAAAAATATTATAGGTATAGTGATTAGTTTGATTACAATTTGCGTTTATATTCAGATTCCACGATTTGCAAATTGGATTATAAGACCAGACAGATATATGAAATAATTATGAATCCATTTAATAGTTTACAAAATATTCAAAAGGCATTTGCACTAACACGCATCTATTTAATATTGATAACGGTTTTTGCTTTATCGCTAGCGGGGTATGCTGTTTATTCATCGTATCAATTTGCTGAAGCCCAAAGAAGTAAAATCTATGTATTAGAAAATGGACAACCACTTTTACTAGCTCTTTCACACAATGTTGAAGAAAATAGAATAGCAGAAGCAAAGTCGCACGTAAGACGTTTTCATGAGTATTTTTTCACGGTTTCACCGGAAAAAACTGCTATAGAGTATAATATAAACAAGGCTCTGTTTTTAGCCGATAATGTGGCTGCAGACTATTATATAAAACTTAAAGAAGACGGATTTTACGAACGTATAATTTCTGCAGGAATATTGTGTGAAATAGTTGTTGATAGTGTGAGAATCGATGATACAACATATCCTTATAAAGCATATACCTACGGAAAGACTTCTATAATAAGGTCATCTAGTATTATGTATAGAAACTTGGAAACAGAGTGTCAATTACTCAATAGTACACGAACAGAAAACAATCCGCATGGCTTTATGATAGAAAAATGGCGAGTGGTGGATAATTCTGATATTAAGGAGGTGAAAAGATGAATATCGAGCAGAAAAAACTTCATGTATTTTCCATTTTGGTATTTGTTCTCCTAATTTTTTGCTTTTACATATTAGGTGGTGGAACAAATGTGGATGAGGTAGAATATGTAGATGATACATTTAATACTTCTTTGCCTGATGCAAACTTACAAGATTTGTCAGAAACACGTCTTGATGCTATTTATAGAGCAGCAGAATTAAATGATAAACAGAAAAGACTTGAAACTCGACAACGAAATTCTTTTAGTTGGTTAATTGAAGAAGACAGTGTGTCCTCTCAGATGATGATGGTAGAGGATGCACCAGTCGAGTTTAAAGAAGAAACCAAACCTATTTCTAAACCTAGAAGAAAAAATACTGTGAGTAGTGGACAATCTGATAGGGAATTATTCGAGATTGAAAAACAATTGGCATTGGAAAAAAAGAGAAAAGAATTAGAGTTAAAATTGGGATTAGCAGAGCCTGTGGCAGAGCAAAAAGAAGCTCCTAAAAATAGTGTTGATGTAATAGTTGGTAAGCAACAAAACAAAGGTTTTTATGGCTTAGAGCAAGATGAAGTAGGTGATAAATCAGATATTAGGGCATTAGTGCATGGAGATTATCGAAATATAAAAACAGGAGCGATAGTAAAATTTAGAATTATAGATGACTTTACTATAGATGGAACATATATTCCAAAGAACACCTTTATATATGGTCAATTATCTTTTAGTTCTTCTCGTGCTATGATAAGAATTGAAAGCATACAATATAAAAATATGATCATACCATTTAATGCTTCAGTTTATGATCAAGATGGTTTTGAAGGTTTATATACTCCAGATAATATGACGGATGATACAAAAAGAAAGGTTGCAAGTGATGTGATATCTTCAACAAATCTAAATATTTCTGGAGGGCTACCTCTTTTTACAGGAGCAACTAATGCTGTGACTTCAGCAATAAAGTCTGTTTCACAATCTGCTGTAAGAGAGAAAAAATTAAATATTTCATCTAATTATCAAGTAAATATAAGGTATGAATAAAAAGATTTTAATTTTAAAATTGGCATTACTAATGCCTGTATTGGTTTTTTCTATGAATTTACCAGATACATTATTAGTTAATAATAATCAACAATTATTATTGAAATTTCCTACATCAATACAATATGTAGATTTAGGAAGTAATGATATTATAGGCAAAACTTGGTCTCAAAAAATGTTTTTAAGTTTAAAATCTAGAGATCCAGAAATAGAATCTACCACTATATCTGTGGTTACGTCTGATGGAAAGTATTATTCATACGTATTAAAGTATAGTAGTAATCTACAAGTGTTGGCATATAGTATAAACGATGGTGTAATAAAACACAAAGATGCAGAGGTTTCTATTTCTAAAACAACACATTTTATAGCTAATGAAGACATTATCGATATTGTTGTGGGCAACGATAGTATTATAGCTGATAGTGCTTTGGGAATAAAAAATATTGTAAAGATAAAGTCTTTAAGTAAAAATATAAACAAGGCTTCGTTTACTATAATAACTAAGTCTGGAAAGATTTATCCTTTCAATTTATTATATAAAGAAACTCCCTCTAATTTATCTTTATATATAGGAGATTCAAAAGAAACTGCGATTTTCTCAGAAACTCCGCTTGATAAAACAAAACTAGAAAAATTGTCAAAATCAGTAATAAATCTTACTCCTAGTTATAATTATTTGGGGGATCTTAATCATAAAATGATTTTATCCTTAGATGGTATTTATTCTGCAAATGACTGGTTATTCTTTCGTCTTCATTTGGAAAATCTAAATAATATAGATTATGGCATAGATTTTATAAAAACATATATAAGGGATAAAAAAGGAGATAAATATTTGGCACTTCAGGAACAAGAAATTTATCCATTTTACATTTATTTTTCAGATGATAAATATAAGGAAATGATACCTGCAGGGGATAAAGTAGAGATTATCTTATTCTTTAATAGGTTTACAATACCTAAATCTAGGATTATGTGTTTTGAACTTTTTGAGAAGAATGGAGGAAGACATTTGGAGTTTTCTATATCAAATAAAGAAATTTTAAAGGCACAGAGAGTTAATAATTTTAAATAATATGATATGAAAAAGAAGATCTTAATTCTTAGTTTAATGATGCTAGGAATTTCTATTGCAACAGCGTCCGACTTGCGCCTTATCCATGTTAAAGGAATACATTCTGTGGGTACTAGAGTAGGGACATCACTATTTAATACTTTTGATGTGGGATTAAATTACAATTATTGTTTTCACAGACGTTGGGTATTTAACACAGGGGTAGATTATGAACAAGGGTTATTCGATCAATCTCTTTATAGAGGGATTACATTTTCTCCTGGTATGGAATGTGCTGTGTGGCAGCCTTGTAATTGGTTGTTTTTTAATTTAACTACAAATGTAAATTTTGCGTGGGATGAATGGGAGTATAAAACAGTTACTAATGTGGAAGATGCATTTTCTGTTGGTGGTTCTGTAGGTTTTAACCTAGAGGCCTACGTTTCACAACAAATATCTATTTTGCTTTCTGCTTCACAGAATTTTATGTATAGATGCGACACTCCTACGTTAAAAGGTGAATTTTATTGTCGTCCTTTATTTTCATTGGGAATAAGAGCACATATTCGTTAAATCTTAAATTTTAGGTTATGAAGAGAAAATTACTTTTTATTTTATGTTTGTTTATAAGCGCGCAGATATTTGCTTATAATATGTGGTCAGAAGAGGGGTATAGATATCCTATTGGTTTTACTTTTGCCGACATTATGAAATCCGACCCTAAAGTAACGTGGAGTGATATGCGACTTAATGAATCTATTGTTTCTCTTGAAGAAGAAAGTGTAGAGTTGTCATTTGATTTTAATTTTAGTTGGCGCAACTTTAATAGAAAAACTTTTTTTGGACAATTCTCTGCATATAGAACAATTACTTCCTTTAAATATAGTACTTGGGTTTCTGTTGAAGGAAAAGTTACTCAATTGGCAAATGAAAAGATTTTAGATGTTTCTAATATTTCGACTCCTGCACCAACTGCTGGTTATGGAGATGAGTTTATTACAACATCTTCAACAACATATAGTGAAACTTTTACAATAGATTTGACTAAATATAATGGATCTAACATATCTATTGACTATGTAGAATTTCATATAACACCTTATGGATTAGATGAAGGAGGAGAAAATAATGATGATTTAGATAAGTTTAAGGTTAAGCAAATTTATAAGATGCAGGTGAATCAATCTGATCAAAAGTTAAAGATTACCAGAATTAATACAACTTCTCCAATAATAAATGCTGAAGTTACAATGAATCCTTTGTTTGATGCATCAGGAACTGGTTCTGCAAGATATTTAGTTTATAATAATCCTAATGCGGTAGTTTCTGTTTCACTTTCATCAACCAATTGTCCTCTTACTCGTAATGGTTTAACACTCTACACCGCCAATTTAGGAAGTGTAGGAGCTGCATCTACTCCCGTCCCTAAATCTTATGACTTAAGTTCATTGAGCTATTCTAAGACTTGTTGTACAGCAGCTTGTAATCAAATAAAAGATAAACATATTCAATTTCTAAAGGAACATTCAAAACATTATTCATTTTTAAAAAACAAATACCCTGATAAAGATTATTGTTTGGCAAATAGGTCAAGACATCAATTATTAATTTCAAAGGATGAAGAGGCTCTTACGTTTGAAAAATTTCTTCAGTTTGGAGGAGATTTGGATTCATTATCTACCACATTAAAAACATGGATATATCATTTGAGGGATTTTCAAGATGTGGCATTCGAGGAAGAAAAACTTACTGTAGGGAATGTAATAAAAGTGAGAAATTCTGCATTTTATGAGTATAAAGATATATTTAATACTTATGAAGAATATGTACTTATGGGTTATACAGTTTATGGACCTCCATTTGCTCGCTATCTAACTGCATCTAAAGGGAATAATTTTTTAAAAAGTTATAATACTTTGGATTTTCAGATTGTTCCAGAAGCTACATTACCAGATTTGTTGGAAGAATCAATCAATAAAAAATATGTTTGTATATCTTCTGAGATAAATGATATAAATGATGTTTTAGTATTGAAAGGAAACGAAATAGAAACATCTGGTTATGTTCATAAAATATACTCTCCTAAATATAGATGGGAAATTAGTGTAGATGGTGGAGACCATTGGAATACAATGACAGAGAAGGAATATTCTAGATACTTCTTATCATACGATATGTTATCATTCCCAACAAATACTAATGAAGAAACAGATTTGATACTCCATTCTTCAATTCTTAGTTTAGGGAAAGAGGTAAGATTCCGTCAGTCTTGTGTTTTAAAGGCGTTTAGTTCAACAACTCCAAATAGTTTATACACACATTATGAAAATGGTCTTTATTATATAAAGTTAACAACTAACAATTACTATACTTATAGTCATTATGCAAAATTGCAGGAAGAAAATATATCTTTTATTCCTTATGATTTTCCAGCTGTACAAAATGTGTGTGAAGGGAATCTACCTAACGATTACTTAAATTTTAGATTTACAAGTTCCAGAGCCATAAATTCAGATATGTATGATGCACTAAATGATATAGTAAGTTATGAAGTAACAAGAGTAGATGGAGAAGAAGAAACTGTGGTGTCATACATACCACAATATAAGATTAATTATACAGGTGATAGTTTACATTATAGATGTAAGATTATAGCATGTAAAGACACAATATATAAGGATGTTTGGGTACATTCTGTACCAAAAGATACTATAAACTTAGAGAATATTTCTTCTTCAGGTCAGGTATGCAATATAGACAAAGAAAATAATATGGTCCAAATCATGGTGGAGAAGGGCAAGGATATAGAGATAACAATTAATGATGAACACCTCAATGAAACAGATTTCTTTATAAGAGAAGTAAAGGAATATATATATCCCGAGATATCTATTTTAGATTTCTCTACTATGAATTGGCCCGATTTAGTTGATTATGCAGTAAATAATTGTGATGAAGAAGATTGTTTAGATAATTATAGACAATTTGGAGAAGAGCAGTTAAGATCTATTTGTAATTCAATTCAAGAAGCAAAAAATAAGAAAATATTAGATAAGGCAAAACAAGAATATGTAGAAGCGAATGCTTGGAATATATTTGGTAAGGAAAATTCGACCACATTTAAGACAAAATCAGATTCCTTAACTTCAGATATGTTCTTTGTAAAAAAACAAAATAAGAATTATGGTTGTTTTTCAGATAGTGTGAGGGTTAATATTTATTATTTTGAGGGTATAAAGAATAATATAATAAGTTTTTCTGCAGCTGAAGATGCTGATAAGGATAGAATATATATCCCTGTAGGTTCAAAGAATCCTACAATTTCAGGAATGCTGGTAGAAGGTGGGTATGGTGACCCAGATACATTGAATAGCATCTCTACTTCTTATGAATATCAATATATATCAAGGTCAGTGGGCGGAGTTTGGCAAAAATTATCCACTCCATTTATAGATTATGGTCAACATGTTACTCCGTCCAAAACCAATTTAGCCGCAGGTAGAACTACGATAGATAGAAATATAGAAATAGCCAGAGTTGTTTATTCTAGGTTAAATAATAATATTCTCACTCAGGTAGCGGATACAAGTAATATACTTAAAATCTATGTAGAATATCAAATAAAAGAAGAAAACGTTAAAATAAAAAGAGAAAATCTGTGTCCAGAAACAGAGATAAAAGTTTTAATTAATGATGATTTTTCTAATGAAGAACAACAAAATATAGAATATTTTTGGAGTGTTTCTGATGCTGATATAAAACTTTCCTTTTCTGATATTGGAAATAGAATCTGTTATATTAACGATGCCAAAGAGGATTTTGTATTATCTGTTTATAGGTATAATAAAAGATTAGATAGTTATACAGAAAGTTATAATATTGATATACCAATATCTGAGGTGGAAGCTAAGTTTAGCGTTCTAACAAATGATGGAAATGAATTAAATATCTTTAAGGATACAACACAGATATATGAGTTCAATCCAGGAGATAAGATTTATCTACTAAATAAATCGGATGGAGCAGAAACATATCTTTGGACTCTTCAACTTCAATATTTCTTAGGTTACGAGGTTGAAGGGACTCAGACAAGTGTGGAAAATCCAAGTTGTTATTTATACAATGCAGGTATTAATAAATTGAGATTAACAGCAAAAAATGAAGATGGTTGTTCACATTCTATTAGTGTAGGTAATCTTTATGTGAATAATGTTGCGCTTGCAGAAGATAGAAAATACTCTACATTCTTTAGCGAAGAAGAGGAGTTACCATTTATAACCCCAAGCCAAGGATTTATATCTGCTTATCCAACTTTAATAACTGATGAGGTTGAATATCTAAATGTAAAATCTAATGAAGAGAAAGTCTTATATTCTATCTATGATACCTATGGTAATGTAATTTTAACTGGAGAAAATTCGTCTTCATTCAGAATAAAATTACCTTATATGCAAAAAGGAATTTATGTTTTAGAAGTTAATGGTAAATACATAAAACTAATAAGATTATGAAAAAACTATATTTTATAATACTACTCGCAGTTTTTATAACCTCTTGCGAAACAAGAGAAGATATAAATATGAAGAGAAATATATTTCCACAAATCTATGTTGGACTAAATGAAAAAGAAATAAATCTAGTTGAGGTTTCAGATACTTTGAAGAAAACGGATTCTTCTGTTTATTATTTTAAATCAATAGATGATTCCAATTCTATTTTGTCACATACATTGGAAGTAGAATTTCTAGATGAAAATTCTAATATAAAGGATTCTGTAAGTGTCAGTATAAATGAAGTAACAGGTGAAATCTATGTTCAAAGTAATTTGAGTGAGAAAACTATAAATAATGTATCACATAGTTTTAATGTATATGTTGTAGTAGTGGATAATTTTGGTTTGAGTGCCAAAGCAAAAATTTCAATCACTATAATAGAGAATAGGGCGCCTATACCACAAGTCAATTTTAATAAAATATCTGATACAGAATATGAAATATCTGCAGTGGATTCTTATGACCCAGATAAAGATGCTATTGTTGCATACGAATATCTAATAGAAGGGAAAATTCTATATAATAAGCCAGGATATGAAGGCGAATATGAATCTATAGCAAATCCAAACCCTGGTCATGCCGCTACAGGTGGTACTTATATTATTTCGACTCCACTGAGTTCCATCAAACATAATTTCCAAGTAGAAAATGTTAATGATTTTAAAGTATATGTCAGAGTAAAAGACTCACGAGGTCTATGGAGTCAGTGGAGTTTATTTTCGTTGTAATTGAATTAGAGATAAACGTCAGTAGCGACTGACGATTATAGAAAAAGATTAAGAATTAATAAGAAAAACGCGATTCCAAGCGAGGAACCGCGTTTTTTGAATTATGGGGCAATAAATTTTATTAGATTAAGTTCATTTCGTAAAGAATAGCGTTTGTTTTACGAACAGCAGATTCACTTGCAGCAAGAAGAGCTTTTTCTTCTTCGTAAAGGTCAAGTTCTACTACTTTTTCGATACCGTTTTTACCAATGATTACTGGAACACCAATCATGATGTCGTCCATACCATATTCACCTTCTAGGCTAGCTGCGCAAGGAATCATTTTCTTTTGGTCTTTGATAATAGACTCAACAAGGAAAGATGCTGCAGCACCTGGAGCCATCCAAGCAGATGTGCCAAGAAGACCGGTAAGAGTAGCACCACCTACCATAGTATCTTTAGCTACTTTTTCAATTTCTTCTGCGCTTAGGAAGTTGCTTACAGGTACACCTTTGTAAGAAGCAAAACGAGTAAGAGGAATCATAGTTGTGTCACCGTGACCACCAATTACCATACCATCTACTTCATTAGCGTTGCAACCTAATGCTTGGCTTAAGAAATATTTGAAACGAGAGCTATCTAAAGCACCACCCATACCAATTACTCTGTTTTTAGGAAGACCTAGAGATTTAAGAGCTAGGTATGCCATAGGGTCCATAGGGTTTGAAACCACTACTAAGATAGCATTTGGAGAGTACTCAAGAATGCTTTTTGCAACTGATTTAACGATACCAGCGTTAACGCCGATAAGTTCTTCACGAGTCATACCAGGTTTACGAGGAAGACCAGATGTGATAACAACAACATCAGAGTTTGCAGTTTTGCTATAGTCGCTTGTTACGCCAGTAACTACGGTATCAAAGCCCATAAGTTGAGCTGTTTGCATGATATCCATAGCTTTGCCTTCTGCAAAACCTTCTTTAATGTCAATTAATACCACTTCGTTTGCAACTTCGTTTACTGCTAATACATTTGCACAGGTAGCACCTACGTTTCCTGCGCCTACTACGGTTACTTTAGACATAAATTTTATTTTTATATAAATAGTTTGTTAATATTAATATTGCAAAAATACACTTTTTTCTTAAAAAATAGTACATTTGCATAATCAATTTGAAATGAAAGCAAAAAATATCTACATATTACTAGTAATTGTTGCGAATATATTACTATTTACTCAGTGTTCTACAAAGAAAAATAATGCTGCAACTAGGAGTTATCACTATGTTACGGCAAGGTATAATGTGTACTTTAATGCCAATCAAGCATTCCTTAAGGTAGATGAAGAAGTACAGAAAACAAATAAGGATAATTATTCAGATATTCTACCTGTTTTCCCTTTAAGTAATCCAGAAACTGCCGCTTCTGCAAAAGGTAAAATGGATTATGTTTTAGAAAAATGTCAAAAGACAATAAAACTTCACTCAATAGTGAAGAAGCCTAAAAAAAATCCTAAAAAAATGAAGGATCCGAAGTATAAGGCATTTTTGGAAAAGGAAGAATATAACCCAATGGTTCAAAGGGCATGGTTATTGATGGGTAAGGCACAGTTTTATCAATCAGATTTCTTAGCTGCAATTTCTACATTTTCATATTCTAAAAGACATTTCAAAGATAACAATGATGTTTGCGTAGAAGCTTCGTTATGGGAGGCTAGAACTTATGCAGAATTAGGATGGTATTATGAGGCAGAAGAATCTCTTAGAAGAATAGACGAAAAAACATTTACATATAAGACTAACGAGATATTTGTTTTAGTAAAATCAGACCTATTATTAAAACAAAAACAATATGAAGAAGCTATTCCTTTTCTTTTAACTGCAGTGGAGCAAGCCGACAAAAAAGATAAGGCTAGAATGTCATATATTTTGGCACAAGTTTATGAAAAAATAGGAAATTATTCACAGGCATACAAATGGTATGAAGAATGTTTGGATAAAAATCCTCTTCATGAACTTGAGTTCAATGCAATGCTTAGTCAGGCTCGTTGTTACCAAGGAGATGACATCAGTTCATTAAAAGAAAAACTTGAAAAACTAATTAAGAAACAAAGCAACTCTGAATATCTAGACCAAATTTACTACACAATTGGTGAACTTTATCAAAGAAATGGCAATGAAGAGCTAGCAGTGAAATTCTACGAAAAGGCTATAGACGAGAGTGTTCGTAATGGTATAGATAAGGCAAAAGCGCAAGTGGCATTGGGTGAAATTTATTATTCAAAGGAAAATTATCTTAAAGCTCAACCACTTTACAGCGAGGCAATGCCAGTGCTTCCAACCACATTTGAGAACTATACAGAGTTGAACAAGAAAAGTTTGCTCCTAAATGATATTGCAAAAAATCAACAAACAATTATTTTAGAAGATAGTCTTCAATATCTTTCTACTCTAACAAAAGAAGAGCAAATAGCTATTATAGAAGAGGTTATTAAGAAACGAAAAGAGGAAGAAGCAGAAATGCAACGTAAACTAGAGGAGGCTGCGCGCATTCAGTCTATTCGTGACCAAAATGCAGCAATGGGACAAACCAATCTTTCTCTTGGTGAACTTGCCGACAAATCTTGGTATTTCTATAACCCTTCACTTATAACCAGAGGTAGACTCGACTTCCAGAAAACTTGGGGTAGCCGTGTGTTAGAAGACGATTGGCGGAGGTCTAATAAATCTTCAAGTGCGTGGGATTTCTCTAGCGATGAAGACGATGAAGTATCAGATTCACTTGCTGTGGCAGATACATTACAAGAGAAACAATACACACGTGACGACGTGGAATATTACCTACGTTTGATACCAAAAACAGATGAACAATTTGCTGCTTCAAATGCCAATATAGAAAATTCTTTGGTTAATTTGTTCACTATTTTTGAGTCAAAAATGGCTGATTATCCAAAGGCAGAAGACGTTTATGACACATTGGTGGCACGTTTCCCAAATTCTTCTCAACTAGATTTGGTTAGATACAGACTATATCAAATGTATGAAAGAAATGCAGAAACAGCCAAGGCAGAACAAGTTAAGAATCTTCTTTACGCAGAGCATCCAGATAGTAAATATACACGTTATTTACAAGGTGGTATGCCAGAACCAAGTACTGTAAATGAAAAAGTAGAACTCCTATATAGAGAAACATACGAAGCGTTCAAGGCAGGCGATGCCACTACCGTGAAGAAAAACGCTTATATAGCAGAAACCACATATCCAGAGCATGAACTAATGCCTAAATTTATGTTCCTTTCTGCTGTGAGCACAGGAAAAGAAGATGGTAACGAAGTCTTTAAATCAAATCTTCAAAAACTTGTAGAAAAATATCCAAATAATGAGGTATCAACTGTTTCTAAAGATATCATTGCTCTTATGGAGCAAGGAAAAGAAGTTCAATCTTCATTTAGTGTAACTGATATTCAGGAACAAAGAAAACAAGCTATGGTCACAGAAGAAGAATTTGCCACAAATATCCAAAAGGCAGGCTTCTCTTACGACCCAGAAAGTGCTCATATCTTCATTTGCATAGTGGATGGCGAAGAAGACGCGAAAAACAAAGTGTTGTATGCAATTGCTCACTTCAACTTCTCTCGCTTCCTAATAAAAGATTTCGACCTTGCAGTACGCAAGCTAGACGATGGTGGTTACGCTATTGCGGTGAAAGGACTAATGCATCTAAAAGAAGCAAACTGGTATCAAAATATGATACTAACCGATGCAAATATAGCTTCTGTTCTTGCTGAAGTACAACACAAAGCATTTGTAATTTCAGAAGACAATTTCATTAAGATTTTCGATAAAGAGTCTGTTCAAAAATACCTAGACTTTGTTAATCAAAACCAACTAGAGGTAACAGATTCGGAAGAGATAGAAAAAGAAATCGGCTTCGTTAAGTAATTTGAGCATAAATAGGAGAAGTAAAGAGGGGAATTTAGATAAAATTAGAGATTTATGAAGAGAAAAGAATTGATAAATCAGGTGGCGCCTGCCATATTGATGTTTGAAAACAAGCCATTCAATCATAAGCAGCTAGCTGCTGTGGCAGGAATAACAAAGGCGGGAGACAAAGCAAAACTTCCGCATATATTGGATTACTTTGTGAGTCAAGGTATTATCCAAGAAGTAGACCGCGGCAAATATAAAGCCATAACATTGAACAAATATGTTATTGGCACAATAGACCGCAACAACAACGACAAAACCCACCTAATTCCAGACGATGGTGGCGAAAAAATCTTTATTGCAGAACGCAACCTAAACCACGCTATGAAAAACGATAGGGTGAAGGTGCTAGTTTATGCAAAACGTAATTCACGCCAAACTGAGGGTGAGGTAGTTGAGATAATTGAAAGAAACAAAACCAAGTTTGTGGGCGTAATGAGCATTTGCAATGGAGTGGCGTTTGTGATTGTGGATAATAGACTTCTTTCAAATGACATTTACGTGCCAAAAGAAAAAATCAACGGAGCACAAGATGGTCAAAAGGTTATAGTGGAAATGACAGATTGGCCAGAAAAGGCAAAAAATCCTTTTGGTAGAATTATAGACGTGCTTGGCGATGCTGGTGAGAACGAAACCGAAATGCACGCGATTTTGGCAGAATACGGACTTCCATATTCATATCCAGATGAGCTGGTGGCAGAAGCAGAAAAAATAGACGTTACTATCAGCAAAAAAGAAATTGATAGTCGTTTAGACTGCCGTAAAACTACTACATTTACCATCGACCCTCACGATGCAAAAGACTTCGACGACGCACTTTCATACAAAAGATTGCCTAATGGCAATGTAGAAATAGGCGTGCACATAGCAGACGTGAGCCACTATGTAACACCAGGTTCGCCTATCGACAAAGAAGCATACGACCGTGCCACATCTGTTTACTTAGTGGACAGAACAGTGCCAATGCTTCCAGAAAAACTATGTAATTTGGTTTGTTCACTTCGTCCAAACGAAGATAAACTGTGTTTCTCTGTTGTGTTTGAAATGACCGACAAGGCTGAGGTAAAAGACTATCGAATAGTAAAAACAGTTATTTGTTCCGACAGAAGATTTACCTACGAAGAAGCCCAAGAAATCATAGAAACAGAAAAAGGCGACTTTGCAGAAGAAATCTTGGCAATGAATGCTCTTGCAAAACAATTGCGTGCGGCACGCTTCAAACAAGGTGCCATAGCATTTGAACGCACAGAAGTGAGATTCAATATAGACGAAACTGGCAGACCAATAGGTGTATATTTGAAAGAATCAAAAGACGCTCACAAACTAGTAGAGGAGTTTATGCTATTAGCCAACAGAACTGTGGCAGCGCACATTGGCAAGGTAAAACAAGGTAAAACGCCTAAAACATTTGTATATCGTGTGCACGATGAACCAAATCCAGAAAAACTTGCAATGTTCTCAGATTTTATTTCAAGATTTGGTTACAAACTAAGAACCACTGGCAAGAAAAGCGAGATTTCATCTAGCATCAACAAACTTCTAGACAATGTAGAAGGTAAACGCGAACAAAACCTTGTGGAAACCCTAGCCATTAGGTCTATGGCAAAAGCAATTTACACCACAGACAATATTGGTCACTATGGTTTGGCATTTGAATATTATACCCATTTCACATCGCCAATTAGACGTTACCCAGATGTACTAGTCCATAGATTGCTTACCCTTTACGCAGACGGTGGAGGTAGTGTCAACGAAGCAAAATATGAAGATATGTGCGAGCACTGTTCATCTCGCGAACAACTTGCTGCATCTGCAGAGAGAGCTTCCATTAAGTATAAACAAGTGGAATATATGTCGGAAAGAAAAGGTCAAGTGTTCGACGGTGTTATTTCTGGCGTAACAGAATGGGGTATTTATGTAGAAATAACCTCAAACAAATGCGAGGGTATGGTTGCCCTAAGAGACCTTGACGACGATTTCTATATTTACGATGAGAAAAATTATTGCATTATCGGACGTCAGTCTAAAAAGAAATACCAACTTGGCGATGAGGTAAGCATTATGGTTTCTCGTGTAAACTTAGATAAAAAACAGTTGGATTTCATCTTGGTATAAACTAAATTTGTAACGTAAAAAAATATAAACATGGTAACAATAAAAATAATCAACAAATCTACTAACGACCTACCTCAGTATGCAACAAACCTTTCTGCAGGTATGGACCTTAGAGCAAACCTTACAGAAAGCGTAGTTCTTAAACCACTAGAAAGAAAACTTATCCCAACTGGTCTTTTCATTGAACTTCCAGAAGGATACGAAGCACAAATTCGTCCACGCAGTGGTTTAGCACTTAAAAAAGGCATCACCGTGCTTAACACTCCTGGCACAATAGATGCAGATTATCGTGGTGAAATAGGTGTGATTTTAATCAACCTATCACAAGAAGATTTTGTTATTGAACATGGCGAAAGAATCTGCCAAATGGTTATCGCACAACACGCAACAGTAAACTGGGAAGAAGTAGAAGTGTTATCAGAAACCGATAGAGGTGCAGGTGGTTTTGGCCACACAGGTAAAAAATAAATGAGAAAACATTTAACCCTTATATTCTTATGTTTGTGTTTCTTGTGTCATGCAAGAAGCACAAATGTGTTATATAATGCAGTCTTCGATAGCCTGTATATAGAAGGGTTATGTTATAAAAGTGCAGATAGTGCAGACCTTGCTTTAGAGCGCTTTTTGGAGTGTGAAAAAATTGACTCAAAAAATGCGGCTCTTTCATTTGAACTATCAAAAGTCTACCTAGCAAAAGCGGATTCTGCAAACGCACTATCATATCTTAAAAAAGCAAACTCTTTAGACAAAGAAAACTATTTCTATGCCATTACATTGGCAGAGTTTTACGACGATTCAAAAGACTATTCCTCTGCCATTAAGATATACGAGAAAACCTATAAGAGGTTTCCTAAAAATAAGAATGTCTTATATTTTTTGGCACGTTGTTACGCTCTAAATGGAGAACTAAGTAAGTCTATACAATATTTAGACAAACTAGAAAATAGAGTAGGGCAAAACAAGATGATTTCTGTGGAGAAATCAAGACTTTATATTTATGACAATAAGCATAAAAAAGCAATAAAAGTATTAGATGACCTTATAAAGAAATATCCTATTGATGCCGATTTGTACGTGCTTAGAGGCGATATAAAAATGCAAATAAAGCAAGTAGAAGAAGCATTAAAAGACTATAACAAAGCATTAGAACTCGACCCAAGTAATCCAAGTGCTCAGATGTCGCTTTGTGCATATTATTCTGAGGTTTATAATGTAGAACAAATGGAGTATTATGCTCTAAAGATATTGGCAAATGAGAGTGTAAGCTTTGAAGAAAAGACAAGGTATATAGATTTTGCACTTAAATTATACCAAAATAGGACAGACTATGTAGAAAGAATAGAGCAAGTTTTTGAAACTGTCATAAAGGCAAATCCCGAATCTACAGGAGCCCTTGTAATGTATGCAAATATATTACGTGAGCTGAAGAATACAGAAAAAATGATAGAGGTTTTGCATTCAGCAGTGTTGCTTGATGAAAAATGTCTAAGTTGTTGGAAGGAATTAGTTGCAGGTGTTGTGTATACAGAGGAAAACGATATTTTAAAAACAAAGCAACTAGTAAATCAGGCTCTGAAGCACTTCCCAGAAGATGCATATCTACTCTTTGTTGAGGGTTCTATATTATATACAGAAGCAGACGAGTTAGGGGCATTTGAATCATATAAAAAAGCCCTACAAAATACGCCAGCACAAACTAAACTTTCTGAACAAATATATTTGGCAATAAGTGGAATGCAGTTCCCTGAGGCAATGATGTTTATTAGAGAAGGTATTCATCTTTACCCACAAAATCTAATGCTTCTAAACAATTATGCCTATAATGTGGCTGTTTATTGGGCAAAAAACAAGGGATATATGTCTGAAGAAAAGCTATCTGAATTTCAAGGCATATTAGATGAAGCAGAAAAGATAAGCGAAACAACAGTAAAATCAGATGCTATAAATCCATTTTATCTAGACACATATGCCTATATATTGTTTTTGCAAGGCAAGTATACATTGGCTAAATTTTATTTGGAGCAGGCTTTAAACTACGATAAAGAAGCAAACTACGAGATTTTAGACCATTATGGCGATGTGCTAAATGCACTGGGCGAAAAAGAAGCAGCTGTGGGATATTGGAGAGCGGCATATCTATTAAACGAAACAGAAGAATTATCAAACAAAATAAAACAAAATGAAAAATAAGTATTTTTATTTAGTCCTTTTATTATTATCAGTATTAGTTGGTTGTAAAACACAAAAACAAGCAACTGAGGCAAGAAGTTTATCAGAACCACTTGAAGCAGTAGAAGAGGTGATTACTCCAAAAATTGATACAGTTCAAATGGTGAGTAGCTATCAATCTGGCATCAATACAGTATCTGCTCAATATCAAATCTACCTAACTGGCAACAAGAGTATGAGCATTAGAGGTATGATTTCTTCAGTGCATGGAAAATCTCTTACTGTGTCTATTCAAATGCTTCTAGGCATAGAAATAGCACGCATACATTGCACACCAGATAGTATTTGGGCACTAGATAAACTTAGCCAAAAATATTACGAAGCAGACTTTAAGAACTTTGAGAAAGAACTTGGCACCAATTTCTATGGTCTTCAAGCACTTCTTACCAACAGAACATTCGACCCAGAAGGACTAAACTTTGCCAACTTCACAGTAGACCAAGTAGAAGAAAACTTTATCTTGGCATTAAACAAAGAAATGTACACCGAGTTTATAGTAGAAGGCGGAAAATACCTATCTCGCAGTTTACTTAAGAAAAACAATTCAGGAAGTTACCTTATGACCACCTATTCAAACTTCCTACCAGTAGGAGAGTTTTTCTTCCCAGCAAAAGTAGATTGCATTTTCCAATCAAAAGAAAAAAGCAATACTATTACTCTAAACTATAGCAATGTATCACTAAATGGTAGTTCAAACTTAACATTCAGCATTCCTAGCAACTACCGCAAAGCAGATATGAGTCAACTTATTAAATTGGTAAACCAATTGTAATATATGAAAAAAATATTAGGAGTTTTTATATTCGTTCTATTGTTGTCTTCTCAGATGATGTCTCAGACTGTGTCTGAACTTCAAGCAAAAAAGAAAAAGGCATTAGCAGACCTTGAACTAACCAGCAGTTTAATAGAAAAAACATCAAAGAGTAAGACCAAAACCCTTACTCAGCTAAACCTATTAAATGCAGAAATCAAACAACGTCAAGGTATTATTAATACCCTAAATGCGGAAATTAGAGGTATTAACAAAGACCTAAACAAACTCCGTAATGAAACAAACAAACTCCAACAACAACTGGATACCCTTAAAAAAGAGTATGCAATATTAGCCTATCATACCTACTTCAAAAAAAGCAAGTATGAAGAACTTATGTTTGTGCTTTCAGCCAAAGACTTTGCAGAGAGTTTCAGACGTTATCGTTATATAAAACAATACTCAGAATATTGTCAGAAAAAGACAGAGGAAATTAATACTGCCAAAGCAGCCCTAAACGAAAAACTAAAGCAAACCGAGAAAGTTCGTGCCGAAAGGCTAACTGTCCTTAACGAAAGGAAAAAGGAAAATACCAAACTACAGAACGAAAAAAATAAGCAAAATAAGCTTATAAGAGACCTAAAGAAAAAAGAAAAACAACTTAAGGCAGAGCTTAAGAAGCAACAAAAAATAGCTAACAAGCTAAACGAACAAATCGAGAAAAAGATTGCTGAGGAAGCCAAAAAATCTTCTAAGCCATCATCATCTGGCGGAGGCAAAACATACACACTCACCAAAGAAGAAAAGCTCCTTTCAGGCAACTTTGAAAAGAATCAAGGACGTTTGCCATGGCCAGTGCTAAAAGGTATTGTAGTGGGACATTTTGGTATTCATCCACATCCAGTGCTAAAACACGTTACCACAAACAACAAAGGTATCTATATCCAATGCCCTAAAGGCACTCAAGCACGTGCAGTATTCGACGGCGAGGTTACCCAAGTATTTACCATTGCAGGTAGCAACAAAACCGTTATTATCAAGCATGGTCTTTACAGAACAGTATATTCAAACCTAACCAAAGTAAATGTAAAAGTAGGTCAAAAAGTAAAAACCAAAGACAATATTGGCACTATCTACTCCGACTCAGAAGATGGCGACAAAACCGAACTCTACTTCCAAGTCTGGAAAGACCGCAACATCCACAACCCCGAAAACTGGCTAGCGAAATAGAGTCGTTTACCATTACATATAGTATGGACACTGCGTGCAGTGTCCTTTACTATTTTTATAATATCGCACTTGGTGGAATATTCTCTCATATTCTCACTTTACTACTTTGGCAGTGGGGCCTACCATAAAATTAAGCCTCCCACAGAGATTAAAAATAAATTCTTAAAACGATTGAAATTTATAATATAAAATAGTTTGATATTTGTAAAAATATATTAAATTTGCAACGATAAAGCTGAAATTCTACTGTAAAGTAGACAAAATTTTAATGACATATAAAAGGCGTTTACAACGCTTGTTTTGACGGTTTAAGAACTTCGCAACTTCATTTAACTATAAGTCAAAAGCAAGACGACGTGAATGTCTCATTGGTGTGTATTTTAAAGTTACACATTGCTCATTGTAGGGACGTAGCGTGCTGCGTCCACCTACTTGAGTACTTTGTGTATATATACATATCGGCGTGAGGCTTAGGCGTTGTTCGTTTCGACTTATAGGGCAATGCGAAGGCCTTTAAACCGTGAAGCGAGCAACAATGCTAAGCTTCACGCTTTTTTTTGTAATTATCGGGAAAGGAGTAAACTTAATGAACTAACTAAATAAAATATTATGGGAAATTTTCTAGAGAATATCTTTTTAGGTAAAGATGAAAAAAAAGAAGAGGAAGTTGTTAAAAATGATCCGATATTGGATAAAACAACTGAGGAAGGAACTGTAAATATTCCAGTTAATGACCAGTTACAAACAGATGACTTAAACAATAAATTATTGGAGGAACTCCGTCAGGAGAAAGAAAACAATAGAAATTTAAAGTTAATAAATGAGCAATATGAACAACAAATTGATAAGTTGAGACAAAGAAACGAGGAACTAACCAAACAACTAGAATTGTTGAATGAAACAAATGCTAAAGAGCAGACTAGCCCTGAGGCAGAAGTAGTCTCTGAATCAAATAAAGACACTAATGAAGATTCTATGTTGCAAGTAGAAAAGCTACTTGAAAAATTGTCAAATTTAATATCTGAAGAAAATGCCAATTTAATTGCTCTCTCTAAAAAGGCTCAAGATGTTCAGAGTGAAGCGGAGGAAAGATTAAATCTAATATTGCGTCAAACACAAGAAGATAGGTATAAGAAAGACAAGTTAAAGATTATTATGCGTTCGATTAGAATGCGTTCTATGATAGAGGATCTGTTATGCTATTATGAATCTGAGAAAATGGAAGGATTTGATACTAAGGCTGCAGTTTACCTACAAGACCAACTGAAAAACTTAGTCATTTGCATTGATGCTGATTTAAGTCAGGAAATGGTATATAAAATTAACAGTGCAGTTAATGGTGATGATTTCAATGAAAACCACATGGATATATGTGGAGTTGAATTAACAGATAATCCAGACCTTTCGGGTAAAGTATATAAAAGTTTAAAACCTGCTTATTATTGGACATTGCCTTATGTTTTAAGGCCACGTGTTTCTGATACAGGAGAAGAGTTTTATTCTTATAAATTTATAATTTCACAAGAACAAGTAATAACCTATAAATACGATAAAAAATGAAAAAAGAATTTTATGGCATAGACTTAGGAACAACCTATTCTTGCATATCTGTGGTAGATAGTGATGATTTTGTACGTGTAATCCCTAATAAAAAGGGTCAGATGGTAACCCCTTCAGTTGTACATTTTGATGATAATAATAATATAATTGTTGGACAATTAGCAAAGTCACACTTAGTTGATAAACCAGAATCTACAGTAGCTCTGATAAAAAGAGAAATGTCGAATAAAGATTTTACAGTGACTATAAATGGTAAAACATACGATCCTATAGATATTTCATCGTTTATTTTGAAATACTTAGTTGATTTTGCCAATGAAAAACGTAAATTTGAAGAGGGCAAGGATCCTATTTACGACGTTGTAATTACAGTTCCAGCATACTTTGGGAACTTAGAAAATACACGAACAAAAGAAGCTGGTCAAAAAGCAGGTTTGAATGTACTTCAATTAATAGATGAACCAACTGCAGCTGCTATGAGTTATGGCCAAAAACAGTCTTCAAATAAAAAAGTTTTAGTTTATGATTTGGGTGGTGGTACTTTTGATGTAAGTATTCTGTCTTTTAAAGGTGGTATTATGAATGTAGATAGTACTCGTGGAAACCATCATTTAGGCGGTGCAGATTGGGATATAGCGCTCGCACAACTTGCTATGAAAAAATTAGGTCTGTCATATGATGAAATGTCAGACAAAGAAAAGAAAACTATATTAAGTGTAGCAGAAGAGGCAAAGGTAGAATTGACAGAACTAAATTCTGCAACACTGCAATTTAATTATAAAGGTATTCGTGCTGTGGAGGTTACACGCGAGGAATTTGAACGTGAGACAGCAAGTTTATTAAATACTACTATTTTATTGGTAGAAGAGGCACTAGCTGCTGCAAACTTAGAAGTAAATGAAATTGATGAAATTATCTTAGTAGGGGGATCTTCTTTAATGACTATGGTGGGAGATATGATTAGAGAAAACTTTAAAATAGAACCAAAATTAGTCGATCCTCATATGGCTGTGTCTAAAGGTGCTGCATTAACTGCTTTACAGAAGGATGATCCAGAAAGGGTATCGGGTGGCATTGCAATCGGAGTACGTAAGGGTTCTTGTGGTTATGGATTGAAGGTTACAAATGTTGAATTAAATAGAGAATTATGTTTTAGTTTAATAAAGAGAGATGATAATCTTATCACAAAAGAAAGTTTTGAATTTGCAACACAGGTAGATGGACAGACACAAATTCAATTTGTATTTTATGAAACACGTTCAAATCTTGAATGGAAAGAAATAGATGAAAATGAAGAAATAAAGGGTCGTGAGGATTATATCTCATGGGGGAAACCAGTTCCTGCTGGAACTACAGTAAAAGTAAACGTTGAGCGAGACGAAAATGGTTGCGTGAGTATTAATGCAGAATGTGCTGGTGCTAAAGGTGAGTTCCATATAGTAACAGAGGCTTCGAAACTTGCTACAAAATAATATAGTGAGAACCTATTTTTTATTCGGTTGGTTATTTCAATAGATTTAACCAGCCGTTTATTGCATTATTATTTTAAACATACTTATAGATTGATGGATTCTTTAGCCACTAATGTACAGAATTGGGTAGAACTAGGTAAAAAGATATTATCTAGAGTAGGTACTTTAAAGGGAATAAATCAGATAGAAACAGAATCTGCACCTTATGCATTTGATAAGTTATATTACGAGATAGAAGACTTAACTCTCAAGGAAATAAAAAAATATGTGAGTTGTTTGAATTTGGCACAAGGAGAGAGTAGCGACTTAAGTTTAAAAAGTGATATATATAACTTTCTAGGACTAACAAGGACATTATTCTATGATTCTAAATTGGCAACAATTTCTTATATGAGAAAGAATAATAAGTTACCAATTAAGGTGAAGCCTACGACTCAACAACATACAGAATCTAAAGCAATTCCACCACAGGAAGAAAAATCCAAGCCATTATTGGATAGAATTGTTTTACAAGCGAAGGTTCAAGAATGGGATGAAAAGGCACAAAGAATATGTCGTTCAATTCATTTATTAAAACCAGACCCATTTGAGAAAGAAGATGCTACTGCTGCTTTTGCTTTTGAACAGTTATATTATAATATATCCAACTTAAGCGATGCAGATATACGTAAGTATGTTAGTCGTTTAAATATAGGTCAAGGTACGACAGGAGACTTAACTTTTAAAAGTCTTGTAAATGAATTCATTGTTCTTACCAAAGCATTGTTTGCTGAAGGTCAGCGCTTATCTACTATTAATTACATGAAGCGTAATGGCGTATTGCCAGAGAGACCTAGAAAAGTTCCTCCTAGACCAAATCCGCAACCACGTCCTGTGCCAGAACCAAGGAGGGAATCACATTCACAGCCTCAGCCACAGCCTCGTCCACAGCCACGGAGAGAACCTACTTATAAGTATAAAGCACGCAATCTATGGAGTAGATTCAATAGCTCCGTGGAAGATATTTGTGTATGGTTTTTTAAAAATGCAGTAGTAGTAGCAGAAATATTGTCTAAAGCGGCATCAGTTATAGTCGGCGTAATTTGTGCAATATATGCTCTTGTAGGTTGCGCGAATGATGGTTTTTTTGCATTTATATTTTATGTTTTTTTAGGTTTTTTTATTTGGGGATTTGTTAAGAGATTCTTGATTGATAATGGACTTTTGTTTAATATAATCCGAATACCATTTTATATTATCGGATATCTTTTTTATAATGCCTATGTTCTACTAGCAGTAATAGCACTTTTAATAGGAGTAATATTATATAATGTTAATGATTGGTCATTCCAATCTAATAAACCTAGGATTGTTAAAACAACTTCAACACCGACTAGATATAGATGTACAGCAAAATCCTCTTTAAATGTGAGGACGGGTCCTACTAAGTCGTCAAGAGTAATAGGAAGTATTAAACGCAATGAAATTATTGAGGTGTATGATTTTTCTAATGGTTTTGCAGAAATTAGATATAACAATTCACCAGCTTATGTAAGTTCACAATACATTACAAAATTATATTAAGTATCAATAATTATCAATTAACACTATGAAAACAAAGTATCAAGTTGTAGATGGGGTTGGGATAATTCCAATAAGGTCAAGAAGAATAGCAAATAAAGGTTTTATATTTAATGAAGAATTGAAGAGTGTTAATATTCCTAGTAGTGTAAAGGCTATAGGGGATAGTGCTTTTTGTGGATGTAAAAATCTTACTAGTATTGATATCCCTAATACAATCGTCAAGATTGAGGACTTAGCGTTTCATGAAACTGGTTTAACTAGTCTAGTAATTCCATCAAATGTAAAAGATATTGGATTTGCAGCATTTGCTTCTTGCGATGATTTAACCAATGTAGTGATTTCAAATGGTGTAGAACGTATTGGCAATGTTGTTTTTTGTGAATGTAGCAAATTGGAGAGAGTAGTAATTCCATCAACCGTTGAAGCATTAGGTTCAAGTTTATTTGAATGTTGTACCAATCTTAAAAGTATTGAAATACCAGAAGGAGTGAAAGAAATACAAGATTCAACCTTTGATTGTTGTACGAGTTTAACAAGCATTGTAATACCAGACACAGTTACAGAAATAGGAATTTATGCGTTTAAATGTTGTAAATCCTTAACAAATATTGTGATTGGTAAAGGAGTTAAGAAGATTGATTTTGAAGCCTTTTCAGGATGTACAAATCTTAAAGAAATTGTTTTACCAGATGGTCTTATAGAAATAGGAGCAGGTGCTTTTAAAGGTTGTACATCTTTAAAAAATATAGTTATACCAGAAACTGTAGAGAAGATTGGGCATTCTCCTTTCTCGGGATGTTCAAACTTGGAAGTTTTAAAGGTTGAAAGAGGGAATGCAGTGTATGACTCACGTGAAGATTGCAATGCCATAATTGAAACGAAAACTAATACATTAATATCTGGTTGCATTGCCACAAAGATAGTTTCAAGTATTACCTCACTTGGGAAAGGTGCTTTTTCTGATTTAAAAAGTCTAGAAGAGGTGAGTTTGCCAGAAGGCATAAGAAGTATAGGTAGAAACACTTTTGATGGATGCGAATCTTTAACTCGTATAAACCTACCAGATAGTGTAGAATGTATTGGTGGATATGCTTTTGGGGACTGTGAAAAGTTAAATGGTATAGTGATACCTCAAAATGTAAATAAAATAGAAGACAATTCGTTTTATGCATGTAGTGCTTTAGAGTATATAAAAGTGGCAGATGGCAATACAACATACGATTCTCGTGAAAATTGTAACGCAATAATAGAAACTAGGAGCAATAGATTAATAACAGGTTGTAAGTCAACTATTATACCATTTGGTGTAGAGATGATTATTGCAGATGCATTTTGTAAAAATAAATACATAAAGGAAATAATAATTCCATCTACTATAAAAAAGATAGAGTCTGGTGCCTTTAGTGGTTGTGTGTCATTGGAAAAAATCCAAGTAGATGAAGGTAATATAATATACACTTCAGAAGGAGATAGCAATGCGATAATAGATAAAAAGGGCGGTGTCTTAGTAGTTGGTTGTAAGAATACTATTATACCTAGTTGTGTTCTGACTATAGGGGCGAGAGCTTTTGAAAGATGTGAAGATTTGAAAGAAATAGATATTCCAGAAGGTTGTATATTTTCAATTGAAACTCAAGCTTTTTTGGGGTGTATCAATTTGGAAAGTATAGTTATACCTTCTACTGTAGAAAGTTTGGATTGGCATGTATTTGCATTTTGCAAAAAATTAAAGCATATAGAAATCAAATCTCAAGTTGAAAGTACGTACCATGTTTTTTCACGTTGTGATGCATTAGAAGAGATAAAATTTCACAGACGTGTAAAACAAATTTTATGGTCCAATTTTAGAGATTGTATAAATTTGAAGAAAATTTATGTTCCTAAGAAGCAGGTTGAAACTTATAAGAAGCGTTTGCCAAAGGAAGCGCATCATTTAATAGAAGGGTTTTAATAAAGGAAAGAGGCTGCAAAAATAATTTTAGCAGCCTCTTTATTGCTATATCAACGCAAATGACAAGTCGCCTTTTACGCAAAGTTTGCCGTTTACTTCGGCTTGGGCTTTCACGAAGATTAGTTTTGCCTTGCGGGCTACAATTTCTGTGGTTACTTCCACTATGTCGCCTGGCACAACTGGGGTTTTAAATCTTACGTTGTCAATGCCTGTGTAAAGTGTTTGTTTTCCTTTTATCTCGTCGCCTAAAAGAAGTCCACTAGACTGTGCCATTATCTCGCAAAGAATTACGCCTGGTACTACAGGGTGTCCAGGGAAGTGACCTTTAAGGAAAAATTCTTCGCCTGTTACGTGATATTTGGCATGACCAATGTTATTCTCATCAACCTCCATTTCGTCTACTAGGAGCATAGGTTCTCTGTGTGGAAGATATTCTTTAATTTGTTCTTTGTTCATTATAGTCTGTTTTTTGCGTTGTTTAAAAGCACTTCTGCTTCATTCACCATGCTTTCTACTATGTCTTTGGTAGGACGGATAGATTTCACAAGACCAGCGATTTGACCTGCCATAAATGAACCTTCTTCTATATTGCCATCTACAGCTGCTTTTCTAAGTGAACCAGCGCCAAATGCCATTACTTGTTCTTCTGTTACAGAATCACTTTGTTCCATTTTTGCAAATGCTCTTGAGAATGGAGTTTTAAGTGAACGTACTGGGTGACCAAATTTCTTACCAGTTACGATAGTGTCTGAGTCACGTGCTGCAACAATCTTGTTTTTGTAGTTTTCGTGGATAACGCATTCGTCTGCTACAAGGAAACAAGTACCGCATTGTACACCTTCTGCACCTAGCATTAGTGCTGCCGCAAGACCTCTACCATCAGCAATACCACCTGCAGCGATCACAGGGATGTTTACAGCGTCGCAGATTTGAGGAACTAGTGCCATAGTGTTCATATCACCTACGTGACCACCAGATTCGCAACCTTCTGCGATAACAGCGCTAGCGCCATATTGTTCCATACGCATTGCTAGAGCCACAGAAGCTACTACTGGAATCACTTTAATGCCAGCATCTAGCCATTCTTTCATGTATTTAGCAGGAGAACCAGCACCAGTAGTTACTACTGCCACGCCTTCTTCTACTACCACTTTTGCTACGTCTGCAGCAAATGGGCTCATTAGCATAATATTAACACCAAAATTCTTATTTGTTAAGCTTTTGCATTTTCTGATTTCATTTCTTACATGTTCAGCATCTACATTCATTGCTGAAATGATACCCAAACCACCTGCATTAGATACAGCTGCAGCAAGGTTTGCTTCAGAAACCCAGGCCATACCACCTTGTAAAACTGGATATTGTATGCCTAATAAATCACAAATTTGAGTTTTAATCATGTTCTTTATGTATTAAGTTACCATTTAATTATACATGCTCCAGATGTAAATCCGGATCCAAAGGTACTAAAAATTAATGTATCTCCCTCTTTTAATTTGCTTTTTTTATTCATTTCATCGAGTAATACTGGTACACTAGCCGATGAGGTATTGCCAGTTCTTTCTAAATTGTGAGGCATTTTTTCTTCTGGAATACCAAGATTATTTCTTATCGATTCAAGTATTCTCATATTAGCCTGATGAAGTAAAAAATAGTCGATTTCATCGATAGTTTTACCAGATTTCTCTAGAATTGTTTTTATATCGCTAGTGCAATATTGAACTGCCGCTTTAAACACTTCTTTTCCCTTCATTTGTAGGAAAGGTTTATCTTCTTTGTCGTGTTTACAAAATGGTGAGTTGCCATAGTTGGTAGGGCAGTAAAGTGCACCAATATATCTTGTGCCAATATTGAAAAGTGCGTCTTCTCCTTCGTTGCTCACAATCACTGCGCCAGCAGCATCGCCAAACAAGATACATGTGTCGCGCTCTTCCCAGTTTACAAATTTAGAAGGTTGTTCAGCACAAACAATAAGGATTTTCTTTGCTTTGCCAGAACGTAAAAGACCATCTGCCATATCAAGTGCGTATAAGAAACCTGTACAAGCAGCGTTTAGATCCAAAGTTGGGCAACTTGCCTGTATGCCGTGCATAATAAAGCATGCCAATGAAGGGGTGATGGCATCGTAGATTATGTTGTGGCATAAAATATAATCGATTTCATCGGGAGAAACTCCAGAACTCTCAATACAATTTTTCGCCGCATTTACCGCAAGTCCTGTTATTGTTTCTGTAGAGATTACTCTTCTAGATTTTATCCCTGTTCTAGTATATATCCATTCATCATTTGTATCCACGTATCTGGATATATCATAGTTTGTAAGTTCTAAATGTGGTAGGGCACTACCAGTTGCAATAATTTTCATTTATCGTTGTTTAAATTTTTACAAAATTACTTCTAATCCTGAAGAGCAAAAAATTTATGGTCTACCCACCCCTTAAATTGTGGTAAAATCAAGATTAGGGGTGTGAAATTCTATATTATGGGGTGAATTAAGATTTTTTATAATCTATATTAGGGGTAAAATTCGTATCTTTGTGGTCAAATTTAAACTATGGAAAGAAAGGTACCTAAATTCATGACAGAGAAGCTGGATATCATCCGTTTCTTCTTTATTGTATTGTTAGGGGCTATAGCATTAATAGTAGCATATCGCCCTCAAGTAGTGTTGAGAGGGCTAATTGTAAATTCAAATCAAAGCCTTTTTTATATCATTTCATTGATTATATTGGGCTTTATTACACTTATAACAAGTAGGGTCTTATTCTACAAAACTAATCAACGCAAACCACTTACTTTTAAAAATTTCTGCACTTGGATAATCCTAGAGATAGTTTCTATCATTCTAGTTTTATCAGTTTTTGCATGGAGCATCAATGAGCCAAATACAAGGTCGTTCAGTACTATTTTAGAGCGTACTACTATTTCTGTATTCTCAGTTTTATTTATCCCATACCTAGTTTCCTGGTTATATTTTTCATTAAGAGAAAAGGAAAAAGAACTAAAAGAAGTTTTGGCAGAGTCGGCTGACGCACCAGCAGAAGAAGTAAAAGGATTGGTGAATTTTACCGATGAAAAGGGCGTTTTACGTTTGTCTGTAAGACAAGAAGATTTATTATACTTGAAGTCTGCAGATAATTATGTAGACATATATTATTTGAATAATAAAGGTGAAATTTCTACACATCTTTTACGTAATTCATTAAAGAATATTGAAGGTCAATTCTCTAATATAAACTTAATACGTTGTCACAGATTTTATGTAGTAAACTCTATGCAGGTGAGACTATTAAGGAAGTCAAAAGACGGACTATTATTACAACTAGACACAGAAGAACTATGTGAAATTCCTGTTTCTAAGACATACTTGTCTTCTGTTTCTGAGTTTTTTTCAAACTAATTTTACTATATTCACACAGCAGACCTAGTTTGTAAAGGTCCATAAGGAACATACTAGGATTTTTAGATTTAAGCTGTTGTATAATAATCCTTTTACTCATTTTAAACCATAAAAGATATATTCCTTTAAATCTTCTTATCTTTAAGAAAGTTCTAAGCAGTTTAGAAGATTCAATAATATCTTTATGGTATTTATCACTTCTATAAAGTTCAACAAGAACTTCTGTAGATTCATTTAATCGGTTGATAAAATCACATGTAGGAATTGGGCCATTATGGATTAATGGGTTATATATAAATTTAATTCCATACATTTTTTCCAAACGATGAGTGAAAATAATATCTTCGTAACCGTATTTCTTTACACTCTCAATAAATCTAATCTCATTGAATACATCTTTTCTAACAAGAAGATTTCCTGTAGTTGCAATATTTGTAGATCTGTTTTTTTCGTATTTTTTGTGAAGTATATAGATAGGATTTTTATCTTCTAGCACCCTAATGCCGCCAGCCACAATAGGAGCGTTTTCTTTTATGTATAACCAAATAAAGTCAGTTTTATACACCTTCATGTCGCTATCTATAAATAATAATTTTTCATATTTAGCTTCGCTAGCAAGTGTATTCCTTATTATAGAACGTCCTCTATTTTCCTTAAAATCTAAAAATCTGAAGTTCTCTAATGTTTGAGAAAGATTTTTAAGATTTTGCATATTTGTGGTGCTACCATCGTTGCCCACTATAATTTCGTACTCTATACCTGCACGTGAGCACATAGTATCAAGGTCGTACACTAACGACGAGCAATCGTAATTATATGTAGGTATTAGGATAGATAACATTATAGTACTGAATTAAAAACTTCAACAAATTCTTTCGCTTGGTTTTCTCTACAAAAGTACTCCTTATTTTTCACATTTTGTCTAGTAAAACCATTTTTTTGCCATTCATTATACTTTTCTGTGATAAAATTCTTCACTTCAAGAGCAGAGTTCGCTGCAAGCCCAGCATTTACTTCGTTTATCACTTGTCCTAGGCAACCCTCGTCGTTTGGCACGCAAAGTACTGGTTTTTCCACTCCCACAGCCTCAAAAAACTTAGTTGTCATTATACCTTTTGGTCCGTTTTCGTCAGACTTATTAGTTAAAACAAGTACTATAGAACTCTTGTTTAGTAGCGATGGAATCTCACTCGCTGCCACCAAATCATTTATCTGAGAAACACCTCTGGTAGTAGGATAATCTTTCAATAAATCATTTATTATTGCCTTAGAATTTTTGTCCACATACCAAACAAGTCTTAGTTTTTCTAAGTGCAACTCCTCTATTGCTTTAAATAAAAGTTCAGGATTTTGTGCATTAGTGTCAAGCAATCTGCCAGTGTAAATGATATCGAATGTGTCAGAAATTATATCACTAGCTGAGAATAGTTCTGCTGAATAACCATTGTAAATTAAATGAACATTCTTATTTAACCTACTTAAAAATTCCTTGTGCCATGGCGATACGGTTATTACTGCATCAGCCTTTTTTATAATTTGATTTCTTTTATAAATTCTCTTTTTTCTTATCAGATTTGTAAAAAATCTATTGAAAAAATTATTAGAGATTTTATTTCTACTATACAATTTATTCCCAAATTGTTCCACCAAATCTCTAATATCACATACTAAAGGAATATTGAACTGTTTTGATATTTTATAAGCTAAACTAAGCGGAAATTCATTAAAAGTACTGCACAAAACCAAATCAAAGTTGCCACTTTTTATTACGTGAGAAAACCTCTTGTAAAACGTAAGGCTTTTATGGTCGAAGACAAGGTTTAATGCTGTTTTAAAGTAGTAGCCAGTACGGCTCAATGAAGATTGATAATTGTAGCGATAAATGTTTTTGGGAATATTTGTAATGGCGTAATGTGTTTCAGTATTGTCTTCTGATATTATAGTTACATCATAGTCCATTTTCTCCAAATTGCTAGAAAGAGCTCCCATGCGAGGAGCAAAGTTTGGAGGGAAACTATCTGTAACTATTAATATCTTTTTACCCATTAAAGATATTCCTTTCTATTTTGTCGAAGATTTCAAATAGTTCTTCCACTGTGGTGGCACGAAGCATTGCAATACGAGTTTCTTTAAAGTGTGAGATGCCTTTAAATATTGGACTTGCGGCCAAATGTCTTCTCACGTGCAAAATGCCGCGGCGCTCGTCGAGCCAATCTACACTTTGGAGCGTGTGTTCACGAAGTATATTTAGTTGTTCTTTAAAAGTCATCTCTGGAGCGTGCTCCCCGTGAAGCAAATAGTGCTTCATCTCTCTGAAAATCCATGGTTGACCAATAGTAGCTCTACCCACCATCACAGCATCTACTCCATATCTGTCGAAACATTCTTTTGCTCTCTCAGGAGTGCAAACATCGCCATTGCCAATGATAGGGATTGTCATACGTGGGTTGTTTTTCACCTCGCCAATCAAGGTCCAGTCTGCTTCGCCAGTGTACATTTGTGCACGAGTTCTGCCGTGAATGCTTAAAGCAGAAATGCCACAGTCTTGAAGTGCTTCTGCAAGGTCAACAATGATTTTTGAGTTGTCGTCCCAGCCTAGGCGAGTTTTTACAGTAACAGGAGTTTTTACCGCATTTTTCACTGCTTTGGTGATTTCTAGCATACGAGGCACATCTCTTAGCAGTCCCGCACCAGCACCTTTGCCTGCCACTTTTTTCACAGGGCAACCAAAGTTTATGTCAATAATATCAGGATTTGCACTTTCTGCTATTTGTGCTGCCTCTGCCATGGCAGTAGGGTCTTTGCCGTAGATTTGCATCACCACTGGGCGTTCCTCATCAGAGGTTTTAAGTTTTGCCTCTGTTTTGGTTACGTGGCGAATAAGCGCATCAGAAGAGATAAACTCTGTATATACCATATCCGCCCCAAATCTTTTGCACAGCAAACGGAAGTTTGGATTTGTAACATCCTCCATCGGTGCCAAAAACAGTGGATACTCAGAAAATTTTAGATGTGCAATCTGCATAATGCCAATATAGATACTTTATCTGCGAAGATACTGCTTTTTTTTTGAAAAAATACTATTTTTTCTTACTTTTGTAGATTACCAGTAAAGATATAAAATATATGCTTAAACGTTCGGATTTTGAGATTATGGCTCCGGTGGGGTCTTGGGAAAGTTTGGCTGCTGCGCTAAATGCAGGGGCAGATTCTGTATATTTCGGTATAGAGAAATTGAATATGAGAAGTCACTCTTCAAGTAATTTTACTGGGGATGACTTGCGTGAAATAGTGGCTCGTTGCAACGAAAAAGGTGTGAAAACATATTTAACAGTGAACACTGTGCTTTACGACAACGACCTAGAACACATGCGTCAGATAGTTGATGTGGCAAAAGATGCAGGCGTTTCTGCTATTATTGCAGCCGATGTGGCAGCAATGCAATATGCTTGTTCTCAAGGAGTTGAGGTACACCTTTCTACACAACTAAACATTGCCAACGTAGAAGCACTTAAGTTTTACGCACAATTTGCCGATGTGGTGGTGCTTGCTCGTGAGCTAAACTTAGACCAAGTAAAACACATCTACGATGCCATTCAGGCAGAGCAAATTAGAGGTAAGAATGGCGAACTAGTAAGAATAGAAATGTTCTGTCACGGAGCACTTTGCATGGCAGTTTCTGGAAAATGTTATTTGAGTCTGCACGAGTTCAATCGTTCTGCCAACCGTGGCTCTTGCATGCAAGTTTGCCGCCGTGCATATACTGTGCTCGACAAAGAAGGCGATGTGCAACTAGACGTGGACAACGCCTACATTATGTCGCCAAAAGACCTTAAAACCATTCATTTTATGAACAAAATGATGGATGCAGGTGTGAGAGTGTTCAAGATAGAAGGTCGTGCTCGTGGTGCTGAATATGTAAAAAATGTGGTTACATGCTACAAAGAAGCTATCGATGCATACCTAAACGGCACATTTACCGAAGAGAAAATCGAAAAATGGGACGAAAGCCTTGCACGCGTGTTCAACCGTGGTTTCTGGGACGGATATTATCTTGGCAGACGCCTTGGAGAATGGTCTCATAGATATGGTTCTTCAGCAACCGAAAAGAAAGTCTATATCGGAAAAATTACCAATTACTTTAAAAACATTGGTGTGGCAGAGTGCCTAATGGAAACATACGACCTAAAGGTGGGCGAAAAAATTCTTATCACAGGCGACACCACAGGTGCATACGAAGCAGTGGTAGAAGAGCTACGCTTCGACCTTAAACCTGTAAGCGAAGTTAAAAAAGGCGACTTGTTTTCAATTAAAACCACAGAACTTGTGCGTCGTGGCGACAAATTATACAAATTAGTTCCTCAAAAGAATGAAAACTTTAGTTAAGACATTATCCATTACATTAGCTTGTTTAGTGTTTTTACTTTCACTACCTTTCATTGCGTTGGAGGTGGTTTGTATTCCAAAGGTGACCAATAAAATCTTGGAGTATGTGCCAGATTATATGCAAGCGGAAGCTGAGGTAGGTGAGTTGGACTATAAATTGTCTAGTTGGCCAAACGTAGGTGTAAAACTTCACGATTTGGTTATCTACACCCATATTCCTGAGGTGCGTGATACACTTCTTGCAGTGGATACACTAGACGTGGCAGTGGATGTGATGGCATTTCTTAACGAAAACAAGGTAAATATAGACCATGCATGGGCAAAAGGCCTACTTGTAAATGCTCAAACTATTGGTGGTAGAAACAACTGGGATGTATTTCCTGCATCGGCAGAAGAAGATACCACATCTACTCCAATGCCAGAAATACGTTGGCAAAACATAGAGTTAGATAGGGTAAATGTAACGTATAAACATGATTCTGCACAGTTCAATATCGCCGTAAACGACTTTATGCTTCACTCTAAAAAGGGTGTGTTTAAGTCTGATGCAGTCATTGCAGGCGCAGAGCTAGGTGCAGAAAACATTATGTACAATGCACACCCAAATACAGTTTATTCTATAGGAAAATTTTCTACCAAGCTTATAGCGGCAAATACAGAAAGAGGAACACTGCTAAAGACAGACCTGCTTATGCCATACGTGCGTTTGCATGATGCTGAATTTTCAATAGATAGCACCTCATGTGCCCTAAAGGCTAAAATGACGGCAGATACAACCTTCCACAAGTTCAATGTGGAAGAACTAGCATTAACATTAGACAATTCTTCTGTTTCAGCCTCTGGTTACGCAGAAATAATATCTAAAGAAGAAATTTATACAGACCTTGATTTAGCGCTTTCTTCTCCAAAAATAGAAAACATTATAGCGTTAGCTCCAAAATCTGTAGTAGATATGCTTCAAGGCATTCGCCTACAAGGTGCTATAAATGCAGATGCCACTGCCAAAGGTTATTTCGATGGCAAAGAAAAACTACCAGTGGTAAACCTAAATGTTGACCTAAAAAATATCAAGGGTTCAGCACCAGAGCGAAATGCCAAACTAGACAGACTAGATTTAAAAGCAAATGCTCGCTACAATCAAAATAGCAAGGACTCAACCTTTGTGCAAGTAGACAATTTCTATGTGAAAACAGGTCGTTCATACCTTAAACTAAATGCTAATGCCAAATACAAACAAGGCAAAGAATATGTAAAAGCAAACATTAAAGGCGATGTGGACCTTTATGCCATGAATAAGCTATATCCATTCTTAGAAAATGGTAGAATAAGAGGCATAATGTCTGCAGATTTGGGTACAGACTTCTTCCTAGAAGATGTTACCAACATGAATGTGAGTCAAATACATACCAATGGTACAGTTACTGGCGATGATGTGCGATTGAGTATTCCAAGTGAAAGATTGAGCCTAAATATAGATTCACTTAGAATTAAATTGACAACAAATACAGGTCTTCAAAGCAGAAGAACAGGCAAAATAGATACAGCTCTTGTAAACTCTAGATTGGCATTTAGCAACTTAACATTGCGCTACAAACGTGCCGTGAAAGCAGATATAGACAGACTTAGCATGATGTTCTATGCCGACGATTTAAGCGGAAATAAAGCACCTAAGTTGCGTGCCATGCTTTCTTTGAGAGGAATAGATGCTCAAACCAAAGATACCGTTAGATTCAAGGCAAAAAGGATATCTGCAAGTGCCAATATTTCTCCAGATAAGCAATACAAATTTGTGCCAACATCCACAGTGAGACTATCGTTCGACTCTGTTATATTTGCATCTAAAAAGGCAGGTATGTTGTTAGACTCTACTCGCATCCAGGCCTCTGTTACTCCAAATTTCCGTAAATATAAGAGATTTAAAAGAGGAGAAAAACCAGTTCCAATTCCAGAAAGTGAACAAAAGGTTATTAATACCGATAGTTTGTACCACCTAGTGATGGGAGTGATGGAAAAAGAAGATGTGGCAGATGAGTTCTTGAAGAAATTTAAGACCACAGGAAAAATATATCTAAAGCGCTTCAATGTGAGAGATGCTTATTTCCCATTGCCAATGACAGTACGTAAAGTAGATTTAGATTTCGATGGTGATACTTTAGATTTATCAAACTTTAGACTGCGTGTAGGACGTTCTGCTATCACACTTAATGGTGAAGTAAATAATGTGCGCAGATTTTTGCTAAGGGGCAGAACTCTTAATGGCAATCTAAACTTAAAGTCAAGACGCATAGATGTAAACCAACTAATGCGTGCCTATACAGTAGCTAATGAAAAAGCAGAGCAAAATAAGCACTTAAGTGCAGATGCCAATGTAGAAATACTAGAATCTGATGCAGAACTTGATGTAGATATAGAAAGCACAGCAGAAATAGATTCTACCACTCAAGCATCGCTAATTGTGGTTCCAAAGAATCTAAATTTAAGTTTCAACGCAGATGTTGACACTGTGTTACTTTCTAATATGAAACTTATTGACTTTGCAGGTAGGGTAAAAGTAAAAGACCAAAATTTAAGTATAGCAAATTTATCTACATCCACACAAGTGGGAAAAATGGCTATGCACCTAAGTTATTTGTGTAAGGATGTGAAATCTGCAGATGCTGCCTTTGCGCTCAACATGGATAGCGTACAGATAGGCGAACTAGTTACTGCGCTGCCAGAGTTAGACTCTATTATGCCAATGCTTCGTTCATTTAAAGGCAGTGTGGCATGCGAGGCTTCGCTTACAGCCAACCTAGATTCTGCTATGAATGTGGTGTTACCATCTGTAAACGCAGGCGTATTGCTAAAAGGTGAAGACCTAGTTCTTCTCGACGGTGAAACCTTCACAGAAATTGCCAAGATGCTTATGTTTAGCAAAAAAACAGAAAACCTAATAGATAGTGTTTCTGTGGAACTCCTTGTTAAAAACAACGAGATAGAAATTTATCCATTTATGGTATCTATGGATAAATATCGACTAGGAATTGGTGGTACTCAAGGCTTAGACGAAAGTTTCAATTATCATATTGCCTTGCTAAATCCTATCAGATTGGGTCTTGACGTTTACGGTAAAGATTTTGATCACATTAAGTTTAAACTAGCAGGAGTGAAGTTCAAAGATTCCAACACCAAGATAGGCAAGGGTGGTGTCCTAATCCGCGAAGAAGATTTCAATCTAAGGTCCATCTTCCACAAGAATGTGGTGGAATCGATACTAAAAAAGAACGAATAACAAATAAACAATTAATAAAAATGGAAAAGAAAATACAAGCAGAATTAATGTCTGCAATGAAAGAAAAAAACGCTGAAAAAACCACAGCAATCCGCGAAATCAAAACCGCAATAATGAAATTCAAAACCTCTGCCGAATATAAAGGAGAGTGCACCGAAGCAGATATTTTAGGCCTAATCCAAAAAATCTCAAAACAACACAAAGAATCTGCCGACATGTACGCCGCAGCAGGCCGCGAAGACCTAGTAAAAGAAGAATTAGCACAACTAGAATACATCAACTTCTTCCTACCAAAAATGATGTCAGAAGAAGAAACCGCAGCAGTTCTAGACAAAGCTATCGCCGACCTAGGAGCCACCAGCGTAAAAGACATGGGCAAAATCATGAACTACATGAAAGAAACCTACCCAAACCAATACGACGCCAAATTCGTCGGCGCCTACGTAAAATCAAAATTCTAAATAACAAATGAGGCTGCTAAAATTTTTATAGCAGCCTCTGTTTTTATTTATTTGCCAGACAATACTTTAACTAATTTGTCATAGCCATTATCTTTTTTTATGTTGCCACGTGTGATTGCCTGAGACATCCCTTTATGTCCTTTGGTAATAATTCGGCCTTCTGCTTCTAATTTATTCCATAAATCATCTCCAAAGACCTCTTTCCATAAATTCTCAGAACGTAGGACAAGGAATGTTTTATCAGTTTTAGTTGCTAGGTATTTTACTAGTAGATTATTGAATATAGAAGAAGGTAGACTTTTAATCTTTGTTGAATATTTAAACTTTTCAGAATGATAACCTATTAATTGTAGGAAAGCAATATCTTCATAGATAGGGTGATTTATTTCAGAAGAAGGTTTGCCATAGGCGTCCATAGCAATTTTAGCAATCTCAAATTTAATGAATTCTGAAAGAGATAGAAATACAAATGATATTATAAAAATTGTACAAAAATCAAAATTTAGTTTGTAATAGTAAAAATTATATTTATCTTTGCAATGAAATAGTGCCCGTATAGGCTTAGTCGCTATATCTGCACTTAAAAAAGGATGTTAGGAGTTTCAGCGCGCATGAAACTCCTTTTTCTATGTTTATTTCTACATTACTTTCAAGATTTTTAATTCCGACTTGATTCCGACTTAGTGCCAACTTGGTGCAGATTTGCATTTTCATGAGCACTATCTTGAGCTCTGTCATGAGCACAAAAAAACAGCACCGAAAAGTGTTTCGATGCTGTGAGGGGAGTAGTTTTATTGTTTTGGAATTTTGCGGAGTGGTTTTTGTTGCTTTTATAATTTTAACTCTTAAATTTGTAAACCAAATCTATTTTAATATGCAAGATCAAATACTATTAACTGTAACTAATGTTGTGGATACAGTGGCGCAAAACCACAATGCGCTCAACTATATTAAAAAATTTACCCAGTTAACAGCAGAGAACACATCTTTTGAGTTTTGGTGGGATGGTTTTAATATAGTGATAGCTGTGGTGGCGCTTCTATTTTCGGTTTTCACCTTTCTATCTCAAAAAAACACTTCAGACAACACCACAAAACTTTCGCAAGATACGCAGCGCAATTTGCTTCTAGACCTTGTGCGTCACTTGTATAGAAATCTTGTAGTAACATTTACTTTAAAAAGAAAGTTGGAGGATATAGAGTTTAAGGGTTATCCATCTGAGGAACACCTAATGAAACTTAAAATTCCAATGGAGAATATACACTTAGAGTCGTTTTATGGGAACGGTAAAAAATATGAGGTAATGCACAATTTGTACTTAAATCTGCGTAATTACAATGTGGAGATAGATGCCGTGTGCAAGCATCTAAAGGATGCCAATATTAACAAGGAAATTAAAATACGCGACATAAAAACACTAATCTTTAAGTGTTCTTTCCTTACAGAACGTATTATGATTACTATCTACGGACTATGGGAACAGAAACGAATGTCGATGAATATGGCAAACTACAACGAACGTGTGGGTGATGCAATGAGTAGGAGCAAGACAGTGGGTGCTATAAAGGAAAAGATAATTCAGGTGCAAGGCTGCGGGGTGGCAGAAGGTACTGATGGCAAACGTGAGTTTAGCACGTTTGAGGATAAGAATAACTGCTATGCCAGTTTCTTATTTACCACAGATGCAGACTGGGAACAATTTTTAAGTCGTCTCGAGAACGACATCGCCATAGAACTTGGCCAAAACAAGCAAGGCGAAACCAAAATCCAGATAATTCCGGTGCAGTAGACCAATGTGAATTGGGCAGACATTCTCTGCGCATAAGCACCGAAGATTTTCAGTGCTGTGTTGGGGTTATTGTTTTAGGAATTTATAGTTTTTACCGTTGAGGTTTAGAATGTAGCATCCTTGGGGTAGGGTAGAAATATTGATGCTTGTATTAGACTCGTTTACATTTTGTTTTAATATCACCTTGCCATTTAGATCAATAATAGTGGATTCTGAATCATTGTAAGGTAAATTGTTGATATATAAGTTATTATCTTTTGTGTAAAGGTCAATGTCTAGCGCAGAGCTTGCTTCTATATCTGTGCTAATGTTTGATTGCAACACAAGTCTAGCTCCGTAGTAGGTGACGCGGGTGTTTTCTAGAGCGTAAGATCTGTCTGTTATGCGGCATAGGGTGGCTGGTCTTAGATACACTCCGCCTCTAAGCACTCTGTAGTGGCCGTATGATGCGCCAATTGGGTTTGTTTGTTCCTCTTCTGAATATGCGCCGTAATAGTCTGAGCACCATTCCATTACGTTGCCGCTCATGTCATATAGTCCCAATTCGTTTGGCTGTTTTTGACCTACTTTTTGGGTGCTTTCTGGTGAGTTTTGCACATACCAAGCCACATCGTTCACGTTATTTGACCCTGCATATTTGTAGCCCATGCTATTGTTGCCACCGTGTGCAGCAAACTCCCATTCTGCTTCTGTAGGCATTCTAAAATATTCGCCTTCGGTTAATTGGTTTGTGTAACGAGCAAAACTATTTAACGCAATAATAAAGTTTTTTACATCATTGTATGTGATATAATATGCTGGATAGTCGGCGCCCAAACCGCAGCCCTCAAACCACACATTTTCAGATTCTGCATTGGGGGTTTCATACATTAGGCTCTCCCAAAGTGCTTGTGTTATCACATATTCGCCCATGTAAAAGGAAGAAACAGTAACGCTGTGCACAGGTTCTTCTATCACACTTGCGTCTGCATCGTAGTTATCACCATTAGAGTCGGTGCTTTGTGCTCCCATATTAAATGTGCCACCTTGCACATATTTCATTTTAAAAGTAATGTCACCCACAGTAAACGTGCGGTCTTGTGCCACAATACCCATACAAACAAACAGCATTATAAGAATTATGTAGCGTCTCTTCATAAATAATACTTTTAGTGTTTAATTACAAATATATCATTTATTTGTTAAATTTCGATGTTGATAATATTCTATTTTCTAGATTTTTTGTGAGGGAATATGCCTAACTCAGAAATAATTTAGTAAATTGCGTCGAAAATAGATTTATATGAAACCAATATTTAAAACAGATTTAGCATTAATTGTTCTAGGATTATTGTCATTAATCACAGGAGTAGCAATTCATTTTGCTCATCATTTTTTATCTCATGAAGTATGGCACAATTGGTCAGTTATTCATGTTATCATTAATATTTTTCTATTAATATTTGTAGGTTTTCATGTGAAGCAACATTGGGGATGGTTTAAAGCGCTAGTAAAGAAATCTTCATTTAGAAAGAAAATTTCATTCTTTATTATGATGGCTTTTATCGGTGTAGTTCTTTCAGGGGTGTTCTTATTAGTTTTTTGTGAGGGTCAAGGCACTCATACTGGTTTGGTGCACTATTATTTGGGTATTATTTTCTCAGTATTGGCAATACTTCATGTTGCTCGTCGTTTCAAAGTTCTTATCAAGGGTATAAAGTCAAAAAAATAAATTTCAACAAAAAAGCTGTAACATTTCTGCTACAGCTTTAGTGGGGTTAAGTTATTTCTTTAAAAAATCCAGGACTTTTTCAAATTCCATCTCAAAGTTGGGAGTGAGAATTTCTTTGCCTACTGCCTCTTTTATCTCATCTAAAGTCCAGAACTTCCCCTCGTCTACCTCGGTAGGGTCTGGGGTGATAACGCCATCGTAGATGGTGTAGTAGGCGTTTACAAGTTCGTATTCGGTGGTAGAACGATATGGATACACAAATAGTGGTTTAAACTCCGCTTCGGTGATGCCAAGTTCTTCGCGCACCTCACGTGCAAGCGCCTCAAGAATAGTTTCGCCTGCGTCCACATGCCCGCCCACAGCAGTGTCCCACTTGCCCGGTTGCACATCTTTTAGCATGCTGCGTTTTTGCAAATAAAGCTCGCCTTTGCTGTTGAACACATGCAAATGCACCACAGGATGCAACCAAAAAGTACCGCTATGGCACACCTTTCTAGTGGCTGTTCCCACCACATTGCCAGCCTCATCCACCAGCGGAAAAAGTTCTTCTTTACTCATTAATTTTTTCGTTATTAAAAGTTGTATTTTTAACTGTTATGGTCTAAAAATGGTCATAATAGTTGAATTTACAACTATTATTCTCCTTCCGTACTTACTTTGCTTGGGTCTTCTACGGCGTAATATTCGTTCCACTCTTTTAGCACGGCTTGCCAATCTACATTTTCACCATCGGCAATGGCTTCTGCTTGCTCCATGGCTTGCTCGTGTTGTTTCTTCTCTGCATAACGTAACTTCATATCCTCGATAGTGGCTTCGTCTAGGATATGGATGCGTCTGCGGCGTACACACTCGTCTAGTTGCACTGGACCAAACGCTTCGCCTTGCACATTGAAGTCCGAGATATTAAAAGAGAACACAGTACGCAAAGTATGACGAATCATCTTTTGAGCACCACGATTGGCTTTCATCTTGCTGCCAAGCAGTTTACGAATAATTCTAATCTCTTTTTCAGAAAATTTATTACGTCCCATAAGAGTTTTTTATTTTAATAAATCAATAATTTCCTCTGGAGCTGAGGTTAGTTTTTTCATACCGTTTTCTGTAACAACGAAGCTATTTTCTGTACCCACAGCACCCACTTCAGGAAACACAAATTTAGGTTCAAGAGCAATAGTATTACCTACTTCAAGCACTGCTTTGTTGCGATCGCAAAGCACAGGAAGCTCGTTGATAACAAGACCAATGCCGTGTCCCACAAACTTAGCTTGTTGGGTAAGACCCATAAAATTCTTTTCAAAACCATACTTTTTAGCTATCGCTAACGACATTTGATAAAGTTCCTCGCATGATACACCAGGCTTACCTTTTTGAGCTATTTTTTCCTGAATTTCAATAGAAACTCTGTGAGCATCATACGCATACTGAGGAAGTTTTCCAATAGAAAAAGTTCTAGATTGGTCTGAAATGTAACCAGTAAAGTTTCCATTTATGTCTACCATCACGGTTTGACCTTCTTTAAGAACGCCTCCATTGTGACCGAGAGGCAATGAAGGGTGCATGCCAGCCCCGCCAAGAGCAAAGTCGTATGGTGAAGGTGCACAAGCATTCTCACCTGCAAGGATAGAACCCATATAAGCCTCCATTGTGCCACCATAGATGCGGAATAGACCAAGGCAACCTGCAAGACGGAAAAGTTTTTCCACTTCTACGCTAAATTCGTGGTCTGTCATGCCCTTAACATAAACTGAAGGCACTTTTCTTAGCACATCAGATTGTATCTCGGCAGAAAGACTCAATTGAGCAATTTCCCACTCTGTTTTCACACTTCTCACCAAACGAAGTAGGGCAGAACCATTAACTAGTTCAGCACCAGTGCAAGCAGCAATGCGGTTCCACTCTCCAAAAGAAATTTCATCCCCTTCTACCACAAGTTTTGTAGGCATCTCAATACCAAGACCACCTAAAATTTCTGCTAATTGCTCCACTTTTCTTATGAAAAACACATTTTCACCAACCACATTGTTTGGACGACGCACAAGGCTAAGTACATTGCCATCAATGTCAATATATACATAACCAATAATAATGCGTCCTGTGGCATAATAAATATTCACAGAAGTGGTTAACAAACACGCATCCGCACCCACATTCTTAAGTGCAGCAATTATTTTATTTTTTCTAATATCTAGTTCTTGTACCATAATCTTTTTATTTCAGGTGCAAAGATACACCGAATTTCCCAAACTCACGTTTATTTACTCTTATTTCTATATCCCTGTGGACTCATACCAGTCTGATTTTTAAAAAATTTACACAGATATGCCTCAGAAGGGAAGTTAAATTTCTCTGCAACAACCTTTAATGGCATTTTTTCGGCGGAAAGCATCACCTTTAGTTCTGCAATCACGTATCTCGAAATCAACTCTTTCACTGTGCTCCCAGTGCCCTCTTCTGTAATCATATAAAGATATTTAGGTGTAATGCAAAGTTTATCTGCGTAGAACGAAACCTCTCTATTTGTCATACAATATTTAGGCAAAAGGGAAAAAAATTGTTGCAGTAGTTCGCTTTTTCTTTTAGAAAGATTTGCACTCAGATTGTGATTTTTAAGCACTTTATTGTAGAGGTCCATATAGAAAACCCTAAGCAAATGAGTTATAATTTCATTTCTATAAACGTGCTCCTTGTCTGCATAAAACTTATTAAGAACAGAAAAATATTCAGATAAAATAACAGAACTTTCGTCGTCAGGCAGAGAATACACCACATAGTCAGTTAAAAAACTAATAAAATTTGCAGGCATTCTATATATGATGTCATGAATTAGTTTATCAGAAATAGTGAAAAACGCCACTTTGAAATCCTCACTTTTCGACTCAATTGAAATAATCTGCCCTGGAAAAGCGACAATAATGTCATTTTTCTTGAAATCAACGCTCCTTGCATTTACTTCCATTTTAGAAAACCCTTCTAGGCAAATACACACCAAAGAAAAATCAATCTTATGCAGGTTTCTAATAATAGGAAACGAATCTGAGTTTAAATTTATGCAAAAATCTTTCATCAATTACTATTTTGATATTCTATACACTACAAAATTACAAAAATATCAGACAAAAATGGTAAAAAAGGAAATTTTTATAGAAATAAAGAAATATGTTTTATAGCATAAAAATAAGAACTTTGTACTCCAAAAATTAAACCTAAAATTATGAGATTAAAGAGATTAGAAATTACATTTTTCTTACTAGCAATGTTTTCTTTGGGCTTTGCAACTACAAAAGCATCTGACTATACCTTTGCCCAAGGTAAAACAGAAGAAAAATCAATGACTTTAGATGAGGTATGCCAAATGGCAGTACAAAATAGTAAACATCTAAAGGTGGCGCAAGCAGGTGTAGAAACAGCTTCGGCAGCTGTAAAAATGGCAAAAACAGCCTATACTCCAGAGGTAAAACTTTCGGCATCAGCCTCTTACATAGGCAATGGTTATATTACCGACCGCAATTGGGGCAATGGCCAAACAGTAGAAATGCCACACTTTGGCAACAATTTTTCTTTTGAAGCTACACAAGTGCTATTTGCCGGTGGTGCAATTTTAAAATCTGTAGAAAAAGCCACTTTAGAAGAGCAACTAGCCCAACTTTCCCTTACAAAAGGAGAATCCGATATTCGTTTTTTAGTTACAGGATATTATCTAGAGCTATACAAATTAAATAACCAAAAAGAAGTTTTCCACAAAAATATAGAACAAACAGAAGTCTTAATAGACCAAGTGAAATCTAGGGAAAAAGAAGGTATGGCACTACAAAGCGACGTCACTCGTCACGAACTTAGACTTCAAAATCTAAGGCTAGCACTGATAGAACTAAATAATGCCTACAATATTATAAATTATCAGTTGGTTCAAACATTAGACCTACCAGAAAACACACTAATAAAACCAGTTTCAAGTGTGTTGGAAACAGATTTTTCTATGCTCGACGAGACTAATCTAATGAATACTGCCCTAGAAAATAGAACAGAACTAAAAATTGCATCAAAAGAAAAAGAGATAGCCTCAAAAGAAGTACGTTTGGCAAAATCAGATTATTATCCAAGCATAGCACTCTTTGCAAACAATCATTACGATGGTCCTATTATGATAGAAGTGCCAGTAATCAATAACAATTTCGATTATTGGATGGTGGGAGTAGGTATCAATTACAACCTTTCTTCACTTTATCGCACGCCAAGAAAAGTACAATTGGCACGCTCTGCAATGAATCTTGCCGAAGAAAAAGAAGCTTTGCAACTAGAAAATGCACGCAATGCTGTCTTTGCTGCATATACTAAGTATAAAGAGGCTTATGAAAAACTCTCAGTACACGAAACGAGCCTTACGCTTGCAGAAGAAAACTATAGAATCATAAACAATAGATACTTAAACGATTTGGTTCTAATTACAGAAATGCTAGATGCCAGTACCACAAAATTAAATGCAGAACTAGAAGTAGTGAATGCTCGCATAGATATTGTTTATAAATACTACGCGCTTTTAAGAGAACTAGGAATCAATAACAAATAAAATTTATAGATATGAAAAAGAAACAAATGAAGTTAATTTATAACGTGGTGGTGGTAATCTTATTATTAGCCTCTATCACTTGGGTTTTCTCAAAATTTATTCATTTAGGCAATGTAGAGTTTACAGACAACGCACAAGTAAAACAACAAATTGTACCAATAAACACACGTGTGCAAGGTTTTATAAAAGAGATATATTTTACAGATTATCAAGAAGTTAAAAAGGGTGACACTCTGCTTATTATAGAAGATATTGAGTTTCGTCACAGAGTAGCACAGGCAGAGGCAGACTATAAAAATGCACTTATAGCTAAAGAAGTGTTGAGCAAAACTATACGCACCACCGAGAGTAATATTGGTGTTACAGAGGCTGGAATCTCAGAAGCAAAAGTACGAATGGAAAATGCAGAACGTGAATACCAACGCTATAAAAACCTTTTAGAAGAAAAATCTGTTACTCGCCAACAATTTGATGCCATGAAAACAAATTACGAGGCAGCCAAGGCAAGATATGAGCAAATGTCTCGTCAGAAAGAAAGTACTTCTCTAATAAAAGATGAACAAACCCTGCGCCTAGAACAAGCAGAAGCAGGCATAAAACTAGCATCAGTAGCCTTAGAACTGGCTCGCCTAAATCTTTCTTATACTATCATTACTGCCCCATGCGATGGCGTTACAGGTAGAAAAAACATTGAGAACGGACAATTGGTACAACCAGGACAAGCAGTAGTAAATCTTGTAAACGAATCTGACAAATGGGTAGTAGCAAACTATAAGGAAACCCAAACAGAAAATCTTGCAGTGGGTCAAAATGTTGAGATTAAAGTAGATGCTATTTCCTCTGTAGTATTCAAGGGTAGAGTTGAATCCATTTCTGGGGCTACAGGAGCAAGTTTTTCTATCTTCCCACAAGATAATTCTGCAGGAAATTTTGTTAAGGTGGAGCAACGCATACCAGTGCGTATAGAGTTTACCGAAGAAAACTCTGCAGAAGATATGGCACTACTTAGAGCAGGTATGAATGTGGAATGTGAAGTAAAATATTAAACATGAGTTCACCACAAAAATATATTATTCAAGACATAAGAGACTTTGTCCCTATTTGGCTACGCCCGTGGATTCTCATTGCCTTTTTGCTTGTTTTTCAAGTTTCTGGAGGAGTATATTTGGCTTCAGCCAACGAAATGTCTAGTGGTCTTGCCCTACTCAACGAAGACATTATGATGGCAGGTTATGCTTCGCTAATAGGCATGCTGCTAGTCTTTGTGATAATGTTGAGGTTAAAATTTAGATTTTCAATAAAAACTTCACTTTTAACCTGTTCTTTAGGTATCGCCATTTGCAATATCATCTGTGTAAACACTACAAATGTACCACTACTTGTACTAGTAAGTTTTATATTGGGAATATTTAGAATGTGGGGCACCTTTGCGTGCAATACCACTGTACAATTGTGGATTACACCCAAAAGAGATATGGCAGAATGGTTTTGTTATATCTACTTGGTGGTACAAGCTTGCATTCAAATCTCTGGACTAGCCACCACATATACAGTTTTTTATACTCAATGGCAGTATATGCACTACCTAATAATAGGAGCAAGTTTATTGGTATTTTTACTCACTAAAATCCTATTTAAACATTATCGTTCCATGCCAAAATTACCACTTTTTGGTATCGATTGGTTGGGTGCGATACTATGGTGCTCTGCCGTAATGTGTGCTGTGTTTGTACTTATTTATGGCGACTATTACGATTGGTTCTACTCAGAATACATTATTGCTGCAACAGTAGCTTGTGTAGTTATTGTATTATTAAATGTCTGGAGAGCATCGTTCATACGCCACCCATTTATAAACAATGTTACTTGGACTTATAAAAACGTCTATCTTACATTCTTTCTTTATTTAGGATTAGACCTTTTGCTTAGTCCATCGCATTTGTTTGAGCATATCTATACTGCAGCAGTTTTACATTATGATTCTCTGCATATAATAGCATTAAACTGGATAGTACTTTTAGGCATAATAGCAGGAGCAGTATTTTGTTATATCACCTTTGCAAAATTGCGTTGGAAATACAAAACAATGACCACAATTGGCTTGGCGTTTGTAGTTTCTTATTTAATACTAATGTATTTCACAATAGATTACAATCAAACACAAGAGTCGCTATTCCTACCAGTACTATTACGTGCATTTGGATATGAAATTATAGCCATAGTGTTTATTACATCGCTTACAGTAACACCATTCCCACATTTCTTTCAAACAATTGCCATTCAAGGTATGGTAAGTGCTTGCTGTGGTGCGTTGCTAGGCGAGGCAATACTACATCATTTCTTAGAAGAGGTACAAACAGCGAATTTTGCTCATTTTTCATCATTTATTGATGGAGTAGGGATGCAAATCCACAATTTCTCAGAACTTTATGGTTCGCTACAATTGCATTCCTTAGTAGTAAGTATGAAGGAAATATATGGATTATTGTCAATAGTAGGAATCCTTACTTTTGTAGCCTGCTTAGTGTATAGAAGTGACCTTCGTGCCAACACAATCTTCCCTAAATTTAAAACAATAAGGAAGTATCTCAAAAAAGAATATATTAGATAAATAAAAATCCTAAATAAAAAAATGGCGACTAAATTTAGCCGCCATTTTTCATATGAATAAAAATTTATTATTCTTCGTTTAGAGTTACGCGTTTGAAAGCTGTAGCTGTAAGAGACGCAGAAACTTGTTTTAAGTATTGTTGAACACTTACTTTAGCGTCTTTGATGAAGTCTTGTTCTAGAAGAGTAGACTCTTTGTAGAATTTGTTTAGACGACCTTCAGCAATTTTGTCAAGCATAGCTTCTGGTTTGCCTTCTTGACGAGCTTTTTCACGACCAACTTCTAATTCTGTAGCGATGATGTTTGCAGGAACTTCGTCGCGTTTCACAGCGATTGGGTTCATAGCTGCAACTTGCATTGCTACTTCACGAGCTACTTGAGCGTCAAGAGCTTCGTTGAATGCTACTACAGTAGCAAGTTTGTTTCCTGGGTGGATGTAAGCAACAGTTGCTGCACCGTTAACTACTTCATAGAAACCTAATTCCATTTTTTCGCCAGTGATACCACTGCGGTCTGTGATTAGGTCTGCGATGCTACGACCATCGATTTCAAGAGCTAAAAGAGCGTCTTTGTCAGCGATTTTGTTTGCCATAGCTGCGTCAAGGATGCTTTGAGTTAAAGCGATGAAGTCAGCGTTTTGTGCTACGAAGTCAGTTTCGCATTTGATAGCTACTACTGCAGCAAATTCGCCGTTAGAAGCAGAAAGTACACAACCTTCTGATGCTTGACGGTCGCTACGTTTAGCTGCGATAGCTTGACCTTTTTTACGAATAATTTCAATAGCTTTATCGAAGTTACCTTCAGCTTCGTTTAAAGCGTTTTTACAATCCATCATTCCAGCTCCGGTCATTGTACGAAGCTTGGAAATATCTGCCATAGTTACTGCCATAATTTTATGCTTCTTCTTTTTCTGCTTCAGATAAGAATTTTTCAGCTACGTTAGCGTTAAGTTCTGCGTTTTCACCACGTTTGATGCGAGCGCGACCGCCTTTAGCTTTCTTTTCTTGTTTATCGTTAGCGTTGTTTTCTTGTTCTTTTTCTTTTTCCATTTTGCGTTCTTTCAAACCTTCGCCGATAGCATCAACAACTGCGCTTAAGATGATATCGATAGATTTAGAAGCGTCGTCATTACCTGGGATAATGTAGTCGATGTTTCTTGGGTTTGAGTTTGTATCAACGATACCAAACACTGGAATACCTAGACGGTTAGCTTCTTTCACAGCGATGTGTTCTTTCATTACGTCAACTACGAAAAGAGCAGAAGGAAGACGAGTTAGGTCTGCGATACTGCCTAAGTTCTTTTGTAGTTTTTCTCTTTGACGAGCGATTTGTAATTTTTCGCGTTTAGAAAGGTTTTCGAAAGTACCGTCGTTAGACATTTTGTCGATAGTAGTCATTTTTTTAACTGCTTTACGGATAGTAGAGAAGTTAGTTAACATACCACCAGCCCAACGTTCTGTAATATAAGGCATATTTACAGAAGTAGCTTTTTCTGCGATGATTTCTTTAGCTTGTTTTTTAGTAGCTACGAAAAGGATTTTTTTACCTTGTTTAGCTATTTGATAAAGAGCATCAGCAGCTTCGTCTATTTTTACTACAGTTTTGTTAAGATCGATGATGTGGATTCCGTTTTGCTCTGTGAAGATGTAAGGAGCCATCGCAGGATTCCATTTGCGAGTCATGTGACCAAAATGCACTTCAGCATTTAAAAGGTCTTGAAAATTTGTTCTTGCCATAATTTTTTAAAAAGTTTGTTTACATTCTTGTTAAAACATATCAACCGTTGGGTAATCTGCCGTATAAAGCAGAGTCCCAATGGTTTAGATACTAAACAGCTTCCAATAAAAACGTATAATAAAGATTAACGTTTAGAGAATTGGAATCTTTTACGTGCTTTTGGACGACCTGGTTTTTTACGTTCAACTTCACGTGGGTCACGTGTCATGAAACCTTCAGATTTAAGAGCAGGTTTGTCCTCTGGGTTGATTTTAACCAATGCGCGTGCGATAGCCAAACGAAGAGCTTCAGCTTGACCTTTGTATCCACCACCATTTAGGTTAACTTTGATATCATAATTTTCGGCTACACCCAATTTCACTAGTGGTTGTTTAACCACGAATTGAAGAATAGAGCTTGGGAAATAAACCGCTAAATCTCTTTTGTTAATGGTAATTGTACCCTTTCCTGGGGTTACATAAACGCGTGCTACAGCCGCTTTTCTTCTACCAATTGCATTTGTTACTTCCATAGCTATTATTTAAGTGTATTGATGTCAATAAATTTAGGATTTTGAGCTTCGTGTTTGTGTTCAGCACCATCGTAAACATAAACATTGCTTAATAACTTGTCACCTAGGCGGTTTTTAGGTAGCATACCTTTAAGCACTTTGTTGAATAAACGTGCTGATCCTTTAGCTTGTAGGCGTAGAGGATTGATGCATTTTTGACCACCAGGATAACCAGTGTAAGTTAAATAACTACGGTCAGTCCATTTTTTGCCGGTCATTTTGATTTTGTCGGCATTGATGATAATAACGTTGTCGCCACAGTCAACGTGAGGAGTGAAGTTAGGTTTGTATTTACCTCTCACAAGTTTAGCGACTTTTGAACAAAAACGACCTAAAATTTGGTCGGTAGCATCAACAACCACCCATTCTTTAGTAACGGTTGCTTTGTTCGCTGATACTGTTTTGTAACTTAATGTATCCACAATTAAAAATTTTTTTATTCGTTTAACAATGTTATTCTCAAATCAGAGTTGGGCATGTCTAAAGGCTAAAAAAGACATTTTTCTCTGAAAATCAATAACTTATCTTAAAAAGAATAATAATCGGACTGCAAAGATAGTGCAAACCGAGCGAAATACCAAGAAAAACGCAGTTTTTTTTGTATTTCCGAGGTGCAGCCTATCTTCTACGTAGCGCAGCGTAGTAGAGAGATTCACTTCCAATCCCCATTTGCTTTTATCAGCTCAACGAGTTTTTCTACCGCTTCTTCTTGAGGAATGTTTTTCTCGATGCATTCTTTGCCCTTGTAAAGGGAAATTTTGCCACGAGCGGCGCCCACGTAACCGTAGTCGGCATCGGCCATTTCGCCAGGACCGTTTACTATGCAGCCCATGATACCTATTTTTAGGTGGGTTTGAGAAGAGGTTTTAGCCTTGATTTGAGCTATAGTTTCTTGTAGGTCAAATAGTGTTCTGCCGCAGCTAGGACATGAGATATACTCAGTTTTGGTTTGTCGAGCGCGAGCGGCTTGTAGTATATTATAGGAAAGTTTTTCTACGTCTTCAGTTGGGAATGCAGGAGCCTCAATGCAGATGCCATCGGCAAGTCCGTCGATGAAAAATGCACCAAGTTCCATAGCAGATTGTAGGCAAAGTTCGTCCCAATCTGTAGTCTCATATTTGCGTTTTAGAATAACAGGTTTGCGGTTTCCTGCTTTATTCAGACGCATTATTTCTAATCGTCCTTGACCCATGGCGTTAGCGTGATCAAGGGTGATAACATTAATTTCGTCAGATAAAACATCGCTAGCAAGCACCACCACAGGCACTTTACCGCCACCTATTTCGCCCACAGCTTCGGTGAGACGTCTAGAGTATGATTCACCATTAAATAAAGGCTCTTCGCAACCCGAAGTGCTCAAGCCGTAAGCCGCACTATCTTCCAAAGTAGGTGCTTGAGCTTTTTTATTTATAAAATCTACTATCGCTTTAGCCACTGGGATTTCTTTTTCTGGGTCTTCGCTAAGTGACACACGAATAGTGTCGCCAATGCCTTCTTGCAGAAGAGTACCAATTCCCACAGCAGATTTAATACGTCCGTCTTCGCCATCGCCAGCCTCTGTTACGCCAAGGTGTAGAGGGAAATTCATACCCTCTTCCTCCATTCTGCGCACAATTTGACGCACAGTTTGCACCATAATGCGAGTGTTTGAAGCCTTCACAGAAATCACCACGTCGGTGAAATTTTCTGCCTTGCAAATGCGAAGAAATTCCATACAACTTTCTGTCATGCCCTCTGGAGTGTCGCCGTATTGTTGCATCATACGAGGGTTTAGCGAACCATGGTTTACACCAATTCTTATGGCAGTGCCATGCTCCTTGCATAGAACCAAGAATTTTGTAAATTTATCTTGAATAGCCTCAAGAGTATTGGCAAAGTTGCCTGGATTTATTCTTACCTTTTCTATATGAAGAGCAGCTTCTTCTGCTGCAGCAGGGTTGAAATGCACGTCTGCCACAAGTGGAGTGTTGTATCCTTTTTCTCTAAGGATTTTCTTAACCTCGGCAGTGTTTGCAGCCTCTTTCACACCTTGAGTAGTAAGACGAATTATCTCACAACCCACGGCAATAAGCCTTTCAGACTGTGCCACGCACGCATCGGTGTCGGTGGTAAAGGTGTTTAACATAGACTGCACGCGTATAGGATTTTCGCCACCTATACCCACTTGTCCCACTTGAACTGCAGAACTTACTCTTCTTTTATAGTTAATCATAAGGTAATTTTATCTGGATAATCTAATGTATAATGTAAACCGCGACTCTCTTTGCGTTCCATAGCATGTTTAATCACTAAATATGCTGTGTTGATAATGTTTCTAAGTTCGCAAATTTCTTTGGTCACTACAGAACGGTCAAACAAGTCTTCTGTTTCTTTATAAAGAATTTCTAGGCGGTCAAATGCTCTTTTTAAACGTAAATTTGAACGAACAATACCTACATAATTACTCATTACATTTGAAACTTCTTTCAAACTTTGGGTAATAAGAATCATTTCTTCGTTTAGTGAAGTGCCCTCGTCGTTCCATAGTGGAATATCCTCACGAATAGAGATGCCATCAATCACATTAAGTGAATGTTTCGCGGCAGCATCAGCATAAACAATAGCCTCGATAAGTGAGTTTGATGCCAAACGGTTTGCTCCGTGAAGCCCTGTGCAAGAACATTCGCCTGCGGCGTAAAGGTTATTTATTGAGGTACGAGCATCTTTGTCTACCAAAATACCACCACACAAGTAGTGAGCAGCAGGCACCACAGGAATGTAATCTTTTGTAATATCAATACCCAATGACAAACATTTTTCGTAAATCATAGGGAAGTGTTTCTTTGTTTCTTCGGCATCTTTGTGGGTAACGTCTAGGTAAACGTAGTCACAACCAGCAAGTTTCATTTCTGTATCAATACTTCTTGCCACAATGTCACGTGGAGCAAGCGAACCACGACTATCATATTTATGCATAAATTCCTTGCCCTTGATAGTTCTAAGCACAGCCCCATAGCCACGCATAGCCTCGGTAATAAGGAATGAAGGTTTGTCGCCCGGATTGTAAAGTGAAGTAGGGTGGAATTGAACAAATTCCATATCTTTTACAAGACCTTTTGCACGATAAACCATAGAAATACCATCGCCTGTGGCAACAGAAGGATTGGTAGTGGTTTGATAAATTTGACCAATACCGCCAGTAGCCATCATGGTTATTTTTGAAAGGAAAGTATGTACACGGCGAGTGCGAGGATTTAGCACATACACACCATAGCAAGTAATATTTGGAGTGGTGTGTTTTACTAGTTGACCAAGGTGGTGTTGAGTAATAATTTCTATTGCAAAATAATTCTCAAATACCTCTATATTAGGATGTTGTTTAATTCTTTTAATAAGTGAAGACTGTATTTCAGCACCAGTGCTATCTTTGTGGTGAAGGATACGGAACTCTGAATGACCGCCTTCTTTGTGTAGGTCGAAGTTGCCTTCTGCGTCTTTGTCGAAATCCACACCCCAATTTACCAATGCTTCAATTTCTCTTGGAGCATTTTCCACCACTTTGCGCACTACTTCTTCGTCGCAATGTCCGTCGCCCGCTATTAGGGTGTCCGATATATGTTTCTCGAAATTATCTGCCTCATTAGTCACTGAAGCGATACCACCTTGAGCATAATGTGTGTTAGCTTCTTCCAACTTGCTTTTACAAAGTATGGCCACTTTACCTTTGTGCGCCACCTTAAGGGCGAAACTCATACCAGCAATTCCGCTACCTACAACGATAAAATCAAACTTGCGTACCATAGTCTTATGGATTTAAACATTATACAAAATTACAGATTTTTCGTTTAAATATTCATACTAATGGTAAATAATTTACTTAAAATGAATGTTTTTGCTCAAATATACCTAACTTTGTCATATTAAATGAAACACAATGGAAAATATATACGAAAAGTTTTTAGAATCATCAGGTGTTAGCATCGACAGTAGAAATTGTCCAAAAGACGCCATGTTTGTGGGGATTAAGGGTGCCAATTTTGATGGAAATTTGTTTGTAGAAAAAGCCTTGGAACTAGGTTGTAAATATGCTATTACAGACAATCCAGAAATAGGCGTTGGCAATCCAAATATTATTCACGTGGAAGATTCACTTAAAGCTCTTCAAGATTTGGCTTGTTATCACCGCTGCAAATTTAATATTCCAGTTATTGGTATAACAGGTACAAACGGCAAAACAACTTCAAAAGAACTTATTTCTACAGTTTTGAGTAAAGAATACAATGTTCTTTATACTCAAGGAAACCTAAATAACCACATTGGTGTGCCTCTTACTTTGCTTCGCTTAAACCGCAGTCACAATATTGCTGTGGTGGAAATGGGCGCGAATCACCCAGAGGAAATTGCATTCCTTTGTAAAATAGCTCGTCCAAACTATGGCATTATTACCAATGTGGGCAAGGCTCACTTGGAAGGTTTCGGTAGTTTTGAGGGCGTAAAGAAAACCAAAGGTGAACTTTATGAGTGGATTGCGGGAGTAGAGGGTAAGATTTTCCTACATGCCGACAATCCACATTTATGTGATATGGCGAGTGCGGTCATTGAGCCTGTCGAAATGCCAGTATTTGCGAACGAATTAGAAAGTATCAAATATGGCGAATCTGAAGAAAACTTTGTGTCAGGCAAAATTATTTCTTGCACACCTTTTATAAATGTAAACCTTAGCCTAAACGGTAACGCCTCTGGCGAAAGTCAAACATACGAGATAAATACCCAACTTATTGGCGACTACAATTTGTCAAATATTCTTTCTGCAGCTTGTATTGGCAGATTCTTTGGTGTAATGGACGAGGATATAGTTGCTGCATTGAGTGAATATACTCCTACAAACAACCGTTCTCAATGCACACGCACTGAACGCAATACTCTGATTGTAGATGCATACAATGCCAACCCAACTAGTATGGAGGCTGCAATTAAGAACTTCTCAAAGATAGAAACTTCTGATAAAAAGGTATTAATTCTAGGTGATATGAAGGAGTTAGGCGGGGATAGCGAAGCGGAACACGTCAAGGTACTAAACCAAATAAAATCTCTTGGCTTCACAGAATGCTACTTCGTAGGAAGCGAGTTTGCTAAAGTTGCTCCATCGCTTGGCTTCACCCAATGCTTCTCTGATGTAGATTTGCTAGCAGAGCACTTTCAATCTAACTCAATAGAAAACTCAACAATCCTAATAAAAGGTTCCAACTCCACAAAACTAATAAAAATTGTTCCAAGTTTATAATGTAACTTCATACAAATAAAAATGCAGACTCATTCGAGTCTGCATTTTTTATGATTGCTCTGTTAAGAGGTGGTTTTAGAGAAACACCTCGACTATCTACAGAAGTGTTTTTGATAACATAAAGTGTATCCTAGCATGATTTCGTGAGTACCGTAGTTTTGAGTAACAAGGTTATTCAAATCTAGGCTGAATGCGTAGCCAATTTGGAAGTTTTTGATGTTAAATCCACACATTGGCATTAGGGTCATTGCTTGTATGTTGTTAGGATTCCAGCTGTGTCGATAAGAAGCTTGTACCCAGTAACCCCAATAATCTTTTTCAACTTCTTGACCGAATTTTAGGTTAAGGTCCATGCCGATTTCACCGTATTGGTTAAATTTAAGCATTGCCATAGGTTCTAGATATTTGTCTTTTCTGTAACCTAGGTCAAATGTATATCCACCGAATAAGAAACCGCTAAGTGGAGCAGGGATTTCTTTGTCGCCATAGATGTCAGATTTGTAAGGAATAAGGTTGGTTAAAGATAAACCTACAAAACCACCGTATGATTTATAGTAAACACCGAAGTTCATGTTTGGTGCCCAACCATTGGTATTAGCAAATGCGTCGTCGTATTGTGCATCTGATTCTTCAAATAATGCATCGCTAATATAGAAATAGTTCAATTTAAACGATACACCAAATGATAACTGACGGTCGTATGATTTCTTTTTAGAGAATTGACGACCTTTACTTAGTGGAATATGATATGCAAATGTAACTTGACCACCTGCGCGATTTGAGAAACCATTCTTGTCGTGGAAAAGATATGCACCTATACCAACATTTTCCCACACACGAGTTTTAAATGAAGCAAGTTGAGTCATTGGAGCATCACTCATGCCTACCCATTGCATTTTATTACTTAACATGAAATGCGAGCAAGGCTCTGCACCTGCCAACGCAGGGTTCACTAAATAGTAGTTATAGTGGTATTGGTTATAGATAAGTTCTTCTTGCGCGAATAACTTTGTCATCCCCAAAAACACAGCTAATATAACGACAGCTAATTTTTTCATAGTGCAAATATAAGGTTTTTTATTTAATTCAGTATGTTTTATCACGGTTTAGTTAGCGTTTTAGTGTAAAGTGACCAGTGTATTGTTTTCTAATCTCTTCTACTGTGATTAAATACCAATAGTCATCACTTGGCATAGGGTGTCCATTGTATATACCATCCCAACCTTTAAATTCGTCGCCAGTAACATCAGATTTTCCTGTAGAGCTAAAGCTACCAACTCGTTGAACAAATAGGCGTTTGCCATAACGGTCAAAAATTTCTACAATGTAAGAATCATAAGTATTAAGGTTTTTAACTGTCCATTTCTCATGATTGTTATCACCATTTGGTGTAAAGTATTTATCAGGTATAATCTCTATAGGATCAATTTTAAATGCTAATGTATCTTTACATCCATATCCATCTTTTAAATATAGAAGATTCCAGCCTATAGATACTTTATTAATTATTTCTTCTGGTCCATCAAAATTTACATTATCTAATGAATATGTAAATGGTTCCTCTCCATCTGCTATGATAGTAATATTTCTTTCTCCATTATCTTCTGTCTGAACATCTACACTATTAATAGTAGGTAGTGGGTTCACGGTAAGTTTGATATTTTCAACAAGTGTAAAACAAACACCGTCCACCACTTTTAGAGAATATGTTTTACTTCCTGTTGGTTTATTTACACTTGTAGTTGCCTTGTCTGGATTAGAAAGGAAGTCTGTAGGTGTCCATTGGTAAGAATCATAATTTACATTACTTGCTGTAAATGATGTGCTTTCACCTAAACATATAGTCTTGTCTTCTACTGTTACAATAGGTTTTTTATCAACATAAATTGTAATTTCTGCTTCGCCACCACAGGTCTCTGCACCCGCTTCTGCCACAATTACAGCTTTGAATTTGGTATTTTCAGTCAATCCTGTAAGTGTATAGTTCTTATCATTACCATCTGCAGTTTCATCTTTTACATCATTTACGTACCATTCAAATAATTCGCCTGGTTTTAATTCATATCCAGCAGTAACAGTTACTGTGTTTGGAGTACTTTCTGTACCTTCACAAATATGATATTCTATCTCTTTGTCAGATTCTTTAATATCTGTTGCGTTAGAAGTTAGACTGAATTGGTTTACTGCAGATATATTGTATGTTTCTTTAAAATCCTTAGAACATGAACCTGCTCCCAATATTACTTCGTATTCCACACTAGTGGCTGTAGCTGCCACATTTGTATCTGTGTATGTATAAGTGGTAGATCCTGCAGTTAAGGTCTCGCTTTTAATTTCTGTACCATCTCGTTTGATAGTAAGAGCTGTACTTCCAGAAATATTAGTTAGGTTGATTATGATTCCTGTTGTTGATAATTGAGAGTTACAAGGAACACTTATAGAGCAATCAAAGTTTGGATTGTCTGCAATATTATATGTAAGTTCTTTTGCAATACTAGGACATGCAGCTGTAGTTTTAGATTCTACATAAAGTTTAATAGTACCAGAGCCTGCTTCTGAAGGTAAGGAATAGAAGTTTTCATCTCCAGATTTAAGTGGAGTAACGTCTTCTGTTCCATCTGTTTTTACATTTTTCCAAGTATAGGTGTAATCTGTAGCAGGAGATGCTACTGGATTTACTTTTGTCACATAGAATGTACGACCTGCTGGATCTTTACTAATTTCACTTAAGCAACCTTCAATTTTTTCTGGAGAAACTGTTACTTCAATAGTTTTTTTAATTTCTATTTTAACGCTAGCTTTGCTACTAACTTCGTATGTTGTAATAGCAGAAGGTTTTTGTGTGAATGTTGCGTTGTAAATGTCTGCAACATCTGCAGAAGAAGGTAAATCTACAATTGTTTCTGCATCAGTTAATGGAGTAGTAGCGTTTCCTTTGTACCATTTAATTTCACCATGTTTTGCTATTTCAGTTTTCTTTTCAGCTACAGTTTTATTAGACAAGTCGATTTTTGTGCCATTTTTTGTGCCATCAACTAGTGTAATAGCAGTAATACGAGTATATAGGTCTAATTTCCCATCAGCAGAAGGACATTCTTTATAGTCCTCAAGAGTAGGAGCAATACTTTTATCCTTACATGAAGTGGTTAGTAGTGTATAGTCTTCCTTCTTTATTGTTTTGCCATATACGCTACAACCAGTTGGGGCCCTACCGCTAGCGACATCATTAGCAATTTGTTCGTCAGATGCTACAATTGCACGATAATAGGTTTCTCCTTGATCTTGTGTTACTAGAACATTAGTAAATTCACCAACAGCATTAAATTTTTTAGCGTTTATGGTATTACCATCTTTATCCTTCACGTTAGTCCAGCTTTTGTCATCTGATAAATTACTGCCTTCTTTAGCTTGTTGTAATACAAACCATGTTTCGCCCATATAGGAACTATAGTTGTCAAATTCGTTACCTGCATATAGTGAAATGGTTTGGTTGGCATTGTCACATATTTCTAGTGTATGAGTTTTTAAAGTATTGTCAGCATAAACCATTACCCTTGGCTTACAAACTTTAAACTCGATATCATCAATACCTAAGTCGTTACCCACTACTTCTCCACTTAATTTATCAATCTCAAGATCTGCATCTGCAACGTTGTTGCTTATAGAAATTCTAAAGTATGTGTATTTGCCAGAGTTGAAACTTAGTCTTGCTAGTTGCCATCCAGAATTTGCACCCAAATTTCCTGATTCATATGATTTAATATGATCACCATTTTTTGAAGAATTGTTAATATCATTGTATGAAGTATAACCATAAACAGATAATTTGACATTAGCTGGTGTCTGTCCTGACTTACATACATTGGCAATGCGAGCAGTGAATTCGTAATTTGTATTTGTGCAAAACTCTTTATTTATACGATAGATAAACATCTCTTCTCGTACAACATCGCAGTTGATAAATAGGAATTTATCGGTAGCAGTAAGAGTTTTATCTTTTGGTACGTATGCAAATGTTTCTGGATCTTTCCACCATTGACCAGCTTCTGATGTGCCATGTATAATAGCATATTCGTTTTTACCAAGGTTTCCACTTCCAGAGAAATGTTTGTATGAATTACTAGAATAAGCTCCTGGGTTTATTTGTGGTAATGAAGGGTTTTTGGTGCCAGTATTAAAGTTTTGGCTAAATGCAGTCTCTGTTTCGGCAGTTATAGAACAACATAGTTTTGTTGTGTATGGGAATGATAGGCTTCCCGCTGTGATTATACCACTATCTTCGGTAGGAGTGTAAGTAATGCTTTGGCCTCTACCAATTTCTTTAGTACCATCTTTCCAAATAATACTATTGCCTCCACTAATACCAGCAGCAGTAAATGTGGTTTCTTCGCCTTTACAGATATCATTGCCATTTGATGAGGTAATAGTAGGGTCAAAACATCCGATTATCTTAATTTCTGAAATGTCTAATATATAGCAGTCACCAGAATAGTCTGTAGAAATTGTAGCTGCAGCATGATCAGAAGAAGCTTTAAATTCTAAACTCATATTACATGGTCCTGTTGCTTGCCAATCGCTTTTGTTATTTTCAAAGTATTTATTATCAGACTTGCCAACTGCTAGTTTGAATTTAGTACGATGTTTTTCTGAAGCATCATTTTCTTTTGCACGTAGTCTAACATTACCAGTAATAGAAATGCTATAAACACTGCCAGGTTTAAGATTTGGTATATTTATTGACAAAAGGTTGCCATTTTTTACACATCCTATGCTCAACTTATTCCCTGAAACAGTATATTCTCCTCTTCCAGGATTTGCATTCTCTACATAATCTAGTGGACATTTTATATCGGTATAAATACCTTCTGAGAATGAAATTTTATCTAAGTCATAGTATGTTGCACCTGTAGTTGTAGGAGCAAAATTTATTTTAGAGAAAGTTGTAGAACAACTAGGTGCCGCAAAGATCACATTTGTACCTAGTGTTAATAAAAATAAAGTTAAGAGAATAGTTGATGCTCTTTTTATCATAGTTTTTAGTTTAAGGTTTACAAAATAGGTTTTCAAACGTTGGCAGTAAACGCCAATATTCGCGCAAAATTACTACTTTTTTTGCAAATAATAACAATATTATTACCTAATTAACAGAAAAACAGTGCAATTTATTGTGTTTTACCTTATTTTTCTTCAAAATAGTGTAAATTTTTAGTTTAAAACAGAAGAGTGTCTGGTTTTGCAAGAAGAAAGTGAAGAACAATTTTCAACAGAAAATCTGCTCTTTGTTGAAAAAATAAATTGGCAAAATGTTAATTCTATTTTTAAAATCAGTATCTTTGGACTTTTGAGTAATAAAATTAACGAATAAAAAATAAACGACTGATGTCCAAACAGATAGATACACCAATGATGAGGCACTTCTTCGAGATGAAGAATCAGAATCCTGATGCTATTTTGCTTTATCGTTGTGGCGACTTTTATGAAACCTACTGCGATGATGCTCTTACTGCTTCGCAGGTGCTTGGTATCACTCTTACTATGCGCGGCAAGGGTACAGACAATGCTATTCACATGGCGGGTTTCCCATTTCATGCTTTGGATAATTACTTGCCAAAGCTGGTGCGTGCTGGTTATCGTGTGGCTATCTGTGACCAACTTGAAGACCCAAAACTTTGCAAAACTAAGTTGGTGAAGCGTGGTATTACCGAGCTTGTTACTCCAGGTGTGTCTTACAACGACAATCTCCTTGATTATAAGCAAAATACATTCCTTGCTGCCGTGCACTTCAACAAAACAAGTGTTGGTGTGGCTTTCCTTGATATTTCTACAGGGGAGTTTTTGGCAGGGCAGGGCACAGCAGAGTATGTGTCAAAGCTGCTAGGTAGTTTTGCTCCAAAGGAAATACTATTTGAGCGTGGCAAAAACGATAGTTTTTATAAACTTTATGATGGTAAAACTGCCACATTTACTATGGAAGACTGGGTGTTCTCTGAGGAAACTGCTCAAAAACGTCTTCTTAAACAGTTTGAGGTGTCTACCCTGAAAGGTTTTGGTATAAACGACCTAAATGAGGCTATTGTGGCGGCAGGTGCTGTGCTTTATTACCTAGACCAAACTCAACACTTCCAAACAAGCCATATTACTCAGATTTCTCGCATACATTCCGACAATTTTGTTTGGCTAGATAAGTTTACAATTCGCAACCTAGAACTTTTTTCTACTGGTTATGGCGATGGTAAGGCTCTTGTAGATGTGCTAGATGATACTCGCACTGCTATGGGTGCGCGTTTGCTTCGCCGTTATGTGGCGTTCCCTCTTAAGAGTATCGATGCCATAAATTCTAGGCTAAATCTAGTGGATTCTTTCTTTAGAGAACCAGAAATAAAGGACACTTTGCTTTCGTTGCTTTCTGATGTGGGCGATTTGGAGCGTTTGGTGTCAAAGATAGCTGTTTTAAGAGTAAATCCACGCGAGGTGGTCCAACTTAAGGTGGCACTTACCGCTATAGAACAGATACAGCAACTATTAAAGGCTTCTACTTCCGAAGACTTCAATGCACTTGCTGAAAAACTTTCTTCACTTACAGAAATAAGAGACAAAATCCATTCTTGGATAGAAATAGACCCACCTATTGCGGTAAATCGTGGTAAGGTGATACGTGAGGGCGTGGATGCCGAACTAGATGAATATCGTTCACTTGCATTTTCTGGCAAAGATTATTTGCTTAAAATCCAACAACGCGAGATTGAAAACACTGGTATTTCTAGCCTTAAAATAGGTTACAACAATGTGTTTGGCTATTACATAGAGGTAAGAAATATGCACAAAGATAGTGTTCCAGCAGAATGGATACGTAAGCAAACACTAGCCAATGCAGAACGTTTTATTACTCCAGAACTTAAGGAATATGAAGACAAAATTTTGGGCGCAGAGGAGAAGATTCTGTCTATAGAAACTCGTCTTTATATGTCTTTGGTAGAGGAATTGTGTAAATATATTGCTCCACTGCAAAAAAATGCTGAGGTGTTGAGCCAGCTTGATGTGCTTTCAAACTTCGCGTCTATTTCGGCTCGATATGGTTACAATCGCCCTGTTGTGGAAGATAGTGATGTGTTAGAGATAAAAGAAGGTCGTCACCCTGTAATTGAGCGTCAGCTGCCTATCGGCGAACAATATATTGCCAACGATTTGTATTTAGATACTCAGTCTCAACAGATTATCATAATAACTGGTCCTAATATGGCTGGTAAGTCTGCTTTGCTTCGCCAAACGGCTCTTATCGTGCTTATGGCACAGATAGGATGTTATGTGCCTGCATCTGCGGCAAAAGTGGGCGTGGTGGACAAGATTTTCACTCGTGTGGGTGCTGGAGACAACATTTCTATGGGTGAGTCTACATTTATGGTGGAAATGAATGAGGCTGCAAGTATTCTTAACAATATGACTAACAGGAGTTTAGTGCTATTTGATGAGCTAGGTCGTGGTACTAGTACCTATGATGGCATCTCTATCGCATGGTCTATTGTGGAATACATTCACGAACATCCATCGGCTTCTGCCCGTACGCTTTTTGCTACTCACTATCACGAGCTAAACGAGATGAAGAATAGTTTCTCTCGTATTAAAAACTTCAATGTGTCTGTTCAGGAGGTAAATGGTAAGGTTATTTTCCTTCGTAAACTTACTCCTGGCGGTAGCGAACATAGTTTTGGTATTCATGTGGCAAAGCTTGCTGGTATGCCAAAAAGTGTGGTTGAACGTGCCAACAAGGTGCTTCAAGACTTAGAGGGCGAAAATTCCCATAAAACAATTTCAAAGAAGTTGGATACCATAGCAGAGACTCGTTCTGGTTATCAACTTAGTTTGTTCCAACTAGACGACCCAGTGCTTAGCCAAGTGCGCGACGAAATCTTAAAAGTGGATATCAATTCACTTACACCTATAGATGCATTAAATAAATTGAATGAAATTAAGAAAATAATAACAGGAAAAAGCAAATGAAAAAAACTGTATTTTTAACTGGTGCCACAGGCAATATGGGGGCAGCAGGTTTAGCTGAACTGCTTAAGAAAAAAGACCTTTATAACATAGTTCTTCTTGCTCGTCCTAGCAAGGCTAATAAAGAAAAGTTGGCTTATCTAGAAGGTGAGGAAGCGGTAAAAATAGTTTGGGGCGACCTTCTAAACTACGACGACATTTTAAAATGTGTAACTGGTGCAGACATAGTGCTTCACGTGGGTGGTATGGTGTCTCCACAGGCAGACTACTTTCCAAAACGCACTCTTAAAACCAACACAGAGGCTGCGAAAAACATTGTTAAAGCTGTGCTTGCTCAACCAAATAAAGACGAAATCAAGGTGGTTTATATTGGTACTGTGGCTCAAACTTCAGACCGCAACGAACCAATTCACTGGGGACGTACTGGTGACCCTATCTGCATAAGTGTTTACGACCACTATGCTATTTCTAAAACAGAGGCAGAGAAAATCATTGTAGAATCTGGCATTAAAAACTGGGTGTCACTTCGCCAAAGTGGTATTCTTTATGGTGCTATCTTGAAAAACTTCGACCCTATTATGTTCCACGTGCCACTTCGTGGTATGCTAGAATGGGCTACAGTAGAAGATAGTGGTCGCTTGCTTGCTAATGTTTGTTCAGACGATGTGCCTGCAGAATTTTGGTGCAATTTCTACAATATTGGTTCTGGTAAAGAATATCGCCTTACCAACTACGAATTTGAATGTTATCTGCTAGATACTATTTCTTGCCCTCGTCCAGAAAAGATTTTCGAGCCATATTGGTTTGTTACTCGCAACTTCCATGGTCAATGGTATCTAGACTCAGACAAACTAGAAGAATATCTTCATTTCCGTGCCAATATTCCTGTGGCTGAATATTTCAAAAACTATCTAGGTAAACAAGTGCCTTGGTACTACCATTTAGCTAAGATTTGTCCTCCTATTTTCATTAAATGGGCAATGAAATATATGGCTAATAAGAAATTCTGGGGTACACAATGGTGGATTAAAAACAACGTTCAAGAACGTATTGCTGCATACTACGGAAGTAAAGAAAAATGGGCTGCAATTCCTCGTAAATGGAAAGACATGGACCTTTCTCGTCCTTCAGAAAATGTTGTTCACATCGACCACGGCTATGACGAGTCTAAACCCCGTACAGAATGGACTATTGAGGATATGCAACAAGCAGCTGCATTCCGTGGTGGTAAATGCTTATCAGAAACTATGGTAAAAGGAGATTTCAGAACTCCGCTTCGATGGCAATGTGCCGATGGTCACGAGTTTGAGATGTCGCCAGTTTTAGTGCTTCAAGGCGGTCACTGGTGTCCAGATTGTACTCCAATGCCATGGCGCTACAATCATATTAGCAAGGTGAATCCGTTCTTTTCACAAGTGTGGGCGCCACTGCATGACCCAAAAGAAACAGAGGAATATACTTCAGAAATATATAACGGCTTCCCTGAATAGTCGAGCTAATTTTAAGGTCGATTTCTGCGTTATACTCGCACTCGAAATCCTCATTTATGCCTTATAAACTCCGGTTTCTCGTGCTTCGCAAGCCTTGAACTCGCCTCTTAAAATTAACTCTCAGTGAATAGAATGTTACAATAAAAAATGCAGGCCGTGCGGTCTGCATTTTAGTTTTATGTAGTTTATTTTTATAATCCGAAAGTTGATTTTATATCTTCGACTCTGTCGAGTTTCTCCCATGTGAAAAGTTCCACTTCTTTGGTGATAACAGCTCCGTCTGAGGTGGTGAAGGTTTTGGTTACCACTTCTGGAGTTCTACCTAGGTGACCATATGAAGCAGTTTCTTCATACATTGGGTTTCTAAGTTTCAAGTTGTCTTCTATTGCTTTTGGACGTAGGTCGAATAGTTTAGAAATTTGTTGTGCTATTTCGCCATCGGTCATATTTACTTTGGCAGTGCCGTATGTGTTTACATAAAGGTTCATAGGTTCTGCCACGCCAATAGCGTATGCTACTTGTACTAGCACTTCGTCTGCAAGACCTGCTGCCACCATGTTTTTTGCAATGTGACGTGCTGCGTATGCTGCACTGCGGTCTACTTTTGAAGGGTCTTTACCAGAGAATGCGCCACCACCGTGAGCACCTTTGCCACCGTATGTGTCAACGATAATTTTTCTACCTGTTAAACCTGTGTCTCCGTGAGGGCCACCGATAACGAACTTGCCTGTTGGGTTTACAAATAGTTTAAAATCACCTTTATTTAGTACTTCGTAGCGTGTATCTAGAGCAAAAACACGAGGAAGCAGGATGTTTGCTACGTCTTCTTTGATTTTAGCAAGCATTTCTTCGTCGTTTTCCATAAACTCGTCGTGTTGGGTAGAAACCACGATAGTGTCAATACGCACTGGATTGTTGTTGTCGTCGTATTCTACTGTTACTTGAGACTTAGAGTCTGGACGTAGATATGTCATTTCTTTACCTTCGCGTCTGATAGCTGCAAGTTCTTTAAGTAGGGCGTGAGACATATCTAGTGTGATAGGCATGTAGTTTGATGTTTCGTTGCATGCATAACCAAACATCATACCTTGGTCGCCAGCACCTTGGTTGTATGGGTCTTCTCTTTCTACGCCGCGGTTGATGTCGGCAGATTGTTCGTGAATAGCAGAGAAAACACCACAAGAGTGTGCTTCAAACATATATTCGCTTTTGGTATAACCAATGCGTTTAATTACATTACGTGCCACAGTTTGTACATCTACGTATGCAGAAGATTTTACCTCACCTGCAAGTACTACTTGACCTGTGGTAACAAGAGTTTCGCAAGCCACCTTTGATTCTGGTGCTTGAGCTAAAAAGTTATCTAGAATGGCGTCTGATATTTGGTCCGCCACTTTATCTGGATGTCCTTCTGACACAGATTCTGATGTAAAAAAATATGCCATAGTGTTTTAAATTTAATTCGATTACAAAGATAATACTTAATTTTAGCTGTACAACTTATTAATAACCCAAATCTTGAGACTCGTTGGAACAAGTTTCATGATTAAGCATAGTAATTTATATGTAAAAGTAGGAACAACCACGAACCCTGGATTTTCTTTTTTTAGAGTTTTTGCTATTGCTTTTGCTATAACGATAGGCTTCATGCCATTTTGCTCGTCCTTTTCCATGGTTTGAACCGCAGTGCGCATTGCCTCTGTGTATGCAGAGCTTGGCATTTCACTAGCTTGGGTGTATTTTCTGCTAGTAGTGAAGTCTGTTTTTACGTCTCCTGGCAAGATGCAAGTGCATTTTACATTATATGGCTTCATTTCCATACTAAGTGATTGCATTAGGAGCATAATGGCAGATTTACTTGCTGAGTAAAAACCTTGAAATGGGATAGGAGCAACTGCTGCTACAGAAGAAATGGCAATGATTCTGCCGTGTTTTTGTTCTCTGAATATTGGAAGACAGGCTTTAATGGTGTTTAAAGCACCAAAAAAGTTTGTTTCCATTTGGTAACGTGCTTCTTCTAGCGAAGTGTCTTCTATCGCCCCTGCTATGCCATTGCCAGCATTGCAAATTACTGCAGAAAGTTCTCCTTGTTCTTCTATTATTCTGTTAACAGCAATCTCTAAACTCTCTGGCACTGTAACGTCGGCACAAAGACCTATAATTCTACCTCCAGAGAATGGGTCTTCAATATTTTCACTACCACGGCGTGATGCTGCGTACACAGTATAACCTTGTCGCATAAGGTGTTCTGCAGTGGCACGACCTATGCCAGCGCTACCGCCTGTAAGTAATATTATATTTCCTAAAACATTCATACCCAACAAATTAAATTTGTTTTATGTATGCTCTGCGGCGTTTATATATTTCGTGGTCGAACAATAGGAAGTTTGACATACTCTTCATGTTGGTTTCCAAAATGGCTGTAACAGAAGCGTATTTCACTTTATGTTTTTGATAGAAAGGTAGTTGATCTGTAAAGATTAGTGAATTAATACCTTTGTTTTGATAGTCTGGACGTACAGCAATTAACAATAAGTCTGAAGACTCGTATGTTTTAGAGTTAAGTGCTTTAAGCAGGTGATACCATCCAAATGGGAATAGTTTTCCTTTGGTTTTTCTCAGTTCTTTACTAATATTTGGCATAGCCACACCTACGCCCACAAGTTCGTCTTTTTCGTTTACTAGTAGGCTCACTAGGTCGAAATTTAGGATAGGGAAGTATAGGTCGCTATAATATTTCTTTTGTTTCTCTGTAAGTGGAGAATAGTTGTAAAGTTGTTTGTATGCTGTATCAATAAGGTCGAAGAAGCTATAGCCGTAGCGTTTGATAAGTTCTTTGCTATTCTTCACGTGAGTAGCTTTCACTTTATATCTGTCGGCAATAAGGTTTGCCACACGGCTCATTTTTTCTGGAAGTACTTCTGGCACTTTAAGGCGAATTTCTACCCAATCTGCTTCTTTTGTAAGTCCGTAAGCGTCGAAGTGTTCCACGTAGTATGGATAGTTGTAAAGTGCTGCCATTAGAGAAAGGTATTCGTAACCTTCTAGTAGCAGACCTTGGTGGTCTAAGTCTGTGAAGCCAACAGGACCGTTTAGGGCATTCATGCCTTTGCTTTTACCCCATGCCACAACTGCGTCTAGAAGTGCTTTAGATACTTCTTTGTCGTCGATGAAGTCGAACCAACCGAAACGCACTTTTTGCACATTCCAGTGAGCATTTGCTTGTTTATTTATAATACCTGCAATACGACCTGCTATCTTGCCGTCTTTGTATGCAAGGAAGTAGATAGCCTCGCAAACGTCAAATGCTGGGTTTTTCTTACTATCAAGAGTATTTAACTCATCAAAAATAAGTGGAGGGCAAAAACTTTCGCAGTTTTCATAAAGGTCTATACCGAATTGAACAAATTTCTTAAGTTCTTTACGGGTTTTAACTTCAGAAATAATTACAGACATAGTATTAGTTTTTAGCAGTTAAATCTTTTTTTACTAAATCTTCTGGTCGTTGTTTAAGTATATCAAGATTTTTGTATGGCCAAGTTTCTTCCATATCCCAGTTGGCTCTCAGTTGGAGTTTTTTAGGATAGTAATACATCATTTCTGGTTGCTTCTTTTCTTCGAGATTACCAGTATCCCATTTTTTATTGCCATTCTCATCTATAAACATTCTAATGTAGTAATAGCCAGGAGTAACGTCTTCAAAGTATGCTTCCGCTTCTTCTACAGGGCATTCTCTTATTACAACATCTTTGTCATTAATTAGTTGGACAATTCCATTTGAGACATTTTCATTGAACTTGATATATAGATTTGAATAATCTTCTAATTTTTTTATTCTGATAGGTTTGTTAAACTTATCATTTACTCTATCGTAAATACTTGTTATGCAGGCAGAGTCTATTTTTAGCTGATATGTGCCGCCTAGTTCTTTCTTAAATAATAGATAAAGCTTCTTTTTACAGATACTATCGTCAAACATCACTCTGTAATCCACTTTCTCTAAAACAGTATCTACTTTTAGTGAAAGATTAATACTATCTTTAATAATTTCCTTTATAGGTTCATCAAAGACAATTCTAACGGTATCATAAACTTCTAAGTTTTTACCTAGATTATGAGTGAAATTTAGAACGTGATTTTTTGTAGAATTTTCTCTTCTACGTTTTTCAGCCTTTGTTTCTCGATAGATAAGATATAAAGAGTCTGTTTGTGGTTTAAGTTCTCCTATACTATCTGTTTTTAGGTATGAGATAGAAATATGTAGGCTGTCTTTTTGATACAACAAACTATCTTTTACCCAATAGATAAGTGAATCTGCTTTAAATGTTCTTTCTTTATAAAATGGTTCAGCAAAAGAACTATCACCCAATAATTTTACTACAGGTTCATTGTCTTGTGGTTCAGAAAATGTTATAGTAAATTTATTTTTTGAGTTTCGTTTGTAGCTTTTAAGTTTGTGAATAATTTCCTTTTCCTTAAATGTTTTTAGAATAATATTATTAGGATAATATTCATTATAAGCTTCTAACTTAACATTTTCATATTGAGTTCTACTAGAATCTGTCCATAAAGTGTCCACTTTGCCGTGTAAATGTGAATATGGAGTGATGCTAGAGTTTAGGAAAGCAATATCAGTTCCTTTATTTTGGTAAAAATTTGCCCCTCCTGCATCATTTATAGCAAATATATTGTAAGTACCTTCTGCAACACCATAAATGGTAAATTCTCCATTTACATCTGTCTTGGCAATTTTCTCAAATTTAGTCTTTGTAAAAGCAGTGTCGGAAAGATTGCTATAAATGCCCACAGTATAGTTTTTTTTAGCAGCCAATGTTTGTGCATCTATAATTTTGCCGCTAATTTGTAGAGAATCTAGTTTATCACCAGTTGAAAATGTGTAAACATAATCTGGGAATGGGTTTGATTCAGTATAGTCTACTATACAATTTTTAAAAGTTATGCTATATGTGGTATTTGGAAGTAATGTATCTTGAAAGGCAATACTAACCTTCTTTCCCAAAGCCTTTACTGAAGGTATATTTTTTTGAGGTGGAGAAAATATTACATTTTGAATAGGATTGTTAACAGAAACAAGTTCGTTAAATTCAAGTGTGATACTTTTAGCGGAAAAGTTAGTATTCCCATTAAGAGGAATAGCAGAGACTAAAACTGGAGGGATAGTATCTTTAGGACCTCCTTGAGGGCCTGAGCCTCTGTTTGCACAAGACTGCAAGGCTAGAAAGAAGATAATCCAGCCTAACAGCAGTGTTGTGTATCTTTTAAATAAGTTCAATTATTCAGAAATCTTTTTAAACAAGTTTTTCATGCTAACTTGTTCGTTAATAATGTTATATAGGTCTGCTATTGCTACACGGTCTTGTTTCATAGTGTCTCTGTGACGGATAGTAACCATATTGTCTTCAAGAGTTTGGTGATCTACTGTGATACAGAATGGAGTACCAACAGCGTCTTGACGACGATAACGTTTACCAATAGAGTCTTTTTCGTCGTAGCTACATTTGAAATCAAATTTCAAGCTATTGATAATTTCGCGTGCTTTTTCTGGAAGACCATCTTTCTTAACAAGTGGCATAACGCAAGCTTTCACTGGAGCTAGCACTGGAGGCAAGTTAAGAACTACACGACTGTCGCCACCTTCTAGTTTTTCTTCTGTATAAGCAGCAGAAAGGATAGAAAGGAACATACGGTCTACACCGATAGAGGTTTCGATAACGTATGGAGTGTATGATTGATTTAGCTCTGGGTCGAAATATTTAATGTTTTTGCCAGAGAATTTTTCGTGTTGGCTTAAGTCGAAGTCTGTACGGCTGTGGATACCTTCCACTTCTTTGAAACCAAATGGCATTTCAAACTCGATGTCGGTAGCAGCATTAGCATAGTGAGCCAATTTGTCGTGGTCGTGGTAACGATATTTGTGGTCACCTAGGCCAAGAGCTTTGTGCCATTTTAGACGGAAAGATTTCCAGTGTTCGAACCATTTCATTTCTTCGCCTGGGCGAACAAAGAATTGCATTTCCATTTGTTCAAACTCACGCATACGGAAGATGAATTGGCGAGCTACGATTTCGTTGCGGAATGCTTTACCTATTTGAGCAATACCGAAAGGAATTTTCATACGACCAGTTTTTTGTACGTTTAGGTAGTTTACGAAAATACCTTGTGCAGTTTCTGGACGAAGATAAATCTTCATAGCGCCTTCTGATGTAGAACCCATTTCTGTAGAGAACATTAGGTTAAATTGGCGCACGTCTGTCCAGTTTTTGGTACCGCTAATAGGGCAAACTATTTCATAATCAAGGATGATTTGTTTTAGTTCTTCTAGGTTGTTGTCGTTTAATGCCTGAGCAAAACGAGTGTGAAGTTCTGTACGTTTTTGTACATATTCTTGAACACGACCGTTTGTTTGGATAAACATTTCTTTGTCGAAGCTTTCGCCAAAACGTTTAGCCGCTTTTTCGCATTCTTTGTCTATTTTTTCGTCGTATTTTGCTAGTTGTTCTTCGATAAGAACGTCGGCACGATAACGTTTTTTACTGTCGCGGTTGTCGATCAATGGGTCGTTGAATGCGTCAACGTGGCCAGAAGCCTTCCATGTGGTTGGGTGCATAAAGATAGCTGCATCGATACCCACGATATTCTCGTGAAGAAGCACCATGCTATCCCACCAATATTTTTTTATATTGTTTTTTAGTTCAACACCATTTTGACCATAATCGTACACTGCACCTACGCCATCATAGATTTCACTAGATGGAAAAACGAAACCATATTCTTTACAGTGTGCTACTAATTTTTTAAAAACATCTTCTTGTGAAGCCATATCTGAAAATTTAGTTAAAAATGAACTGCAAATATAGGTGTTTTTTTCGTGATTTTTTGTAATTTTACACCGAAACTTTAAAATCGCACCTAAAAATCACATAATTATGATAGAAAATAACGAAGAGATAGAAGAAAGCATGCCTACTGGGTTGTCCAATAAGAAGATGTTGACGGGCATGTACCAAAATTGGTTTTTGGATTATGCTTCGTATGTAATACTTGATAGAGCAGTTCCGCATATTTATGACGGATTGAAACCTGTGCAACGTCGTATCCTTCACTCAATGAGGAGAATGGAAGACGGACGCTACAACAAAGTGGCTAATATTGTGGGGCATACAATGCAGTTTCACCCTCACGGCGATAGCTCAATTGGCAACGCGCTAGTTCAACTTGGACAAAAAGGTTTTCTTGTTGATACCCAAGGAAACTGGGGAAATATACTTACTGGTGATAGCGCTGCTGCTCCTCGTTATATCGAGGCTCGCCTTAGTCCGTTTGCTCTAGAGGTGCTTTACAGTCCAAAAGTAACAGAATGGAAAAAATCTTACGACGGTAGAAACAACGAACCTGTGGTGTTCCCTGTGAAGTTTCCACTTCTGCTTATTCAAGGCGTGGAAGGTATTGCCGTAGGTTTGCAAACAAAAATACTTCCTCACAACTTCAATGAAGTGGCAGATGCTGCTATTGCTCACCTTAGAGGCGAAGAATTTACCCTATATCCAGACTTCCAAACTGGTGGTTATATGGATGTGAGCAGATATAAAGACGGCGGAGTAGGTGGCAGGGTGAAAATTCGTGCAAAAATTTCAAAAATTGACAATAAAACCCTTTGCATCAGTGAAATACCATACGGTGTCACTACAGACAAACTTATTGATTCTATCCTGAAAGCCAACGAAAAAGGTAAAATTCAAATTAAAAAGATAGATGACAACACTGCCGAAAATGTAGAAATTATTGTTCATCTTGCACCTGGTCGTTCTTCAGACAAAACAATTGATGCTCTGTATGCGTTTACCTCTTGTGAAGTGAGCATTGCGCCAAACTGTTGCGTTATTCACGAAGATAAACCTCACTTCTTGGGTGTGTCTGATGTTTTAAAATTCTCTACAGACAATACTCTTCGTATCCTTAAAGAAGAACTTCTTATCCAAAAGGCTGAGGTTCAGGAAAGTATCTTCTATCTTTCACTTGAAAGAATCTTCATTGAAGAAAGAATTTATAAAGAAAAAGGATTTGAGGAATCTGCTTCTATGGACGAGGCTGTGGACTTCATAGACAAATGCTTGGAGCCATTTAAGCCAAAATTTATTCGTCCTGTGGAAAGGGAAGATATTTTGAAACTTATGGAGATAAAGATGGCTCGCATCTTGAAGTTCTCTGTGAAAAAGGCAGAAGAAAATATCGCTGCGCTAAACGCAAAACTAAAAGAGCTTAAATACAATATTGAACACATCACCGAATTTACAATTAAATGGTATGAACACCTGAAAGAAAAATATGGTGCTGCATATCCTCGCAAAACAGAGCTTCGTATTTTTGACACTATTGATGCTGTAAAAGTGGTGGAAGCTACCGAAAAACTTTATATCAACAAGGAAGAAGGCTTCATTGGTACTGCCCTTAAAAAAGACGAATACGTATGTAACTGTTCCGACATTGATGACATTATTATTTTCTATAAGAATGGTACATTCAAGGTGGTGAAAGTAGCAGAAAAGGTTTATGTGGGTAAAAATATTATCCATGTGGGTGTGTTCAAGAAAAATGATAAACGTACGGTCTATAATATGGTTTATCGCGATGGTAAGGATGGCATAAACTATATTAAACGTTTCTCTGTGACTGGTCTTGTTCGCGACAAAGAATACGATTTAACCATGGGAACTGCTGGAACTAAAGTGCTTTACTTCTCTGCAAACCCTAATGGTGAGGCTGAGGTGATTAAGATTAACTTGCGTCCACGTCCTAGGGTGAAAGTACTTGTAATGGAAAAAGATTTCTCAGAAATTGACATTAAAGGACGTTCTTCTCGCGGAAATATCCTTACCAAAAACGATATTCAAAAGATTACTTGCAAACACAAAGGTGTTTCCACTCTTGGTGGCAGAAAAGTGTGGTTCGACCACGATGTACTACGTCTAAACTATGATGGTAGAGGAGAACTTCTTGGCGAATTCAATAGCGACGACGAAATCCTTGTAGTACTAAATAATGGTACTTGGTATACCAGCAATTTTGATGCAGGAAACCACTATCCAAACAATATTTTCAGAATAGAAAAATTTGACGAGGGCAAGGTTTGGACTGCGGCTCTTTATGATGCCGACCAAAAGAATGCTTACTTGAAGCGTTTCAACTTTGAGTCTTCTGCCAAACCGCTATCTTTCTTGGGCGAAAATCCAAAATCTGTGCTATTCTTGTTAACTGATACTGTTTATCCATATATTGAGGCAAGACTAACAGGTGCAGATGCAGACAAAGAGTTTCCAAGAATAGATGCCGAAAGCTTTATTGGTGTGAAAGGTTATAAAGCAAAAGGTAAGAGAATTACCACATTCAAGGTGGGTGAAGTGGTGGAACTAGAACCACTGCGTCAGCCAGAAGAAGTGGTAGAAGAAGTAGAAGAGGTGGAAGAAGATCCAAATGCACTAAAAACCGATGAGGAGGGACAAATAAGTTTATTTTAAAGTGTAATGAAAGAGATAAAATTAAATAGTTTAGAGGAAATAGGAAGTGTGGCACGCACTTTCCTTCAGGAGATAGGAAGCAATAAGCTTATTGCCTTTTATGGGCACATGGGTGCAGGCAAAACCACTTTTATCAAGGCTCTTTGCGACGAACTTGGAGTAGAAGATGTGGTAAATAGCCCTACTTTTGCCATTGTAAATGAATATACCGATAGAGAAGGCGAGAGTGTATTTCACTTCGATTTTTATAGAATTAAATCTCTAGACGAGGCATTTGGTATAGGTTTCGACAACTATATGGATAGTGGTTGCTTCTGCTTTATGGAATGGCCAGAAAAGGTGGAAGAAATACTACCTGAAGAAACACTTAGAGTGGAAATCTGTGAGGTGGAAGATGGCACAAGGCTAATAAAAATATGCTAGAAAAAAAGAAAATACTTAGAAAGATTATTAAGGTAAGGGTATCTGCTCTTTCTGCCGAAGAAAAGGCGAAAAGAGAGAAACTTCTGCTTGATAATCTTTTTTCTATGCCCGAATTTGTCGCAGCAAAGACTGTGATGTTGTTTGCCAATTTGCCCGATGAAATCGGCACTTTTTCGCTCATAGACAAATCCATTGCCATGGGCAAAAAGGTCTTCCTCCCTATAATCAACGGCGACGACATGACAGTAGCAGAATTTACTGGCGAGTACCGAGTAGGACGTTATGAGATAAAAGAACCAGTAGTTGAACAGTTAGGAGTTAATGGTTTGATAACTGAGAGTAGGGACAATGCGTGCATTGTCCGTGATTTTGATTTCGTACTCGTTCCCGGAGTGGGTTTTAGCCCATCAGGTTACCGTCTAGGCAGAGGTAAAGGTTATTACGATAAATTTCTTTCAAAGCACCCGCTCTACACCGTAGGCGTTTGCTTCCGCGAACAATTCATCCTCGACATCCCTCGTGAACCCCACGACGTACCAATGAATAAAGTACTGGTGATATAAGCTAGTGGATATAAGACTTAACCCGCTCTGCGGGTTTTTCTTTTTTGTAGGCAGGTATCAAAGCGTAGCGGCGATGCCTATATAAAAGTCCCCCACATAGAAAGCACGCCCGTGGGGTGTGCTTCTTTAATCCTCATAAAATTCCAACGCAAAATCCTCGCCATCGAGCACACCGTAGGAGAAGTTGGTGACCCAGTCGCCTAGGTAAACCACGCGGGAAGTTTTGGTAATCATAAGGTCTAAAACCACGTGGCGGTGACCAAACACAAAGAAATCTATTGGTTTTTCTTTAAGGTATTCTTTGGCAAAACATACCAAAAATTCTTTGTCCTCGCCCAGATATTTGGCTTCTTCTTGTTTATGCTTGTATTTTCTATTGTGGGCAGACCATCCAAGTCCGAAGTAGTAGTTTATTGAAGGGTGGATAAGGTTGTATATGCGTCTTACCCATTTTGAATGGAAGAAAAAGTGCATAATCTTCACAGCAAGTGGTCTGTAACCTGTTTTATGACCATGTGCAAGAAAAAATTTTTTACCATTTATCTCAGTCTCCACTGCATCGTAGTGCATTATCATTCCAAATTCTTTTTCAAAATAGTCGCCAGTCCAAATGTCGTGGTTGCCTATAAAATAGTGTAGTTCAACACCGCTATCGGCAAGCTGAGCAAGTTTACCAAACAGACGGGTGAAACCCTTAGGAATGATGTTTTTATATTCATACCAAAAGTCGAAAATATCACCAAGAAAGTAGATTGCTTTGGCATCATGTTCTATAGAAGAAAGAAAACGAACTAGCTTTTTTTCTCTTTCTCTATCGTCGTCAAATGCCCTTGCTCCCAAGTGAACATCTGAAATAAAATATATTTTTCCCTTATTGGCCATAATTTTTTACAAAAATAAAAGAAAATCCACATTTTATTGCAAAAAGATGAAAAAAAAATAAGATATTTGCATTATGTTTAATACCATAGTAGAGGGGATTACTATAGGATTGTGTACTTCTATTCCTGTAGGTCCTATTGCCATATTAATTATTCAGAGAACTTTGCAAAAAGGTCGTTTGCATGGGTTCTTTTCTGGATTAGGAGCAGCTACATCAGATACATTCTATGCGCTGCTAGCTATTATTGGGCTTTCTGTGGTGTTATCCTTTATTGAAGAAAATAAACTTGCCATTCAAATAGCAGGAAGTGCTATTATGATGATATTTGGTGTTTACATTTTCTTCCAAAACCCTGCCAAAAACATAGAAAAAAGCAAAACAGACAAGTCTTCTTATTGGCAAGAATATCTTACTGCATTCTTCCTTACATTGAGTAATCCCCTAATGATATTCCTATATATAGGTTTATTTGCTCAGTATAACTTCATTTCTTCTGAATCTCACTTTATAGAAATTGTAATAGGCATTTGTTCTGTATTTTTTGGTGCTGGTTTATGGTGGTTCTGCATCACATTACTTGCGAGTGTATTCAGAAAAAGATTCAATATCAGAGGTTTGTGGATTCTGAATAAAGCTACAGGCATATTGATTTTTGTTATTTCCTTAGTGGCACTAATCAGTTCTATAAGCGGTTTCTCACTATCTATATGATAACTGTTGTATTTACTCTCTACTTTATTTTCATTATCTATATCACTATAGGTTTTTTTCGTTTGCCTAAAGAGAAATCATTGGTTTGTGAAGAAGAAAGGGTAACTGTAGTATTGGCAGCAAAAAATGAAGCGAATACATTACAGTCCTGCTTAAACAACTTTTTGAACCAAACATATAAGAATGTAGATTTTATAATTGTAGATGATAATTCTTCCGATGAAACCGCAAATTTTATTCGTTCATCGGAGTTATATGCTACGGGTAGATTGAGGTTATTACCAGCAATAGGCAAAGGTAAAAAAAGAGCTATAAAACAAGCTATTTCCGAGGCAAAAACCAATATTATACTCACTGCCGATGCCGATGTTTCATATCCAAAGAAATGGATAGAAAAGATGGTAGCATCGTATAAAAACTCTGCAGCAAACCTTGTGATAGGTCCTGTGAAAATGAGCAAGGATTTCACATTTCAATGTATGGAATACTTGAGCATAATGGGAGTAACAGCAGGTAGTGCAGGAAATAAAAATCCACTAATGTGCAATGCTTGCTCACTAGCATTTTCTAAAGAGTGGTATGATAAATGTGATGTGCAACTAAATGTGCCTTCTGGCGACGATATGTTTTTGCTAGAAAGTACAAAAAAGCTCGGTGGAACTGTGCATTATTGCAATTCGTTAGATGCAGTAGTCACCATTGATGGTAGCAAAAATATAATAGATTTTTTCCGCCAAAGGGCGCGCTGGACATCAAAAGCTCCGCACTATACAGATTATTCTATTATAAGTGCAGGTTTGATTACGTTTATTATGCAATGTTTAATGCTGTACATTTATATAATGTCTTTTTGGAATCCAATTTTGCTTTTGTTGATATTGGTAAAATACATTATTGATTTACTTATTTTAGTGCCAGTGGCTATAAAATACAAAAAGGTATCAGTGCTAATTTATTCGCCTATTGTGGCATTATATTATCCTATTTATGTAATGTTCACAGCCATATTATCGTTAGTCCCAATTAAATGGAAAAATTAATTTTAATATTATCACTTATTTTATTTACCTCTTGTGTTCAAAAAACTAATGAGGAAACAACAACTCCAGCTTCTGCACTTAAAAAAGTGGAATTCAACGCAGATAGTTGCTATAATTACTTGGCAAAACAAGTAGAATTTGGTTATAGAATACCTAGTACAAAAGAGCACAAAGAATGTGGAAAATATCTAGTTTCTACTCTTGAGCGTTTTGCTGATACAGTGATTACTCAAGATGTGGTCCTTACTGCCTATAACGGCACAAAACTAGAATCTAGAAACATTATTGCCTCTTGGAATCCACAGTCTAAAAATAGAATTATGCTTTGCGCTCACTGGGACACCAGACCTTTCTGCGACGAAGATGCAAATGCAGATAACCATAAAAAACCAGTGCTTGGAGCAAATGATGGTGCTTCTGGCGTGGCTGTTTTAATGGAACTTGCACGAGTATTTGCCACAGAAAAACCAAATGTAGCAGTGGATATTATACTATTCGACTCAGAAGATTACGGACATTCAGACCATCATAATAGCTATTGCTTAGGTTCTCAATATTGGGCGCTAAACCCTCATGTGCCTAGATACAATGCTCGCTTTGGAATCTTACTTGATATGGTTGGTGGCAAAGAAGCTCGCTTTGCAAAAGATTTAATTTCTTCTTTCTACGCAAATGATGTGTTAGAAAGTGTGTGGCAAACAGCCTCTAAACTAGGCTACGGAAGTCTATTTGTAAATGAAGTGGGCGGAAGTCTTATCGACGACCATTATTATGTGAATAAAATGATTGGAATTCCTTGTATTGATATAATTGATTATACAAATGATGAGGGTTTCCCTCCTACATGGCATACTGTGAATGACAATCTTGAAAATATTGATAAAAACGTACTAAATGCCGTGGGCAATGTACTAGTAAACTATATTTACAACCTTAAATAATATGAGTTTAAAGGACTTTCTTTTCAATCTTAAGCACGCTATTTTTGCTGGTGCATGTATCTCTTTTGGTGGCACTGCATACCTTAAAAGTTGTGCTGCATTTCCAGAAATAGGCGGTTTCATCGGAGCTGTGCTGTTCTCGTTTGGCCTTATTGTAGTGGTTCACAACAAACACGTATTATATACAGGCACTGCAGGATTTGTAACCAAAGATACATGGCAAATGATTCCTATTTCTATTATAGGAAACCTTGTAGGTTGTGTGTTATTTGGTCTTATAATGAGATATGTGGCGCCTTCGTTGACCGATGTGGCAGATGGCATCATCAATACTAGACTTGGTAATGGACTTTTCAAAAACTGTCTTCTAGCCATTTTATGTGGTTTCATAATGACAGAAGCTGTATATCACTCAAAATTTAATGGAGGCAAATACTTACCTCTTGTTTTTGGTGTACCATTATTCATTGTTTGTGGATTTGCCCACAGTATAGCAGATATTTATTATTATGCTATGGGTAGTACCGAATTGCTACTAGAAAATGCAGGTCAAATCTTTTGCATTTGGCTTTCTACCATAGTTGGCAACTTTATTGGTTGCAACGTAAGTAACAAAAGACCACTTCTAGCTAAACAATAATGCTATTACCATATTTAGAAAAAGGGCGAGTGGAATGTGGAGTGGACGAGGCAGGCAGAGGCTGTCTTGCAGGACCTGTCTTTGCTGCTGCCGTAATACTTCCAGAAGATTTTGAAAACGAACTTCTCAACGATTCAAAACAGCTTACCGAAAAGCAACGTTATGAGTTACGACCAATAATAGAGGAGCAAGCTATCGCTCACGCTGTAGGTATAGTTTTTCCCGATGAAATCGACAAAATTAACATCCTTAACGCTTCTTTTTTGGCAATGACCAGAGCCATTGAGGCACTAAACGTGAAACCAGAACATTTGCTTATAGATGGCAACAGATTTAAGAGCAAACTGCTTATTCCATTCACCACAGTAGTGAAAGGTGACGCAAAAATGATGTCGATTGCCGCTGCTTCTATCATTGCCAAAACATATCGTGACGACTACATGAATAAAATAGCAGAGGAGTATCCTGCCTACGATTGGCTTGAAAACAAAGGTTACCCAACTGCCAAACACCGCGATGCCATCGCTCAACACGGCATCACCCCATACCACCGCCTCACCTTCAAAGGAGTAAAGGAATACAACCCCAACCCCACCGAAATAAGTCTATTTTAAACACAAATGGCGACCCTTTTTTAAAGAGTCGCCATTAATTTTATCTGGGTAAATTAATTATTCTTGAACTAGTTGTGGTTGAGATTTTAAATCTTCGTAGAAAAGAATATGTGCTGTTTCGTGATAAGGAACCACCCATAAAAGTCCTATGCCTAAAGTAAAGAAGATTGCAAGTAAATACCAACCGATAAAGCTTAAGTCTAGTAGGAATAATCTCCATTTATTGCCATTCATCATTTTCATACTTTCATTGATGCATTCTTCAGCTGTTAGTTCATCGTTGTCCATGCTAATGTATGGAGCAAAGCAGTATGAATATGCTTTAATGATACCAGGGATAAAAAGTAATAAGCACCAAAGAAAAATATAAATACTCATTAAGCCAATTACTTTAATAGATTTTAAATAGTCTGCTTTAAATTTATCTACAAGGCTTGATGAAATTTCGATTTTTCCACCACGCACAAAGCCTAACATTTCTTTTACAAAAAGATATGAAAGTGGAATAGCAACAAATATTTCTGCTATTAGATTTGCAAAAGAAGCTAATTCTTCACTAGCGATAACAAAGCCAAGCGCTGTAGAAATCACTGTGCTAATTAACATAATGATTAAAAACAACAATACGGCGCCTTTCCAATCTGCTTTCAGCATATCCCATGCTACGTTTCTGTACTCAAAATTTTGTTTCATAATTTAGGTTTATTAAAGTTTTTCGGGTTGCAAAGATACGAAAAAAATGCTATATTTGCGAAAATATATACTTAACAAAGATGAATAACTGGAAAGAGAACTCACTTATTGCTTCTAGAAAATTAAATCTAATTTCTACAGAAGAAATAAACAAAGTGCTTCTTGCACTTGCAGACAAAGCCGAAGAAAAATGTGATGAATTATTAGTGGAAAACCAAAAAGACTTAGCCTCTATGGATAAGTCTAACCCTCTGTACGACAGACTTCTACTAACCAAACAACGTATATTCGACATTGCATCAGACATTAGAAAAGTGGTGTCGCTTGAGTCTCCTGTGGGCAGAATTTTGGAAAGCAGAGAACTTGCGAACGGACTAAAACTTACCAAAAAAGCAGTTCCATTTGGTGTGATTGGCATTATCTACGAGGCTCGTCCAAACGTTAGTTTCGACGTCTTTTCACTTTGCTTCAAAACAGCCAATGTGTGCGTGCTAAAAGGCGGTACAGATGCATACAACTCAAATTTTGCTATTGTAAACCTTATTAAAGAAGTACTTCGTGAACACAATTTAGATGAAAATATGGTTCACCTACTTCCTGCTGGTCGTGAGGCTACAGGCGAACTTCTTAGTGCAGTTGGTTATATAGACCTTATCATTCCTCGTGGTAGCGCAGGACTTATTAAATATGTGCGTGAAAACTCACAAGTGCCTGTTATTGAAACTGGTGCTGGTGTGGTTCACTGCTATTTCGACAAAGATGCCGACCTAGAAAAAGGCAAAGCTATTATTGAAAACGCAAAAACTCGTCGTGTGAGCGTGTGCAACGCCCTTGACTGTCTTGTTATTCACAAAGATAGACTAAGCGACCTTGCGGAAATCTGCGCAGGACTAATCAAAGAAAAGAATGTAGTTATCGAAGCAGACGAATCTGCATATAATGCTCTTAATGGAAACTACCCAGCAGAACTTCTTACCACTGTAAACGAAGAAAGTTTTGGTAAAGAGTTTATGTCTCACAGAATGAGTATTAAAACTGCTGACAGCCTTAAAGACGCAATCGACCACATTAGCACATATAGTTCTAAACACAGCGAAAGCATTGTTACAGAAAACGAAGAATCTGCAGCAGCATTCCTTAAAGAAGTGGATGCTTCTTGTGTATATCACAATGCTCCTACAAGCTTCACCGATGGTGGACAATTTGGTATGGGTGCAGAAATAGGCATTAGTACTCAAAAGCTTCATGCTCGTGGACCTATGGCTCTACCAGAACTATGCACATACAAATGGTTAATCGTTGGCAACGGCCAAATTCGTTCATAACAACCAACTAAAATTTAATGAAAGAAATATTAGCAGACATACTTCACCTACCACTTGTAGACCCTGTATTGATATTCTCGGTGGTTTTGGCAATTATCTTATTTGCTCCTATTATATTTGATAAGATTAGAATTCCACACATTGTGGGGCTAATTTTAGCAGGTATGATTTTAGGACCAAACGGGATAAATTTACTAAGTCACGATAGTAGTTTTGAACTCTTCGGGCAAGTAGGTATCCTATATATCATGTTTGTGGCGGGCATCGACATGGACATGAACGACTTTGTCCAAAACAAAAATAAAAGTATTGTCTTTGGGATATTCACCTTCCTTATTCCAATGATAATAGGCACTGTTACAGGCTATTATCTAATACAAGAGATAATACTTTCTGCAGCAGGCGATGTGAGCAGCATAAGTTGGCTACAAGGCGAGGTGGCAAACAACCCTACTTTTATTAAATATTGTCTGCTTTCAGCAATAGTTCTTGCCAGTATGTATGCCTCAAACACCTTGCTGGCTTACCCTATTATTACACGTTTTGGTATCGCAAAACAAAGGTCGGTGAACATTACCGTAGGTGGTACTATGATTACTACCATACTTTCTCTGTTGGTATTGGCTGTAATACTAGAAGTTGTAAGACAGGGTTCTATTGACTATATGTTTTGGGTGCGACTAACAGTTGGTTTAGGTATATATTCATTTATTCTTTTCTATTTGTATCCACTTGTAGGAAGATGGTTTTTCAAGAGGTTCAACGATAATATAGTTCAATATATTTTTGTGCTATCTATGGTGTTCCTTTCTTCATTCTTGGCAAAAATGGCCGGAGTGGAATACATTATTGGAGCATTCCTAGCGGGGGTAACACTTAATAGACTTGTTCCACGTCAGTCTCCACTTATGAACAGAATAGACTTTGTGGGCAACGCTATCTTCATCCCATTCTTCCTTATAAGTGTGGGTATGATAGTGAATGTTGAGATTATTTTCAACGGATATTTAACTATAGTCACTGCTATAGTAATGACTATGGTGGCAACACTAACTAAATATCTAGCAGCAAAACTTACCCAAAAAATCTATAAAATGACCCCTGCCGAAGGGTCTATGATATTTGGTCTAAGTAATGCTCAAGCTGCTGCAACTCTGGCTGCTGTAACCATTGCATACAATTTGGTTATTGCTTACACTGCAGATGGTTCTCAGATAAGACTTCTTTCTGAAGAAATATTGAATGGTACCATTGTGATGATATTGGCTACATGTACAATTAGTTCTATTGTTACCGAAAAAGCAGCGAGAAAATTGGCATTAGAAGCTGAGGTAGATACCACAGACTCTAAATATAGTCCAGAAAACCGTATTCTTATTCCTGTTTCCAACCCAGAAACATTGGATAGTTTGATGGAATTGGCTCTGCTTATCAAAGATAAAAAGGATAAACAGCCAGTGTATGCACTAACTGTGGCAAACGACAATCAATACTCAGAAAAATTTGCCCAGGGCAAAAAACTCCTTGAAAGAGCAGCTAATATTGGTGCAAGTGCAGATATTAAGGTGAAGAAGATTTCTCGTTACGACCTGAATATCTCAAGTGGTATTTGCAATGTGGTGAAAGAGAAAAATATCTCAGACGTGGTTTTGGGTATGCATAGCAAAGCTACATCATACGACTCATTCTTTGGTAATCTGACAGAAACCCTATTAGACGGCATAAACCGAATGATTTGCGTTTATAAAGCTACACAGCCTATGTCAACTATTAAAAGGGTGGTGGTGGCGACAACTCCCAAATGTGAGTTTGAAACAGGGTTTACCAAATGGTGCAGTAGAATATTTACACTTACATCTCAAATAGGAAGTGAATTGGTTATTTATTGTACAAAAGAAACTCAAAAACTAATTGCAGAAGCTGCGAAAGCACAAAAATGTAATTGTAAGTTTACATTCCATACTCTAGCAGACTGGGAGGATTTCTTAATACTTTCAAGAGAAGTGAAAGAGAATGATTTGCTAGTGGTGGTTACTGCCAGAAGACAAAGTATTTCATACACTCCACTTCTAGAGAAACTTCCAAGACAGCTAACGCAATACTTTAGCGACAATAGCTTCATAGTTCTATTCCCAGAACAATTCAAGGAAGGCGAATTTGATAGGAATATATCTGAACGTAAGTTTATATAACAAAAAATGCTCACCAAACGGTGAGCATTTTTGTTTATTAATCTAAGTATAGATAATCGTAATGGATGAAGGCGCGTTGGCCTTTTTTGCCGATGTTTTCGCGCGCTTTGTCGCTATCGTATTGAGCAATGCCCACGCCAAGTTCTTCTTTGTCTTGATTTAGGATTTTAACGATATCGCCTTTTACAAATTCTCCACCTACTTCTGTAATGCCAACAAGAAGCACAGAGCTTGCTTTGCTTGTTAGAGCTTCGGTAGCACCTTCGTTTAGCACCACATAGCCTTTGGCAAAACTTTCGCTATGAGCAATCCATTTCTTCACACCAGAGGCTTTCTTTTGGTTGGCCATAAAGGTGGTATGAGGAATGCTGCAGTCTTTCTTGATAAGGTCTGTAAGAATACCTTCTCTTTTGCCGTTGGCAATAATTACATAGATGCCTTCTTGAGAAACTTTACGTGCAATATTATATTTGGTTAGCATACCGCCACGGCCAAATGAAGATTTGCCTGTTTGGATATATTTAGTAAAGTTTCCTTCTGGAGTAATTTCTCTAATTACCTCAGATGCTGGGTCGGAAGGGTTACCATTGTAAATGCCATCGATATTACTTAAAATAATAAGTGCTTCGGCGTGCATCATAGTTGCCAAAAGACCAGAAAGTTCGTCGTTGTCGGTAAACATAAGTTCTGTTACAGAAATGGTGTCGTTTTCGTTCACAATAGGAATAACCCCATTTTCTAGCATCACACTTATGCAGTCTTTTTGAGTAAGGTAGTGACGTCTTGTACCAAAACTTTCTTTTGTAGTAAGCACCTGACCACAATGCATTCCGTGTTTTTGGAATAAATCGTAGTAGTGATTTATAAGTTTTGCTTGGCCTACAGCAGAAAACAATTGACGAGAAGAAACTGAATCCAATTTCTTGTCTATTTTAAGTTCGCTTCTGCCAGATGCAACAGCACCAGAAGAAACCAAAATGATTTCTATACCAGCTTTACGCATAAGTGCGATGTCTGTTACTATGGCTTCTATTCTTTTAAGGTCTAATGTTCCGTCGGCTTGAGTAAGAACATTGCTACCTATTTTTACAACTATCCTCTTGAAGCGATACATGATTTTTGTTGGTTTTATCGGGAAAAATTATAAACTTTCTAACATTCTCTTAATCACAGTTTGTGCAGATACCACGCGGTTTGCAGCCTCAGGAATCACGATAGAACGTGGGCTTTCAATTACGTCGTCTGTCACAATCATATTTCTACGCACAGGTAGGCAGTGCATAAAGAAAGCATTGTCTGTAAGGCTCATTTTTTCTGTGTCAACAGTCCAATCGCGGTCTTGGCATAGAATTTTGCCATAGTTTGGATCGGCGTAAGCAGACCAGTTTTTAGCATAGATAAAGTTTGCACCTTCAAATGCTTTTCTTTGGTCGTATTCTACTCTTGCATTGCCCACAAACTCAGGAGCAAGTTCGTAGCCTTTTGGGTGAGTGATAACAAAATCTACATCGGCAGCATTCATAAAGTCTGCAAATGAGTTTGGCACAGCTTGAGGCAGCGCTCTTGGGTGAGGAGCCCATGTTAATACCACTTTTGGACGTTCTTGTTCTTTAAATTCTTCGATAGTAATAAGGTCTGCAAATGCTTGAAGAGGGTGGCATGTAGCAGATTCCATACTAAACACTGGTTTGCCAGAGTATTTTATGAATTGGTTAAGAATAACTTCTTCATAGTCAAATTGTTTGCTTTCAAAACGGGCGAAAGAACGCACACCGATAAGGTCGCAATAACTACCCATAACTGGGATAGCTTCTAAAAGGTGTTCTGGTTTGTCACCGTCCATAATCACGCCTCTTTCGGTTTCTAGTTTCCAAGCACCAGCATTTACGTCTAGCACGATGGTGTTCATGCCTAGGTTCATACCTGCTTTTTGGGTACTTAAACGAGTACGAAGACTAGAGTTGAAAAATACCATAAGTAGGGTTTTGTTTTTACCCATGGTATCCCATTTATATGGATTTGCTTTTACTTCTAAAGCTTCTTTTACAGCTTGTTTAATGTCGCCTAGGTCTGCGGCTCTTTGATATGTTCTCATAATTATTTATCTTTTTCTCTAATTTCTACACGACGAATTTTACCACTAATAGTTTTTGGAAGTTCGTTTACAAACTCTATGATACGTGGGTATTTATAAGGTGCAGTTACACGTTTTACGTAGTCTTGAAGCTCTTTGATAAGTGCTTCGCCTGCTTTGTCTTTATAGTCTGCTGCTAGCACAATAGTAGCTTTCACCACTTGACCACGAATAGGGTCTGGCACAGCTGTGATAGCACATTCCACTACTGCATCGTGAGACATAAGTGCACTTTCTACCTCGAAAGGTCCGATGCGGTAACCAGAAGATTTGATAACGTCGTCGTTTCTACCCACAAACCAGAAGTAACCATCTTCGTCTTTCCAAGCCACGTCACCAGTGTGGTAAATGCCATCGTGATATGCTTCTTTTGTACGAGCTTCGTCTCTGTAATATCCTAAGAATAAACCGTTTGGTTTGTTGTTTTCATCGATACGAATGATAATTTCGCCTTGTTCACCCACTTCTGCACTACGTCCGTCGCCCATTACAATATCTACGTTGTATGCAGGGTTTGGTTTGCCCATAGAACCTGGTTTTGGTTCCATCCATGGGGTGGTAAGCACGGTACAAGTGGTTTCTGTTTGGCCGAAACCTTCGCGTAGTTTTATGCCAGTAAGTTCGTAGAACTCTTGGTAAACGCTTGGGTTAAGAGCCTCACCTGCAATAGTAGCCCATTTTAGTGAAGAAAGGTCATATTTAGTTAGGTCTTCACGAATCATGAAGCGGAAAATGGTTGGAGGAGCACAGAAAGATGTTATTTTGTACTCTTGAATCATTTTTAGCATATCTGCAGGAGTAAATTTTTCGTGGTCGTAAACGAAAATTGATGCACCTGCAATCATTTGGCCATAAAGTTTACCCCAAACAGCTTTGCCCCAACCAGTATCTGCCACTGTTAAGTGAAGGCTTTCTTCTGTTAAATTGTGCCAGTAGCTACCTGTTACAATGTGTCCTAGTGGATATGTGAAATCGTGAGCCACCATTTTTGGGTTGCCAGAAGTACCAGATGTAAAGTAAATGATAGAAATATCGTTGTTTGTATTTACATTTTCTGGACGTACAAATTCTCCAGCATTTTCTATGCCTTTTGTAAAGTCTTCAAAACCTTCATACACTTCTGGACCAACAGAAATAACACTTTTCACAGAAGGACATTTTGGAAGAGCATTTTTGATGTGGTCTAACACAACAGTTTCTCCAACTGCTACAATTGCCTTAATATCAGCAGCTTCGCAACGATAGATAATATCTTTTTCTGTAAGTAGGTGAGTAGCAGGAATAACAACTGCACCAAGTTTGTGAAGTGCTATGATAGAATACCAAAACTCAAAGCGGCGTTTTAGGATAAGCATTACCATATCGCCTTTGCCAATGCCTAATGATTGGAAATAAGCAGCGGTTTTATCAGTTTTTTCTTTTAATTCTGCATAGCTAAAGTCGATGTGCTCGCCTTTATCATTGGTCCAACAAATGGCACGTTTATTTGGTTCTTCTTTAGCCCACGCATCTACAACATCATACCCGAAGTTGAAATTTTCAGGTGCTTTTATCTTTAAATTATTTACAAAATCTTCTTGCGAAGTAAACTGGGTCTTTTCTACAAAACGTTCTAACATTGTTCCTTTAAATTATAAAATTATCGCTAAAAAGCGTGCTTTTTCATTGTTTAATGCTTTCATTCCGTGAGGTTTAGTGGCATCAAAGTAAATGCTGTCGCCTTCTTCTAGAATAATATCTTTACCGTCAATTTGTAAAAGTAGAGTACCTTTCTCCATTAGGTTAAACTCTTGTCCTGGGTGTGAGTTTAGGTGGATAGGGTTGTCGTTTGGTTCTACTGTTACAAGGAATGGAGTAGCTTTTGCATTTTTAAAACCACCAGCTAAGTCTCTATATTTGTACGCTTTACTTCTTTCAACAGAAATACCTAAACCCTTACGAGTAACGAAATAGCTTTCTGCGTGAGTTTCGTTGCCAGAAATAAGCACTGCTGTGTCAACATTAAATTTCTTAGCCACTTGGCAGATATAGTTCATAGGAATATCTACCTCGCCAGTTTCGTAGGTTTCGTAAATTCCTTCTTCTACACCTGTTTGTGCAGCCATTTCTGTTGTACTCAAATCCATAGAATCACGAAGACCACGTAGGCGTTCTGCAATTTCTTTCATCATAATTCTTTAGTTTTAAATTAATATCTATCTTCCTTAAGATTTGGTTTTTAAGAGGTTATTTCTAGATGTGTGCAGTGTGAAAAACCGGAGTTTACTGGCGTAAATGAGGATTTTGAGCACAAACACAGCGTGGAAAGAATCCTTAAAAATAAATCTTACTTTATTAGGCTCGCTTTTAGACCCTTAATAACAGCATTTGTAAAGCCATTAGCTTCCATCTCATTTAGGCCTTTAATTGTGATGCCACCAGGAGTGGTAACCTTGTCAATCTCTACTTCTGGATGAGAATCGTTGGTTTCTAGCAAATCGATAGCGCCACGAAGTGTTTGAATAACCACATCTTTTGCCACGTTTGGATAAATACCCATTTCTACGCCACCTTCCATAGCAGCTCTAATGTATCTGAATGCGTATGCAATTCCACAACTAGAAAGCGACATCATAGCGTTTAGTTGGCTCTCTGGTACTAGGAAAGATTTGCCAAGGTCGTTAAAAATTTCTAGGATTTCTGCTTCTTGCTCTTTAGAAGCACCGCAAGATGCAATAGTGTTCACACTTTGAAGCACATCGATAGCAGTGTTTGGAATGATGCGGAAAAGTACTGGTTTTTCGCCGTTTTTGTCCAACAAGCCAAGCAAGTCTTCTATAGAAACACCCGCAGCAATAGAGATTACAATTTGTTTTTTGTAATCAAGGGTGTCTTTGATGCCAGAAATAATTTGAGAAACAAGCCATGGTTTCACCGCAATAATCACGATGTCTGCACTTTTTACGTTTTCTGAGTTGTCTGTTGTTACTTCAATATTGTTGTTGAAGTTTTGCAAGTTTCTTAATGCATCTTCGTTGATGTCACTAACAGAAATTTTTCCTGCTAAACTGCTCTGTGTAAGTCCTCTGGCTATGGCTCCGCCCATATTACCAGCTCCGATAATAGCTATATTTTTCATAACTTCTAGAAAATTTGCGTAAAATTACTAAATAATGTGCAAAATACACATAAAAATGCAGATAAATATAAGGGCTGGTAGAAGATTAATTATTCTCAAGTGCTTAATGTTTAGAATATTAATGCCTAGCCCGATAAGCAAAATACCACCTACTGCAGTAAGGTTTTTGATAGTGTCTTCCTCTATAGAATTCCCGATGAAATCGGCAGAAATTGTAATTCCGCCTTGGTAAATAAGCAGTGGAATTGCAGAGAAAACGACCCCAAAACCAAAGGTGCTACTTAGCATAAATGCACTAAATCCATCCATCATACTTTTTGTAAGGAGTAAATCTGAGATTTCACCTGTAAGTCCTTCTTCGATAGGTCCAATGATGCTCATAGAGCCCATACAGAAAAGTAAAAAAGCAGTAATTAATCCTTCTGTAAACTTATCGTTTTTAGATTTAGTGAGTTTTTTTATCTTTTCTGAGATAAATTCTGTTTTTTCTTCTAGTTTTAGCGCCTCGCCCAGTATTCCGCCAATGATTAAACTCAGGATAATAAACATGGCATTGCTCATATCCATCGCCATTTTTATACCTAGTGCTAGGGTGAATAAGCCCACGCCCTGAAAGAAAATATCTTGGTATCTTTCTGGTAATTCCTTCTTTATCACAAGTCCTAGGCTCCCGCCTAAAATCACTGCTGCTGTGTTTATAATTGTTCCTAGCATAAGGTGTATGTTATATATTTATACGTTAAAAATGTGATATTGCGATGAGCTCTACTCGCTATTTTTAATGTATAAATTTAATATCTAATTCTTTAACAATCTCATCCGCTCCGGTCTCCAAATCGCCGCTTGTGGTGATGTGGGATTGGGAGTAAAAGGGTAGGCGAGAAGATAACATTTTCTCGATGAAACCGCGCATTTCTGCTTCTGTCTTGTCTTTTATTAGTGGTCTTGTAGCTTTGACAAGATTTAGTCTGTATGTAAGTTCGTCAAGGTCTGGGTTAAGGAAAATAACAATACCTTTTTCCTTCATTATTTCCATATTGTTGTTGAAACATGGAGTGCCACCGCCTGCGGCAATGATTACATTTTCAAAGTCTGAAACTTCTTTAAGGATATTGGTTTCTATTTGTCTAAATTTTTCTTCTCCCATAGTGGCAAAGATTTCATTAATAGTCTTATGAAATCTATTTTCTATGTAAATGTCGGTGTCGATAAACTCAAATCCTAGTTTTTTTGACAGTTCTCTACCAATTGTAGTTTTTCCTGAACCCATATAACCCACTAAAAATATTCTCTTTATCATAAAATAGGACTTAACAAACGAGCTAATGATTGTATTACTTTGCGATATTTTGGTCTTTTTGACCAGTTGTTGTAAGAAAGTTTAATGCTTTCTTGCATATCTTTAATAAATAGTTCTTTAAGGTTTTTACTGTGCTTTTCATCATAGATAAATGCGCTCACCTCGAAGTTTTGTTCGAAGCTTCTAAGGTCTATATTGGCAGAGCCAATAATGGCGATTTCATCGTCAATTACTAGCGTTTTTGAATGGATAAAACCTTTGGTAAATTGATACACTTCCACGCCTGCTTTAAGTATGCTTCCCATGTACGACATAGAACTTTCGTACGAAATTTTTTCGTCGCTTCTATAAGGAATCATAAGTTTCACATCCACCCCAGAAAGCCCCGCAGACTCAATGGCGTTCATAATGCTTTCGTTTGGTAGGAAGTATGGAGTTTGTATGTAAATGTATTTTTTAGCGTTGCTAATAGCCAAACAATACGCCTGCATAATGCTTTCCCAATGCATATCAGGTCCACTAATGCCAATTTGCACAGCAGTAGGAGTAGTTACTGTGGTTTGAGGGAAGAACCTCTTATTTGTATGCAGTTTCTTTGTTATGTATAGCCAATCGTAAAGGAATGTATGTTGAACACCATGAACAGCATCGCCTTTTATCCTTATGTGAGTATCTCTCCAGATACCCCATTCCAATCCTTTAGTATATCTATCAGCTATATTAAAACCACCCAAATAACCGATTTCACCGTCGATAACAAGTATTTTTCTGTGGTTCCTATAATTTATTTTACTTGTAAAGTATGGGAAACGTATTTTGAAGAATGATTGCAGTTTTATACCTGCTTTTTTCATTTCCCTAATAGTGGAACGTTTAAGTTTCCAACTGCCAAGGTCGTCGTAAATCACTCTTACGTCAACTCCTTCTTTTGCTTTTTTAATTAATGCTTCTTTAAAAGTATTACCTGTTTCGTCTGTTTCTATAATGTAATACTCAGCATTTATGTGGTCTTTTGCTTTAGTAATATCTTCAAGCATCTTGTCTAGGAGTTTTACACCATCTGTAAAAATCTCTATTTCATTATTGCCATAAACTCCTTGCTCCGATGTTTTGCCAATGAGTGTGGCTAGTTTGATGTTCTTCTCAACAATAGGGTATTTGCTTAAATCTACTTCGTTTATAGATTGTTTTTTTGCAATTTTACTAATTCTTTTCTTAATTCTGTTGGAAATTCTTCTTTGTCTGTGATAACTTCTGCCAAATAAAATATAGAAGAAAATGCCAATGTAAGGAAGAAGCGAAATAACTAAAATCCATGAAATTGTACGCACAGGATTTCTACTACCATCTGTAAGAACAGTGATAATAGAAGTTATAATCACGAACAAATACGCCGAGAAAATAATATTACCTATAAACTCAGAAATATGTTCTGGCATTTAGATTTTTTATAGTGTAAAAATGTGCTATCAGAAAATTTCTCCACCTCACAAATCAGTCCTTCTGTAGAGAATGTTGGGGCAGGCACGCCGTCGTGACAAGGAATATCCCCAATTTCCACTTGGATGGCATCAAAAAGCCCACGTTCTATGAATTGTTCCAATGTGTATCTTCCGCCCTCTACAATAAGTGATTGGATTTTGTTTTCATAAAGCCAATCTAAGATTTGTGGTATAATATCTTCGTTAAAATCTATTTTAACTCTCACTCCGTCATCTTTATGAGCGTTAAAGATGGCTGTTGGTTGAGCATTGTCATAGAAATTGTAATATGAAGGTATTTCAAGATTTTTGTCTATAGCAATTCTTAAAGGAGCTTTCCCCTCGAATCTTCTGCAACCAAGTTTTGGGTCGTCTTTAAGTGCTGTATTTTTACCAACAAGTATAGCATCTTCTTCCGCTCTAAGTTTGTGTACGCAAGCCTTAGATACGTCGTTGGAGATTCTAATCGGCATAGAGAAAGTTCCATCAATGAAGCCGTCAGAAGTTTGAGCCCATTTTAGGATGATATATGGTCTTTTTTTTGTGTGATAAGTGAAGAATCTGCTGTTTAGTTCATCTCCTTCTTCTTGCAAAATACCGCATTTCACATTAATGCCTGCGTTTTTCATAATATTTATTCCTCTACCGGCAACTAATGGGTTTGGATCTATATTACAGATAATTACTTCTGCAATTCCCTCTTTTACAATTCTCTCTGCGCAAGGTGGAGTTTTGCCATAATGAGAACAAGGTTCTAAGTTCACTATAAGTGTGCTATCCTTTAGTAGTTCCTTGTCTTTAACAGATTCTATGGCGTTAACCTCTGCATGTGCCTCGCCAAATTTTCTATGATAGCCTTCGCCAATAATTCTTCCGTCTTTTACTATAACACAGCCCACCATAGGATTAGGAGATACTCTTCCCATCCCTTTTTTTGCTAGGCTAAAGCAACGACGCATGTATAATTCTTTATCTGATTCTGTCATAACTTTTAAGTAATTATGCAAAGATATACATAATTTCTATCTTTTTAGTACCTTTACGGCATGAAAACATTGTTTATTTCTTATAAAAACGCATTAAATTCTAAATACTCTGCGCACGAAATCTCTCTGATGTTTAGAGAATTAGCATCAAAACGTTGTAATGTCCCTACCCAGAAGTTGTATTTCCTAGAGGATATTGATTGTTCGGCAGAGCAAAGAGAGTTGCTAGCAGAAGATTTGCAGAAGTTGGTATCTGGTGTGCCATTTCAACATGTTTTGGGCTTTACGGAGTTTTGTGGACTGAAACTCAATGTTAATGAGAATGTTTTAATTCCTCGCCAAGAAACATCTGAACTCATAGAATGGATTACCCGTAGAGAAAAATCTGCTCGCAAAATTCTTGATGTTGGCACAGGTAGTGGCTGCATTGCCTTAGCACTAAAAAATAACTTGCCAAATGCTGAGGTTTGGGCGGTGGATAAGAGTGAAAAAGCACTTGAAGTAGCAGCAAAAAATGCCGATGAAACCGCACTTTTTGTAAATTTTAGGCAACTAGATATGCTCACCGACTTGGATACTCTTGGACAGGATTTTGATATAGTTGTGAGTAACCCTCCATACATTATGCCAAGCGAAAAAGCAGAGATGTCTGAAGAGGTTTTAAATTTTGAGCCTCACATGGCATTGTTTGTGCCAGAAAATGATCCTTTAATTTACTACAGAGCAGTGGCAGAGTTTGCTTTTAAGTGTGATAGTGCGGTGTATTTTGAGATTAATCCATTGCTTTCTACTCAAACGTGTGAGATGCTAATGGAAATAGGTTTTCAGGAAATAGAAATTAAGAAAGATATATCTAAAAAACCTCGTATGATTTGGGCAAAATAGGAAAAAAATACCTATCTTTGCGCCATAAAAAAAGAAGCTGACTGAAAGTCAACTTCTTTAGGTGGGCCCACCTGGACTTGAACCAGGGACCTGCGGGTTATGAGTCCGATGCTCTAACCGACTGAGCTATGAGCCCGATTGATTAAATCGAATGCAAAGGTAAGAATATTTTTTTAATAAACAAATGAAGATAATAGAAAATTTACAAGAAATTAACTTTGGTGGTACAGCGGTAACCATCGGTTTTTTTGATGGAGTACATAAAGGACATGCTGCTTTATTGTCAAATTTAGTATCACAAGCAACCAAGAGAGGTTTAGAGTCTGTGGTAATAACATTCTCTTCTCATCCAAGAGAAGCATTAAATGCAAATTATATTCCAAAATTGATTACACTTAACAACGAAAGATACGAATTACTAGAAAAATCTGGTATAGATTATTTAGTTGTTCTTCCTTTCAATGAAGATATTTCAAGAAGATCATTCAAACAATTTATGGATGATTTCTTGATTGAAAAATTCAATGTAAAATATCTTTTAGTGGGTCATGACCATCACTTTGGTTGTGATAGAATTAATGGCTTCGCTCAATACAAACAATATGGGGATGAAAAAGGTGTAGAAGTAGAGAGAGAAGAACCATTCCAGATTAAAGATGATGTAATTAGTTCTTCGTTTGTTAGACGCAATATTCTTGCAGGAGATGTAGAGAAAGCAGCAGATGCTCTTGGTTATGATTATTTCTTGGAAGGTACTGTTATGCCTGGATATAAAATGGGCAGAAGTATCGGTTATCCAACTGCAAATCTAGCTATTAGCGATGTTAGAAAACTATTACCATCAGCAGGTGTTTATATTGCTACAGTAAATATAGAAGGTGATGAAAAAGAATATCCTTCAATGCTTTATATTGGTTCTCGACCAACATTTGTAAATATGTCTGAATCAAAAAGTATTGAGGTGCATTTATTCGATTTCAATGATGAAATCTACCAAAAAAAGATAAGAATAAATTTGAAGAAATTCTTTAGAGAAGAGCTTCATTTTGAGAATCCATCAAAGCTTGCTACTCAATTGAATAAAGATAAACAAGCCATCAAAGAGTGGTTCTCTAAAAGAAAATAATTATTTACCTAATAGACTCTTCAGTTTTGGAGAGTCTTTTTTATCGAATACCTTCCCTAAATTGAACTGGGCGATAAGTTGTTGTTGGCAGTTGAAATACCCAGCTTCGTTAAGGTGAATATTAAATGATGCGTAGCAGTTTACGAATCTATTATTGTAGATGTAGATGAAAATATCTGTTCTGCTATACAATTTACTTTGATACCATGGGTCACCCATATTTAGGGTGGCTTTTTGTTTTTCATATAGAGGGTAAAGTCTGTCGCCGTAGTAGAAAGATTGTTTTAATCCCAAAAATCTCCATCTAAATGAAAGTTCTGCATTCACAGCGTGAGTTAGAAATGCAATTTCTGTAGCTCTTTCTCTTTGAAATCCACCAATATAACCTAGTTTAATGCTAAAAATATCGATAGGTTTTATCAAATAGTCTAAGTTAAAACTTACGTAAGGGTTAATCATTATATCGTCATAGACGCAGTTTGTTTCTGTGCTATTAGCAAGGTGGTTCAACATAGCGTAGCCGCCTACTTGTAACCATTTGTACTTATAAGCACCAGTACCAATTATTCTAAATGCTTCTCTAATTTCTTTGCTATACATTCCACGCCAGTCTGCTAAAAGTGAGGCGTATCCTTTTTCGCTTTCATATTGAAATAATGCTCCTTGAATGTTTGCATTATAATAGCTAATTGAGTCGGAAAGTAGATATTCAGGAAGAGTTTCTTTAAGGTATCTGTATGGAACAAAGCCTAGGTTTATATCAAACCCTTTTGCTTCTATGCGATAATAAACAGTCGGTTTCACCGTAACTGCGCCCCAACTAGCTCCGAATGGTTGATTGTATGCAACACCAGCCATAAGTTTATGTTTGAACTCGGTAGTGTCGCCAAATTGTATCCCAATTTCTGGCGCTAGCCTTACTCCAAAAATAGTTTGACTAGTTTGTCCAGGAGTGGAGCTATATTCTCTATTGTCGAAGTATAGTAGGAAGTCGGTGTCGTAGGCAAATTTTACTTTACTTTCAGCTAAGGCACAACAAAAAACTGCTTCTATAATAAGCATACCAACAATGATAATATTACGAAGCAGTTTATTCATATCTTATCTAATGAAAAGCATTTCACGATATTTTGGAAGAGGCCAAAGCTCGTCGTCTACAATAAGTTCTAGTTCGTCTGCATTAGCACGAATAGGACTAAAGTATGGAAGTACGGTTTCGCTGTAAGCAATGGCTTTTTCTCTCTCACTTTCTATTTTGTTTGCTAGTTTTCTAGCCTCTACCATAGCATCTACATTAGATTTAATGATAGAAATATGTTTAGAAAGTTTTTCTATAAGTTCCATATTGTGAGCGCAAAGTTCTTCTGCCTTTTCTGCGCTATATATTTGTTTTGTCTTATAAACATTGTCTAGTAGCAGTGATTGGTATTGTGTTGCCACAGGAATAATGTGATTTAAACACAAATCGCCAAGCACGCGAGCCTCAATTTGAAGTTTTTTGGTGTATGTTTCCCATTTCACTTCGTTTCTTGCTTCAAGCTCTTTTTCTGAGAACACGCCAGTACGGCTAAACATTTCTATGCTTGCATGTTTTGTGTACACGTCGTAGATTTTTGGCACGCTAGTTTCGCAGTCTAAGCCACGTTCTGCAGCTTCTTTTCTCCATTCGTCGCTATAGCCATTGCCGTCGAAACGAATAGATTTAGATTCCTTGATATATGCTTTAAGCACTTCAAAGATAGCTTTGTTTGTAGGCTTGCCGCTAACAATTTTTTCGTCAACAAGTGTTTTAAACTCGTTTAATTGGTCTGCCATTATAGTATTTAGCACTATAAGTGCAGATGCACAGTTTGCAGATGAACCCACAGCGCGGAACTCAAATCTGTTACCTGTAAATGCAAATGGAGAAGTACGGTTGCGGTCGGTATTGTCAAGTAAAACTTCAGGAATGTGTGCCACTCCTAGTTTCATTTGTTTTTTATTACCCATCACAATGGCTTCTTCACTGCTACTTTCTTCTAGTTTATTAAGCACTTCTGTAAGGTGAGAACCCAAGAAAGCAGAAATAATAGTAGGAGGAGCCTCGCCTGCACCCAAGCGGTGAGCATTTTGTGCTGTCATAATAGATGCTTTAAGAAGGGCGTTGTTTTTATAAACAGCCATTAAAGCATTTACAAGGAATGTGATAAATTGCAGATTTTCTTCTGCAGTTTTTCCTGGTGTAAACAGACCTACACCAGTGTCAGTGCCAAGTGACCAGTTGTTGTGTTTACCAGAACCATTGATACCTGCAAATGGTTTTTCGTGAAGAAGAACTCTGAAACCATGTTTACGTGCTATGCGGTTCATAATAGACATAACAAGTAGGTTTTGGTCGTTTGCCAAGTTCATTTCACCAAAGATAGGAGCAAGCTCAAATTGGTTTGGAGCCACCTCGTTGTGACGTGTTTTGCAAGGAATGCCGTATTTATATGCCTCAAATTCAAGCTCTTTCATAAAGGCTTGCACGCGGGCAGGAATGGCACCAAAGTAGTGGTCTTCTAGTTGTTGGTTCTTTGCAGATTCGTGACCAATAAGTGTGCGACCAGTAAGCAAAAGGTCTGGACGTGCAGCATAAAGTCCTTCGTCTACAAGGAAATATTCTTGTTCCCAACCAAGATATGAGAATACTTTCTTCACTGTTGGGTCGAAATAGTGACAAACAGCAGTGGCAGCTTTATCTACTGCATTTATTGCTTTTAGTAGAGGAGTTTTATAGTCAAGAGCCTCACCTGTATAAGCCACGAAAACAGTAGGAATACAAAGTGTGTCATCTACAATGAATGCAGGTGAAGATGGGTCCCATGCTGTATAGCCACGAGCCTCAAAAGTATTTCTAATGCCACCGTTTGGGAAGCTAGATGCGTCTGGTTCTTGTTGAGCAAGAAGTTTGCCAGAAAATTTTTCTATTACCTCGCCACCAGGCACAGTAGCATATTCAATAAATGAATCGTGCTTTTCTGCAGTACCTTCTGTTAGAGGCTGGAACCAGTGAGTATAGTGGGTGGCACCATGTGTCATTGCCCATTGTTTCATGCCTTCCGCTACTTCGTCTGCTATTTGGCGGTCTAGTGTTTCGCCTTGGTCTATAGCCTTGATAAGTGCTTGCATACAATCGTCAGATAAGAATTTGGCCATTTCTTTTCTGCCAAAAACGTATCTACCATAATACTCCGAAATATTCTCTGTGGGTGGATTAACTTGCAATGCTTTTTTTGTGAAAGCTTCGCTTACAACCCTAAATCTTAATCCGCTCATAATTTATAGTTTTAAAGTACAAAATTAAGAAATTTTTTTAAGGTTGTGGGTTTGAATTGCGCATTTTTACACATATTATATGTAAAATTTTTAGTTGTTGTCAAAAATTTATTACTTTTGCACCGAAATTTGAAATGTCTAACCATCGATTACTTCATAAATATGAGTAAAAACCTAGTAATAGTCGAATCTCCAGCAAAAGCAAAAACAATAGGAAAGTTCTTAGGAAAGGATTATACTGTAATGTCTAGTTTTGGTCATATCCGCGACCTTAAAACTAAAGATATTAGTATTGACTTTAAAAAGAATTACTCTCCTATATACGAAGTTCCTGCCGATAAAAAGAAACTTGTAACAGAGCTTAAGAAGAAAGTAAAGGAATCAGAAATGGTTTGGCTTGCTTCCGATGAAGACCGCGAAGGGGAAGCTATTGCATGGCATTTGGCTGAAGTGTTGGGTCTAGATGCAGAAAAAGCTAAACGTATAGTATTCCACGAAATCACAGAGAGTGCAATTCTAAATGCGATTAAAAATCCTAGAAACATAGATATTGACCTTGTAAATGCACAACAAGCTCGTCGTGTATTGGACCGTATTGTAGGTTTTGAACTTTCTCCTATTCTTTGGAAAAAAATTAAACCATCGCTATCTGCAGGTCGTGTTCAGTCTGTAGCAGTAAGATTAATTGTAGATAGAGAACGTGAAATTCAAAACTTCAAAGCAGAGTCAAATTATAAAATTGTAGCATTGTTTACCGATGCAAATGGTGTGGAACTTAAAGCAGAACTTTCAAAACGTTTTGCAACCAAAAAAGAAGCGCAAGATTTCCTAGAAAAATGTAAAGATGCTTCTTTCACCGTGTCTGATGTGGTAACAAAACCTGCAAAACGCACTCCAGCACCTCCATTTACCACTTCTACGCTACAACAAGAGGCTGCTCGTAAACTTGGTTACTCAGTGTCACAAACCATGATGATAGCTCAAAAGCTATACGAAAGTGGTAAAATTACCTACATGCGTACCGATTCTGTAAACCTTTCAAATCTAGCTCTTAATGCAGCAAAATTTGCTATTGCATCATTTGCGGGCGATAAATATAGCAAGGTAAGACAATATGCTACCAAAGCAAAAGGTGCTCAAGAGGCTCACGAAGCTATCCGTCCTACCAACCTAGCTAACGCCACTATTGAAGGTACTAAACAAGAAAAATATCTATACGAACTTATCTGGAAGCGCACTATTGCTTCTCAAATGGCAGATGCAGAACTAGAAAAAACTACTATTACCATAGAACTAGACAATTCTAAAGAAACATTTGTTGCAGCAGGTGAGGTATTGGTGTTTGATGGTTTCCTAAAAGTTTATATGGAGTCAAAAGACGATGAAGAAGAAGATTCTTCACTAAATATGCTTCCTGCCCTTAAGAGTGGTGAAAAACTATCTTATAAGAGAATTGATTGTACAGAACGTTTCACTCAACGTCCAGCCAGATATACCGAGGCTTCACTGGTGCGTAAAATGGAAGAATTAGGCATTGGTCGTCCTTCTACATACGCTCCAACTATCAGCACTATTCAAAATAGAGAATATGTAGAAAAAACTGATAGAGAAGGTGTTAAAAGAAATTATGACTCTATCGTGCTAGAAGCTGGCGTGATTACAGAGCAAGTAAACGAAGAGATTTACGGCACAGAAAAATCAAAACTTTTCCCTACCGACATAGGTGTGGTTGTAAATGATTATTTAGTGGATAATTTCCAAAGCATTATCGACTACAATTTCACCGCACAAGTGGAAAAAGACCTAGATAAAATTGCAGAAGGAGAAGAAAAATGGGAATCAACTATTGACAATTTCTATCAAGACTTCCATAAAACTATCGAAGAATCTTCTAGCAAGAAAACAGAACGTAAAGCAGGTGAACGTCTTTTAGGTACCGACCCAAAAACAGGTAAATCTGTGTATGTGAAGATAGGTCGATTTGGTGTGGTTGCTCAAATGGGAGATGCTTCAGATACTGATAAACCTACATTTGCGTCGCTAAAATCAGATCAATCTTTAGAAACTATCACTCTTGAAGAAGCTCTTGAACTATTCAAACTTCCTCGCGTGTTAGGTGAGCTAGAAGGTAAAGAAGTGAAAGTGGCAGTAGGTAGATTTGGTCCATACATTGCGTATAATGGCACATTCTGCTCTCTTCCTAAAACTTTCGACCCACTTTCTGTTACTCTTGCCGAAGCAGAAGAACTTCTTAAAGCAAAACAAGAGGCAGAAGCCAACAAAGTGGTGAAAACTTTTGCCGAAGATGCTTCAATGCAACTTCTAAATGGTCGTTACGGTGTTTATCTTTGCAAAGACAAAACAAACTACAAGCTTCCAAAAGATTGCAATGTAGATGCTCTTACCTACGAGGATTGCGTAAAGATAATAGAGGAGACACCAGCAAAAACTTCTAAGAAAACGAGAAAGAAATAATAAATAAAGGCGATTTCAATTGAAATCGCCTTTATTTATTTGGTTAAGTGTATATTTTAAAGTACTTCGACTTTTAATTTGTTGTAAGCTCTTTCGGCTTTTTCAAGTGCTGCTTCTACAGATTCGTCTGTGGCAAGGATAACGCCTAGGCGGCGGTGACCTTTAATTTCTGGTTTGCCAAAGATGCGGATTTGAACATTTTCTTCGCTCAATACATCTTCTAGGCCGCTGAAGATGATTTCTTTAGAAGTACCTTCTACAACAACTGCTTTAGAAGCAGATGGACCAAAGAATCTGATTGAAGGTATAGGAAGACCTAGAATAGCACGCGCGTGTAGAGCAAATTCAGAAAGGTCTTGAGAAATCATAGTAACCATACCAGTGTCGTGTGGACGAGGAGATACTTCACTAAAGATAACTTCATCACCACAAACGAACAATTCTACACCAAAGATGCCATAACCACCTAGAGCATCAGTAATTTTTTTAGCAATATCTTGTGCTTGTGCTAAAGCCACTTCGCTCATGGCTTGTGGTTGCCAAGATTCACGATAGTCGCCATTTACTTGGTGGTGACCAATTGGATTTAGGAAAAGTGTGCCACCAGAGTGACGAACAGTAAGAAGTGTAATTTCGTAGTCAAATTTCACAAAACCTTCTACAATCACACGTCCTGCACCTGCACGACCACCTTCTTGAGCTTCTTTCCAAGCAGCGTCGATGTCTGCCTCAGATTTCACCGTACTTTGACCATGACCAGAAGAACTCATAATAGGTTTTACCACGCATGGAATGCCAATTTCTTTAATCGCAGCATCAAACTCTTCACGAGTTTCAGCAAATTTATATCTAGATGTAGGAAGACCAAGTTTCTCTGCAGCTAGTGTTCTAATACCTTCTCGGTTCATGGTAAGGAATGCTGCATTTGCAGTAGGAATTACATTGTAACCTTCTTTTTCAAGTTCCACAAGAGTAGGAGTTGCGATAGCTTCCACTTCTGGAATAATATAGTCTGGTTTTTCTGTTTCAACAATATTTCTAAGAGCATCAGCATCAAGCATAGAAATTACATAATTTCTGTGAGCTATTTGCATTGCAGGAGCATTGGCATATCTATCTACAGCCACTACTTCTACTCCGAAACGTTGAAGTTCTATTGCAACTTCTTTACCTAGTTCTCCAGAACCCAATAATAAGGCTTTTTTACCCACTTGGGTAATTACAGTTCCTAATCTTAACATAAAATATAAGGTTTAATTTTCTCACAAAAATATAAATTTTTACATATAAAGTAAAATATATGAGGTAAAAATATTTAATCTATAATTAGAATATTATCTTTGTAGGTGTAAATTAAAATTATTAAACATGATTAGACATATTGTAATGTGGAAGCTTAAGGCTGAAGCAGAAGGTAAAACAAAAGCAGAAAATGCTGTTATTATTAAAGAAAGTTTAGAGGCTCTTAAAGGTGTAGCTCCAACACTTGTGGATATTGAAGTGGGTGTTAATCACCCAGAAACACCAGAAAGCAACTACGATGTTATCCTAAACTGCACTTTCAATTCTGTGTCAGACCTAAACGACTATCAAGTTCACCCTGCTCACCAAGCAGCTGCGGTTTACATCAAAAAAGTAGTAGAAGCACGTGTTTGTGTAGACTACGAATATTAATACAAAAATGTTACAAAATGTCCTACTTTAGGGACGAAAATTACTATATAGGGACGAATTTTTCGTCCCTTTTTTATGTTTTATAACATACATGTCTATTTTTTTAAGTATTTTTGTGCCACCTTAAACTAAACTTAAACTATATAATAGACATATTAACCCTAAACCATGAAAAAACTTTTTTTCACGTTCTTTGTCACAACATTATCTGTTGTGTCTGCCTTTGCATCTGAAGATATAACTCTACAATCTTCTGAAATAACTTGGAAACATAGTATTATTAGTGCTTCTGATGTATCTACAAAAACATATGATAATATAAAAAAAGGTTATAATGAACTTTCAATAGATATAACCAAAAATTCTAGAATAACAGTAGGTACATTTATTATTACTATCTATAATATTAATGGTGAATTTGTAGGAAGAAAAGAGATAGATGCGGGTGATATAAACAAGGATGACTATACTACTTTTTCGCTTCCTTCTATTACAGGTGAAAGTATAGGTAAGATTGATCTTTATTATAAGGGATCGTACACAATAAAATTTAGAAATCTTGTTGTCAAAAAAACAAAAGATAAGGTATATGATTATGATTGTGTAATATTCGAAGATAATAAAGAGTATTCATATCTTGCAGATATATCAGTAGAGAGATATGTTATTTACGATTTGACTAATAATATATCTTCAAGAACTGGAAAACTTTCTTTTGCTGCGAAACGTCAGACTGCTTCTGTAATAGAAGGTGAAGATATGTCTGTGTGGGTGCTTCTAAAAGGTAAGGATTCATATCAAAAAGTTTCGGGTTGGAATGGTAGAGATGCAAATTTATCTACAGATTATACAAACTATACAGTTTTAATACCACATAATACTATCTCAATCAAGTTTACCAATGGAATATGGAACGGTTCTTTGAATCGTTATGTGAAGGATGTAAAAGTTTATATGGATTATGAGTATGTTGATACCATTATTTGGAATGGAACAGCATCTTCTGATTGGGACAATCGTGACAACTGGTATAAACTAAGTGGAGAACAATTGTTGTGTGCAGATATACTTACAGAAGATTTAACTGTAATTCTTCCTGCCCCAAATTCTACAAACTACATTGTTCCAGAGGGAGGAATTACTAGATATCCTGTATTACCAGACCTTTCTACTGATAAAAAATTCAAGAACGAGAGAGAGTCTCTTTGGGGAGGAAAACAAGTAAACGCTGGTGATAATGAAACTGCTACAATGATAGCAGATAAAATCTATATGGAAGGTGGTGCTGCACTTGTTGGGGTAGAGACCTTAAATAAAGGTACTAGCCGTTATAGAGAGGTGGAAATGGAATTTACTCCAAAAAGATACAATGAAATAACTAATGGTTATGATTGGTCGCTAGTGGGTCCAGTTGTTAAACCATGGGATGATGAAAATCCTGGTCAAACACGCGATGTGATATCTAGAGACTATTACTTAAACGACCTACCTCATGTTTATATGCACGAGGCAAAAGTGAATGATGATTATGAAATAAGTTGGGATGAGTCTTTCCCAGATTTAGATGTGGAGTTGCCAAACAACAAGGCTTTTGCTATTCGTTTGCCAAATCAATATGGTAGAAATGATAAAGGTAAAGGTCTTCCTGCTGCAGTATATAATAGAAGAAATGAAACTTCATATAATCCAACAGATCTAATTACTTTTCATTTTAAGGGTCGTTTCTATAATGAAGCGGAACTTCCTAAATATACAGGGTTAGAAACAGGTAAGCCTGTACTATTAAATAATACCTATCCTGCAAATATCAATGCTTATGAATTGCAAAAAGGAAATGGAACTATTGTTTATTATGATTACGATAATAAATCTTTTGTTCCAGTAGGAGATAATAAAGATGCTGTAATTATGTCGCAACATGGATTTATCTTTACAGCTTCTAATGATGGCGATTTAATTGTTTCACAAAGTTGTATGCAAAATACAGCTACAGGGGAAAGAAGTGCGGAGGAAGAAATTCAAGGTCTAAGACTTCAAATTGCTAACGAAGACAAGGCTCTTGCAAGTGAGATTTTTGTACGTTACGACTTTCTTAAAGAAGACAATGTGGATTATGATTTTGATTCACCAAAAGTCTTTAATAAAATGGAACCAGAATTGCCAGATATATATACTATTAGGTATAATTCTAAATGGGCAGGTCTGACAGTGCCTACATTGGAAAAACAAATTCCTCTAGGAATAAAAGTAAGTGCTAGCGACCAAGTATTTACAATAAGTTTGAAAAACTCAAATCTTCCATACGATATATTATTGGAAGATAGATCTACAGGTGACGTCTATAATCTGTCAGAAGGTGAAAAATGCGTGGTAGAGGGTTTAGGAATTAATGATTATGAAGGTAGATTCTACCTAGGTACTTCAGAATCAGATATTTCTACAGATATCGAAGAAAAAGTAGAAGAGTCAGCAACTATAGATGTGTTTACACGAGGTAAAACCATTGTAGTATCTGCAGATGCAGGCGTAGAACTAGACTATGTAGAATTAGTAGATATGTCTGGTAGCAAAGAAATTTACGAACTAGAGGGTGGACACTACGAAGAAATCCCTGCAATAGTATCAGCTGGCATTTATGTAGTTAAAGTAGTGGCAGACAAAACATCTGTTGTAACTAAAGTAAAACTTAATTAATAGGAGGCATTATGATGAAATTAATTAGGTTTTATGCAGTATTAATCTTACTTAACGTTAATGTATTATCGTACGCAGTTTATTTGCCACAAAATCCATATTATAGTTCAAATGCTCTTTATGAAGAGGGTTTTGATGAGATAGAATATGAGATAGGTACAAAAATTAGAAATATCAACATGATTATTTCTACTGTTCAAGAAGAGTGGGGAAATCACTGTCTAGGAGTCTCATTTGGAGAACAAGGAAAGTGTCAAGACTGTTGTGATAATCAGTGGGCAAGTGAAGGATATGAAGATCAATATGAAGATAAATACAACACTTGTCTTAAGATGTGTGATGGTGGCCAATCTCTTCCTCTCGGCTCCAGCCTATGGCTTTTGCCATTTGTTTTTGCCTACGGAATCTATAAAAGAGTTAGGATGAATACACTAACTACCAACAATAGCCAGAAGTAGGTTTTGCCGAAAAGGTTATTGTTGTTGCTGTAATAATAGGTAAGTAGGAAAGTTACCCAATATGCAGTATTAAGAGAAATATTGCTATTAAAGAATAAAATATTCAGTACAAGCGAAGTGAATAGAATTATACCACAGAAATTGTTTATCCAGTGAGTATAACGTCTGTCGTCGTATTGGTTAAACAGCGAACTAATACCTATCAATGTTGATATTGTAATAATTCCCATTACTGCCCAATCTCTAAATGTCTTAGGCAAATCTATAGTATAAGAAGTGTCTATATTTACAATAAATTCTTCTATATAACAACTCAAATCCCAAACATAAATTACTCCTGCTGCCACAATATATGGTGCAATAAGTCCCATAAACATGGCCAAAATGCATTTAAAACTACTTTTGTTGAATACTATTAATCCAATCCAAAATATAGGAATAAATGCCCACAGAATAGGGGTGAAAATAGAACCCGTAGAAAGCAATAGCATACTTTCCATACAATGCCATGGCGCAGAGAATTTGTTTGACTGATTAATTAGTCTGTAAAACGCCAAACTAGTGCAGGTAGTGGCTATATAGCCTGTATTTAGAGCTAAATTTTTAGAAACTAAACCAGTAAAAAGTAAAATAAATAGGAAGGGAAAGATGGTTTCGTGTTTTAGAAACCTAATCTCTCTGTTTTTAAGGAAGATTGATGTGCCAAAGAGTAGGGTAAGTCCAAGTCCTAATAAATTGGTTATCCAACCATTTAGTGAATAAAAATCTCTTATAAGCTGAGGTAACCACACTATAATACCAACCACGATGCTCAAAATAAGCACCGTGGTAAATGATAATATAGTTTGATTTTTGGACTTTCTCATTTTATAGGTCAAATCCTATATCGCTACGGAAGTATTTGCCTTCGTAACTAATTTTTTGAGCGTTTTTAAATGATTGAGCAAGCGCTTCTGCTTTGTCTTTGCCGTATGAGCTCACTGCAATAACACGACCACCGTTTGTTACAATGTTGCCATCTTTTACTGTGGTGCCAGCGTGGAATAGGATACTATCTGTAACTTCTTCAAAACCAGTCATTACTTTACCTTTTTCGTAGTCGCCTGGATAACCACCTGCTACTAGCATAACACTAACTGCAAAACGTGGGTCTTTTTCAATTTTTTGCTCGCTAAGTTTACCTGCAAATGTAGCCTCAAATAGTTCTACAAGGTCGTTGTTTAAACGTAGCATTACAGATTCTGTTTCTGGGTCGCCCATACGTACGTTGTATTCAATCACGTAAGGTTCGTTACCCACTTTAATAAGACCGAAGAATACGAAACCTTTGTAGTCGATGTTTTCTTTATTTAAACCATCGATAGTAGGTTTAACGATGCGTTCTTCTACTTTTTTCATAAATTCTTCGTCTGCAAAGCTAACAGGAGAAATAGAACCCATACCGCCAGTGTTTAAACCAGTGTCACCTTCGCCAATACGTTTGTAGTCTTTTGCCTCTGGTAGGATTACATAATCTTTACCGTCGGTAAGAGCAAATACAGAACATTCAATACCAGACAAGAATTCTTCAATAACTACAGTGCTACTTGCATCGCCAAACATACCGCCTAGCATTTCTTCTAGTTCTTTTTGAGCCTCTGCAAGGTCACTAATGATAAGCACACCTTTACCTGCAGCAAGGCCGTCTGCTTTAAGCACGTATGGAGCTTTAAGGGTGGCAAGGAATTGTTTACCTTCTTCTAGAGTTTCTTTTGTAAATGCTTTATATGCTGCGGTAGGAATACCATGACGCATCATAAATTCTTTTGCATACTCTTTACTTCCTTCTAGTTGAGCACCTTCTTTAGATGGACCAACCACTGGAATGTTTTTAAGAGATTCGTCGTTTTTAAAGTAGTCTGAAATACCTGCCACTAGTGGAGCTTCAGGGCCACAAACCACCATTTTAACGTCGTTGTTAAGCACAAAATCTTTGATAGCATCAAAGTCTTCTGCCTTAATGTTTACGTTTGTTCCCACTTGATTAGTACCAGCATTGCCAGGTGCAATGAATAACTTATCTAACTTAGAACTTTTTGCTATCTTCCAAGCAAGGGCGTGTTCTCTACCTCCTGAGCCTAATAATAGTATATTCATAATGTTTCAAATGTATATCCGTTTTCTAACCAATATTTCACTGCAAGTGGGAATGCGTATCTCATATTTTTTTCTGCTTTTAATGAATCGTGAAATACCACAATAGAACCATTGCGTGAGTATTTTTTTGCTATTTTTAGTACCTCTTCTTCTTTGAGACTTGCATCATAATCTCTGGTGATTACATCCCAAAGCACCACTTTATATCCTAGTTCTTTTAGCTTTAATGCTTGTTTTGGAGTTATTCTCCCATGTGATGGTCTAAATAGGTTACTTTTTATAATGTCTTTGCTTCGTTTAATGTCTTCAAAGAATACATCTTGTTTTTTATACAAGCCTCTTATATGAGAGTAACCATGAATGCCTACGGTATGTCCATTTTTCCTGATTTCATCGAGGATTTCTGGATGTTTTTCCGCATTGTTACCTATGCAAAAGAACGTGGCTTTAATATTAAATTCATTTAATGTTTTTAATATCCAATGAGTAACTTCCTGCGTTGGACCATCGTCAAATGTCAGATATATGACTTTCTTATTTCTATCCTTTCTCCATAAAACTGAAGGATAGAAACTACGAATAATATCTGGCATTTGTTCTATAAACATTATCTATAAAGGTAATAATATTTTTCCATTAGTTCTGAACATCTACTAAATAGTTCATAATCTAAATGTGCATTTGCTGTTACTCCAATTTGTTGGAAGATGATTAGGCTTTTGCCTATTTCGTCAGATGCACCTTTAACTTGATTTCTATCTAGTGTTGATATCCACATAAGTTTTGCTTCGCTTTCTTCTATAAGAAGATTGGCAAGTGCTCTACCCTTTTCTTTTTCTCCTACTTTATAATATTGTTCTACAAAGTCGGTAGAAGAGAAGTTGTGAGGCACATTTCTGTGAGGAATAACTTCTAGGCTATAGTCTAATGCTTTTGTAGCTTCTTCTTTTTTACCTTCCTTAATTAACTTATTAATAAGTTCAGAGAACATCTGGCGGTGTGCGCGACACATTCTAAGAATATTTTCATCCAAATAAATATCTTTTTCTGTGTCAATGCCACCAAATCTAAATTTATTCATCATGTTGTTGTACATGATGTCTGTGTTGGTGAATCCTTCTTTTGGAGCATCTTTGTAAGGAACAATTCTATATGCTAGACCTTCGAGTTGGAAGTATTGTTGCATATTTAGATACATTTCACTGCCCACTGTTACTGCGTAGTAAATAGGGCGTTCCCAGTTGTTGTTTGCCAACATTTCTAGAATCATCACTTCACTTTTTGTGATGTATGATTTTTTAGAAAGGTCGATAATCATTTCGTCTGCAATCTTATCTTTGTCTTCTTCCTTGATAGCGCCTTGTTTTACAAGATTATCTTTATTAACAGCAAGTTTAAAGATTCTTCCTGGTAGATAATCTTGTTTGTAAGGGTTTTTAGGGTCTTTTGCAGGGTTTGCAAGAAGAAAATCTAATGCCAATTTTAAGTCGATAGGTTCTTTAATTCTATCTTTCAAATAAACAATACTTCTGTTACCTTCTGCATAGTCTTTTCTTTCCCAAGTGATAGGAAGCGCCTCAGACTTGTATGCAGGGCGACGCATTTGGTCAATATACCAGTCTGTTTGAAGATAACTTAGGTTACAAACACGTTTGTCTATTGCTACAGAGTCGCCTTCTGTTTCTTGAAGATACCAAAGTGGGAATGTATCGTTGTCGCCATTGGTGAAGATAATAGCATTTGCAGCGCAAGAGTTGAAGTAGTTTTTACCAAAGTCTTTTACTACATATCTGTCGCTTCTGTCGTGGTCGTCCCAGTTTTCTGTTGCCATAAGCACAGGAGCAGGAAGAGCAACAAGAGTGGCAATTGTTGCGCAAATGGCTGGATTAAGTTTTGTTCCTTTCAGTAGTTCTGCTATGCCAGCTACACCAAAACCTACCCAGATACAGAATGCGTAGAATGAACCTGCGTAAGCATAGTCACGTTCACGTGGTTCGGCAGGGCCTTGATTTAGGTATAAAACAATGGCAATACCTGTCATAAAGAACAGGGTCATAGTAATCCAGAATGTTTGTTTGCATTTTTCTTTTCTTTGCACTTGGAACGCTATGCCTAGTATGCCAAGTAGCAGAGGAAGCATGTAGTAAACATTTCTTCCTTTATTATTAGCATAAACATCTGGTAGGTTTGATTGATCACCAACCATAAATCTGTCTATTGCATTGATGCCAGAAATCCAGTTGCCGTTTATAATGTCGCCGTGACCTTGGATATCATTTTGTCTACCACTAAAGTTCCACATGAAGTATCTCCAATACATATAGTTTAGTTGATACTTGAAGAAAAACTCTAGGTTTTCGCCAAACGTAGGTATTTTAACCATTACTTTTTGACCACATTGGTCGTATGGCACTTTTTTACCCTTCACATTTACCCAAGATTCGTATGCCTCTGGGTGACCACCTGAATTACTGTGCATACGTGGGAATAGAGTCTTCATTTTGCTATCATATTCCACACTATATTTTGTGCCAGTAACTACATATTCGTCTTTTTCATCTGGCGATGTTTTTTCTTTAATACCGTATGTTTTTTCGCCTTCAACAATTTTGGTTTTGCAATAGTTACCTTCTATTTTTAGAGCTGGCTCAGAAGAATAATATTGTCCGTAGAATAGTGGGCGGTCGCCATATTGTTCACGGTTTAGATATGTTTTAAGAGCGAAAACATTGTCTGGTGAGTTTTGGTCCATAGGAGGATTTGCTGCAGAACGCACCACAATAACAGCGTATGTGGTATATCCAAGTAGAATCATTGCCAAACAAACCATTATCGTACTCATCATACGAATGTTAAGTTCTTCTTTTATTTTAATAAAGTAGATAACAATAGCAGCTATTATAAATAGACCAATCCAAAGATTTCCCATAATGAATGGAAGCCCCATTAGGCAGATAGCAAGCAAAGAAGAAATCTTTATTAGGTTGATGTTTACTTTTTCTTTGTAAAGTTCAAGAATAGACCATACAAGCACGCCTACTGTTAGTAAACAATAGAATAGAGCACCAGAGTTGAATGGTAATCCCAATGTGTTTACAAAGAATAGTTCTACATAACCAGCTAGGCTAATAAATCCAGGAATTAGACCATAAAGCACAAAAACTAATATGGCAAATGAAACAAGAAGTGCTATAATTGTGCCTTTAATGCTAGCTTCATATTTTCTGAAATAGTAAACAAGAACTATTGCAGGAATAGTTAGTAGGTTTAGCAGGTGCACACCAATAGAAAGCCCCATTAAATATGTAATAAGGATAAGGTATCTGTCTGAACCTGCCTCGTCTGCTTTTTCTTCCCATTTCAGAATTAGCCAGAAAACTATGGCAGTTAGGAAAGAAGAATACGCATAAACTTCCGCTTCCACCGCAGAAAACCAGAATGTATCTGAGAATGTATATGCTAACGAACCAACTAAACCACTACCCAAAATTACTATGCTTTGAGCAAGAGAGATCTCAGAATCTTTGCCTACAATCATTCTTTTGGCAAGAAGTGTGATAGTCCAAAATAGGAATAAAATGGTTAGCGCACTAAGGAATGCAGAAAGCATATTAATACAGTATGCCACTTGAGTTGGGTCAGAAGCAAAAAGGCTAAAGAATTTACCGGTTAGCATAAAGAATGGCGCACCAGGAGGGTGTCCCACTTCTAGCTTAAATGCTGTGGTAATAAATTCTGGGCAATCCCAGAAACTTGCGGTTGGTTCTATGGTTAGTCCATATGTTACCATAGCAATGGCAAATACCACTAAGCCTAAAACCTTATCCCATAATTTAAAACTTTTCATATTTTATGTTGTTTTTTTCTTTTTTTGCGTAGCAAAGGTAATAAAATTATACTATTTCTTCCCATTTTTTCAGTAGCGATGCAAAGTCTTCTGGCAGTTCGCTATTGAAGAACATTCTCTCGTGTGTTCTTGGGTGTTCAAATCCCAATGTTTTGGCGTGCAATGCCTGTCTTGGGCATATTTCAAAACATTTTTTTATAAACTGTTTATAACTAGAACTTGGAATTCCTTTTAAAATTTGGTTGCCACCATAACGTTCGTCGTTGAATAGCGGACAACCCTTGTGTTTCATATGCACCCTTATTTGGTGAGTTCTACCAGTTTCTAACTTACATTCCACAAGGCTAACGTAATTGTAAGTAGCCAAAGTTTTGTAATGTGTTACTGCGTGTTTGCCTCCCTCTTGGTCTGCCGTATAAACTGCCATTTGAAGGCGATCTTTTGGATTTCTGCCTATGTAAGTATCCACAGTACCATCTTTTGGGTCTGGTCTGCCCCAAACAAGTGCTTGATATAGTCTGTCTGTGGTTTTTTCAAAAAACTGACGAGAAAGGAACATTTTTGCATAGTCGTTTTTAGCCACTACAAGTAGCCCAGAAGTGTCTTTGTCTATTCTGTGCACAAGTCCTAGGCGTGGGTCTGATGCCTGAAATGTTTTGTTCCCCTCAAAATGATATGCAAGCGCATTAAGCAGAGTGCCCTCGAAGTTTCCGTGTCCTGGGTGCACCACCATGCCTGGTGCTTTATTCACCACAAGCAGGTCTTCGTCCTCATAAACTATGTTTATAGGAATATTTTGTGGAATAATTTCTGTATCTCTTGGCGGATAATCTAGCACAATGGTAATTACATCGTTTGGTTTTACCTTGTAGTTAGATTTTATAGGTTTGTCATTTACCAATATATTGCCAGCATCTGCGGCAGTTTGTATCTTAGTTCTAGATGCATTAGAAATCTTGTCTGTTAGAAATTTATCTATTCTAACAAGGGTCTGCCCTGGGTCTGCCGTAAATCTATAATGCTCAAACCTAGAAGCCAATTCTTCGCTAAAATCGTCTATATTTTCGTCAATCATCTTCTTTAAAACAAAATCTCGTCTTCTAATAAATCGTCGCTCAACAACTCATCTTCAGAAGGTAGTTCTTCTTCTATTACTGCAGTTGTGTCCGCTGCAATAGTATCTGTTTCTATTTTGATACCACCATCACCCACATGAAGAATAAGCTCAGAATATGTAGGAATTTCTTCGCCTGCATTCACTTTTTTATCATTGTAAAGCACTTCTAGCACCAAATCTCTATAGTCTGAAGGTTGATAAACCACTTCTTTTACTTTAAAATCAGCTCCAGCAAGCAATGCTTGTGCTTGGCGAATTGAAAGGTCTACCACTTCTGGAAGTTTTGTCATTTGAGCAGCCTTAGCATTGATGATTAGGTAAATTTTACGTTCTTTTTTTACAAAAGAATTAGCTTTTGGGTCTTGGTCAACAATTGCTCCTGGAAGTGCACCTGTTCTATACACAGAATCTACTACTTCAAAGTTTAGCTCTCTGCCAAGGATAAGCGTAGCTGCATTTTCTTCTGTCATGCCAATCACATCTGGCACAAGTTTTTGTTCATTGTGTCTGGTGTAATTATCCAACCAGAAAATTAGTCCTGTAAATAGCAGAACCACAACTATTACCAAAAGCAAAAGGTGCTTTAGTATGTAATGTTTTTTGAAAAATTCAATCATAGTATTTCGAGATTGTCTAAAAGTTTAGTATACATTTCAATCGCTTCTTCTATTTCGCTCAGGCGGATAAATTCGTCGGCGGTGTGGGAACGAGCAGAGTCGCCAGGACCAATTTTTACCGATGGAATGGACAGTAATGCTTGGTCTGATAGGGTAGAAGAACCAAAAACTTCTCCACTAGTTTTTAAATAAGCCTGCACAAATGGGTGTTCCATATCAGTCGCCGAAGGTTTTAGTCTCATAGAACGAGCCTTTGCCTCGCTTTTGATGTTTTCTTGTACGGTGTCAAACACCTCTTGGTGTGTGTAGCACTCGTTTAGGCGAATATCCACAGTAAACTTACAACTATCTGGAACTACATTGTGTTGAGTGCCAGATTGAAGTATAGAAACTGTCATTTTTACAGGGCCAAGCACCGGTGAAACCTTTGGAAATTTGTAGTCTTTAAACCATTTGATGTCGTCAAGTGCTTCGTAAATAGCATTAATGCCCTCTTCTCTGGCGGCATGACCAGATTTTCCTTTTGCTTCGCAATCCACTACCATTAGCCCTCTTTCGGCTACTGCAAGTTTCATCTGAGTAGGTTCGCCCACTATTGCAAAATCTACTTTAGGTAGCTGAGTAATAAGTAGTTCCATACCTTCTTTGCCAGAAACTTCTTCTTGACAAGAAATACCTAAAACAAGGTTGTATGGCTGAGGTTTTGCCGTTAGGCTAACGAAAGTGGCAATAAGAGACACCACTGATGCGCCTGCGTCGTTAGAACCAAGACCGTAAAGTTTTCCGTCTTTTTCGGTGGCTTTAAATGGGTCTTTAGTCCATAGAGCCGATGGCTTCACGGTGTCGATATGTGAGTTTAAAAGAATTGTTGGTTTGCTTTCTGAGTAGTCTTTTGAAATAGAAAACAAATTATTTCCCACTCTGTTTATTTCTAGTCCTATATTCTCCAAATAGTTTTGTAGAAAGTCTGCCACAGCAGTTTCTTCCCTGCTTAGAGAAGGAATTTCTATCATATTTTGGAGTAGTTTGTATGCCTCGTTTGCTGTCATTGTAAAAAATGCATATTTGGTTACAAATTTAATAAAAAAACACTATTTTTGTGCATTGATTCTAATAAAATGAGAAAATTATCTGTTATAGAGTTAAATAGGCTAAACGTAGAGGAGTTTAAAGCAGCAGAAAAACTTCCTCTTGTAGTGGTTTTAGACAACGTGAGAAGCCTACACAATGTGGGGTCTATTTTCAGAACAAGTGACGCTTTCATTGTGGAAAAAATCTATCTTTGTGGCATTACTTCTACTCCTCCAAATGCCGAAATTCACAAAACAGCATTGGGTGCAGAAGATAGCGTGCTTTGGGAATATGTGGAAGATACCCAAGAGGTGGTAAATAGGCTACACGCAGAGGGTTACAAGGTGCTTGCGGTGGAGCAAACCGAGAATAGTATTTCGCTCGAAAAACTTCAGCTTGATGCTACTCAAAAGTATGCAATTATCCTTGGTAACGAGGTGAAAGGAGTGCAACAAGAAGTGGTAGATTTATGCGATGAAACCGTGGAAATTCCGCAATTTGGCACTAAGCATTCACTTAATGTTTCGGTGGCAGGAGCACTTACAATTTGGAACATATTTAGTCAACTAAAATTACAATAAGATTATGGAAAAACTAACTATTATAAAAGTAGGGGGTAAAATTGTTGAAACCCCAGAATCGCTAAACACACTATTAGACGATTTCGCAACAGTAGAAGGTAAAAAAATCTTAGTTCACGGCGGTGGTCGTTCAGCAACTGCTATTGCTACCAGACTTGGCATCGAAAGTAAAATGGTAGATGGCAGACGTATTACCGACGCAGAAACCCTAGAAGTAGTAACCATGGTTTATGGTGGTCTTGTAAACAAAGGCATTGTAGTAGGTCTTCAAAAAAGAGATATGAATGCCCTTGGTCTTACAGGTGCCGACCTTTGCGTTATTCAAAGTGAAAAACGCCCAGTAGAAACCATCGATTATGGTTTTGTAGGCGATGTGAAAAAGGTAGATGCAGACAAACTTGCACTTCTTCTAGAACAAGACATCGTGCCAGTACTTGCTCCGCTTTCTTTCTCTAAAGAACACGGTCTTCTAAACACCAATGCAGACACAATCGCTAGCGAAACAGCAAAAGCACTTTCTGCAAAATTTGATACCACACTTGTATATTGCTTCGAGAAAAAAGGTGTGCTTTACAATCCAGACGACGATGATAGCGTAATCTCTGAAATTACACCAGAAATCTACGAAAAATACAAAGCAGAAGGCATTATCAGTGGTGGTATGATACCAAAACTAGACAACGCTTTCAGAGCACTTGAAGCAGGCGTTAGCAAAGTAGTTATCACCGAAGCCTCACAAATTGGTAAAGATTCAGGTACAACTATCATTAAGTGAACAACATCGCAATCATATCAATCTTCTTAGTGGTGTGCGCATCACTAACCTACTTGTTTAAAGAGAAAGATAATTTCGTCTTTAGACAACTAGTTAGTGCATTTGGTTACTACTACAGATACCAAAAGTTGACCTTTAGAGAACATTTTATCCAAGGTTTTACATTTTTTATTGGTATGATTGGTTTTGCTTTATTGCTTTCGCAATATTTTCAAGGAAATACATTCTCATACAGTACGTTTCTGCTATTTTGCGCAGCCATATTAGCATTTATATTGCTAAAAGTGCTATGTATGAGGGTGTATTTTTCTTGTTTTTATGGGAAAAGAGCCAACAATATTTTAAACCAACACATCAGACTAGTAGGAATAGCAGGAATTATATCATTCGTTTGCTTTATTTTTATTAGGTTCACTCCAGAATCTACTCACATAATATGGTATGTGATAACTATATTGTCATATATTCTTATTTCATTATCATACTGTTATCTTCTTTTTAAATATTTTTTTAATAGATTTGAATTGAGTTTGCATTTTATTTTGTATCTTTGCACCCTCGAAATTTTACCCTTGCTTGTAGCGTATAAAGCAGTAGGTGAAATGTTAAAATTAACAATTTAAAATTGCAATACCTTGAAAATTAAAAAAATATTGGTTTCACAACCAAAACCTGCCGGAGATAAATCTCCATACTTCGATATTGAGAAAAAATATGGCGTAGAGATAGATTTCAAGCCATTAATTAAGGTCGAAGGTCTTTCATTACAAGAATTTAGAGCTCAAAGAGTAGAAGTAAAAGACTATACAGCTATTGTATTTACTGCGCGTGTTGCTATCGACCACTTCTTCCGTTTATGCGAAGAAATGCGTTATACAGTACCAGATACAATGAAGTATTTCTGCGTGTCAGAAAAAATAGCTTCTTATCTACAAAAATACATTCAATATCGCAAACGTAAAGTATTTTTCCCTTCTGTAGAAACAAATAAAGTAGAAGAACTTCTTCCACAAATCAAACGTCACTCAGATGAAAAATATTTAGTTGCAGTATCAGATGTAAATAAAGATACACTTATTCCTCTACTAGAAGAAAATAAAATTACTTGCGCAAGAGCTGCTTTCTATAAAACAGTGAGTGCGGATATTGCAGAGGGAAAAGAGTTCGATTATGATATGGTTGCTTTCTTTAGCCCAGAAGGTATTCATTCTTTAAAGAAAAACTACCCAAATTTTGAGCAAGGTGAAGTGGTGATTGCTGCACTAGGTGCAAAAACTGCAAAAGCAGTGGAAGAAGCAGGTTGGAGATTAGACATTAGCGCTCCAAGTCCACAAGCACCATCAATTACAGCTGCAATAGACCTATTCTTTAAAGAAAACAAAGTAAATAAAAAATAAACTTAGTTTAAATTCTATATTATATCCCAAAAATTCAGTATTTTTGGGATATTTTATTTTATATGCCAAACACATTAAAGAAAATAGAAAGACTTCACGGCACAGCAGATACAGAAAATCTATTTGCAGGCAAGAAAAAGAGCGTATTTGTACATCCGCTTAGGGTGGTGTATAAGGCTCAAACCGAAGAAGGTTTGCCTACAAGAATAATGGTAATAGTACCTAAAAGATTTTTCAAACATGCTGTGGACAGAAACCTGCTTAAACGTAGACTTAGAGAGGCGTATAGACTAAACAAAAGAGAACTAAAATACGATATTGCATTTATATATTCTTGCGATGAAATCGCAGATTTTTCTACTTTACAGAAATGTGTAATTAAAGCTTTGGATAAAATAGCAGAAAAGAATGACTGAGCAGACTTACATAGAAATATATGGTGCAAGGGAACACAATTTAAAGAATGTTGATGTAAAGATTCCGCATAACAAACTCACTGTCATTACAGGGCTTAGTGGGAGTGGAAAATCGTCGTTGGCATTTGATACCCTTTATGCCGAAGGTCAGCGCCGTTATATTGAAACTTTTTCTGCCTATGCTCGCAACTTTTTGGGCAATATTGAGCGTCCAGAAGTAGATGAGATTAGCGGTCTTAGTCCTGTTATTGCAATTGAGCAAAAAACTACCAACAAAAATCCACGTTCCACCGTGGGTACAACCACAGAAATCTACGATTTTCTTCGTCTTTTATTTGCCCGTGCTGGTCAAGCGTATTCATACGTTACTGGCAAGCCGATGGTGAAATATACCGAGAATCAAATTTTAGATATTCTTTTATCAGAATACGGTAAAAAGAAAATTTACCTACTTGCTCCGCTTGTTAGGGCAAGAAAAGGACATTATCGTGAACTTTTTGAGAGTTTGCGCAAAAAAGGTTTCTTAAGAGTGAGAGTTGATGGCGTGCTGCAAGAGGTATTGCCAGATATGAGGCTCGACAGATACAAAAACCACGATGTGGAACTAGTAGTAGATCGCCTAGAAGTGAGTGAAGAGAATAGAAAAAGACTTTCTCAATCGCTTTCTATTGCTATGACCCAGGGAAGTGGGCTTTGTGCAGTGATAGAAAAAGATGCTTCAGAAGTTCGTTATTTTAGTAGAAATCTGATGTGTCCTGATAGTGGAATAGCGTATTCAGAACCTGCTCCACACAATTTTTCTTTCAATTCGCCAAAGGGTTATTGCCCTCATTGTATGGGTTTAGGTTATGTTAGTCAGATAGACAACGACAAACTTTTCCCAAACAAAGAACTTAGCATTGCAGATGGAGGTATAGAACCATTAGGGAAGTATAAGGCTGCTAGTATTTTTATGCAACTAGAGGCTTTGTGTGCGTTGTATGACTGCGATTTAAAAACTCCGATAAAAGATTTGCCAGAAGAGCTTATTCAAAAAATAGTGAATGGGTCTGACGACAATCTTCTTACAAAAAGCACAGTGTCGGGGCTTAGCGATTATGCTAGCACTTTCGACGGACTTGTGGAGTATATAAAACTAATGGCAGAGGCAGATGCTTCTTCCGAACGTTGGGCAGAAAACTTCTCTAAAACAGTGGTTTGTCCTGAGTGTAAAGGTACTAGATTGAATATAGAAGCACTTCACTACAAAATAGGTGAGTACAATATTGCTCAGCTTTCTTCGATGGATATTGGCGATCTTTATGCATTTTTCCAAAATATTGAGGAAAAATTAACTGATACCCAAAAGAAGATTGCTACAGAAATTATCAAAGAAATCAGAGTGCGACTTTCTTTCCTAATGGATGTGGGTTTGCATTATCTGTCGCTAAATAGACCTTCTGATAGCCTCTCTGGAGGTGAGAGCCAACGTATTAGACTTGCAACGCAGATAGGTTCGCAACTTATAAATGTGCTTTATATTTTAGATGAACCAAGTATTGGTCTGCACCCAAGAGACAATGTGAAACTCATAGATTCTTTAAAAAGACTTAGAGATATGGGTAATACTGTCATCGTAGTGGAGCACGACGAAGATATGATGCTCAATGCAGATTACATCGTAGATATGGGACCCAAAGCGGGACGTATGGGGGGGAATGTGGTATTTCAGGGGCGAATTGATGAGATGTTAAAAACAGAAACCTTAAGTGCAGGCTACCTAAATAAGAAATTATCTATACCTATTCCGGCAGTTCGTCGCCCAGGTAATGGTAAATACTTAACAATAAAAGGTGCAACAGGTCACAACTTGAAAGATGTTTCTGTAGATTTCCCTTTAGGCAAATTTGTTTGCGTAACAGGTGTGTCTGGAAGTGGAAAATCTTCTCTTGTAAACGGAACTTTATATCCTATTTTAAGTAAACATTTTTATAGGTCTTTGACGGAGCCTCTTCCATATAAATCTATAGAAGGACTAGAAAATATAGACAAGGTAATAGATGTGGACCAATCTCCTATAGGTAGAACTCCACGTTCCAATCCAGCAACATACACTGGTATTTTCTCAGATATTAGAAACCTTTTTGTGGCACTTCCAGAAAGTAAAGCTCGTGCCTACAAGGCTGGTCGTTTCTCTTTCAATGTGAAAGGCGGACGCTGCGAAACTTGTCAAGGCAATGGTTTTGAACGTCTTGAGATGGGCTTTATGTCAGACGTTTATGTGCCATGTAAAGACTGTCACGGCAAGCGTTACAACAGAGAAACCCTACAAGTAAAATTTAAGGGTAAATCTATTGCCGATGTGCTAGATATGACTATAAATCAGGCAGTTGAGTTTTTTGAAAATGTGCCAAAACTGCTTCCAAAACTTAAAACTCTGCAAGATGTAGGTTTGGGCTACATCAAACTTGGTCAGTCTTCTACCACACTTTCTGGCGGCGAAAACCAACGTGTAAAACTAGCCACAGAACTAGCTAAAAAAGATACTGGCAAAACCCTTTATATCCTAGACGAACCTACCACAGGACTTCATTTTGAGGATATAAAAGTGCTTCTTGGGGTGCTAAATAAACTAGTAGACAGAGGTAATAGTCTAATAGTAATAGAACACAACCTTGATGTAATAAGAAATGCCGATTACATTATAGATATGGGTCCAGAAGGAGGTAGAGAAGGTGGTAGAGTAGTTGCCACAGGCACTCCAGAAGAAATCAAAGAAAATAATATAGGCATTACAGCTCCGTTTATATGAGAAAAATTTTGTTTATAACATATTTATTTGCATCACTTTCACTTTTTGCTTCGCAAATTACGGGGGTGGCGCCAAGTTATGTGGGTAAAAAACTTGTTTTGTCTACATCTCACGATGGTTGGAATGCCACAAAAGAAGTGTTAGATACTTGTACTGTGGCAGAAGACGGAAGTTTTACTCTGCACGTAAACTATCCACAAACCATACAAGCTCAACTAAATTTAGGCTATTACACAGGTATTATCTACATAGAAAGTGGCAAAGATTATAGTATCAACTTGCCTCTTAGAAAGGAAGTTTCTAAAAAAGAGAAATTAAATCCATATTTTAAACCTCAAACTCTGTTGCTTAGTTTCAACAACTTGCCAGAAGACGACATTAATAGAAAAATCGCAGATTTCGAGGATAGTTTCGACTCTGTTTGGGTAGATATTAATAAAAATCTTGTTACTACAGAAAAAATAGATTCTGCAATGAATCTTTTAGACGAAAAATTCCCTACAACAGATAAGTTTTTCTCTGAATATAAGCATTATAGATATGTACTGCTTGTGAATTTGTATTCAGCAGGTGCTCCAAATCTTGCCATTAAAAACTTCTTCCTTCCATATAAAGTTAAATACGACCAACCTGCTTTTTGGGAGGCTTTTGAAGTAGTTTTTACTGGGTTTAATATGTCTGATTATTTAAAAGAAAATGAAGAACTTTATGAACTTTCTTTGCTGCATCAAGTGCTTTTAGACAATCTACCTAAAAACTATATGGATTCCATTAAAACTGATAACGTTAGGTTAATTGTAAACGCTTTGCGAAAAGAAACTGTAACTGTTGGATATAAGCCAATTTTAGGTAATCTTACAAACTTAAACGGTGTAACATTTCCTTGGAGTGAACTTTATTATAACAAAGTTTATATAATTGTGGCAAACTCATCGCTTAGAGAGAGTCTTTCTGATATTGAGTATTTCAAAAAAATGCAAGAAAAATATGCAGAAAAATGTTTATTCTTGCTTATATTTGCAGACGAAGATAAAACTGTTAGCTTAAAACAAGTGTCAAAAATAAATAAAGACTTTGTTTTTAGTATTGTAGATAACCCTCAGTTAAAAAATCAGTTGCAGATAAAAACTGCACCTATGTATATTTTATTAGACCATGATGGTAAGATAGTTAAATATCCAGCAGAAGAACCAAAATATTTTGTACCATGAAAAAACATATTCCAAACACAATTACAGCGCTTAATTTAATTTCTGGTTGTATAGCAGTTCAATTTGCACTTTTGGGAGACCCATTATATTGTGCCATTTTTATAATATTATCGGCTGTGTTCGATTTCTTCGATGGTTTCGTGGCGCGTCTTTTAAAAGTGAGCTCAGATATAGGTAAAGAGCTAGACTCTCTTGCCGATGTTATTAGTTTTGGCTTTGCTCCAGCAGCTCTTGTGTGCAATATGTTCAAGGATTACACATATCCAGAATCAATGTTTTGGATAGCACCATATTTGCCATACGCAGCATTTATTATAGCAGCATTTTCTGCTGTTAGGTTAGCAAAATTCAATCTTGACACTCGTCAAAGTCACAGTTTTATTGGAATGCCTACTCCTGCTAATGCTTTGTTAATCATTGGTATAGCCAATTCTCCTCTGCTTCAAGCGGCTTGGACTACTCCTGTATGGGGCTTGATTTTCTTATTCTCGCTTATAGCTCTTACTTCATACATGTTGGTGTGCGAACTTCCTATGTTTTCACTTAAAACACCATCAAAGCTTCCACTTGTATTTGCAATTTCTGCATTAGTTCTTACCATTGCATTCCTATGTTTAGGTTATGGACTATTAGGACTAGCAATTAGTATGGTTGCTTATATTATAGCTTCGCTACTTTTGTCGTTGAAGAAGTAAAACTTTATGCAAGAGTTTTTCCTTAAAGCATCTTATTACTGTTCGCTTTCTGAGCATTGCACACAGAAGGTGAGAGAAAAACTTGTGCAGTGGGATACTCCAAAGGAATTTATCGACCCTATTATCGACAAACTGCTCGAAGAAGACTATATCAACGAAGAACGTTTTGCAAGAGCGTTTGTAAAAGACAAATTTCGCTTCAATCATTGGGGCAGAATAAAGATAACAACTAACCTACGAGCACTCGCTATTTCTTCTGATATTATTGCTAAGGCAATAGAGGAAATTGACGAGGACGAATATGCAGAAATCCTCGATGAAACCGTGGAAAAAAAGCGCAAAACAATTAAAAAAGGCACAGATTATGAAATCCGTGCCAAATTATTAAGACATGCCCTTTCTCGTGGGTTTGAATACGAATTGGTGGCTACAAAACTTAATATCTAAAACTACTTCCACCCAAGAACTCCCTCAGTAGCGATGTGTTTGGAACTTCGTTGTAAGGAATAGGAGTGAAAAACTGCAATAAATTTAATAACCTCTTAGCTGTTGGATACGCATCACTATCTTGTGGCACCTCTGTTAATATAGGTTCTGCTTGCTTCTTAATAGAAGAAATCTCATAAAGTAGTGATGAGTTAAACATTTCGTCTGCATTTTCCTGATATGGGAATATCCATTTACTTTCTCCTCTACGCACACTTGGCCAACGCATAATAGTCTTTTCTGCTGGATAATTTCTATACTTATGGTCTCTAATGCAGCGGCGTAGCAAACGAGTATCAGAAGTTGAAAGCCAGTTTCTTGGTCCTAAAGACAATGTGGTAAGGGCAGATACATAAACTTTAAATTTCTTTTCATCTGGAATAGATGCTGTTAGTTCTGGGTTTAGTCCGTGAATGCCTTCTATTACCAAAACATCATTTTCATTTAATTTTATCTTTGGTCCCAACTCACGTTTTTCGGTTTCAAAATTGAATTTAGGAGTTTGCACCTCTTCTCCTCTGAGCATTGCTTGTAGTTGCTCGTTGAAAAGTGGTAAGTCTAGTGCATAAAGTGATTCAAAATCCAATTCTCCAAACTCGTCAAGAGGAGTTTTGTCGTGAGTTAAGTAATAATTGTCTAGCGACAAGGCAATAGGGCGTAGTTTGCAAGCGGCAAGTTGCACAGAAAGTCTTTTGCTAAATGTTGTTTTGCCAGAAGAAGAGGGCCCAGAAACAAGGATAATCTTCACTTTTGGGTTTTCTGCTATTCTTTCAGCTATTTTGCTTATTTTTTTCTCATGTAGAGCCTCAGTTACCTTGATAAGTGCAGCTCTTTGCTCTTTGTTTATTGCATTAAGCTCAGGCAGGTCTTCAAGTCCTACAATCTTGTTCCAATCTATATATTCTTGGAAAATCTCAAAAATTTTATCCATTGGAACTATATCTTCAAGGGTAGAAGTATCTGCTTGTTTAGGCACTCTAAGCAAGAAACCGTTGAAAATAGGACTAACGTCAAACAATTTTAAATAAGAAGTAGAAGGAGCAAGCAAACTATGATAGTAGTCTATAGTATCTCCCAATTTATAATAATGCGTGTAATAGAACTTACTATAACCTAGTAGATCTGCCACAGCATTATTACCTATTTTTCTAAATTCTTCTATTACCTCTTGTTTTGGATGGTAAAGCATTTCAAAAGTAAGGTCTTGCTGTACCATTTTACGTGCTTCGGCAAGTAGTTTTTCAAGCTCTTCTGAAGAAATATTCTTGCCATTAGACTTTATTGTACAATAATAACCACTTGGCACAGAGTGTTCTATTCTAAATTCGGTGTTCTCAAATAGGTCTTGAAGCACTTTGTTTAGCATAAAAGCCACAGAACGCACATAAATATCTCTGCCAATGTTTGAAGAATAATCGATAAATTCCACCGTTTTGTTGGCAAAAATCTGCGATTTAAGTGGCATAGGCTTGTTGTTCACGAGTGCCGCTAGAATAGATTTTGGATTTTCTATCCTAAAAAGCAACAATAACTCTTCTAGGCTAACACCCATTGGAGCAGAAATTTTCTCTCCATTGTTCTTGCAAATAATTTCTATTCTATTTCCCATCATAATTGTAACAATTTTGTGATATAAAATTAAAGATTTCGTTAATAAAATCCAAAATCTTTCCTAAAAAATTAATTTTTTTAAATATATTTGTGCAAACTTTTATATTTTCATTATGAATTATAGTTTATTAGATTTCTTGGAACTAATTGGCTCACTAGGAATGTTCCTTTTTGGGATGAAGATAATGAGTGAGGGACTTCAAAAATTTGCTGGAGAAAAATTACGTTCTATCCTTACAGTAATGACCAAAAATAGATTTGCTGGTCTGCTTACAGGTATTATCATCACAATTTTAATTCAATCATCTTCTGCAACCACAGTGATGGTGGTAAGTTTTGTGAATGCAGGGCTTATTAATCTACTTCAGTCTATCTCCGTGATTATGGGGGCGAATATTGGTACCACCGCCACCGCATGGATGATATCCTTATTAGGTTTCAAATTTAGTCTTGCCACAATTACCCTTCCTATTATAGCCATTTCTATCCCATTTATTTTCTCTTCAAACAACAAACGTAAATCGTTAGGTGAATTCCTAATGGGTTTTGCGTTGCTATTTATGGGGCTAGATTTACTTAAAGGTTCTGTGCCAGATTTGAGTCAAAACCCTGATATGTTGGCTTTCCTAAACCAGTATACTGGTTATGGATTTGGATCTGTAATTATTTTTATGCTAGTAGGTGCAATCCTTACTATTGTAGTGCAAGCTTCTACAGCTACCATGACTATCACACTTATTATGTGTGCAAAAGGTTGGATTTCATACGACTTGGCAGTAGCTATGGTGTTAGGTGAAAATATCGGTACTACTATTACTGCAAATATTGCTGCTATTCCTGCCAATGTGCCTGCAAAACGTGCCGCACTAGCTCACTTAATATTCAACTTATTTGGTGTTATTTGGGTGTTATGTGTGTTCTATCAATTTACAGATCTTGTTAAATGGACTATAGAACAATTAGGTCAAGCAAATCCAGATCAACTTATGTCATTTATAGATGAAAACAAAGAAGTTATGCCTCTACTAAATGATCCCAATGCAGTTCTTACTCCAGCACAAGAGACGCTAAGACAACAATTCCTTGATGCACAAGTGGCAACTTCATACGGACTTTCTCTTTTCCACACTATGTTTAACTTAACAAACGCTATGCTATTGGTAGGTTTGGCTAAGTTGATAGAAAAGACTGTAATATTCCTAATCCCACAAAAAGAATCAGAAGACGATTTCCGTCTTGCATACATCTCTACAGGTATGCTTTCTACTTCAGAACTTTCTATTCTTCAAGCAGACAAAGAAATTGCAGTGTTTGCAAAGAGAAATGTTAAGATGTTTGGTATAGCAAAAGATATTTATGCTCTTAAAGACGAAGAAAAATATACTAAACAATACGAGCGTATAGAAAAATATGAAGCTATTAGCGACCGTATGGAAGTGGAAATAGCTAGATATTTAACTAAGGTGGCAGAAGGTCGTTTGTCAGACTTAGGTAAAAAAGACGTTCACGCTATGCTTCGCGTTATCTCAGAGATTGAAAGTATTGGAGACGGATGTAACAATATTGCTCGCACCGTACAACGTAAACGTGGCGACAATCAAGAATATCCAGAGAAACTAGAGGCAAATATTCAAACTATGTTTGGTCTTGTAGATAAAGCTTTAGACAATATGCAAAAGGTACTTGAAGCCCCTGCAGAAACTCGTCCAAGCTTAATCAAGATTTCTATGGATATAGAAAAAGAAATCAACGATTTGCGCAACGAATACAAGATGGATAATGCAACTCAAGTAAAAGCTGGTTCTTATCCATATCCTATAAGTGTTACTTACATGGATATTATTTCTGAGTGCGAAAAGATTGGTGATTATATAGTAAACGTAGTAGAACAATACCAAGAAACAAACAAGAAATAATTTAAAGCTTCTTTGAGAAGCTCATCTAAATTACCTCTTACGGTACAGGATCATAGCCGCTGCCTCCCCACGGATGACAGCGGCATATTCTTTTTATGCCGAGCCATAGCCCCTTGAAAGGTCCGTGCTTCTTTACCGCTTCAATCATATATTGCGAGCAAGTAGGTGTGTACCTACACGATGGCGGTGTAAGCGGCGAAATGCAGCTCCTATAAAAATAAACAGGAAGCAGTATCAAAGTAGATAGTATTTTCTTTATTAGTTTCATTATTCAAATAAATCATCCATAGTAAGCACATTTTGAATGCGACCACTATATTCGTTATGTGTTAGTCCATAAGTAGTAACTATGGTTGTATGTATAGCTTTACGACACTTGGTTTCTTCCACAAATACATCTAGTTTACGTCGTAGTTCTGCGTCGTAATCTTTATCTATAGTGTAATCATTTGTAGAAAATTTCATTTCACAAACATTCACCACTCTATCGGCTCTATCTATCAACATATCTATTTGTGCTTTCTTTTTATCAAACTCTTTACTTCTCCAAGGCGAAATTTCTGCTTGTACAGCTCCAATGCCCAATGCTTGCTTGATTTTTTCACTATGAACAAAGCAAACTTCTTCAAAGGAGAATCCTCTCCACGCATTCAGAGCAGGAGATAATACATTGTTTCTCCAAAAATTTGGCCCTGTTTTCTTTTTATCAATAAAGTAAAGGTGGAATAAAGTATATAAGTCTGTCAACTTATAATAAACCTCTCGCGCAGAATGTTTATAGTATGTATAATGCATAATAAAATCACTTGCTTCTAGGGCTTTTAACATTGTGGTAAGACCTCCGCCCAATGATATTCCTGTCTCTTTTGATATTTCGTCTCTGGTATAACCCACACGTTTTTCTGCAAGAAGCTTTATTATCTTTATATATTTTTCTGGATTAGTAAAAAGAGATGCGTAAAGACGATCAAATTCGTCTCTTAGTTTAGCGTCTTTCTGAAAGAATAATCTATCTATATTTTGAGTTAGACTCTCACCTTTATTTAAGTATGAAAGATAATATGGAACTCCTCCCATTATCATATAACATTGTAATTGGTCATAACGATCCATCACAATGCCTTCACTTTTCATATACTCCTCACATTCACCAAGAGTAAATGGCGAAATATGTATCTCATGTGTCGTACGTCCATAAAGTCCACCCTTGCTTTGTATCAGTACATCAGAAATCCAGGAAGTGGCAGAGCCACATACTATTAACATAACATTTCTCTGACCAGCAGCCCAGCCATTCCAGAAATGTTCAAGGGCTGTAACAAAACCAGAACGAGGTGTATCCATCCAAGGAAGTTCATCTATAAAGACAACAAGTCTTTTATCTTTACCTTTGCTAGAAAGTAATGTAATAAGCATTTCAAATGCTTCAAACCAATCTCTGGGTTTCTCCTCAACCTCAGCCCCATACCTCTTCAGAGAAAAGTAGAATGATTGTAATTGTTTTTCCATCAAGTTGTCACCCTGAAGTTCTACTGGAGATAACGCAGTGTGGTAAAAATCAAATTCACCATTAAAATATTCTCTCACTAGATAAGTTTTACCTACGCGTCTTCTACCATACACAACAACAAACTCTGCTTTATTAGAATTATAGACTTTCTCTAATTCTTTTTGCTCTTGTTTACGTCCAATTATAGCATTCATAGTATCCTTATTTTGCTACAAATATATAAAAAGTTTATTTCACGGCAAAATAATAACCCACTATTTTGCCGTGAATGATATAAAAGTGCGTTTCACGGCAGAATAAGGGTGTGCTATTTCGCCTTGAACGAGGCAAAAATGCATTTCACGGCAAGTTTGCAGGAAATTTTGCTTTTAGAGTTTAGGACTTCTACTTCTTATATCATCGTAATCCTCTTCCTTTACAAACCTTTCACGTTCAACAAAATTTGGATTAAATATACTTCTTGTAGAATCTTTTAAAGCATAATCAATTTTGCAAATATCTAAAAGACTATGAGGAATATCTTCTGTAGAAAATGCACGATTAATGTTAATGCTATTTGTGTCAAGTATCTCCTTGTATGCCTTGTTTAAGTAAAGAATAAAAGGTACTTCGCACATACTAGGAGTAATATTTTCAAATCCACGTCCAGCATATAATTGTGTGTCATACATTTCCTCTCCGTGGTCTGAAGTGTATAACATTAAATTTAGTCCTATACTACCTTTTAGCTTTTTCAAAATAGAGGACAATATATAATCGTTATACAAAATAGTATTGTCGTAATTATTAATATTATCTATATCTTTATCAGACATCTCCTTGCAGAATCGTGACGGATTTTCCTTAGATTCAAAGAATCTAAATTCTTTAGGGTAATCTTTGTAAGGGAAATGACTTCCTTTTAAGTGGATTACAATGAATTTATTTTCTTCAGGTTCATTTAAACACGAATCTAAAATAGGCAACAATGATTCATCATTATGACCATTAGGTAAAAGAATGAATTTATCAGACAGTTTTGCGAAGGCACGATAGCTTGTTGGGGTATATGTGTCAATGCCACCTGTGCCTTGGTTGTCTATCCAATATGTTTTATATCCTGCAGCCTTAAAAATTTCTACAATAGAAGGTTCCTTTTTATATAAATTAGGAGCATCATGATTGCTAAATGTACAAATATATCTTACAGCATTTAAGGTCTGAATATGAGGAGTTACAACGTCATTGAAGATATATAGTTCAGACTTTATGGAGTCTAAATAAGGATTAGTGTTTCTTTTGTATCCATAAATACTATAATGGTGTCTATTGGCACTTTCGCCAATTACTAAAAGGATATTTTGTGGTTTTACGTTTAAATTTGATGTTGCATCTATTTTAATGGCGTCTCTGTTTTTATAAAATTCTTTTATCTCTATTATCTCTTTGTTGAAGTTCATAAATGATTTATAAAAATCAATGCTTGCAACCTTAGATCTGAATGGTAGATTTATGGAAATAAATGCAAATAGAGCTATAGATATGATACTAATAAGATTCTTAGTATTATTTCCGTTGGATTTTATTGCTTTTATGAATAAAACAAAACCAATGATAATATATAAGCTAACGTAAATTGCCGTGTTAATTGATAATGTATCGAAGAAACCCAAAGCTTCGTTAGGGTTAGTATCAAAAATTACAAAGAAATCAGTCGATTTCATAATATAATTGTTGATAAGAAAGAAACTTAAAACAACAATATTAGGGATAAAACTGATAACGTAAATAATTGATAAAAACCAATTTTTAAACTTGGAATTTAAGAAACTAATGGATGCAATAGACAATAATGCCCAAAAGAAATTGACACAAACTCTCTCTGTTACATCCTCATTTGCAGCGTTAATAGCAACTAAATAAACCCCAAAAGTTTGATAAAGCAAAAACGCAAAAGTCCATAGATTTCTTCTCAAGAAATCTATGGTAAGATTTAAATAAACTTTCATAATAGAATATAAATTGTTATACACAACTACACTCCATACAAAAGTTTATCCCTTCTGCTTGTTATTACATATAATTGGTCGTTTTAGGTAATAAAGGAGGGTAGTAAAAAAAGGCGTATATCATATTCCTATCGTCATTACCAAGGTACGACCAAGCACCCACAAACAAACGAAAGGACGTAGTGATATACACCCATGCCTGTCCTCTTTGTTTGTTATTACTTAATATTGGTCGTTTTGGTAATGATTTAAAAAGGATTATATTTAAGAAGTCCGCTCTAGGACTTGATATGTCTTATTCTGCAAATATAGTGTTTTTTATTTAAATAAAATGATTTTTTTACTGTTCTATTTGCATTTTATAAAAATTGTTGTATCTTTGCACCGTGTTTACAAACACATCGGGCTTGAGTGGTGGAATGGTAGACACGAAGGACTTAAAATCCTTTGGCCATTACGGCTGTGCGGGTTCAAGTCCCGCCTCGAGTACAAGCCTAAAAGTTAAACCCTTGTAAGTTAAGAACTTGCAAGGGTTTTTCATTTATATATAGGTTGAAAAGTGTAAATAGATTATTTCTTCATTTCCTTGTAGTAGTCTGAGTCGTAGAAGGCTTCGGCAGCGGCTTCTAGTTCTGCGTACCACTCCTCGCCAAATTTGCGTATAAGTGGTTCTTTAAGGAACTTATATACTGGAAGTTTTTCTTTTTTGCCTAGTGCTAGGGCGCAATTGCAAATATCCCAGCTATGGAAGTTTACAGCAGTAAACTTAGGGTATTCTGTTAGTCTTACTGGGTATAAATGACAAGAAATAGGTTTCTTGAAATCTATTTTGCCAGCATTGTATGCAGTTTCTATAGCGCATTTCCAACCGTCTTTGTCGCGGTAAGAGAATACACATTCTCTATTGCCAATAATAGAAGTAACTAGGTCGCCCTCTTCGTCTGTATATGATGTGCCTTGCTTTTCTATAATTTCTTTTGCTTTGCGAGGTAGCAGTGGAAGTATCTCTGGCAAGATAGACTTAATCTTTCCGTCTTCTTCTGGTGTAAGAGGAGCACCTCCGTCACCTTCTTCGCAACAGATACCCTTACAAGCCTTATAATCACAAATAAAATACTTTGTGAAAAGGTCTAGAGAAACTATAGTATTTCCTATTTCTAACATATCAACTTCTTCTGTTTCTATCATCTGTTACCACCAATCATCGTAATAATAATCGTCGTAGTTGTATTCTGGCTCTGGCTCAGGTTCTGGCATGTGTTTCCATTTAAACTTAACAGGAGCAATATAAGCAGATTTTACTCTGTAACCATCTATTGTGGCTGCCTTGAAAATAGGAAGCATTTCCATAATTCTAAGTGCTTCTGCATCTTGTTCTTCTGTTAGTGATTGAATAATTTGGAAATTGCCAGGCTTGCCACATCTGTCTATTACAAATTGCACAAGCACCTCGCCTGTTACAAGTAGTGCCTTGCCATTTTCGTCGGTTTCACCGCTATAAACCTCAATTCTTTCGGTGTTTTGATGTATGAATAGCGACAATTCCACGTCGCCACCTGGAAACTGAGCATCTATCAACTCTTTTGGGTATGCGTTGTATGTGCCACCGTAAATAGGAGATGGTTCATCGTCTACGCAACCCTCATAAAGTGGAGCGTATAAGTATCTATCAGTTTGCGCCAAGATATTGACGCAAACCAACAAAGATAATATTACGAATAATGTTTTTTTCATTTTAGCAAACTTTCACGCCGTTTGTTACAAGGTCTGATGGAGAAATTACTACCAATCTACCATTTGCGTCTTCTGCAGATAGAATCATACCTTGGCTTTCAATTCCTTTAAGTTTTCTAGGAGGGAAGTTGGCAATGAAGCAAACTTGTTTACCTACAAGGTCTTCAGGATTGTAGTGTTGAGCAATGCCAGACACAATAGTTCTGCTGCCCATACCATCATCTATCTTGAATTGAAGAAGTTTGTCTGCTTTAGGTACTTTTTGGCATTCTAGCACAGTGCCCACGCGGATGTCTAGTTTCATAAACTCGTCGAAACTAACATTTTCTTTCACTTCTTCTGGTTTGTAGCTGTTTATTTCGTTTTGCTTTTTAGTATCTTCCAAACGTTGAATTTGAGCCTCGATAGCTGCATCTTCAATCTTTTCAAATAGAAGCTCTGCAGGAGCAATTTCTGCACCAGTTGCTAGTAGGTCGATACTACCAAGTTCGCTCCAATTCCAAGAAGAAAGTTTTAGCATATTTCTTAGCTTTTCAGAGCTAAATGGTAGGAATGGTTCAAATGCAATAGCAAGGTTTGCAGTGATTTGAAGAGCAATATTAAGAATAGTGCCCACTCTTTCCATATCTGTTTTAGCAAGTTTCCAAGGCTCTGTATCAGCAAGGTATTTGTTACCAATACGAGCAAGGTTCATTGCTTCTTTTTGAGCATCGCGGAATTTAAAGTTATCTAAAAGTTTTTCTACTTCAAGTTTAATATCAGAGAATTCTTTTAGAGTTTCTTTATCGTAATCTGTTAGCTCGCCTCTTTGTGGCACTTTACCTTCGAAATATTTGTGAGTAAGAACAAGAGTTCTGTTTACGAAGTTGCCATAAATAGCCACAAGCTCGCTGTTATTTCTTGCTTGGAAGTCTTTCCAAGTGAAGTCGTTGTCTTTAGTTTCAGGAGCATTTGCAGTAAGCACATAACGAAGCACGTCTTGTTTGCCTTTGAAGTCTACAAGATATTCGTGAAGCCATACAGCCCAGTTTCTAGAAGTAGAAATTTTATCACCTTCTAGATTTAAGAATTCATTTGAAGGCACATTGTCTGGAAGAATGTATGAACCTTCTGCTTTAAGCATTGCTGGGAATACGATGCAGTGGAACACGATATTGTCTTTACCGATGAAATGCACTAAACGTGTGTCTTCTGCTTTCCACCATTGTTCCCAAGTATCTGGAAGAAGTTCCTTTGTGTTTGAAATGTAACCAATAGGAGCGTCGAACCACACGTAAAGCACTTTGCCCTCTGCACCTTCTACTGGCACAGGAATACCCCAATCAAGGTCGCGGCTCACTGCACGTGGTTGAAGACCCATGTCTAACCAGCTTTTGCATTGGCCATACACGTTTGGACGCCATTCTTTATGATCTTCAAGGATCCACTCACGAAGCCAACCTTCGTGTTTGTCTAGTGGTAAATACCAGTGTTTTGTAGATTTAAGTACTGGTTTGCTACCGCTAATAGCAGATTTTGGGTTGATTAAATCTAGTGGAGAAAGTGATGTACCACATTTTTCGCATTGGTCGCCGTATGCGCCATCTGCGTGACAATGAGGACATTCACCAGTGATATAACGGTCTGCTAAGAATTGTTTAGCTTCTTCGTCGTAGTATTGTTCGCTTTCTTTTTCAATAAACTCACCTTTTTCATAAAGTTTTTTGAAGAACTCTGAAGCCACTTCGTGGTGAACAGGGCCGGAAGTACGTGAATAAATATCAAAAGAAATACCAAATTCTTTAAAAGAATCTTTAATGATATTGTGATAACGATCCACGATGTCTTGTGGAGTAACACCTTCTTTTTTTGCTTTTATAGTGATAGGAACCCCGTGTTCGTCAGAACCGCCTATAAATAACACATCTTCGCCTTTTAAGCGTAGGTAACGAACATAAATATCAGCTGGAACATATACACCTGCTAAGTGGCCAATATGAACTGGACCATTAGCGTATGGTAGTGCTGAGGTTACTGTGGTACGATTAAACTTTTTTGTCATAAAACATAAAAAAATATAAATTTCCCACAAAATTAATGTTTTTTTTCTGATTATGTATATATTTGCGATAATCAATAACTTAAAAAAATAGAATTATGAGAAAAAGAATTGTTTTTTTAATTACATCTGTATTATTTTCTGTGAGTGTATTCTCTGCAGATAAAGTAATTCCTTTTGAACAATTACCTAAAAATGCTCAAGAATTTACTCGTAAATATTTTTCTGCAGAAGATCCTATGTACAAACAAGCTTACGTTACATACGATGCTGAGTTTTTCGACTCTTCATACACAGTGGTATTTACAACAGGTGATGGTCTTGAATTTAACAAAAATGGAGAGTGGAAGGATTTTGACTGCAAAAGATGCACAGTTCCAGATGAAATAATACCAGCTACTATTAAGGCGTATTTATCAACTTATGCTCCAGAAATACAAGTGAAAAAGATAGAAAAAAATCGTCGTGATTACGAGATAAAACTATCTAGTGGTTTGGAACTAAAATTTGACTTAGAAGGTAATTTAATAGAAATCGACAATTAATGGAAATTTTTATTGCAGTTTTAGGTGCTTTGTGTGTTCTAGTAGGGCTATTAGGCACCTTTATTCCTATGCTTCCTGGCACTCCTATTAGTTACATAGGTTTGTTGTTACTGTTGTTAATACCAGGATGTACTCTAACTTGGAAATTCTTCCTAATCTGGGGTATAATAGTGGTGGTTTTGCAAGTGCTAAACTATTTTATTCCTATTTGGGGAGTAAACAAATTTGGTGGCACAAAATATGGTCAATGGGGTAGTGTTTTAGGTGTGATTGTAGGTTTATTCCTTTCTCCAATTGGTATAATATTAGGCCCATTTGTTGGTGCAGTAGTAGGAGAATTAGTTGCAGGAAGCGATTTTAATTCTAGCTTAAAAGCAGGTTTTGGTTCGTTTTTAGGTACATTTATAGGAATGGTTCTAGGAATAGTAGTAGCAGCATTTTTAATGTTCTACTATTTTAAAGAAGTCTTCTTGATATTCTGTTGATTTTTGTATTCTTGGTATTTTTTCCAAGCAGACATAACAAAACTATTAGATTTGCTAATGCTGTGATATGGCACCACTGTGGCTCCGTAAGATTGATTTCTTAATGCAACGCCCTGTATCATACTGCCTTCGAAATCGTAGTGTTTAGTTTTGCCGATAAGAAAATCTAAAGTTTTCCAGATTAAAAGTGTAGTGTCCTCGCTACACTTTTTGTTTTTGTCGGAGGTCATTATCATATTGTAGGCAAACTCGCTATCCCACACAGTCCAAAGCGCTGCAAGTAGCTCATTCTCTTTGTTGTAGATGCTTATAATCTGCCCTTGATTCTTCTCTTTTGCTGCATTGTGTAGACCTAAGAAATAATCTTTGCTATAGAATATAGTTTTATCTTTGCGTTTCAGATTTTCGTTGTAGAAATCATAAAAATCTTCAGCAGAAAGGTCAAAAGAAAAATAATAATCATCTTTTGCATTTTTTATTCTCTTGCCTCTTTGGCTATAAGACATTTCTTTTAGAAGAGTTTCTTTGTCGGAAATGTTTTCTAATATGTAAGTGTATTTTGTTGTTTGCTTATATCCACTCCAGAAAAACTGTTGCCAATTTTTAAAAGAATGATGGCAATTTATCTCGATGAAATCGATGTTTTTTGCATTTAGCTGCTCAATAATAGAAGTGTAGATTTTATTTTCAAAAGAATATAAGTCACTTTTATTTAAGTTTTCTGGATAAAAAATAAAAGGTCCAGCATATTGAGTAAGCGGATGGTTGGTAATTATCTTTTTGCCAAATTTATCTTGGTATGAGAAAACGAAAAAACCTGCGATTTCATCGTGGATTTTAGCAAATATTACATCCCAATTTTCGCTGGATGCGGCGTCCAACCACCATGATTGCATAAAGAGTGGAATCTCCTTATGTTTTTCACATAAACTTCTATATATGACCTTGTTATTCATCAATTAGGTGTAATGGATATTTTTTTATACAAAAAAAATAGTTACTTTTGCACAAAAATAGTGATTTTCTAATTAATGTGCGCTAAAAAGAGAGAAATATTAATTCCTATAAGGGAAAAGTTGGTAAGAAAGCATAAAATTACTTTCATGCTCAACGATAAAGAGATGCAAGCGATCGAAAATTATCTCTCAAGATACAGAATTAAGAATAAATCAAGATTCTATCGCGAAACTATTGTGCGTCATATATTAAAACAAATGGAAAAAGATACTCCAGAGCTATTCTAATGGAAGAAGATGTTAAATATATGAGGCAAGCCTTGGCAGAGGCGCGCAAGGCATACGCAGAAGATGAAGTGCCAGTAGGGGCTGTACTTGTAATGGGAGGTAGGATTATTGCTCGTGCACACAATCTTACCGAAACACTCAACGATGCCACTTCTCATGCAGAAATGCAGGTGCTTACATCGGCTATGGCAGAGCTTAGGTCGAAATATTTGCCAGATTGTACGCTTTATGTTACTGTAGAACCTTGTGTAATGTGTGCAGGTGCAATTTACTGGGCAAAGATACCTAGAGTGGTGTATGGTGCAAGTGAAGAAAAGTACGGTTTTACCGTGAAATCTCCAACTGCATTACTAGAAAAAACAGAGGTGGTTTCGGGCGTTTTAGCAGAAGAATGTGCCTCACTTATGAAAGAATTTTTTAAAAGTAAACGAAAATAAAATGAATTTTGTAGAAGAACTTACTTGGCGTGGAATGATTCATTCTATGATGCCAGGAACAGAAGAACAATTGGAAAAAGAAATGACTACAGCATACTTGGGTATCGACCCTACTGCTGATTCACTTCATATTGGTCACTTAGTAGGTGTGATGATGCTTCGTCACTTCCAACGTTGCGGTCACAAACCTCTTGCCCTTGTAGGTGGTGCAACAGGTATGATTGGCGACCCTTCAGGCAAAAGTGCAGAACGTAATCTTTTAGATGAAGCTACACTTCGCCACAATCAAGAATGCATTAAAAAGCAACTTTCTAAATTCTTAGATTTCGATAGCGATGCTCCAAATGCTGCAGAAATGGTGAACAACTACGATTGGATGAAAGATTTTAGTTTCTTAGCATTTATTCGTGACATTGGTAAACACATTACTGTAAACTATATGATGGCAAAAGATAGCGTTAAAAAACGTCTTTCTGCAGAATCTTCTGTAGGTATGTCATTTACAGAGTTTACATATCAACTTGTGCAAGGTTTCGACTTCTATCACCTATTTGAAACCAAAAATTGTAAGCTTCAACTTGGTGGTTCAGATCAATGGGGTAATATTACCACAGGTACAGAACTTATCCGTCGTAAACTAGGTGGGGAGGCTTATGCTCTTACTTGTCCACTTATTACCAAAGCAGACGGTGGTAAATTTGGTAAAACAGAAAGTGGCAACGTATGGCTAGACAGAAGATATACATCTCCTTACAAATTCTACCAATTCTGGTTGAATGTATCTGATGCTGACGCTGAAAAATACATTAAGATTTTCACATTCCTTCCAAAAGAAGAAGTAGAAGCATTAGTTGCAGAACACGCAGTTGCTCCACATTTACGCGTGCTACAAAAACGTCTTGCAAAAGAAATTACTATTATGGTTCACTCTGAGCAAGATTATGAAATGGCAGTAGAAGCAAGTTCTATTCTATTTGGTAATGCTACTTCAGATTCTCTTAAAAAACTAGACGAAGATACACTTCTTGCGGTATTCGACGGTGTTCCTACATTTGAAGTGTCTAGAGAAGAAGTTTTAGGAAAAAAACTAATGGATGTCTTAACTGAAAATGCAGCTGTGTTTGCGTCAAAAGGTGAGATGAGAAAACTTATCCAAAATGGTGGTTTTGCTGTAAACAAAGAAAAAGTTTCAGATTTAGAACTTTCTTTAGAAGCAGAATTATTGCTAAATGAGAAGTATTTATTAGTTCAAAAAGGTAAAAAGAACTACTATTTACTTATTTTGAAATAAAAAATCGCGTGCAGAGGCATTTTTTTTACTAAAAATTATTGCGTATAAAAAAAATGTATTATCTTTGCACCGCAATTGAGCGGATTGCCTCATGGTGTAATGGTAGCACTACAGATTTTGGTTCTGCCTGTCGAGGTTCGAATCCTCGTGAGGCAACAATCCACTAGAGAAGCTGACTTGTAAAAGTCAGCTTCTTTTTTTATACAAAGAACCGAATAAGAACATTCTGCTGCGTTATGCTACAAAAAAAAGCGATGCTCTTCTAAAGAACATCGCTTTAATATTATCGCATCTAAATATTCATTATAAATGAGGAGTTTTGTAGGTGTGTGCAGTCCGAAGAACCGGAGTTTACTAGTCGTAAATGAGGATTCTGAGGACAAACACAACGACAAAACTACCATTTATAATGGATATTTTAGAATTTTGCGTTTCTCATGTCACCTGTTTCAATAAAAGCCTTGTGCATATTGAAGCAAGAGTTCAAGTCGGTTGGAGTGTGACCTTTTGATGCTTTTGCAAGGTATTCTCTCATCATTGGGCGGTATGCTGGGTCCACGCAGTTTTCGATGATTAGCTCTGCTCTTTGACGTGGAGAAGTTCCTCTAAGGTCTGCGATACCGTGTTCGGTGATAAGTACTTTCACAGAGTGTTCGCTGTGGTCGATGTGAGACACCATAGGCACGATAGCACTAATTGCACCACCTTTTGCAGTAGAAGGAGTGGTGAAGATAGAAATGTATGCGTTGCGAGTGAAGTCGCCAGAACCACCTAAACCATTCATCATTTTGGTGCCCATTACGTGAGTACTGTTGATATTACCATAAATATCTGCTTCTAGAGCTGTATTGATAGTGATAAGACCCATTCGGCGAACAAGTTCTGGGTTGTTTGAAAGTTCTTGTGGACGAAGGATAAGTTTATCGTGGAAGAAGTCTAAGTTGTCATAGATTTCTTGAAGAACAGGGTCTGTTACAGTAAGAGAGCAACCACTTGCAAAGCTTACTCTACCTTTTTTCATTAGGTCGATAACTGCGTCTTGGATAACCTCTGTGTACATTTGGAATGCAGGGATTTCTGGATTGTTGCCAAGTTCAAACATCACAGCGTTAGCAATGTTACCTACACCAGATTGTACAGGAAGGAATGAAGCAGGAATACGACCAGCTTTGATTTCTTGAGTAAGGAACTCAGAAACATATTTACCAATGCGAGAAGTTACTTCGTCTGGAGCAGTGAAACCACCAACTTCGTCTTTTCTGTTTGTTTCTACTACGGCAACGATTTTTTTAGGGTCAACTTTTAAAACTGGGCTACCAGCGCGGTCACTTGGAGTAAAGACAGGAAGTTCTTTACGATAAGGAGGGTCTAGTGGTTCGTAGATGTCGTGCATACCACGTAGAGCTTTTGGGTGACGGCTGTTAAGCTCAATAATAATCTTGTCTGCTAAATTAGCAATGGTAGGAGAGATACCTACGCCTGAAGTAAGTACGATTTCACCATCTTCTGTAAGATCACAAGCTTCAAGAATTGCTACAGTTGGTTTTGGAAGGAAACCATAACGAAGCTCTTGTGCAAGTTGAGAAAGGTGCATATCGAAATATTCGGTAGCTCCTGGTGTGTTCAAAGAGGTACGCATATCTTTGTTTGATTGATATGGTGTTCTGAAGCTAACTGCATTAGCGCGAGCTAAAGCGCCGTCTGTAGAATCGCCAGTAGAAGCACCTGTGTACATACCAATTTTAAACTCTTTACCTTCTGCGTGTAATTTTTCTGCGCGTTTTGCTAGGGCAGAAGGAACTTCTTTTGGGCAACCAGCTGGGGTGAAACCACTAAAGCCGATTACGTCACCATTGTTAATTAATTCAGCTGCTTGTTCAGCTGTAAGAAAATTGTAAGCCATTTTTTATATTGTTTAGTTATGTATTTTTATCTGTAGGGACACAGCTGTGTCCGTCTAAAACGCCTGCAAAGTTAGCAAAAATCTAGTTAATACTACCTTTCTTTAAGAAAGAAGTAAGTTCTTCTTTGCTTAGGTTAAGTTTTAGGTTGCCTTGGTGCATACAAGAAACCCTGCCTGTTTCTTCAGATACTATCACCACTAGAGCATCGGTTTTCTCTGTCATACCAAGGCCTGCACGGTGGCGAAGACCTAGGTGTTTAGGAATATCTGTTCTGTTAGAAACTGGTAAAATACAGCCTGCTGCCATGATTCTATCTTTGGAAATAATCATAGCACCATCGTGTAGAGGGGTGTTTTTAAAGAAAATATTTTCGATTAATCTAGAATTTATCTCTGCGTCGATAATTTCGCCACTCAATCCGTAGTGAGAAAGTTCCGCTTGTTGCTCAATTACTATTAAAACACCAGTTTTTGTTTTTGCGCAATTGAAAACAGCTTGAGTAATCTGTTCTATGCCACTCATGTGTGTGCTATCGTCGTTCTTTAAGACCAGTTTCTTGATTCTTCTAACAACACTATTAGTGGCTGTTCTGTTGAATAATTTGCTTATAAATGTTCTAATTTCGTCTTGGAATAGGATAACAATAAGTATTAACCCCACATTTGCTACCTTATTAATAATAGAACCCAAAAGTTCCATGTGGAAAACGTGCGAAACCAAGAACCAAACCAGCACGAATGTTAAAAGCACTGTAAAGATGTTCATTCCCGATGTGCCTTTTAATAGTCGGTATGTCTGGAAGAATAGAAATGCAACTATAAAAATATCAAGTAAGTCTTTAAAGTGAAATTCTATCATAGGTCATTTATACATTTGTATATACTGATTACTTCTTTTGCTTCTTTGGTATCGTGAACCCTCAAGATATTAGCTCCTTTATTAAGTAGGAAACTATTAAGAGCTGTTGTGCCGTTTAGAGCGGTGTTTGCATTGGTTTTTGTGGCAAATTGAACCATAGATTTTCTAGAAATTCCTACCAAAACAGGTAGATTGAAGCATTTAAGGCAGTCTAAATTTCTAGCTATTTCAAAGTTTTGTTCCATAGTTTTATTAAAACCAAATCCAGGGTCTAAAATTACATCAGCCACGCCCAATGAATATAATTTCTCTAGTTTTTTAGAGAAAAATAGCATCATATCGTGAGAAAATCCGCCTTCTGGATAGGTGAGAACGTATGGTACATTATATTTTGCTACGGTCTCAAACATATTTGCCATACCACCTGATACGTCATTGATAATGTCTGCGTTCCCTGTCTCCAATGCCCATTGAGCAATAGTAGGTCTGAATGTGTCTACAGAAATTATTGCTCTAGGGTATTCTTTTTTTAATAATTCAAGGCCTTCTTTTAGGTCTCTTTTCTCTTGTGCTTTATCAACAGCTTTAGAACCAGGTCTGGTGGAACATGCACCTATATCTATAATATCTGCATATTTTAGTGCTTCTAAATTTCTTCTACTCTTTTCGTAAAAAGAGTCTGTAGTGAAATTTACTATCCCCATTATTTTTGGAGTGTTGAGGTTAAGTAGTTTCCCTTTAACGCAAATATTTAAGTCTTTTTCTAGTGGCATTTCCTTAGTTTTTTGCAAAAATAAAAAAAATATAGACCACTTTTTGAAAAAAAATGATTTTTTTTTGGTTTTTATACAATATCTATGCAAAAAATCAGTTATCTTTGTGGGCGACAAAAATGTAACCTTAGAATTTAACATATACTATGAAGATAAAAAACTTATTATTTACTGTTTTAGCTGGTCTAGTTTCACTAGCAATTACTTCTTGTAACAAGAGTACTTCTAATACTACAGGTTGGAATTATAACGACGCTGAACATGGCGGTTTCCAAGTGGTAGACAATTATGAGCAAGATACCCCTCCAGGAACTGTACTAGTAGAAGGTGGTACATTTACTATGGGTAGAGTTAATGAGGATACTTATAGTGAATGGAATAACTATCCACGTCGCGTGACAGTAAATACATTCTACATGGACCAATATGAAATTTCTAACCGTGACTATAGAGAATATACATATTGGATGGGCTTTATGTACGGAAAAGAAATTGCAGATAAATGCCGTCCAGACTCTACAGTATGGCGTGAAGAATTAGCATACAACGAACCATATCTAAATTACTACTTTACACACGTTGCATACGATATGTATCCAGTAGTAGGTGTTTCTTGGGAACAAGCTACTGACTATTGTGTATGGCGTTCTGACCGTGTAAACGAGCTTAGACTAAAAAATGCTGGTGTTATCGACTTTCCAGACTTCGAAGCAATATATCGTGACTCTTCTCGTTTTGAAAATGACTCTATTGCAACTTCAAAAGTTTACAATACAGGCAAATACCTTAAAACAGATGAATACGATCCAGCAGCTGAAAATTCTACTCAGCTAAATGCATTTGGTGATGCTCGTAAAACCAATATGTCTGATGGTATCTTACTTCCTAACTATCGTCTTCCAACAGAAGCTGAATGGGAGTTTGCTGCATACGGTATAACATCTGATAAAGATATGGAAAACTATGACGAACGTCGTATTTTCCCTTGGGATGGTTCTCAAACACGTAACCCTTCTCGCCAAGCTCGTGGTAAAATCATGGCTAACTTCTCTCGTGGTAGAGGTGACATGATGGGTGTTTCTGGTGACTTAAATGATAAAGCAAACATTACAGCTCCTGTAAACTCATTCTGGCCAAACGAATTTGGTTTATATAATATGGCTGGTAACGTAAATGAATGGACAATGGACGTATATCGTCAAGCTTCTAGCGAAGAATATTCAGAATACAACCCATTCCGTGGTAATGTATACGTAGCACCAGTGAAAGACTCTTTAGGTGTATATCAATTAGATAGCCTAGGTCGTTTAGCATACGATGTTCCAGTTTCAAAAGACAGCCTAGCTGCTTATAACAAACTAGACGTACGTAACTTCAAAGATGGTGATGCTCAATCTCAAGTTGACCCTAACAAATGGAAAGAAGTTATTGATGCTGATGCAGCTACACGTCGTCTATACGACCCAGATGCTTCAAATGATGATATCGAAAAATATCTAGCTACTCAAATTTCAAATACTACTCGTGTTTATAAAGGTGGTAGCTGGAAAGACCGCTCATATTGGTTAAACCCTGCAACACGTCGTTATAAAGAACAAAAAGAAAGTAGTAACGATATAGGTTTCCGTTGTGCAATGGACCGTGTTGGCTCTGATAAGGGTAATAACAATAAATAAGATAAAAAACTATCCTATATAAGATGAAAAGAAGCTGGCTAAGAAGTCAGCTTCTTTTTTGAGATTTATAATTATAGAATCTTTAAGCTTTGAGAATACTTCATATACCTTGTAAAACAGATGTAGTGTATTGTGGCATAATGTCCAATACAGGAACTAGAGATGAACTTCAGAATGAGCACGGTATGGCTCATCTTCTGGAGCATTTGTTTTTTAAAGGAACGAAAAAAAGATCACAATATCAGGTGATGAATTGCCTAGAAACAGTAGGTGGAGAGTTAAATGCTTATACTACAAAGGAAGAGACGGTTGTCTATTCCATTGTGCTTAAAAGAGATTTTTCTCGTGCGGTAGATTTAATTATGGATGTGATTTTCAATTCTACAATAAATGAAGAAGAACTTTTAAAAGAAAAAGAAGTAGTAAAAGATGAAATTGATTCATATTTAGATGCTCCAGCGGAGTCTATTGTTGACGATTTAGAAGAAGTATTGTTTGATGGTTTCTCGCTTGGAAGAAATATATTAGGAACCAAGGAATCGTTAGACCTTATTACCTCGGAAAAACTAATAAATTTCTACAAAAGATGTTATACCACTGATGAATTGGTGTTTTTTTCTATGGGAGATTTTACGCAGTCTTATGTAGAAAAACTAGTTAATAAGTATCTAGTTACAATAGTACCAACAACTAGAAACTTCAAAAGAACAACACCAACTGAATATTTTCCAAAAAAACTTGAGATAAAACGTAATACAACACAGGTTCATTACGTTATAGGAGGTAGAGCACCTTCTATTTCAGAAAAAGAAAAATATGCATTCTTTTTGCTAAATAATATATTAGGTGGTCCTAATATGACAAGTAAGTTGAATCTGTCGTTAAGAGAGAAAAATGCGCTTGTATATCAGGTGGATTCTCAATATCAAACATATTCAGATACAGGACTTTGGTATGTATATCTAGGCACAGACCACGAAGATTTTAAAAGGGCTAAGAAATTGACATTAAAGGAGATTGAAAAGCTATTGCAAGGTAAGATTTCAGAAACATTGATATCGAGAAGTAAAAGACAAATTGTAGGTCAGGTTTATTTAGCACAAGAAAATAGAGAAAATACAATACTTTCGTCTGTTAAACAATATATGACATTTTCTCAAGTGTCTGATATAAATGAAACAATAGAAAAATATATGGCTGTGTCTGCCGATGAGGTACTTGATGTGGCACAAAAATATTTTATAAAAGAAAATTTAAGTGAGATAATCTATTTATAATGAAAGAATTAGAAAAATATATTCTAGAACACTCTGAGCCAGAAGCGGAACTTCTTCAAAAATTGACTCACGAGGCAAATGTGAAACTTCTTCATCCACACATGCTTTCTGGTCATATTCAAGGCAGACTGCTTAGTATGCTTGTGGCAATGATTAAGCCAAAAAGAATTCTAGAATTAGGCACATACGTGGGTTATTCTGCTATTTGTCTTGCAGAAAACTTGCCAGAAGATGGTAAACTTATCACTATTGATATTGACGATGAGATAGAAGATATGGCTCGCGAATATATAAATGCTTCGCCAAATGCTTCAAAGATAGAATTTGTAGTGGCAGATGCTCTAAAATGGCTTGAGCAGTGCAATGAAGCATTCGACCTTATCTTTATAGATGCAAACAAAAGACATTATATAGAATATTATAATGCGGTATTCGATAAACTTACTTCAGGTGGTTTTATATTGGCAGACAATACACTTTGGGGAGGAAAAGTGGTTGAAAAAGTAGCAAACAACGATTATCAAACCAAAGGCTTACTTGCTTTTAACGATTATTTGAATACTCAACAAGATAAGATTTCTTATTTTATATTACCTTTGCGTGACGGACTTACATTTATTCAAAAAAAATGAAAAAGATATTATCCTTAATTTTATTCTCTTTAATAGCAAATAGTATATCTGCTACAGATTCTCCATTTCACAACGAAGAATCTAGGCTGATAGCACATGCAAAAGAGTTTTTCTATGATAAAAATTATTCAGCATCATATAGATACACTGAAGAATTATTAGCAGAAGGAGTTGATAATGAAGAAGAAAAAAGGGAGGCTGAGTATATTTCTGCTCTATCTTCTTATTATTTGAGAAATTCAGATGCAATAAGTAAACTAAAATTGTATGTTCTGAATTACCCATACGCTTCTGAGAAAGATAGATTCAATCTTTATATTGGTATATTAGAAATAGAAGAAGGCAAGGAAAAAGAAGCCTTGAAAAGATTGGAACTAGTGAGAAAAGAAAACTTATCTGCAGAAGATGTGGATGCTCTTTTCTTCTATCGTGGTTATGCTTATGTGGATAGAAAGAAATATGAGGAAGCGTCATACGAGTTTTCTCAATTGATTAAAAGAAATTTTAAAGAATATGATATCCCAGCACATTATTATTATGGATATTGTCAATATAGATTAGAGAATTATTCAGTTGCTCTAGAAAATATTTTAGTGGCTGAAAACGACCCTAACTTTAAAGAAGAAACTCCACTTTTATTATGCAGATTGTATTTCTTGCTTAATAATTGCGAAAAAAGTACACAATATGCAGAGAAAATTATTGCCGCTGGCGAGGTGAAAAAAGACAAGGCTGAGGTGTATAAAATATTGGCAGTATGTAAGTTTAACAATAAGGAATATGCTAAAACCATAGAGCTTCTAGAAAAATATCAGAAGTTGAGCAAGAAAATTACTCGCGAAGATTGGTATGTTTGGGGTATGTCTTATTACAACACAGAAAACTACGATAAGGCTGTAAAAACTCTTGCAAAATCTACAAGTGAAAAGGATAAACTAGGCCAAAATAGTTATTTTCACACTGCAATGTCTTATTTGAAACTTGCAGATAAGAAAAATGCTCGTATGTCTTTTGACAAGGCTTCTCGTCTAGATTTTGATAAACAAATACAAGAAGATGCACTTTATAATTATGCACTTTTGACTTACGAACTTTCATATTCTGCATTTAATGAATATGTTCAGGCCTTTGAGCGTTTCTTGAAGGAATTCCCAGATTCAAAACACAAAGAAAAGGTGCATGAATACTTGATTTCTTCTTATTTAACTACAACAAGCTATTCTCAAGCGTATGCTTCTATCAAGAATTTGAATTCAAATGACCGTGTGGTAAAAGAAGCAGAACAAAGAGTGCTTTTTGGTATGGCTACAGATGCTATTGCAAACAGAAAATATTCCGATGCAATGGAAAATCTTAAAACCTTAATTAGCGAAAAGTCTTACAATCAAGACATTACTGCTCGTGCACATTTTTGGTATGGAGAATGCTTATATCGTAGTAAAAAGTACGATGAAGCAAAAGAGCAATTTGATTTGTATCTTAAAAAGACCATTTCTATAGACCAAGACGAATATCGTTTTGCACAATACAATATTGCATATATTTTCTGGAACAAACAAGAATATCAAAATTCTGCTTATTGGTTTAGAAAATATGAAAAGATAGAAAAAGTTAATCCAGTAATGAGACTTGATGCTTTAAATAGAATAGGTGACTGTTATTTCTTACAAAGAAGTTTTGACCAAGCATTAAGTTCTTATAATCAATCAATAGAGGTAGGTGGTACTTATGCTGGTGTAGATTATGCTCTATACCAAAAGGCATTTGTTTTAGGCCTTCAAAAGAAATATAACGACAAAATTGCCACTTTAAAAGACTTGCAAACTCGTTTCCCAAAATCTGATTGGAACGATGATGCTATGTTTGAAATAGGTAAGGCTTATATAGCTCTAGACAAGAATGATGAAGCTATCTCTACCTTTGGTGATATTGCAAGCAAGTTCCCTGCATCAAACCCTATAGTAAGAAAAGCTCAACTACAGATAGCAATGCTTCAATATAACTCTGGAAAAGTGGCAGACGCAACAGCAACTTATAGAAAAGTGGCAGTAAGTTATCCAAATACAGAAGAAGCTGCAACTGCTCTTTCTGCTCTAGAAAGTATAATGGTGGATACCAATAAGGTAGATGAATTTAATCAATTGGCTCAACAATTGGGCAAATCTTCTACTACAAAAGAAGACTCGCTTCAATACAAAGCAGCAGAAAAAATCTACTTTAAAAACAACTATGCAGAAGCTAGCATTGCTCTTGAAAAATACATTAATATGTATCCACAAGGAAAATACAATGCTTTGGCGCAATATTATCTAGCAAATAGTTATTATCAACAAAAGAAATATACAGAATCGTTAGGTATTTATGCAAAATTGTTAGAAAATCCTGAAAATCCTAATGTAGAATTTTCTCTTCAACGTGCTTCTGCTATGGCATTTAGCATGAAAAAATATGAAGATGCATTAAATTATTATACAAAACTGGACCAAATGGGCAGTGTAGAAAACAAACAAACTGCCAAATTGGGTATTTTACGTTGTGCTTATAACTTAAAAGACTACAATAAAACTATAGAAGTGGCTTCTGATATTATAGGTGCGTATACAGATGATGAAATTATTACAGAGGCTAGATACAATAGATTTAAGTCTTATCAAGCGCTTTCAAATATGGATGCAGCATATAACGATTTGGTGGCACTTGCTGCTGATACACGTAATATTTATGGTGCAGAAGCTAAGTATGAACTAGCAAATTATTATTATTCAAAAAATCAATTGGATAAGGCTGAGGCAGAAGTATTCTCATACATAGAGAAAGGCACTCCTCACCAACATTATTTGGCGAAATCATTTATCTTATTAGCTGATGTTTATATTCAAAATGAAAGATATTTTGAGGCGAAACAATATTTATTAAGCTTAAAAGATAATTATGTGGCTGATGATAAAGAAATTTCTGATGCCATAGCCTCTAGATTGGAATTAATTAATAAAAAAGAATCAGAAACAGTTTCTAATCAATAATAAAATGAAGAAATTATTAATAATAGCATTAGCTTTCGCTTCTGTGTTAACAGCTTTTTCTCAAGAGGAAGTTTCTAGAGATTTAACTGTGGAGAGAGAATATGACCCAGTAGTAGCAAATGCAAAAAAGATTAGTCCTACTCCACAAAAAGAAGTGATAGAAGTGGAGCAACCAGAAATAACTTATACCACTTGGTCTAAGGTAGAAAAAACAGATAGAAATGCATCTGTTCAAGATCCATCTGAATATCAGGCTGAACGTTTATATGATAATAGAAAAGGAATGTTTAAGGCTGGGTTAGGTTTTTATTGGCAAACCTTAGGAGAGTTTTATTATCCTTTGATACAGATGGATAACCATTTGCTTGATGTGTCTGTGAAACACAATGGTGCCTTTGGTAATATTACACTTGAAGACGGAACAAAGCCTCGCGCGATGGACCAAATTACCGATTTAGGACTTAATTATGAAACAAGTTTTAAGAATGCTAAGTTAGAAACAAATGTTTCTTACAAGTATAATAGTTATGATTATTATGGTTTAACCTATATGCCAGAAGGTATGCCAAAGGATTTTATGAAAGATACTATTGGTAGAAATTCTGATGTAGATATTAGGTTTAAATTATATTCTACAAATCATAAAAGTAAATTTCAATATCATGTAAAGGGTGGTTATAAATATTTTGATAGAAATTTTGATATTTCTGCGCACATGATAAATTTAGGAACTGAATTAGCCGGTCATTTAGAAAAGGGAGAAGTTGGTGCAGAGTTAGATTTAGATTTGGATGTTCTTAATATGAATGATAAATCTGCAGAGTCTCATCCTCATACAGCAGGAATATTGAAATTTAATCCGTTTTATAAACTTCATGGACAAGATTGGGCAGTAAATCTAGGTGCAAATCTTTTTGTTGATTTTAATGAACACGCAAAACGTCCAGTAACAGGTTCTGCTAAGATTAATGGACATTTTGGTGTGGTTCCTGAAATATTTTATCTATACGCAGGTATAGGTGGAGATTTTAAACCTAATTATTATTACGAAATTTTACGTGAAAATCCATATATAACACCAGATTTGGAAGTTTCTCCTACATATACACCTTTTGATGTGAATTTAGGATTACGCGTGAAAGTGTTTGAGGGTCTTTTGTTTAATGTTGGTTTTGATTATTCAATACTTTTAGACCAATATTATTATGTTAACCGTGTGGTTATGGATGAGGTTTCTATGGCGGATACCATTGGCTATGCTAATACTTTTGATGTGGTAACAGAGGGCACAACTCATCATGTGGATGTGAATGCAGGGCTATATTTCGACTATGTACAAGGTCTAAATTTGAGCCTTACAGCTGGTTACAATTATTGGGGAGTAAAAGAAAATGAATATGCTTGGCAAAAACCATCTTGGAAAGTAGAGTTTAATGGAACTTATCGCTTCTTAGAAAAATGGGAAGTGGGTGCTTCTTATAAGATGTTGGCAGATAGAAAAGCATTAGTGGCAGGCGAAGTGGTAAAAATGAATGATATTCACGATGTAGACGTGTGGGCTTCTTATAAGGCTTTAGACTGGTTAACAGTATTTATTAAAGGTAAAAACCTAGCAAATCAAAAGTCTGATACATATTATGGCTATCGTAATTTTGGTATAAATGGTATGGCAGGCGTAACAATGTTGTTTTAATTAAAAAAAAATAATAACTTTGCGACTCAATTTAAAATTATGAGTGTTTTAGGCAGAATTAAGGTAGCTAAGGCATTACAAATGACTTGCTACGGAGAAGAAATTATTGTAAAAGGTTGGGTGAGAACCCGTCGTGGTAACAAAAATGTTAGTTTCATCGCTCTAAACGATGGTTCTACTATAAATAATATCCAGATAGTTGTTGATAATGCAAATTTTGATGAAAATGAGCTTAAAAAGATAACTACTGGTGCTTGTATTGGTGTTACTGGTACTCTAGTGCAATCTATGGGTAAAGGTCAGTCTGTAGAAATTCAAGCTTCTGCAATTGAAGTTTATGGTGAGGCAGATCCAGAAACATATCCACTACAAAAGAAAGGTCACTCAATGGAGTTCCTTCGTGAAATAGCATATTTACGTCCTCGTACCAATACTTTTGGTGCAGTTCTACGTATTCGTCACAATATGGCAATGGCTATTCACACATTCTTCCACCAAAGAGGTTTCTATTATTTCCATACTCCACTTATCACTGCTTCAGACTGCGAGGGTGCTGGTCAAATGTTTACAGTAACCACTTTAGATTTGGATAATACTCCTAAAACTGAAGATGGAAAAGTAGATTTTACACAAGATTTCTATGGCAAACACGCTTCTCTTACCGTATCAGGTCAGCTAGAAGGTGAGCTTGGTGCTCTTGCTTTAGGTGAAATTTACACCTTTGGTCCTACATTCCGTGCTGAAAACTCAAATACACCTCGTCACCTTTCTGAGTTCTGGATGATTGAACCAGAAATGTCTTTCTACGACATCAACGACAATATGCAACTAGCAGAAGACTTCGTTAAATTCTGCTTAACATGGGCTCTAGAACACTGTAAAGACGATATTCAATTCCTAAATGATATGTTCGACAAAGAACTTATTGAACGTATCAACTTTGTACTTGCTAACGACTTTGTTCGTTTGACTTACACAGAAGGTATTGCTATTCTTGAAGAGGCTGTTAAAAACGGTAAGAAATTTGAGTTCCGTGTGGGTTGGGGTACAGACCTACAATCTGAACACGAACGTTATTTAGTGGAAGAACACTTCAAACGTCCTGTTATTTTAACAGATTATCCAAAAGAAATCAAATCATTCTATATGAAACAAAACGAAGATGGCAAAACAGTACGTGCCATGGACGTTTTATTCCCAAAAATTGGTGAAATCATTGGTGGTTCTGAACGTGAAGCAGATTACGATAAACTTAAAACTCGTGCTGCTGAAATGGGAGTGCCAGAAAAAGATATTTGGTGGTATCTTAACACTCGTCGTTGGGGTTCTGCTCCTCACTCAGGCTTCGGCTTAGGTTTTGAGCGTCTTCTATTATTTGTAACAGGTATGTCAAATATTCGCGATGTGATACCTTTCCCAAGAACACCTAATAATGCGGAGTTCTAATAAAAAATCCCGAAATGAAAATTTCGGGATTTTTTATTGAACTCTGCTTAGAAAGCAGCGTTTATCTTCTCTGCTATTTCTTTAAACTCTTCTGCGGTGAGTTTAAGTTTAGGATTTGAGAACAGCATATCACTTTCCTTTTGGATAGGAATAAGGTGAATGTGTGCGTGAGGTACTTCAAGTCCTATTACTGCTTGTCCCACTTTGATGCATGGAAATGCAGATTTAATTGCTGCAGCTACTTTTTTGGCAAACACTTGCATTTCTGCTAAGTCTTCGTCGCTAAGGTCGAAGATATAATCAACTTCTTGTTTTGGAATTACAAGGGTGTGACCTTTTACAAGTGGATTAATATCCAAGAATGCGTAAAATTTATCGTTTTCTGCTACTTTGTAGCTTGGAATTTCGCCAGCTGCTATTTTACTAAAAATGGTTGCCATAATATTAGATACCTAAGTCAACGATTTCAAATTCAATAATGCCAGAAGGAGTAGTAACAGGAACTACATCGCCTTTCTTTTTGCCAATAAGACCTTTAGCAATAGGAGTACCAATAGACATTTTGCCTTCTCTTAAGTTAGCTTCTGCTTCAGACACAAGAGTATAGGTCATTTGTTGGTTGGTTTTGGTGTTACGGATAGTAACTTTGCTAAGGATTTGAACAGAATCTGTAGAGATAAGGCTCTCGTCAATAATACGTACATTTAGTAATGTAGCTTTTAGTTGAGAGATTTTTGCTTCTAATAGACCTTGTGCTTCTTTTGCTGAATCATATTCTGCATTTTCAGATAGGTCACCTTTATCTCTTGCTTCTGAGATAGCATTAATAATACGTGGTCTTTCCACGCTTTCTAAGTGCGCAATTTCTTTCAGGAGTTTATCGTACCCCTCTTTTGACATGTAAGTTATAGCCATAATTTTATATATTTAATTATTTATTGTTTTCAAAAAAACACAAAAATAAAAAGAATCTCGAATGTATTCCGAGACTCTCATACTCTGGGGATTGTTTTGCAAAGGTAACTTTTCTTTTCTTAAAAATCAAATTTATATGCTAAATTAACTTTTAAAGAATAGTCTATTGCAGTTTAATCTTTTTATAAGAGTTTGAATTTACACTTTTCTTAATGTGAAAAAAGATAAGGAAGTGGGACTCCCTTATCTTTTTTTCTAAACCTTAAACTATGAAAAAACTTAATTTCTACGTGAATTCTCTGCAAAGATATATCAATTATTTTAATCTGCAATCGTTTGCGAGTAAAATATGCGAAATTTAACACATTTTAACTAAAATACGCATCAATCGTTTGAAAAAGTAGCTTTTTGAGGATGTAAACTTATTTGCACTCGGTTTGTACAAAAACTCCTAACTACTAATTCCTAACTCCTAACTTTTATGTATCTTTGCACATTGTAAAGAAAAATATTATGAGCAAGAACTTATTTATAGAAACTTACGGTTGTCAGATGAATTTTGCAGATAGCGAAGTGGTAGCAGCTGTAATGAAAATGGCAGATTATGAACTTTGCGACTCAATAGATGTGGCAGACGCCATATTTATTAACACATGTTCTATTCGTGAACACGCTGAGGTGAAGGCGATGTCTCGTTTAGAGTTTTTCCGTCAACTAAAACGTAAAAAGAAAAACTTGTTAGTCGGTGTAATAGGATGTATGGCAGAACGTATGCAAAAAGAACTTCTTGAGCATCCTGCTGTAGATTTAGTTGCTGGTCCAGACTCATATCTCGATTTGCCAAACCTGATTGCGCAAGCAGAGCAAGGTGAAAAATCTATAAATATTGATTTGTCGCTTACTGAAACATACAAAGATGTGCTACCACAGCGCATAGGTGGCAACCGCATTTCCGGCTTTGTTTCTATTATGCGTGGTTGTAATAATTTCTGCTCATATTGTATTGTGCCATATACACGCGGTCGCGAACGTTCACGCCCATATAATAGTATTTTAAACGAAGTTCAGGATTTATACAATCGTGGTTATAAAGAGGTTACACTTTTAGGACAAAATGTAAACTCATATAATTTTGAAGGTATGAACTTTGCTTCACTTCTAGAAAATCTTGCTCAAGCGGTGCCTGGTATTAGAATAAGATTTACTACTTCTCACCCCAAAGATATGAGCGAAGAAACTATCATTGTGATAAGCAAATATCCAAATCTTTGCAAACATATTCACCTGCCTGTTCAATCTGGAAGTTCTAGAATTTTGAAACTTATGAACAGAAAATACACTCGTGAATGGTATCTTGAACGCATTGAGCTTATTAGAAAACACATTCCAGATTGCGGTATTTCAACCGATATGTTTACTGGTTTCCATTCTGAAACAGAAGAGGATCATCAAGAAACATTGAGCTTAATGCGTGAGGTGGGTTACGATAGTGCGTTTATGTTTAAATATTCTGAAAGAAAAGGCACTTTTGCTTCTAAAAATTTGCCAGATGATGTGCCAGAAGAAGTGAAACTTCGTCGTCTTCAAGAAATGATTGACCTGCAAATGGAACTTTCTCTTGAAAGTAACAAGCGTGATATAGGCAAAGAATTTGAGGTGTTGGTTGAGGGATATTCAAAGCGTTCAAAGGAACAATTGTCTGGTAGAACCTCTCAAAACAAGGTTGTGCTTTTTGAAAATCAAGGTCAAAAAGTTGGTGATTTAGTGAGAGTTAAGATAAAAGAGGCGAGTGCAATCACTCTTTTTGGCGATATTATATAAAAAAAGCAAGAAAAATGCAATTTTTTCGTAATAATTGTGCATAAATTATTTTTTTTTATTAATTTTGTTGCTGAATTTCTAAAAATATGTAAACATGAAGAAGATTTTCGCACTTTTAAGCGTTTTATCTATAATGTCTATCCCTGCTTTTGCTGCGGAAGAGGCGGTTGCAACTAGTCTTGAAGCTGAAACAACTGAGTCTTATGAAGGACTTAATGATTTTACAGATTTTTCTCACTGGTCATTAAGTTTGAATGTTGGTATGTCTCAGTTTGACGGTGACGTAAAACAAAAATATGACCAAATTTTTTCTGCCTCAAAAGTATCATGGACTATAGGATTAGAAGCTGAATATTCTTGGAATCCAGTTTGGGGTTTATTATTAAACTTCCAATATATGCCATATCAAGGAAAAACAAGTTCTACCGAATGGGGACGTAATGAATTCAAGGGAAATATGTATTCTCCTTCGTTAATGGTTTCTATGAATATGTTTAACTTATTTGGTCAATATCGTAAGTCAGCAGCATGGAACATGTATCTTAATGCAGGTGTTGGTCTTGTATGGTATGAATGTATAAATACTCCTCAAGAGGGTTCTGCTCCTGGCGAAAATACTCCTAAAGGTATAGGTCAAGATGGTGAAGGATATGGTACTTCTATTACTATTCCATTAGGATTGAATGTTGAATATAATATTAATAAATATCTAGCAGTAGGTTTAGGTGCATATTATAGAATTACCAATAAAGACAACTTTGAAGGTGAACACTATACAAAAGGTACAATGAACGACGGTCAGTTCTATGTAAATGCAAACCTTCGTGTTAAATTCTTAGAAGATGGTAAAAAAGGCGGTCACATGAGAAATATCTCAATGAACGAATATCGTAAACTAGCTTCTGGAGAACAAGCTTTAATCAATGATATTGATAGCTTAAAGAAAAGAGTTAAAGTTTTAGAAGATACAGTATCTAACAATATTCTACCTCGCCTTCAATCTTTAGAAGACTACAATGCAGTTTCTCCAGACGAAGATGGTGACGGTGTTGCAGACTTCCGTGATCGTGAACCAAATACTCCTAAAGGTGCATTTGTAAACTTCTGGGGTGAAAGCATTCCACAAGAAGCTATTGGTTGTTGCGACGAAGTTAAGCAAGTATTCTCTGCTTTAGGTATCGACCCAACAGTAGATTATGATCAATCAGTTTATTATTCAATTAACAAATCTAATATTTCTGCTAAAGCTAAAAAGAATATTGAAACTGTAGTTGAAAAACTTAAAGCTGATCCAGAACTAAAAGTTGAGATTCGTGGTTATTGTGACTTCCCAGGAAGTAAAGATTACAACTTAAAACTTAGCCAAAAACGTGTTGAAGTTGTTAAAGCTGAGTTAATCAAAGCTGGTATCGAAGAATCAAGAATTACGACTCAAGCTCAAGGTCAACTAGCAAATCCTCCTAAGGCTGAACAAAAAAATCGCCGTTGCGATTTCTTCTTCTCAAAATAATAAATTTATAAATGGATAATTTAAGCCCTCAAGGTTAATACTAAGAGGGCTTTTTTATACCCAAAAGTATGGAAAATAACACAGAAAAAGATAAATTTGCAAAGAGCATAGGAGTGCAAGTGATAGAAGCCTTGCCAGAGAAAGCAGTATGCAAATTGGATATTAATGAAAACCACTTGAATGGTTTAGAACTTGTTAATGGTGGAGTATTGTTTACCATTGCCGATTATGCTATGGCAGTTGCGGCAAATGCCAATGGTAGTTCTACAGTAACATTAAATTCGTCTATAGACTTTATTAAAAGTGCTAGTAAGGGAACTATAGTTGCTGTTGCCACACCTGTTAAAGCAGGCAGAACCATTTCTAGATATAGAGTGGAAGTGAGATTGGAAGAAAATTCAGAATTATTGGCAGTGCTTAGTGCCACATCATTTACTATAAAATGAATAAGGGAAATATAAAGAAAATGTATTTTAAAGATACGTCGTTTGCAAATCTTATGATGGGACGTATCTACAATATCCTACTTATTGCGAGTAAGTACGACGCTTTTATGCTTGAGGAGGACGGTAGGATAGATGAGCTTATTTTCAATGAATATACCTCTTTAAACTTGAGGTATCCACCACGTTTTACTTTGGCGTCTAATAGGGAAGAGGCAGAGGATCTACTTAAAATTACCTCATACGACCTTTTCATTATAATGCCGTCGAAGGAAAATAGTTCTGTGTTTGAATATGCAAAAGAACTTAAGGACCATTTTCCTACCACACCAGTTGTACTCTTAACACCATTTTCAAGAGAAGTGTTTCAAAGGGTATTCGCAGGCGAAGACTTAACAGCTGTGGATTATACCTTCAATTGGCTTGGCGAGCCAGATATTTTGCTTGCTATTGTTAAGCTATTGGAAGATAAAATGAATGTAGACCAAGATGTGAAGTCTGTGGGGGTACAAGCCATTTTATTTGTGGAAGATTCAATACACTTCTATTCAGCACTGCTTCCGTATCTGTATAAACACGTCTTTTTGCAGTCGCGTTCGTTTATGACAGAAGCTCTGAACGAGCACGAACAGATGCTTCGTATGCGTGGTAGACCAAAGATTCTTCTTGCACGTAACTTTGAAGAAGCAAAATCACTTTACGATAAATATCAAAAAAATCTTTTGGGGCTTGTTACCGATGTACGTTTCCCAAAAGACGGAGAACTTTATGCTAATTCTGGTATAGAATTGTGCGAATATATTAGAGAAAAAGACAAGTTTTTACCTATTATTATTGAGTCGTCTGAAGAGGTGAACAAACCAAAAGCAGATGCACTTCAAGCACATTTTATCAATAAGAATAATTCTTTGATGCACCTTGAACTTAAAGAGGCTGTTACCAAAAACTTTGGTTTTGGCGACTTTAATTTCATAGATCCAAATACCAATTGGGTGGTGGCTGTAGTGAGAAATTTGAAGGATTTACAACAAAAAATCTTCAATATTCCTGCAGAATCTTTATTTCATCACTTGTCTAAAAACCACCTTTCTCGTTGGCTTTATTCTCGTGCTATGTTCCCACTAGCTGAGTTTTTAAGAGACCTGAAGGTCGAGTCTATAGACGAGGTGGATGAGGCGCGCAAAATCATCTTTGATGCCATTGTTTATTATAGAAAAGTGAAAAACAAAGGTGTGGTGGCTGTGTTCCAAAGCGATAGATTTGATAGTTATTCAAACTTTGCTCGTATTGGCGAGGCCTCAATGGGTGGCAAAGGACGTGGACTTGCGTTCCTAGATCTTATTTCTAAACGCAATGAAGAGTTCTTCGACTATGATACCACTCAGATAGTAATCCCAAAAACTGTAGTGATTTGTACAGATAAGTTCGACGAATTTATGGAACTAAATCATCTGTATGATATTGCAAAAGCAGATAATCTTACAGACGAAGAAGTATTACAACACTTTTTGGATGCCAAAATCCCTGAAGATGTTTGGCAAGATTTGAGGGCATTTGTAAATGTAATAAATACTCCTATTGCAGTGCGTTCGTCTTCTTTGCTTGAAGATGCACATTATCAGCCATTTGCGGGAGTGTATTCTACCTATATGGTGCCAAACAACAAGGATGATGTAAAATCTACCTTGTCTAAACTTGGCGAGGCTATCAAGGCTGTGTACGCTTCTGTTTATTATAGCGGAAGTAGAAGCTATATGACTGCTACCAAAAACGTAATTTCTCGCGAGAAAATGGCAGTGGTGCTTCAAGAGGTGTGCGGTAAGGCATACGGAGACAGATTTTATCCATCTTTCTCTGGTGTGGCACGTTCTCTAAACTATTATCCTATCGGCGACGAAAAGCCAGAAGATGGTGTGGTAAATGTGGCTTTAGGTCTAGGAAAATATATTGTAGATGGTGGTCAAACACTAAGATTCTCTCCAAAACATCCTCATAATATTTTGCAAACAAGTTCGTTGGAGTTTGCTTTGAACGAGACTCAAACCTATTTTAATGCATTAGATTTGGGTAAAATGGACTTTAAACCACTTGTGGACGATGGTTTCAACCTACATAGAATACATGTGCGTGATGCCGAAAAGGATGGTACACTTAAGTATATCGCTTCTACATTCGACCCATACGACCAAATCATCCGTGATGGTCTTTATGAAGGTGGCAGAAAGGTAATTACTTTTGCCAATATCCTTGAGCATGACGTGTTCCCACTTGCTGACATTATAGACAAGGTGCTTAAGGTGGGCGAGAGAGAAATGGGTCGTCCTGTGGAGATAGAGTTTGCAGTAAATCTTGATTATGAAAAAAATCTGCATAACAGATTCTATCTGCTTCAAATTCGCCCAATTGTAGACCCAAACAAGGCAATTGACGAGGATTTAACCCTTATTCCACAAGAAAATACATTGATTACATCAAAACAAGCCCTTGGCAATGGTATTTTGGAGGATATTTATGATGTTCTTTATGTGAAAAAAGGAATGTTTAACCCTTCTAATAATCAACTTATTGCCTACGATATAGACAAGTACAATAAGCAAATGCTTAAGGAAAATAGACCTTATATTCTGATAGGTCCAGGCCGTTGGGGAAGTTCTGATACATGGCTTGGCATACCTGTGAAGTGGCCTCACATTACAGGTGCTAAGGTGATAGTGGAAGCTGGTGAAACCAGTTATCATATCGATCCAAGCCAAGGTACTCACTTCTTCCAAAACTTAACTTCTTGTGGTAGTGCATACCTTACTGTAGATAGCTACGACGAGGAAGAATGCTTCAACGAAGACTTCCTTGAAACCCTCGAAGTAATAGAGGAAAACAAATACCTTAAATGGGTGCGCTCTGCTACACCACTTGTTGCCAAAGTGGATGGGAAGAAGAAACGAGCGGTTATTTTAAAGTGATTTTATGGAATAGTTTTTTTAAGTTTTTTTTTGAGAAAAACTAAATTTTATATACTTTTGCACCGTGAACAGTTTGTAGTAGCTGCAGATATTGCAAACTGTTTGCTGTGTTAGTTAACGGGGTGCCTTACTTTCAGGCTGAGATCAAACCCATTGTACTGGATACGGATAATGCCGATACCAGGAGGGATGCAGAAATATGTTACCCCATATTCTGTAATTTTACAAAATTTTTTATGAAAAAGAACTACTTCTGGTCACTTTTGACCATGATGTGTCTTTGCGTATATGCTAATGCGCAGGACGACTTGTATGCAGACAGCATACGTCATTATGAGTTGGCAGAAATAAATGTAAGTGCCAATCAAGTCTCTTCTACTACTCCTATGGTACATTCTGTACTAAGCGAAAAACAAATTAAAGAAAATAATTATGGTAGAGATATTCCATATCTTTTGGAGTCTTTGCCTTCTGTGGTGGCTATGTCCGATGCAGGAAATGGAGTGGGTTATACAGAAATTAGAATGCGTGGTTATGACGGTTCTCGCATTAATGTTACCACAAATGGTGTGCCAATGAACGATGCCGAAAGTCATAAAGTTTATTGGGTAAATACACCAGATTTAATGTCTTCTATGGGAAATATTCAAGTGGTGAGAGGTGCGGGAGCCTCTACAAATGGTACAGGTGCATTTGGTGGTGCCATTAATATGACCACAGATAATATCCCAGCCACTTTTGGTGGTGAAGTGGACCTATCTTATGGTAGTTTCAACACCAATAAAGAGGCAGTGAGGATTTCTTCTGGTCTTATCAAAGACCATTGGGCAATAGATGGTAAGTTTTCTCATATCTACAGCGATGGATATATGGAGAGAGCTACTTCCGACTTGCTTTCTTATATGTTGCAAGCAGGTTATTATAGCGAAAATACCATTGTAAAACTTCTTTCTTTTGGTGGTAAAGAACAAACCTACAATGCTTGGGATGGTATTACAAAAGACCAAATGGAAGAAAACAGGCGCTACAATCCTTGCGGTGCAATAGAGGATAAAGATGGCAATATAATTGGTTTTTATGATAACCAGAAAGACAATTACTTGCAGATAAACAACCAACTCCAACTTACTCACAACTTCAACCCAAGTTGGAATCTTAATGCTACTCTGCACTACACCTACGGCAATGGTTATTACGATCAATACAAAAATGCTCGCACACTAGAGGAATATAAACTTACCACTTTGGTGGATAAAGAGGGCGATCTGCTAGAAGAAAGCAATCTTATCCGTCAAAAACACATGTTCAACCACTTTGGAGGATTGGTGACATCTGCAAACTATAAAAACAACTCTGTAGATTTGTCGATTGGTGCGGCGTGGAGCACATACGGTGGTGACCACTTTGGTAAGGTGATAGATGTGCCAGATGCCGTAAACTTTACCGAGCCTACAGAGTACTACAGAAACTCGTCACTTAAACACGACGGAAATATCTATGCTAAAATTAATTGGGAAGCATTTAAGGGTTTCCACCTTTATGGCGACATTCAGTATAGATATGTAAACCAAAAAATCAATGGTTACGACGATGTTTTTGATTATTCCACAGGCGATATGCTAAAAATGAATCTCGACAAGCATTTTCATTTTGTAAATCCAAAAGTGGGTATTCTTTACAACTTCTGTAATTATCACAAAGTGTATGGTTCTTTTGCTATGGCAAACAGAGAACCTACTCGTAAAGACTTTACAAATGCACCTATTGGTAGTGAACCAAAGGCAGAAAGACTTCTGGACTTAGAATTTGGCTACAAACTAGAGCATAAATACATAAATTTGGGCGTTAATTTCTATTATATGTGGTACAAAGACCAACTTGTCTTAACAGGTGAACAAAATCCAGATACATACGAAGCGCTTTATATGAATGTGCCAGAAAGTTACCGTCGTGGTATAGAGTTATCAGTTTCTTCTGCTCCACTTTCTTGGCTTACTGTCTCTGCGAATGCTACATTTAGCCAAAACAAAATTCTAGATTACACAGAGTATGTATATAATGACGATACCTATACCACCGATGCTAATTATATAGGCGAGAGCACCATTGCATACTCTCCAAGTGTGATAGCAGGTATTGCGTTAGATTTTCATACCCATGGATTTACAGGTATTTGGCGCACACAATACGTTAGTAAACAGTATATTACCAATGGTATGAACGAAAATTTAGTTATTGACCCATACTGTGTTTCTTCTGTAGATTTATCATACAAACTGGCTTTGCCAAAAGATAAGTCTATAAGATTTGGTGTGCAAATCAACAACTTATTCAATACTATGTATGCAGCTAACGCCTTTGCTTGGTCTGGTATTTACTCTGGCGTACGCTACGACGAGGCATACTATCTGCCACAAGCAGGAATTAATGTTTTAGGTAATATCAGATTTGAATTTTAGTTAGCGAATTTATATATTTGTACTCCGTTCTGTGCGGAGTACAAATTTTTTAATATGAAGAAGTATTTAATAACCCTATTAGCACTATTTATATCGTTATTGGCATTCTGCCAAAGTAAACCTGTCTTGGTGGTAGGCATTCAGGTGAATGGATTGAGAGAGGATTATCTAAATATGTTTATGGAAGAATTTGGGAATCAGGGTTTTAAGAGATTGATTTCTGAGGGAACATATTTCAATAATATTCTTTACCCATATCATTACTCAGGTAAATCTGCAGATTTGGCGAGTCTTTCTACAGGAGCCACTCCTTATTCTCATGGTATCTGCACTAATACTTTTTATAATCCAAAATCATACAAAATGCAGTCTTTTATGCAAGACAATGCAGTAAAAGCTGTCAGCGGAACTGAAAATTATTCTGCTCAGTCGCTTATTTGCACCACTGTGGCAGACCAGCTTAATGAATATACCTTCGGAAAATCAAAGATTTATTCCATTGCTTTTGATGCAGAAAATGCTATTTATTCTGTAGGGCATTCTGGATTTCCATTTTGGATAGATAAAAAGACCGGGAATTGGACTTCTTCTACTTATTATACAGAAAGCATACCAGAGTGGGCTATGAAACACGGAGTAGATGGTTTTATAGACAAAGATTGGGAGCCACTTATGCCAGCAGGTTATTATGTGTCGGCAAGTAGCGGAGCAAAAGGTTTTAAGTATAAACTAAAAGAGGCTTGCAATGGCACAAAAATGTATTCAAATTTTGCAACTTCTCCTTTTGCCAATGCCATGATTACAGATATGGCACTTAAAACCATAGACTCAGAAAAGTTGGGAAAAGATATTTATCCAGATTTATTATACTTAAACTACGAATTGCAGAATTTCTATTTAAATGATAATGAGGCTATTACTATAGAATTAGAAGATTCGTATTTAAGGCTTGACAAAGATTTGGCAGCACTTTTGGATGCTCTTGACAAGAGGTTTAAAAAAGAAAACGTGGTGGTTTATCTTATTTCTGATAGGTCTATGAAACCTACTAAGCCTTTTAATAATAGAATTACATATAAAGAATTTAATTCTCAACGTTATGCAGCACTTTTAAATTCATATTTAATGGCGCATTATGGAAAATATAAATGGGTGCAAGCATGTTATGATGGTCATATCTATTTGGATGAGAAATTGGCAGAAGAAAAGAAAATTTCTTTTAAAGAGTTGCAAGACAAGGCAATAGAGTTTTTCTCAACCATACCGGGCGTTGCAAATGTGTTGCCTTCGTATCTTTTAAAAACTGACAATCACAATTTCTCATATCACCCTCAAAATGCAGGTGACCTTGTATACAACCTGCAAGTTGGTTATTACGAGGTAGATTCAAAGGGCAAAAAAACTGATTTCTACAACAAACTAAATGAACCTGTAATCCTAATGCTTTGGGGAGGCAATATCGCCAGTCAAAAGGTAAACGACAGCAAATCTGCCCTTATGCTTGCCCCAACCATCGCCGACATCCTCCGCATCTCCACTCCCAACTGCACCACCGAAGGTTCGCTGATGGAGTAGTTGCGAATAGTTTAACTATTATTCTCAATCTTCAGATTAAATTTCTTAATTATTTAGGGGTCATAGGATTGATATTAAATTTTTTACTATTTTTGCAGTAATAATGTTTTTAAAGGGTGATATAAAAATAGTACGCCGCAAATCTCTCCTTTAGAATCATTATTACCAAACGAGAAATTATTATGAAAAAAATATTAGGACTAATTTTTGGGGTGGTTTTTGCTACCTGTGTTATGGCTCAAGAAGAGGGTGTGGTTGTGCTTCATCAAGATTCTATTATGGGGTCGCTTCTAGTGAAAAAGGAATCTACCGAGAAAAACAATGCTATCACAGCGGTGGGTTACAGAGTGCAAGTGTATTCAAATAACAATGCTCGCAAGGCTAAGTCTGAGGCATTTGAACTAGAAGAAAAACTAAAAGAAATCTTCCCAGATGTGAAGTGTTATGTGTCTTATAGTGCACCTTTCTGGAAAGTTCGCCTTGGCGACTTTAGTAATTATGCAGAAGCAGTGGTGTTTAGCAAAAAGGTGAAAAAGGAGCTTCCAAAACTTACTGGTGAAATTATTGTTACAAAAGAAAACAATACAAAACCATTGTATTTAGACGAAAAAATCGAGACCAAACCTCTTCAACAAATAGAAATAGAAGAATAAAATGATAATAAAACTATACGAAGATAATCCAAACCCACGAGAGATTTTAGAGATAGTTAAAATCTTAAAAGATGGTGGCATAATAGTGTATCCAACCGATACACTCTATGCTTTTGGTTGCGACATTACAAACGCAAAGGCAGTGGAAAAAATCTGTGCTATTAAAAATATCGATCCAGTGAAAATGCCACTTTCATTTGTGTGTAGCAATATTAGTCACGTGAGTAATTATTCTTTTATCGACAACAAACTCTTCAAGATACTTAAATCTTGCTTGCCTGGACCATTTACCTTCCTTTTGAAAGGCAATAGCAACCTTCCAAAACTATTCAAGAAGAAAAATGTGGTGGGCATACGTATCCCTGATAACAAAATTGCCCTAGCAATAGTTGAAGCCCTTGGCAACCCAATTCTTTCTTCTTCTGTGCCTATCAACGAGGACGAAATAGAATACAGCACCGACCCAGAACTCATCGAAGAATTTTTCGGCTCTCGTGTAGATTGTGTTATTGACGCAGGCATCGGTGAAACCGAACCTTCTACCATCATAGACTGCACAGGGGAGGATATGGAAATTAAGCGAAAAGGCAAAGGAATATTTATTCCAGAGTAAATTTAAAGGGTCCTCGTCTTCACAATCCCTCCTTTAAATATTACTCTTATATTTTTAATAAATCAAGCTAATGCAAATGGAAAAATACGTAATCATAGTGGCTGGGGGGAGCGGAAAGAGAATGGGGGGCGAGATGCCAAAACAATTTCTTCTTGTGGCAGGCAGACCTGTGCTAATGCATACTGTGGATGCTTTTGCGCGCACGTCAAGCGAATTCAAATTTATTTTGGTGCTACCAGAGGAACATTTTACCACTTGGAACTCACTTGTAGATGAATATAACTTCACCACTCCTGTAACATTGGTGGCAGGCGGAAAGGAAAGGTTTTTTTCTGTGAAAAATGCGTTGGCTCACGTGCCAAACGGATCTCTTGTGGCAGTGCACGATGGAGTGCGCCCTTTTGTTTCAAAAGAAACTATAAATGAGGCTTTCTTGGTGGCTGCAGAAAAAGGTTCGGCAGTGCCAGTGATAGACGAAGTGGATTCGCTGCGCCACGTGTCGGAAGGTACTTCGCAAGCAGTAAATCGCTCAGAATACAAGCGAGTGCAAACTCCACAGGTTTTTCAATCAACCATACTTAAAAATGCTTATAATCAAGAGTTTTCTTCACTTTTTACCGACGATGCATCTGTGGTAGAAAGCATTTCAGAAAAGATTACTCTAACCAAAGGCAACGTAGAAAATATTAAACTTACTACTCCTCACGAACTACTTTTGGCAGAAGCCTTAATTAATGGATATAAATAAAGCAGACATAAAATATTTGCCTGGAATGGGTCCGAAAAAGGCAGAATTGCTCAATAAAGAATTGGGCATTCACACCCTTTACGACCTTATAAATCACTTTCCATACAAATACATTGATAGGAGCAGATTTTATAAAATTTCAGAGATAGACAATGTTAACACTCATATCCAAATACGTGGTCAGATAGTTGGTTTTTCGGTAAAAGGCGACGGCAAGGCCAAACGCCTAATTGCACTCTTTTCCGACGGAGAAAAGACTATCGAACTAATTTTCTTCAAGGGTCTTAATTACATCACCGACGCTTACAAAATACGCACAGACTATATTGTTTTTGGCAAGCCAAACTGTTTCAACGGAGTTTATAGTTTTGTGCATCCCGATATAGAACTTCCTACCGAAGACAGAATAAAGGGTTTTATGCCTCTGTATCACACCACAGAGAAAATGAAAACCCACGCAATGCATTCAAAGGCTTTGCAAAAGTTTATCTATTTGGCGCTAAAGCAGTTGCCAGAAAAACTTCCAGAAACTTTGCCTCAAAGTATTAGAAAAAAGCATGGTTTTATGGGACTATATCAAGCACTTTGGGAGATACATTTTCCTCATAATAGCAATCTTTTGGAACTTGCCAAAACTCGCCTAAAATACGAGGAACTGTTTTACATTCAGCTTGCTATTTTGCGTCAAGCAAAAGGTATGCGTGCTGCCACATACGGGCATCAATTCCTTAAAGTGGGCGATAAATTCAACGACTTTTATCATAATCACTTGCCTTTCCCTCTTACAGAAGCGCAAAAACGTGTGATAAAGGAAATTCGTGCAGATATGCGCGGTCCAAAACAGATGAATCGCTTGCTTCAAGGCGATGTGGGTAGCGGTAAAACCATAGTGGCACTATTGTGTATGCTTCTTGCTGTGGACAATAACTTTCAGGCTTGCCTTTTGGCTCCAACAGAAATTCTTGCCACTCAGCATTATTTGGGTCTGAAAGACCTGCTTGCAGGCACTGGTGTAACGGTAGAACTCCTTACTGGTAGTACCAAGAAAAAGGAGCGTGAACCTATCCACGAAATGCTTATAAATGGCGAATTAAATATTCTTGTGGGTACTCATGCCGTGCTAGAAGATGGAGTGCAATTTGCAAATCTTGGGCTTGCCATTATCGACGAGCAACACCGTTTTGGAGTGGCTCAGAGAGCAAAAATGTGGGCGAAAAACACTCGTCCGCCACACGTGTTGGTTATGACTGCAACTCCAATTCCTCGCACCCTTGCCATGACAGTTTATGGCGACCTAGATGTCTCTGTGATAGACGAACTTCCTCCTGGTCGTAAGCCTATTCGCACCTATCATTTCTACGAAACAAAGCGTCCAAACGTTTATAGTTTTATACACAAAGAACTTGCCGAGGGCAGACAAATTTATGTGGTTTATCCTCTTGTAAAAGAGTCTGAAAAAATCGACTTAAAGAACGTGGAAGAGGGCTACGAATCTATGAAGCATATCTTTTCCGAGGTTCAGGTGAGTATGGTTCACGGCAAAATGAAACCTGCCGACAAAGACAGTGAAATGCAGGCTTTTGTACAAGGTAAAACTCGCATTCTTGTGGCAACCACCGTGATAGAAGTGGGGGTAAACGTGCCTAATGCTTCGGTAATGGTGATTGAAAATGCAGAACGTTTTGGGCTTTCTCAACTACACCAACTTCGTGGTCGAGTAGGGCGTGGCGCAGAGCAGTCGCACTGCATTCTTATGACAAAATATGAAATTTCAGAGGACACTCGCAAGCGTCTTGCCATAATGACCGAAACTAACGACGGCTTCAAAGTAGCAGAAGCCGACCTTCAACTTCGTGGTCCTGGCGACCTAGACGGCACTATGCAAAGTGGTCTTCCTTTTGCTCTTCATATAGCAAACCTTGTGCGCGACGGCGGCGTTCTCCAACAAGCCCGCACTGACGTGCAAGAACTCCTATCCCAAGACCCAACACTCCAACACCCAGAAAACTCATTCCTAACAGCACAACTAAAACTGAGAGCAACGGATGCTATAAACTGGAGTATGATAAGCTAAAAATGTTTTTAATGAACGATTTCTGCGTTCTGCTAGCGCTCGCAATCCTCATTTACCACTTGTAAACTCCGGTTGCTCACGCGTCGCACGCCTAAAACTCGTCTCATTAAAATTCATTTTTATGTTTTATTTGTAAAAAACTCTTAACTCCTAACTCTTAACTCCTAATTATTTTGTACATTTGTAAATTAATTTGCAATAATAGTATATAAATTTACAAGATATGAATTTTAACAACTTGATAGCCAAACTGTTTGGTACAAAATCCGACCGAGATTTAAAAGAAATTATGCCTTACGTAGATAGGGTAAATGCTATATATCCTACCATCGCAGCGATGGATGTGAACGAAATGCGTGCTCGTTTACAAGAAATTCGTGCCGAAATCCAAGCAGCAGGGGCAGAAAAAAGAGAAAAAATCAATGCCATTAAGGCAAATATCGAAAATACAGACCTTTCTGAACGCGAAAATCTATATGCACAAGTAGACAAACTAGAAAAAGAAATCCTTGATGCACTTGAAAAAGCATTAGACAAAAACCTTTCGGAAGTTTTTGCTATTATCAAAGACACAGCACGTCGTTTCAAAGAAAACGAAGAATTGCGCGTTAAAGCTACCGACTTCGACCGCAAACTTGCTGTTAAACACGACTTTGTGGAAATTGACGGCGACGACGCTATCTACTTCAATAGCTGGGAAGCAGGTGGTAATATCCTAAAATGGGAAATGGTTCACTACGATGTGCAACTTATCGGTGGTGTGGCACTTCACAAAGGTAAAATTGCCGAAATGCAAACTGGTGAAGGTAAGACATTGGTAGCTACCCTTCCAGTATTCCTTAACGCATTGACAGGCAACGGTGTACACGTGGTAACAGTCAACGATTACCTTTCAAAACGTGACTCTGAGTGGATGGGACCTCTATACATGTTCCACGGACTTTCTGTAGACTGTATCGACAAACATAAACCAAATTCAGACGCTCGTCGCGAAGCTTACAATGCTGATATTACCTTCGGTACAAACAACGAATTCGGTTTCGACTACCTTCGTGACAATATGGCGTCTTCTCCACTAGATTTGGTGCAACGTGCTCACAACTACGCGATTGTCGATGAGGTCGACTCTGTTCTTATCGACGATGCTCGTACTCCACTTATCATTTCTGGTCCTGTGCCTAAAAATACAGACCAACTTTACGAACAATATCGTTCTCGTGTAGAACACATTGTGGCTGAGCAAAAAAACTATGTTGTCAAGATTTTAGCAGAAGCTAAACGTCTGCTTGCTTCAGACAATGCAAAAGACAAAGAACAAGGTAATATTCTACTTTTCCGTAGTTTCAAAGGTCTTCCAAAAAATAAAGCTCTTATCAAATTCCTTAGCGAACATGGCGTAAAAGCTGGTATGCTTGCAACCGAGGCTATTTATATTGAGCAAAATAATCGTCGTATGCACGAAATCACAGACGATTTATTCTTTGTGATTGATGAAAAACACAACAGCATCGAACTTACCGACAAAGGTATCGACCTTATATCTGCCGATGTTGATGACCCTCATTTCTTCGTGCTTCCAGACGTTGGTTCTGAAGTGGCTGCAATCGAGGCTTCAGGTATGTCAGACGAAGAAAAAATTGCTAAAAAAGATGAAGTTCTTCAAGACTATGCAATCAAATCTGAACGTGTTCATACTATAAATCAGCTACTTAAAGCTTATACACTATTTGAAAAAGACGACCAATATGTAGTTATCGACAACAAGGTAATGATTGTGGACGAACAAACAGGTCGTATTATGGATGGTCGTCGTTATTCAGACGGTCTTCACCAAGCTATTGAAGCAAAAGAACGTGTAAAAGTAGAGGCTGCAACCCAAACATTTGCAACTATTACTTTGCAAAACTACTTCCGTATGTACCACAAACTTGCGGGTATGACAGGTACTGCAGAAACAGAAGCAGGCGAGTTTTGGGATATTTACAAACTAGACGTTGTGGTAATTCCTACAAATAAACCTATTGCTCGTATCGATATGAACGATAGAGTTTACAAAACCAAACGTGCAAAATACAACGCTGTTATTAAAGAAATTGAAGATTTAGTAGCAGAAGGACGTCCAGTACTTGTGGGTACTACTTCTGTAGAAATTTCTGAACTTTTAAGCAAAATGCTTACTATCAGAAAATTACCACACCAAGTATTGAATGCTAAACTTCACCAAAAAGAAGCAGACATTGTGGCACAAGCAGGTCGTCCTGGCACTATTACTATTGCAACCAACATGGCAGGTCGTGGTACCGACATCAAGCTTACTCCAGAAGCAAAAGAGGCTGGTGGTCTTGCAATTATTGGTACAGAACGTCACGAGAGCCGTCGTATCGACCGTCAGCTAAGAGGTCGTTCTGGTCGTCAAGGTGACCCAGGTTCTTCTGTGTTCTTCATTTCATTTGAAGACGATTTGATGCGTCGTTTCGGTTCAGACCGCATTGTTAAAATGCTAGACAAACTTAACTACGACGAAAATGAGGTGCTAGAACACTCAATGTTCAACTCTCAAATAGAAAAATCTCAAAAGAAAGTGGAAGAAAACCACTTTGGTGTGCGTAAACACCTACTAGAATACGACGACGTAATGAACTCTCAACGTAAAGTGATTTACACTCGTCGCCGTCATGCTCTTATGGGTGAACGTATTGGTATCGACATCCTTAATATGATTTACGATGGTGTTTCTATGCTTGTTGAACAATATCTTAACACAGAAGATAAAGAAACATTCCGCCTAGAAATGCTTCGTTGGTTCTCTATCAATATTCAAGTAGAAGACTCTTGGAAAAAGAAAAAACTAGAAGAACTAACAGATATCGTTTACCAACAGGTGGTAGAAGTATTTAAACGTAAATGTGAAAAAACAGCTGCTATCGCTTATCCTGTTATTAAAAACGTTTATGAAAATCAAGGTTCACAATACAAAAACATTATTGTTCCACTTACCGATGGAAAATTAATGTATAACATTCCTGTAAACCTAGAAGAAGCTTATAACACCCAAGGTAAAGAGATTGTAAAAGCATTCCAAAAACAAGTGCTTCTTCACACTATCGACGAAGCTTGGAAAGAACACCTTCGTGAACTAGACGAACTTCGTGGTTCTGTGCAAAACGCTAGTTACGCTCAAAAAGACCCACTTCTAATCTATAAACTTGAGTCTTTTGGCTTATTCAAAAAATTAATAGAAAACGTTAACTATAAGGCTATTACCATCCTTATGCGTGCTCAAATTCCAGTTAAAGAAGGAGATGAGGTTCGCGAAGCTGCACCAGAAAAACGTACTGACCTTAGCAAATATCAAGAGCAAAAGTCAGACATCATGCGTGCTGGTCAACAAGACACCCGCGAAAAACAAAAACAACAACCTGTTCGCGTAGAAAAGAAAGTAGGTAGAAATGATTTGTGTCCTTGCGGTAGCGGTAAAAAGTATAAACATTGCTGTGGTAAATAATTTATTATACATAACCTGGAACGTTGATCCGGTGGCATTCTCTCTTGGGGGAGTGACAGTGCGCTGGTACGGATTGCTTTTTGCCGTAGGCTTTTTGCTAGCAGTATATATGCTAGGAAAAATGTTCAAGGCAGAAAAATATCCCGACGATTGGGCTGACAAAACATTCCTTTACATTATAGTAGGAGTGGTAATCGGTGCCCGACTTGCTCACGTGTTTTTCTACGATTGGGCTTATTACAAAGACCACTTGTCAGAAATTCTTATGGTTTGGCATGGTGGGCTTGCATCGCACGGAGGTGTATTAGGCGGTGTTATCGCCATGATAATACTTTCCAAAAAAGTAATGAAAAAGCCATTGCTTTGGTTGGGCGATAGAGTGTTTGCTTGCGCAGGTATAACAGCAACATGCATTCGTTTGGGCAATCTTATGAACTCAGAAATCTACGGATGTGAAACCACGCTTCCTTGGGGTTTTAAGTATCTAAGAGATTTCCCTCAACTGCTAGCCGACGCAGTGCCAGTTTGTCATCCAACACAAATTTACGAAGCATTAGCATATTTTATGATGTTCCTTGTGCTTCAGTTCCTTTATTGGAAAAAAGATTTCGGAAAAAAATACACAGGTATGCTATTTGGAATAGGTTTCATTTGGGTGTTCCTATTCAGATTTATTGTAGAATTTATCAAAAACGACCAATCTGCATTCGAAGCAGATATGATATTAAACATGGGCCAACTGCTTAGCATCCCATTCATCATTTATGGAGTTTATTTAGTTATTAATGCAAAAAAGAATAAACAATGATACAATTATTTATAATATTAATTTTAGCTGTCTTATTTATCATTGTTTCTACAGTATTTAGAGTTTTATTTGCGGCTCGCCAAGTGCTTTTTGGCGGAGGCTCACAAAGACAAAAAGAAACTTATAACTCAGAAAACAATAATAACAACAGACAAGAATATGACGAGGCTTCTGTAAAAGCAAAAAGATTTGACAAATCTAAAGCAGAAGACGTAGAATTTGAAGTAATAAAAGAATAAAATATATGGCAAAAGAATTAACATCGAGAGCTGAGAATTACTCACAATGGTACAATGATTTAGTGTTGAAAGCAGACCTTGCAGAAAACTCTGCAGTGCGTGGTTGTATGGTAATCAAACCATACGGATATGCTATTTGGGAAAGAATGCGTGACGAACTAGACAGAATGTTTAAAGAAACAGGTCACGTAAATGCATATTTCCCACTTTTCATTCCAAAATCTTTCTTAAGTAAAGAAGCAGATCACGTAGAAGGTTTTGCAAAAGAATGTGCCGTAGTAACCCACTATAGACTAAAACAAAACCCAGATGGTCCTGGTGTGGTAGTTGACCCAGAAGCAAAACTTGAAGAAGAACTTATCGTGCGTCCTACATCAGAAACCATTATTTGGAGCACATACAAAAACTGGATTCACTCATACAGAGACCTTCCTATCCTTTGCAACCAATGGGCAAACGTGGTTCGTTGGGAAATGCGTACACGTCTTTTCCTACGTACTGCTGAGTTCCTATGGCAAGAAGGTCACACTGCACACGCCACAGAAGCAGAAGCACTAGAAGAAACAGTAAAAATGCTTCACGTTTATGGTGATTTTGCAGAAAAATTCTTGGCAATCCCTGTTATTAGAGGTGTTAAATCTGCAAACGAACGTTTCGCAGGCGCGCTAGAAACTTTCTGTATCGAAGCACTTATGCAAGATGGTAAAGCACTTCAAGCTGGTACATCTCACTTCCTTGGTCAAAACTTTGCTAAGGCATTTGATGTTACCTTTATGAACAAAGAAAACAAACAAGAACTAGTTTGGGCTACTTCTTGGGGTGTTTCTACTCGTTTGATGGGTGCGCTTATTATGACTCACTCAGACGACAACGGTCTTGTTCTTCCTCCAACACTTGCTCCAATTCAAGTGGTGATTGTGCCTATTTACAAAACAGAAGAACAACTAAATGCTATCAAAGCAAAAGTAGATGCACTATCTGCAGAGCTTAAATCTGCTGGCATTAGAGTGAAATTTGACGATGACGACACCAAAAAACCAGGTTGGAAATTTGCTGAATATGAACTAAAAGGTGTGCCAGTGCGTCTAGCAATGGGTGCTCGCGACCTTGAAAACAACACAGTTGAGGTGGCACGTCGTGATACCTTAACCAAAGAAACAGTTTCATTCGACGGCTTAGTAGACTATATCCAAAACTTACTTGCCGAAGTTCAAAACAATATTTTCCAAAAAGCAGTTGATTATCGCACTTCTGTTACACGTGAAGTAAACTCTTACGAAGAGTTCAAAGTAGAAATCGAAAAAGGTGGTTTCCTACTTTGCCACTGGGACGGCACTCCAGAAACAGAAGAACTTATCAAACAAGAAACCAAAGCAACTATCCGTTGTATCCCTCTAGAAGGCGACAAAACTCCAGGCGTCTGCATGGTCACTGGCAAACCTTCAAAACAACGCGTAGTCTTCGCTAGAGCATATTAAAATAGAACTTATTATCTACCCAATGTATGTGAAGAAGCATACATTTGGGTATGGTTTTAATATATATTCATTAATAATATATGTCAAGGATTAAAAGTTATATAGGCGGTTTCCTAGGTGGTTTCATTTGGTATTTTACTAATAGTATTTTAAGTTCGTTCCCAAGTAGGAAGGTTAGATATTATGGGCTGAAGTTTTTAGGAATGAAACTTGCAAAAAATGTTAGGTTTTACCAAGGATATCATATCAGAAATCCTAAGCAGATAGAAATAGAGGAAGGAGTTAGTGTGGGACCTAAAGTGCTTTTAGATGGGAGAATGGGGTTGAAGATAGGAAAGAATGCCGTTCTTGGGTACGAATGTATAATTTGGACTTTAAATCATGATTATAATGATATATATTTTTGTGGGAAAGGTGCGCCGGTAGAAATTGGAGCAAATTCATGGATTTGTAGTCGTTCTATCATAATGCCAGGAATTAAAATTGGGGAAGGAGCGGTTGTTGCCTCAGGTGCAGTTGTGACCCATGATGTGGCGCCTTATACAATAGTAGGAGGAGTCCCTGCAAAAGTGATAGGAACTAGACAAATGAACGATTACAAGTATGGGTATAAGTCAAAAGATGACTTTATGCATTTTGCATAGATGTTAGGTTTATACTATGCGTAAATAGGTATTATCATAAATGTCAGCTATAAATAGTAGAAAAATATTATTTAATACAGTATTCTTATACATAAGGATAATTGTATCTATTATTATCTCATTATGGACTGTGCCTATAATCTTAGGTTCTTTAGGTGCCGAGGATTATGGTATTTACAATCTAGTTGCAGGAATAATAGCAATGCTTTCATTTTTAAATGTTTCTATGATAGTATCAACTCAAAGATATATGTCAGTGTCTTTGGGAAAAGAAGATAAAAGTATAATATCAAATGTTTTTAATGTTGGTCTGGTTATTCATATTCTTTTAGGATTGCTAATAGTGGGATTGTTAGAAGGATGCTCGTTCTTTGTCTTTGATGGTTTCCTAAATATTAATCCAGAGAAAATAGAAGAATCTAAACTATTATTTCAATATTTGATATTGAATATGTTTGTAATGGTAATATCAGTACCTTTTGATGCAGCTATTAATGCTCATGAGGATATGATGGTGTATTCAATTATAAGCATATTTGAATATATTCTTAGATTTTTATTGGCAATTTCCTTGTCATACATACATGATGATAGATTGTCTTTTTATGGACTAGGATTGCTATGTGTTAGTATTTTGATACTAATAATTAAATATTTATACAGATACTATAGATATCCAAATCTGAAAATTCAGTTAAGAAATAAATTTGATTTTTCTTTAATGAAGTCTATGATGAAGTTTACTGGATTGAACGTGATAGGTAGCTCTTCAATAGTGGCATCAAAACAAGGAATGGCGGTTATCTATAACCTGTTTTTTGGAACTATAGCTAATACAGCTTACGGTATAGCAAATCAAATAAGCGGGGCTTTAAGTTATTTCTCAACAACATTGCCTAATGCTATGAATCCACAATTAATGCAAAGTGAAGGAGCAAATGATAGGGGCAAGGTTATTTCAATGTCATTAATTTCATCTAAATTATCAACAATTATATTAGCTTGCTTTGTGCTTCCATTAATATTTGAGATGCCATATGTATTGGAATTATGGTTAAAGGAAGTACCATTATACACAATAGAGTTGTGTCGTTTTATATTACTAATTTCATTATTTTATCAATTATCTACTGGTTTAATGTCTTCTGTACAAGCAGTTGGTAATATGAGAAATTATCAAATATCATTATCTATATTATATATATTAACATTGCCAATCTCATATGTGGCTTTAATTTATTATAATGATATTATACTTCCACTTCTTGTTTGTCTAGTAATAGAATTATTATCATTGCTAGTACGCATTATATTTGCAAACAAATTAGTTGGTATAAATATTAGAGAATTTATTTGTAAGATAGTACTACCACTAATAGTATGTATATTATTATCATCAATAGTGCCAGCTTTTGTTGTTTCAATTTGTAGCCCAAGCATTCTTAGAGTTGTAATTACTACTATAACTTTCTTGAGTGTATTTTTTACTTCAATTTGGTATATTCTTTTGAATAGTTCCGATAAGAGTTTTGCAAAAAATATATTTGCAGTGTTGAAAAGTAAGTTAATAAGAAGATAATATATATGAAGATAGGTTTAATAGCATATCATGCAGCTTCTAACTTTGGAGCTTCTCTACAATTATTATCAACATATTCTTATTTTAAGAATAAAGGTGATGAACCAGTTATAATAAATTGGGTGGTAGAAGATTTGGAAGAGTTTTATAACGTAAGAACTCCTAAGTATCAAAAAGATTGTTTGTTAGAATTTAGAAAAAACAATTGGAAAGAGACTTCCTTATGCAGAACATCTAAAGAAGTGGCAGATGTAATTGAAAAGGAGGAGTTTGATGCAGTGGTTATAGGAAGTGATGCTGTAGCACAAAACTTTTATCCTTTCTATATAATTCCTAAATATAAAATTGGTCTTATTAATACACCTACATCAGATAGATGCTTCCCAAATGTTTTTTGGGGAGATTTTATTCCTTATCTGAAAAAAAGAATCCCTGTTGTAGTTATGTCTGCATCCTCTCAGGATTCGCCATATAAAACATATTCAACAGAGGTATGTGAACAAATGTATCAGTGTATAAAAAGATATTCATATTGTTCAGTTCGCGATTCGTGGACACAGGAAATGTTTAAACATATCACTCGTGGTGAAGTAGTTCCACAGGTAACTCCAGACCCTGTGTTTGCATTTAATATTAATGCTGATGGTTTAATTCCTAATAGAGCAGAGATTCTTACAAAATTTAATTTACCTGAAAAATATTTTGTTATAAGTTTCTTGACCAAACCTGCAGTTTCTCAGGAGTGGTTAAGTAAATTTGAAAAACTTGCCAAGAAGAAAGGTATAGTTTGCGTTATGTTGCCTTTCTCATATAAAAAATCTCTTGGGAAAACTGAGTATGTCATAGATTTGCCTTTGTCTCCAATAGAGTGGTATGCTCTAATTAAATACTCTTGTGGATATATAGGTCATAATATGCATCCAATTGTAGTGTCATTAACAAATGATGTTCCTTTCTTCAGTTTTGATAATTATGGACGTGCTAGAATAAAGAAATTAATAACAAATGAGTCTTCTAGTAAGATAAAACACATATTATCGCTAGCAGGTTTGTTAGAATATAGAGTATCTTGTCTTAATAGAATATTTATTTCTCCAAAACCTGAATATGTTCTAGATAAGGTTTTGTCTTTTGATGTGGAAAAGTCAAGACAGTTCAGAAATGAGTATTATGAGAAATATTCTGCCATGATGAATGAGATTGTGTCAGCAATAAATACTAAAACTTTATAATATTAATTGAAGTTTTAATGGGTTATAGCACGCCATATATTATTTTAAATGTAATACTTTTAGTATTGGCAGTATTGTCGTTTACTCTAAAGACAAAATTGTCACATAAAATATTGGCATGTATATCGATGATAGTGTTCGTTGTGTTTTTTTGTTTTAGAGGTTATGTTCAAACGGATACAGTCAATTACTACGAATTATTTGAAAGGTTGCCAAATATATTTAGTGGCATACCTGATGAGGACCATTTTGATAAGGGATTTGTAGTGTATATGGGCATAATTAAATCGTTAGGATTTAATTATAATCAATTCATAATTATTAGTAGTTTTATAGATTTAATATTATTAACTGTACTTTTTAGACAATATTTTTCTTATAAATATTATGCATTGTATTTCTATTTGTTTATAATATTTACGGGTTTAGAATATGAATTTAATTTAATGAGGAATATTAAATCTGTATTATTATTCTTTATATCTATAAAATATGTCTATTCTCGTGAATTTCTGAAATTTTTGGTATTAAATCTCATAGGTTTATCTTTCCATTGGTCTTCGATAATTTTTATTCCATTATATTTCTTTATACATAAAGAATTATCATTAAAGTCTTCTTGTTTGTTATTTGTGATAGGAATATTAATCTTCTTAATAATGCCTTATTTACTGACCTCTGTATTGCAAATTATTACAGACTATTTACAAGGATATAGTATGGCAGATAGGATGGGTTCGTATTTAGACAGAAATATGTTTGTTGTTGGGAAGAAATTTAGTCCAATTGACTTAGCGTTAATGCTGTGGTATATTTTAATTCTAATAACTTATAATCAAATTAAGAAGACATCATCTCAGACAATTTGTTTTATAAATCTGTTTATCATTTACTTCCTGATTTCTTGTATGTCTTCTGGGATGATATTATTTAGACAACGTGTAGCTATATTATTTGAGCCTGCTTGTTGGCTATTATTCATTTGGTTATTACAATCTCAAAAGAATCTAAACAAAGTTTTTGTATTCTCTATAATAGCTATGTATGGTATGATATTATCATTTATTAGAACTAGGAATGATATATTTTATCAATACGATAACTTCCTTCTTTATGAAAATGTTATTTCAATAGAGAAAAAAATGATAATACATGAGACTTATAAGTTAGAAAAGAACTTTGAATAAATCTACTTTGCCACTTTAATTTTAAGTGGCGTTCTACATGAATTCGCTAATTTGAAATTTTGTGAAGGATAACCACATAAAATCATTAGTACTATTTCTTCATTGTTTGGAATATTTAATGATTTTCTAATAAATTTCTCTTGTTGTGGCATTAATCCCCATTCTAATGTGCATGCTCCTATACCATGATAATGTAATGAATACAATAGATTCATAGCATACATTCCACCGCTTTTTGCAGCTTCAAATGATTCTCTAATTCCAGAATACACAGAAACATTTGATGTAATAACTAGAAGTTTATTTCCTAGGTGTCCAAAGCCCCTAGACCCTCCTTGCATCTCAAGTATTTTATTCATTAATACTTTGTTGTCAACAACGTAAATGTTATTAGGTTGTCTGTTACATGGAGTTGGAGTGTTGTTACACAAATCTACAGCCGATTGTATTGCAGATAATGAAACTTCTTTGTCTGAGAAATCCCTTACACTATGTCTAGAATTTGAAAATTCTTTGAAGTTTTTGTTTTGAGCAGAGAAATATTCCTCTATAGTATAACTTTTTTGATGTTCTATTTCTATGTTATTATCAGCAATAAATCTCTCTATGGCTAATGATAAATTCTCATTTAGTTTGAAGTTTTCTTCTTTGTGAACTCTTATGTATTCTCCTATCACAGACACGGATCTGCGAAACTGGATATTATTAGTATCAAAATTTAGTTGTTTATATTTTTCTATATCATTTATTAACCCTAAAACTCTATCTTGACCAAAACCAAATCTAAAATTTGGCATGGTTAATCCTTTTTCAATTACGTGATAATTTGTAACTAAAATTGCAATGAAGTTAGTTTCAGAGCTATAAATATCATTATTAGAATATTTGTAGTAACGAAAAAAATGAGTAAGGTAGTCTTTGAAATGGAATAAAAGGCTTAATTTCTTTCTATATTTATTATTTGCCATACTTCTTTTATTTGTATTATAAATATCTGACTCCAAAATTACTATTTTTTTTCAATAAAATACAAAACAACTTACGTTTAAATATGGTATAATAAGTAAATGTTAAGTATTTTACTTATATTTGTAGATTGAAATGTATTTTGTTATAAATAAATTAAAATATAACTCAGCTAAAAATATATGATATTAGTGACAGGTACATATCCTCCAGAACAATGTGGGGTAGCGGATTATTCATATTGTCTTTTAAATTCAGAAGAAGGGAAAAGATCCAATTGGAAATTAGTCTATACTAAGGATGTCTCTTTTTCGGGATTGAAGAATGCGATTAAGATGGTAAAGTCTATAGATGATAATGACGTTAATATTCAGTATCCATCTCGAGGTTATGCCGCAACAATCTTGCCACATTTATTATGTGTATATTTAAGATTTTTTACAAAGCGAAAGGTCTCAGTAACATTTCACGAGTTAACTCAATTAGGTTGGAAGGGTTCTTTATTTTCGTATCTATTACTATTGTTTGCCAATAAGTTAATTTTCACCAATGAGTTTGAACGTGATGCTGCAATAAAAAAAGTTCCTTTTGTAAAAGGTAAAAGCACAGTGATTCAGATTTTCTCAAATATTTCCAAATCAGAGAATATCCATAAGATATCAGAGAGAAAATATGATATAGGTTATTTTGGTTATATACGTCCAATGAAAGGGCTTGAAAATTTTATTGACGTTATAGAGGACGTGAAGAAAACAAATAATGTTAATGCATATATTCTAGGTCAAACTTTACCAGATTTATTAGATTACGCAGAAGAGATAAAAGAAAAATCTAATAAAGTAGGTATAACAATTATAGATGGAAAGAGTGATAGTGAGGTGGCTGATATTCTTGCTAATACAAAAATAGCATATTTGCCATATCCTGATGGCTTGTCTGAAAGACGTGGTTCTTTTCTTGCTTTTGTAAGAAATTTAGCCTTAATAGTCTCCACAGAAGGACCTTTTGTTACAGCTACACATAGAAAATACCTAAAAGTAGTGGAAGAAAAAGATGCATCAGGAGTGATAAGTTTATTGTTGTCTTTGTCTGATGAAGAAAAAAATGAAGAACAACTTATGGTTGAAGAATTCGTAACAAATAATTTGCCTGCATCATGGGATGAGATTGTGCAAAAGTATAATGATTTTCTTTTATGATTTCAGTTTGTATAGCTACATATAATGGAGAAAAATATATCCGTGAACAATTAGATTCTATATTAACGCAGTTAGGGTCTGAAGATGAGGTAGTTATCTCTGATGATGGCTCTAAAGATAATACTCTCAAAATTGTAGAGTCATATAATGATAAACGTATTATTGTTTTGCATAACAAAGGGAAGCATGGCTTTACACATAATTTTGAAAATGCAATAAAGAATGCCAAAGGAGATATAATTTTCTTATCAGATCAGGATGATGTGTGGCCAGAGAGTAAAGTAGAGTCATTTTTAGAAGTAATAAAACCTGGCTATTTAGTAATCAGTGATGCGTGGGTATGTTCTGGTACTTTAGAAAAGAGATTTCGTTTGAGTGAAGTAAGATGTTTTAAATCTACTTATTGGCAGAATTTATACAAAGGTATGTTCTTAGGCTCAACTATGGCTTTTACAAAGGATTCTTTAGACTATTTTTTGCCAATCCCTAATGTTTTGGGACACGATATGTGGTTTGCTTTATTGTCCGCTTTAAAAAATAAACTAATATATTTAGATAAACCACTTTTACTATATCGAAGACATGATGCTACAGTTACTCCAAGTGGAGGTAAAAGTGAAAATTCTTTGTTATATAGAATTTCATATAGGTTGAATTTTCTTATTTATACACTAAAGAGATACTATTTTAGAAAGTAATAAATACGTAATAACTATAAATATACAAAAACATAATAGATGAAAATTCTACATATCATAACAAATACAGAATTGGGTGGTGCTCAAAAGGTTTGCATTGATTTATGTAAATCTGCAGTAGAAGATGGGCATCAAGTAGCGGTAGCTAGTATGGCTGGAGGCTATCTATGGGGTCAGTTGCCTAAAGATGTAAGGCAGTATTACTTAAAAAGTTTGGTGAAGCCTATCAAACCCATTAAAGACTTAAAAGTTGTATTTGAACTATTAAAAGTAAAAAAAGATTTTAGACCAGATATTATTCATTTACACTCTAGTAAAGCAGGTGTTTTAGGTAGAATTATTGGTTTAGGAATGAAGAGTAGGGTAGTTTATACTGTTCATGGGTTTGATTCTATTCGTTTGGCACATAGAGCATTTTTACCAATAGAAAAAGTATTACAACGTTTTTGTGGGGCAATTGTAGGTGTTTCCAATTACGATAATAAGAATTTGCGTGCTGAAAATGTAAATAGAAATGTTACAACGGTTTACAATGGTATAGATGAAACTATTATAACCAAAGAATCTGAACTTCCATTTGATGCAAAAGGAAAGAAAGTAGTTATGACAATAGCACGAGTTTCGCCACCAAAACAGTTTGACTTATTTTTGGAAGTGGCAAGAAATGATAAAAATGATTGTCTCTATGTGTGGATAGGAGGTTCGGCTGATAGTACGATGGAAGAAATATATGCTAAGTACGATGTGCCAGAAAATGTAAAATTGTTAGGCGATGTTCCTTATGCAAGTAAATACATTAATTTATGTGATATATTTATTTTGCTTTCAAATTTCGAGGGTTTACCTATGACTATTATTGAAGCGATGAGTCAAAGTAAAGCAGTAGTTGCGTCTAATGTAGGTGGCATTTATGAGTTGGTAGATGATACAAATGGCAGATTGGTGCAAAACAATGTGGATGAGATTAATAAGGCAATATCAGATATCTTGAATAATGACTCATTGAGAAAAGCAATGGAAGTGGCTTCTTACAATAAGTTTAAAGAGAGTTTTACACTTCAAAAAATGTGGATAGGATATAAAAATATATACAATAAACTACTTAGTAAATAAAATATTATGCAAATAACAATTATCGGTGGCTCAGGTTTTGTAGGAACTCGTTTAACTAAAAGACTTTTAGCAGCAGGGCATTCTGTAAAAATTGCTGACAAACGTAGAAGTGTAACATATCCAGAATTGTGGGTGCGTTGTGATATAAGAAATGCTGGAAATGAAACAAATGAATTCCCTGAAAGTTTAACAGATAAGGCAAGTGCTCCAGGCAAGGCAGAAGAAGCAGCAAAAGCAATGCCTATGCAATCTCTATTAGAAGTTCTTAAGGGTAGTGATGTGGTTATAAATTTAGCAGCAGAACATAGAGATGATGTTACACCAAAATCATTATATGATGATGTAAATGTATTGGGAAGTGAGAATGTATGCAATGCGTGCTCAGAATTAGGAATTAAGAAAATTATATTCACCAGTTCTGTTGCTGTATATGGATTTGCTCCAGTAGGAACAGATGAAACAGGAGAAATTAATTATTTTAATGATTATGGTAGAACCAAATATCTTGCAGAAGGTAAATATCGCGAATGGCTACAAAAAGATGCAACAAACTCAGCAGTAATTATTAGATCTACCGTTATTTTTGGAGAACAAAATAGGGGCAATGTGTATAATTTATTGAAACAAATCGCAGGAGGTAAATTCCCAATGGTGGGTAAAGGTACCAATAGAAAATCAATGAATTATGTAGAAAACGTAGTTGCATTTATAGAATATGAATTGTCACATGATATAGAAGGTGGCGAACATCTTTACAATTACTGTGATGAACCTGCCTACGATATGAACAATTTGGTATTAGATGTTTATAAATATTTAGGCAAACCAAAATCAAAACTATTACATTTCCCATATTGGTTGGCATATTGTGGAGGTTTATGTTTTGACTTATTGGCATTTGTCACTAGAAAGAAATTTGCCATTAGTTCTATTCGAGTAAAAAAATTCTGCCAAAATACATATTTTGTAGGTTCAAATATCAAAAAAACAGATTTTGTGCCTCCTGTAAAATTAGAAGAAGGCTTAAAAGCTACCATAGAATACGAATTTGTACATAAAGTACAAGGTCATACCTTTATATGCGAATAAAACTTTAGAAGGTATATAGAAATAAATTCAATGACTAAAAAATATAACATAACAGCATCTTTAGTCCTTTTTAATAGCGATATTACAGAAGCAAAGAGAGCAATTTCTTCTTTTCTAAATACTGAATTGGATATAAAGTTATTCTTAGTAGATAATTCACCAGAAGATACTCTTAAAGAATTGGCAAATCTAGATTCTCGCATTGAATATATTTTCAATGGAAAGAATCTTGGCTATGGCAAAGCAAACAATTTGGTAATAAACAGAGTGCTAGGTAAAACAGAATATCATTTGGTGATGAATCCAGATGTGCACTTTGAGAAAGGTACATTAGAGGCTTTATATACCTTCATGCAGGTAAATGAAGATATTGGTCTTACTATGCCTCGTGTATATCATTATGATGGAACAGAACAAAAATTATGTAAACTTCTGCCTACACCTAAAGATTTAATCATAAGAAGATTTCTTCCAGATGGGAATTATAAAGATAAAATCTCAAGAATATACAATATGTGGGATGCAGACTACAACAAGCAGATGGATGTGCCATTCCTTTCTGGAAGTTTTATGTTTATGAGAGCATCGGTTTTGGCAGAAGTAAAGGGATTCGATGAAAGATTTTTTCTTTATTGCGAGGATTTGGACTTGTGTCGTAGAATTGGTCAAATTTCTCGTACAGTTTATTTCCCAGGGGCAAAAATCTTTCATGGTTACCAAAAAGCATCATATCTTAATACAAAGTTAATGTTAACTCATTCCTTTTCTGTAATAAAATATTTCAATAAATGGGGGTGGATATTTGACAAAGAGAGAGTTGAATCTAATAATAAAATTAAATGCTGACGAGAGAGCCAAACAAACTCCAAAATAGAATGTCTTGGTTAGATTATGGAAAAGGAATATCCATGTTGCTTATAATCCTTTTCCATGTTGATATGATTTATGCAGGTGAAAGCTCTTTGCTGGTAAATTTGTTTTTCTACCATACTAGCATTGCATTTTTCTTTTTTACCTCAGGTTATGTAGCAAAAATAGAGAAATTTGACTTTAAGAACTCTATTTCGTATATAATTAAAAGGTTATTAATACCATATTTTATTTTTTCTACTATAATTTATACTATTAAATATCCACTGCGTGGAATGGATATAGATTTCTTCACCATGTTGTATGATATTTTTGGTGGAATAGCGAGTTGGTTTGTTGCAGCATTAGTAGTTTCAAGATTGGCTTTATCTATTATTCTAAAATTCACAAAAAGCATATCTATCATAGGTATTTGTTGCTTAATACTCTCTGTTGTTGGCTTTATTGTGACCCAATATCTAGAAGCACCTGTCCTATGGTTTGCTAATTATGGACTAATATCTATGATATACATCTATTTGGGCATTGTATATAGAAAATATGAGTCTGTTTTAAAAGAGAAAATAAAGTTACAAGTCGTTGTGTCTACTTCTCTTTATTTAGCATTGGTATTAATAGACCTTTATCTTCTTAAAGAATCTCAGTGGCATGATATATGCGCATCTTCTTATATCTATGGTTTAAAAGCAGGACAAGTAATTATTTTAAGGGTTCTTTATTACATCATTACATCTATTTTAGGTCTATGGATGATGGTTTTATTGTTAAAACTAATCCCAGAAAATGTAAAAATGTTGTCGTACATAGGTAGAAATTCATTAACTTATTACTACTTGAATGGTGGACTAATTTTCTTTACCACTCTTGTATTAAATAAACATGGTTTCCCATATAATGGAAACTACCTTTGGATATTATTGTTCTTCATTTCTGTGGTTTTAATACTCACAATCTCATCAGAACTTATCCTTCGTTTTGCCCCTTGGATGGTAGGATGTACTAAAAAAAACAAATAAATAGTAAAAAAAAGAGTGAATCGCTTGCATTTATAAAAAAATACCGTACATTTGTAACGTTTTTAAAGCACAAGACATGAAAAGATTCTTTACATACTTTTATTACTTTTTTTACTTTATCACAAAGTAGAACGGGTTTTGATGTATGTAAGTGAAATAAAATAATTAATCAAATATATTGAATCCCGTTCTTTTGAGCGGGATTTTTTAATTTTATAGCTTTATGAAAAAAGTAGCCATTCAGGGAGTAGCAGGATGTTTTCACGACATCGCAGCCCGTCAGTTCTTTAAAGAAACAGGAGTAGAAACTATAGCGTGCGATACATTTAAAGATTTGTTTGCTACAATAAAAAAAGATAACTCTATTCTTGGCGCAGTAGCGATAGAAAATACCATTGCAGGAAGTCTTTTGCCAAATCACAATATGCTTAAAGAGAGTGGTCTAACCATCCTTGGCGAAACAAAGCTTCGCATAGAGCACAATTTGGTCGCAATGCCTGGACAAAAGATTTCAGACATCACAGAAGTGCTTTCACATCCAATGGCACTAATGCAATGTGAGGATTTTCTTTCAAAATATCCAAACCTAAAAGCAGTAGAGGCAGAAGATACAGCTGCAAGTGCAAAAATGATAGCTGAACAAGGTATTATGGGTAAAGCAGCCATCTGTAGCAAACTTGCAGCAGAAATCTATGGTCTAGAAATCCTTGCTGAAGGCATAGAAACAAACAAAAGAAACTTTACACGTTTTCTTATAGTAGCAGATCCATGGACAGCCGAAGATTACTTAAAAGACAAAACTGTAGATAAAGCATCAGTGGTATTCACACTGCCTCACGATGAGGGTGCACTTGCAAAAGTATTGTCAGTTCTATGGTTTTACCATATAAATTTAACAAAAATCCAGTCGCTACCAATAGTAGGACGCGAATGGGAGTATCAGTTCTATATCAATCTAACGTTCTCTAACTATTTGTCCTATTCACAAGCCATGGATGCCATTCGCCCATTCACGAAAGACCTACGAGTGTTAGGAGAATATGAGGCATATAGAGGATAAAATTTATAAACGAAAACAAAAAAACACAATAATATGAAAGACTTACAACCAATTTTATTACCAGGAATGAGCACCGACCGTCCACTAATCATAGCAGGACCATGTAGTGCAGAAACAGAAGAACAAGTAATGGCCACAGCGCTAGAACTATCTAAAAACGGCATACCAGTGTTCCGTGCAGGTATCTGGAAACCACGTACCAAACCAGGAGGTTTCGAAGGAGTAGGTGTAGAAGGTCTTCCTTGGCTACAACGCGTGAAGGCAGAAACAGGTATGTTTGTAGGTACAGAAGTAGCTACCGCAAAACACATTGAAGAAGCCCTAAAACATGGCATCGACATACTTTGGATAGGTGCCCGCACCTCTGCAAACCCATTTGCAATGCAAGAAATTGCAGATGCACTTCAAGGAGTTGATATTCCAGTATTGGTGAAAAACCCAGTAAACCCAGACATAGAACTTTGGATTGGTGCAATGGAACGTCTATACAATGCGGGCATTCGCAAACTAGGCGCTATTCACCGTGGTTTCAGCACATACGACAAAAAAATCTATCGCAATCTACCACAATGGAATATTCCTATTGAGCTTCGTCGCCGTTATCCAAACCTTCCTATCATCTGCGACCCTTCTCACATAGGTGGCAAACGCGAACTTATTGCTCCACTTTGCCAACAAGCCATGGACTTAGGTTTCGACGGCCTTATGATAGAATCTCACTGCAATCCAGACAAGGCATGGAGTGACGCTGCGCAACAACTTACTCCAGATATTTTAGACTATGTCATTGATACATTGGTAATTAGAGATATGAAAAAAGAATCAGAAAGTTTAACAACATTGCGTAAACAAATCGACTCTACCGACAACGAATTGCTAGAATTACTTGCAAAACGTATGAAAATTTCTCGTGAAATCGGTATTTACAAAAAAGAACACAATATGCAAGTGCTTCAAACAGGTCGTTACGACGAAATTATGCAAAAACGCATTATCATGGGCGAACGCCTAGGTATGTCTGCCGACTTTATTCGTAAATATCTAGAAGCAGTACACGAAGAGTCTGTACGTGTTCAAATGGAAGTTATTAAATAAAAAACAAAACACCGTGATAACACCAGCAAAAAGACTAGAAACAGTACAAGAGTACTATTTCTCACGCAAACTAAAAGAAGTGGCAGGAATGAATGCTAAAGGCCTAGACGTGATTAGTTTAGGCATTGGTAGTCCAGATATGCCACCTTCAGAAAATACAATTAAAAAACTTTGTGAAACCGCACCACTTCCAAATGTGCACGGTTATCAACCATACGTAGGAATACCAGAACTGCGCCAAGGCTTTGCCGACTTTTACAAACGTTGGTACAATGTAGAACTAAACCCTGCTACTGAAATTCAACCACTTATAGGTTCAAAAGAAGGTATTTTACATGTTACCCTAGCATTTGTAAATCCTGGCGAAAAGGTACTAGTGCCAAACCCAGGTTACCCAACATATTCATCACTTAGCACTCTTCTTGGAGCTGAGGTGGTATATTACGACCTAAAAGAAGACCAAAATTGGCAACCAGACTTCGAGGCACTTGAACAAATGGATTTGACCGACGTGAAACTAATGTGGGTCAACTATCCAAATATGCCAACAGGTGCCAACGCAAGTGTAGAACTTCTAGAAAAACTAGTAGCATTTGCTAAAAAACATAATATTGTAGTGGTAAATGACAATCCATATAGTCTAATACTAAATCGTAAACCATTGAGTATTATGCAAATAGAAGGAGCAAAAGATTGTTGTATAGAATTCAACTCCATGAGTAAAAGCCACAATATGCCAGGTTGGCGTGTGGGTATGATTGCCGCAAATTCTACATTTATTCAGTGGATTTTAAAGGTGAAATCAAATATCGACTCAGGTATGTTCCGTCCGCTTCAACTTGCTGCTGCAGAGGCACTTCATAACGAAGACTCATGGCACGAAGCTATGAATATAGACCTTTACGGCAAACGTCGTGCTGTGGCAGAGCAAATTATGGATATTCTAGGCTGTACCTACGACAAAAATCAAGTAGGAATGTTCGTATGGGGTAAAATCCCTGCCAAACTAAATGATGTAGAAGAGCTTACAGAGAAAATTCTACACGAGGCACGTGTGTTTATCACCCCAGGTTTCATATTCGGTAGCAACGGTGCACGTTACATACGTATTTCCCTTTGCGCCACCGAAGAAAAATTAACAGAAGCATTAGAAAGGGTAAAAGCATTATGAAAATATTAATCCTCGGTGCCGGAAAGATGGGCACATTTTTAACAGATGTATTGTGCATGCAGCACGAAGTGGCATTGTTTGATGTTAATCCAAAGAACCTTCGCTTCGTGTTCAACACATATCGTATGACAACATACGAAGAAATTCAAGAGTTTGAACCAGAACTTCTAATCAACTGTGTATCACTAAATCACACAATTGATGCATTCAACGCAGTACTTCCATATCTGCCAAAATCTTGTATTATTTCAGATATTGCATCAGTAAAAACAGGACTTCCGGAGTTCTACAAAGAATGCGGTATGCGTTATGTGTCCACTCACCCTATGTTTGGTCCTACATTTGCAAACCTAGAAGACCTTAGCACACAAAATGCTATTATTATTTCAGAGTCAGACCACATGGGCAAGGTGTTTTTCAAAGACCTTTACAACAGTCTTCACCTAAATATTTTTGAATATACATTCCTAGAGCACGACGAAACTATTGCATATTCGCTTTCTATTCCATTCGTTTCTACCATGGTGTTTGCGGCAGTAATGAAGCATCAAGATGCTCCTGGCACCACATTCAAAAAACACATGGCTATAGCTCGTGGACTTTTCTCAGAAGACGATTATCTGCTTACAGAAATTCTTTTCAACCCATTTACAGGTGGTCAAGTAGAAAATATTCGTAAAGAATTAAAGTTCTTATTAGAGTTGGTAGAGAAAAAAGATACCCCTGCATTGCAAGATTATCTTAAAAAGCTAAGAAAAAATATAGAATAAAGAAATTTTAACTATCTTTGCAGTTTAAAACTCTAAATTATATAATTATGAAAAAACTATTATTAGCTTTATTTGCCCTAGTTTCAATGGCATTAGCAATTGCTTCTTGTGAAAAGAAAGAGAAAGAGGATACAACAGTTTATTGTTGGAAAGTAACCATGGTATATTCGTATGGTAGTGATTATGAAATGGAACAAGAAATGGATCTTCCTATGACAAGTAAAGAAGCTAAAGAACTAGAAGAAAAAGGTTCTTATAGTATGAACGGAATGAGTGTTAAAGTAACCTCAGTAGTTAAGCAAGATAAAAGTGTTTGTGGTATATAATAAACCAAATAGAAAAGGGGTAAGAAATTACCCCTTTTTTATTCCCAACTTTTGTACGGATTTTTAGCTAAAAACGAGTTATAGTATCTCTTATCTCCCGTTACTTCCTCAGTGGCCCATTCTGGTATAGTAAATTCTTCATTTTCAGCACTTAACTCAATTTCTGCCATTATAAGGCCCTCGTTCTCACCCTCAAACACATCCACCTCCCAAGTCTTACCATCCACTTCGGCATAATATCTAGTCTTGATTACAGGTGGATAAATAGCTAAGCGCATCATTTCATTAGCATCCTCAATAGGTATTTCATATTCAAATTCAGCCCTAGAGATGCCTTCAGTTTTACCCTTTATAGTTAAAAAAGCTTTCTCGTCTGCAATCCTCACCCTCAAGGTGCAACCCTCCTTTGCTAAATAAGCTTGTTTCATCTTTTTAAATCGTAGTCCTTCGGTAGAAAAACCATTCACCAAATATTTTCTTTCTATTTCTAAGTACATAACAACACAAATTTTATGCTAAAATATAAAAAAGTTGTCATTAACACATAACTAATAAAGTTAATTTATTAACTTTGTAAAAAATGTTAGGAAATGATGTATCCAGAGGAATTTAATAGCATACGTTGCTATACAGACGCAGAAGTGCCATACGTAATCTCTCAAATCGTAAATCGTCCAGAGATTCTTAAAGTATTAAGTTATGTTTTAGGAGCAGATCACGCAGAGTATTTTATGAGAACTCTTGCGCCAATCAATACTATAGACGATTTTCAAAGAGAAGTAATCGTTACAATTCTCACAGCTATAGAACACAAGTCTTGTACAGATGTAAAGCTGTTAGGCTCTGAGAAGATAAATACAGAAAGAGGCTCGTTATTTATCACAAATCACAGGGATATAGTGTTAGATTCAGCTCTTCTTAATATGCACCTTTATTTCAAAGGTTTCAATACCTCGCAAATTGCTATAGGCAACAATTTGCTTATTCAACCATGGATAGAACATGCAGTGCGCTTAAACAAAAGTTTTATTGTGCGTCGCAATGGTTCAATTAAAGAACAACTGCTTATTTCAAAGAACCTTTCAGAATATATTCGTTACGTTATCAAAGAACGTAAAAATTCAGTTTGGTTAGCCCAAAGAGAAGGACGTGCTAAAGATTCAAATGATGTTACTCAACCTTCTATTATTAAGATGCTGAATATGAGTAGCAAAGCTTCTTTCTCAGAAAGTATAAACGAACTAAATGTCACTCCAATAGCAATAAACTATGAGTTTGATGCTTGCGATTTCTTAAAAGCTAAAGAGTTCCAACAAAAACGCGACAATCCGCAGTTTAAAAAATCTCCAATGGACGACCTTTTGAGTATGCAAACAGGTCTTATGGCTCCAAAAGGAAGAGTTTCATACAATGTTTGCGAACCAATTGTAGCTCCAAAAGAATGGGATGAACTGCCTAAAAATGAGCAAATTGCAGCATTAGTAACAGAAATAGACAAACGCATTCATTCAAATTATATACTTTATCCAAACAACTATGTGGCAGCAGACTTGTTAAATAATTCACATCAATTCTCGGATAAATATACCCACAAGGATAAAGAAAACTTTGTAAATTATGTAGATAAACAACTAACAAAGATAGATATTTCAAATATCGATTATCCATTCTTAAGACACATGATTTATACTATGTATGCAAATCCTGCTCTAAATCAAGAAATTGCATTAAGTAAATGAAAAATATATTAGATGGTTTCAGTGCTTATTTACTACTAGAAAGGTCACTTTCAGACAATACTCTGAAATCATATAATCTTGATGTTCAGAAACTTCTAACATACTTTTCTGATAATAAGATACATTATAAAGATGCGAAACTCTCAGATTTTCAGTCTTTTATAATGTATCTTAATGATTTAGGCATAGCCTCTACTTCGCAAGCCAGAATTATTTCAGGCATAAAGTCGTTTTACAATTATCTGCTTTCAGAAGATATAATAAACGACGATCCCACCCAACTTCTCGAAATGCCAAAACTATCTAGGTATCTACCCACTGTACTCTCTGTAGAAGAAATAGATATGCTAAAGTCGGTGATAGACCTCTCAAGACCAGAAGGAGCGAGAAATAAGGCAATTATTGAGGTTTTATATAGCTGCGGACTTCGTGTTTCTGAGTTAATTACCCTAAAAATCTCAGATATTTATCCAAAAGAGGGTTTTGTACAAATTTTTGGTAAAGGAAGCAAACAGCGTTTAGTTCCAATATCAGAAACAGCCCTTAATGAGATTTCTCTCTATATGCTGGATAGAAATATGTGGCCTATAAAGCCAGGTCACGAAGATTTTTTATTTTTAAACCAACGAGGTTCTCATCTTTCGCGACAAGCAATCTTTGATTTAATAAAAAAATGCGCCTTAGATGCGGGAATAAAAGCTGTGATTAGTCCTCATACTTTAAGGCATAGTTTTGCTACTCATTTGCTAGAAGGTGGTGCAGATTTACGCGTTATTCAAGAGCTTTTAGGGCATGAAAGTATTCTTACCACTGAGATTTACACCCACATAGATATGACGTATCTTAGAGATACAATTTTATCATATCACCCACGAAATAAAAACCAATAATAAACACGTTTTACGAAAAATAATTTATAATTTTGTATCACAATAAAAAACTATTAGTGTTATGGAATTTTTAGAAGGTCTATTCGCCAGAGCTAAAGCTAATAAAAGACGTATCGTGCTTCCAGAATCTTTAGAATCACGTACTCTTCGTGCTGCTGACGTAATATTAAAAGAGGGATTGGCAGATATTATTCTGCTAGGTAATAAACAACAAATCAAGGATCAAGCTGCAGGTTTAGGTTTAGAGAATATTGACAAAGCAATATTCTTCGATGAGGCAACAGACCCAAATAGACAAAAATATGTGGATCTTTTGTACGAGCTTCGCAAAAACAAAGGTATGACTTTGGAAGAAGCAGATAAAAAGGTAAAAGACCCACTATATTTAGCGTCGCTAATGGTAAAAAATGGTGATGCAGATGGGGAAGTGGCTGGTGCAATGAACGCTACAAGCAATGTGCTTCGTCCTGCACTACAAATCATTAAAATGAAGAAAGGCATTAGCGTAGTGTCTGGTGCTTTCATTATGATTACTCCAACAAGATATGGCAACAACGGTGTGCTTCTTTTTGCAGACTGCGCAGTAACACCAAATCCAGATGCAAATCAACTTGCTCAAATAGCTGTTTCTACAGCCGATACAGCAAGAGTGCTTGTGCAAATGGAACCAAAAGTGGCAATGCTAAGTTTTTCAACCAAAGGTAGTGCAAAAAATGAGTCTCCAGACAAAGTAATTGAAGCTACTCGCATAGCAAAAGAAATGGAACCAAGCTTAATTATCGACGGAGAATTCCAAGCTGATGCTGCAATCGTGGCTTCTGTAGGTGCTCAAAAAGCTCCAGATAGCCCAATCAAAGGCGATGCAAATGTGCTTGTATTCCCAACATTAGACGCAGGAAATATTGGCTACAAACTTACCCAACGTTTCTCAGGTGGTGTGGCAATAGGTCCTATCCTACAAGGTATGGCGTCTCCAGTAAACGACCTTTCTCGTGGTTGTACAGTAGAAGATATAGTAAAAATGGTAGTTATTACTGCAAATCAATCAATGTAATATGAAAATTTTAGTATTAAACTGTGGTAGTTCATCAGTAAAGTATAAGCTATTCGATATGGATAGCAAAGAAGTTTTAGCTCAAGGTGGTGTAGAAAAAGTAGGTTTAGCAGGTGCTTTCTTGAAACTTACTTTGCCTTCAGGAGAAAAAGTTCAACTAGACAAAGACATTCCAGAGCATCAAACTGCTATCGAATTTATTCTTTCTACTCTTACAAGCGCAGAATATGGCGCTATTAAAAGCTTAGATGAAATAAATGCTGTAGGTCACCGTGTGGTTCACGGCGGAGAAAAATTCAATTCAAGTGTATTAATTACTCCAGAAGTAATTGATGCAATCAAAGAATGTAGCGAAATGGCTCCTCTTCACAATCCTGCAAACTTAAAAGGTATTGATACTATTTCAGCAATTCTTCCATCAGTGCCTCAAGTAGCAGTGTTCGACACCGCATTCCACCAAACAATGCCACAATATGCTTATATGTATGGAACTCCATACGAAGCATACGAAAAATATGGCATTCGTCGTTATGGTTTCCACGGCACAAGCCACAGATATGTTTCTGGTAGAGTTTGCGAGTTTTTAGGAATACCAGTAGAAGGAACAAAAATTATTACCTGTCACGTAGGTAATGGTGGTTCTATTACTGCAATTAAAGACGGTAAATCAATTGATACCTCAATGGGTTTTACTCCACTAGAAGGTCTTTTAATGGGTACTCGTTCAGGTGATATTGATGCAGGTGCAGTTACCTATCTAATGGATAAAGAAGGTTTAGATACAAAAGGTATTTCAGACTACTTAAATAAAAAGTCTGGCGTAGCAGGTATCTCTGGACTTTCTTCAGATATGCGCGACATAGAAGCAGCAGACAAAGCAGGTGTGCCACAAGCAGTTCTTGCAATGTCTATGTACAATTATAAAATTAAAAAATATATCGGTGCATACACTGCTGCACTAGGTGGTGTAGATGTAATTGTATTTACTGGTGGAGTTGGTGAAAATCAAACAGGTCTAAGAGGTGATATTTGTAAAGATTTAGCATTTATGGGTATCGAATTAGACGAAGAAGCAAATAAAGTAAGAGGAGAAGAAAGAATTATTACTACAGAAAATTCTAAAATTAAAGTAGTAGTTATTCCTACTGACGAAGAATTTATGATTGCTTCAGATACTATGAGCCTTATTTAATGAACAAGATAGCTCAAATATTATCTGTTTTATTTCATCCTTTATTAGTTCCTATATATGCACTGTTGCAGATTAACCTGATGCCGTTTTTCTATCCAGGCTCAGATACACTAAGGCATTTGCTTATATTTGGAAGTATGTTCGTTCTTGTTGTGCCTCCTATAATATGGTATGTTGTACTATATAAATTTAATGTAATAAAGTCTTGGAAGGCTACAACAAGAAAAGAGCGTATTTGGCCATACATATTTACTATATTATCATATTTTTTAGTTGCTGTCATTTGCCACCTACTAGTAGTAGATTATGGATTTATCCAATTATGGAAAGGAGCAACTATGGCGCTGGTTATGGTTTTTATAGTAAATTTCTTTTGGAAAATCAGTGCTCATGCCACAGGAATGGGTTCTTGGGTAGGAATGTTATATTTTTTATCAATTTATAACGGATTTTCTTTGCTGTCTCAAATAATTGTAGTACTTTTGTCGAGCGGTTTGGTAGGGTGGTCGCGACTAAAATTAGAAGCTCACACGCCAGCCCAAGTGTTCTTTGGATTTCTTTTAGGTCTGTTTTTTGTTGGAATTTTACCTTTTTTCAATTTTTTCTAAAAAAAGTTGTAAAAAAATTTGGTAGATTAAAAAATAGTCTCTATCTTTGCAATCACAAAATTCAACTGGCCCATTCGTCTATCGGTTAGGACGCAAGATTTTCATTCTTGAAAGAGCGGTTCGATTCCGCTATGGGCTACTAGAAATTAAAAAAATAAACAAAGATGGCAAACCACAAATCGTCTGAAAAGAGAATCAGACAGACCGAAAAGAGACGTTTGCATAATAAATACTATGCAAAGACTGCTCGAAATGCCGTTCGCAAATTGCGTGCGATGCATAAAAAAGACGAGGCTGCCGCTTTACTTCCAGTAGTATCAGCTATGTTGGATAAGTTGGCAAAGAAAAACGTGATTCACAAAAACAAAGCTAATAACTTAAAATCTAAATTAGCGCTTCACGTAAATAAACTCGCTTAAGCAAAGAAAATTATAAAGCTCTTCTTTTAAAAGAAGAGCTTTTTTCTTTTATATACTTTTGTATATAATATCAAAAATCACTACTTTTGTGTGAAAATAAATTTAATACCTAATAAATCTCTTAATCTAATATTATGGAAGAAAAAAAGAATTTTACAATTAAAGATTGGGCAGAAGATGACAGACCTAGAGAAAAAATGCTATCAAAAGGTGCATCTTCTCTTTCAAACGCAGAACTTTTAGCAATACTCATTGCAACAGGTTCAAAAACAGAGTCGGCTTTAGATTTAGCCAAAACACTTTTATTAAAGTCGTCTAACAATTTAGATGAAATCTGTAAGCTATCGCCCCAGGAATTGTCTAAGCGAGTAAAGGGAATTGGGAAGGCAAAGGCAGTAACCATATCTGCGGCAATAGAGTTAGCAAGAAGAATTCGATTTGCTACGCCAGTAAAATCTTTAATTTACAAGAGTAGTGCTCTTGTTGCAGAAGAATTTATGAGGCTTCTCGCTCATAAAACACAAGAAGAATTTTGGATAGTGTTACTAAATCATGCCAATAAAGAGTTGGCTAGATACCAAATAAGTACTGGAACTATTACTAAGACCTTAGTAGACTATAGAATAATTTTAAAATACGCTATAGAACATTTAGCTACTAGTATCATATTAGTTCACAATCACCCATCAGGCAATCTATATCCAAGTCCTGATGATATGTTAGTTACAAAAAATATTATTGCTTGTTGTAAGCAATTTGATATATTAGTTTTAGATCACGTAATTGTAGGCAATAGAGATTTCTTGAGTTTTGCCGATTCATGTTTACTAGAATGATTTGTATTTATACCGACAAATATACCAATAGGTTGAAGTATGTAGCGGACCATATTTTTAAAAGAATATTAGGTCAGTCTATTAATATTGTTAATAAGAAAGAAGATTTACCAACACTTTCTGCATCTCCACTTATAGTATATAGCGACACACTTAAGGTGAAAGGTGCTTTACACATAACTCCAAATGGATTGTTGTTTAAAAAAGGTATTCGTGAGTATGATATCACTATGACCAATTGGGAAGGTGAAAAGGCTTTCTTTGCCACAGAAGGTGGAGATATCCCATTTGATATATTTTCGGCTTCATTCTATCTATTGTCTAGATATGAAGAGTACCTTCCAATTAAGGAAAATTTCGATAGTAGAGGCTGCTTTATGTCTAAAAAGAGTTTAGCATATAAAGAAGGCTTCTTAGAAACTCCATTAATAGATGTGTGGGCATTAAAACTAGAAGAAAAACTAAAAACTCTGTTCCCAGATTATACGTCTGTTACTGATAAAAGATTCAGATTTGTTCCTATTATCTCTGTAAATACACCTTATAGATACAGAACATATTCTATATTAGGCAATGTATTAAGACTTGGTAAAAAAGTATTAGAAAGAGACTGGACAGAGCTTAAAAAACAGCTGAGAGTACTCCTTAGGGTAGATCAAGATCCATATTGCAATGTAGATAGAATAGTAGAACTTCACAATAGAAATAGCCTTAGACCATTGTTTGCATTAAGAGTTTCAAATAAAAAATGGTATAAACGACCTATTTACTTTGCATATAGTACTTATAAAAAGGTTTTATGTAGAAATTATCAAATTGGTCTTTGTGTGTCAGGAGTAGCAGGTTGTTCGCCTTCACAATTAAAATTTGAACAAAAATACCTTTCTAGAATATTCAAAACTAGAATTGTTATAGGAATGTCTAGTGCTTCTGAATATGTAATACCAGATTTTTACAGAAACCTATCCACTAGCAAGATAAAAGAAGATTTCTCAATGTCTTATCCAGATAGAATAGGCTATAGAACTTCTACTTGTACTCCGTTTAGAATATACGATCTTAACAAAGAGGAATATTATAGAATAGATGTGCACTCAGTGCCATTTACAACATGGTCTGTAAAGAAAATGGGTTTATCAAAAGATGAAATTATAAGTTCAGTTACAGAAATGGCTAAAAAAGTAAAACTTCTCAACGGTGAATTGATAATTGCAAGCCATAACGACAATTTTGTAGACTCTAGTCTTTTCAAAGGTTGGTCTTCAACATACGAATATGTTGTAAGATATATGTCTCTTCTAGAAACAAATGATGTAGAAATAGTAGAAAAGATGAATTTATAATTCTCTTGTTGGCCCTGTAGTTCAATGGATAGAATACGAGTTTCCTAAACTTTAGATTCGGGTTCGATTCCCGGCGGGGCTACAAAAAAAGCGAGAGCGAGGTAAATCCTCGCTCTCGCTTTTTTGTCGCTTAACACCTAACTATATCCCAACACTATCTCTATAAAAATCTAGTGCCTGATAAATAAGTTCTTTTTCTACTATACAGTTTGGAACAATGTCGCCAATGCCCTTAAGGAGAGTGAAATTGATTTCTCCTGCAATAGCATTCTTCTTGTCGTGTGCCATATATTCATATAGAGCAGGATAGTCGTTGCATGTAATATCAAATACTCCGTAGTTGTCTTTTATAAAGCGCACGGTCTCTGTCATCAAGTTTTGAGGGAATCCTTTTAGCTTATAAGAAAGGAAAAGTTCTCCTATTAGACCCCATGCCACAGCATAACCATGCAGAATAGGTCTGTTTGTTTCGTGAGAATAGCTTTCGAAAGCATGCCCAATAGTATGTCCTAGATTCAATGCTTTGCGAATGCCTTTTTCAGTAGGGTCTTGCTTCACAATATTAGCTTTCACTTCTATAGATGTCTCAATAAGTTCAGCTAACAATTCAAAATCTGGTTCTCTAGCATCAAACTTATTTAGTCTATTCATTTCTTCCTCAGAAGAAAGAAGTCCGTGTTTAAGCATTTCTGCGTAGCCAGAAAGTAGGTTTTCTGTATCCAACGAACGCAAGAAATCTGGATAAATCACCACCATCTCAGCAGGGTTGATTACGCCAATCTCATTTTTTAGTCCATTAAAGTTAATGCCTGTCTTACCACCCACAGCAGCATCTACCATAGAAAGTAGGGTGGTAGGAATGTTTATAAAGCTAATACCGCGTTTAAATGTATTAGCAACAAAACCACCTAAGTCGGTTACAACACCTCCGCCCAAGTTTATAAGCATAGACTTGCGTGTGCCGCCATTTTCGCCAAGAAACTTCCAAATGTCAACAACTGTTTCTATGGTTTTATAATGGTCGCCGCAAGGCATTGTATACACCTTGGCATTTTTAAGTGCTCCCTCGCTTTGTAGTAGAGGTAAGCAGTGAATCTTTGTATGTTCGTCAGTTAGTATAAACAATTGTTCCGACGAAACGCCCTCTAAAAGAGCGTTTACATCGGAAGCCAATTTTTTAGAATATATAACTGAATTGTTATTTTCTGATATCACCTTCTTTAATTAAATATTCTGCAATTTGTACTGCATTTAGAGCAGCACCTTTCTTAATTTGGTCACCAACACACCAGAATGTAATACCATTAGGGTTAGCTAAGTCTTTACGGATACGACCTACGTAAACAGGGTCTTTGCCAGAAAGGAAAAGTGGCATTGGATATTTCTTTTCAGCTGGGTTGTCTTCTAGGATAACGCCATCTGCAGCTGCAAATGCTTCTCTAGCTTCTTCCACGCTGATAGGACGTTCTGTTTCTGCCCAAATAGCTTCTGAGTGAGCACGAAGAGAAGGAACACGAATACAAGTAGCACTTACTTCGATGTCTGAGTGCATAATTTTACGTGTTTCGTTGTACATCTTCATTTCTTCTTTTGTATAACCATTATCGGTAAATACGTCGATTTGTGGGATAAGGTTAAATGCTAATTGATAAGCAAATTTTTCTACAGTTACTTCTTCACCAGCAAGTACTTGACGATATTGTTGTTCAAGTTCTGCCATAGCAGCAGCACCAGCACCAGAAGCAGCTTGATAAGTAGAAACGTGTACACGTTTAATGTGAGAAAGGTTTTCAATAGCTTTAAGAGCCACTACCATTTGGATAGTAGTACAGTTTGGGTTTGCGATTACGTTGCGTGGACGATCTTTTGCGTCAGCAGCATTTACTTCAGGTACAACCAATGGCACATCAGCGTCCATACGGAATGCACTAGAGTTGTCAATCATCACAGCACCAAATTTAGTGATGTCTTTTTCGTATTCTTTAGAAATACCTGCACCAGCAGATGTAAATGCGATATCAATATCTTTAAAGTCGTCGCCGTGTTTAAGCTCTTTTACGGTATAAGTTTTACCTTTGAACTCATATTCTGTACCTGCACTACGAGCAGAACCAAATAACACTAGGTTGTCGATAGGGAAATTTCTTTCCGCTAAAACTCTTAAAAATTCTTGGCCAACAGCACCGCTGGCACCAACAATTGCTACATTCATTTTTCTTTAAATTTATTTTGTTTAATTAATTTGTTTACCTACTTTTGTATGGGTTTTGCATTGTGCGCAAAATTCCGCATGCAAAATTACATTTTTAATTCATTATAATCTTAAAAAATATGAAGAAAATTCTCATTTTACTCGCTTTTTTTTATCCTTTAGCCATAAATGCTTATTATGGTGATGTTCAAAACTTTATAATAGAAGAAAATTCTATCTGTTTGGATGCTCCTGAGGAAGCTTCCAAATCTTATATTTCAGAAGAATCTTCAGTGTCAAAAAATGCTCAATGGAGCACTCAAATTACCCTTTCTTTCTCGCCAACTTCTTCCAACTATCTCAAGTGGTTTATTATGGCAGATTCTGCCAACGTAAATGCTTCATCAAACGGATATTATCTGCTTCTTGGTGGCACAAAGCGCACACTAAGTTTTTATTGTCAAAAAAATGGTAAATCTACATTAATACACCAAGAAGGAGATAAACTATTAGATAACTCCTATAATAATGTAAAAATTGATATAAAACGCGATGAATCAGATTATTGGGTGTTAGAATACATTCTAAATGATACCCTTGCAAGTACAATAGATTTTTACGATAATCAAGTAAATTTCTCATCATTTTGGGGGTGGCATTGTGTTTATACCAAGACAAGAAGTAAATCATTTTGCTTTGCGAATAATGTGGTGGAAGGAGAAAAATCATCTGCTCCTCGCTTCCCAAAAGAGGGTGAACTTCTCATAAATGAAGTACTTTTCAATCCAATTGGTGACGGTGTCGATTTTGTAGAAATTTATAATGTATCCGACACAGTTTTCGACTTGTCAATCTGCCAGCTTGGCAATAAAAAACAGATTTACACTTTACCTTATTATATACTTCAACCAGATTCATTCGTAGCAATAACTAATGATTCTGCTATTCTTTGTTCACAATATCAATGTAAAATTCCTATAAATATTCTTCAAGTAGATAAAATGCTACCACTTCCCAATGATAGCGGATATATTCGTCTTATAGCAGATACTATTTTGCTAGATTCTTTTTCATATAATGCAAATATGCACCACGTATTATTAGATAATGCAGAGGGAGTTTCGCTAGAACGTTCAGAAGATGGCACTTGGCATTCCACTTCTACAGTTTTACATGCCACGCCAGGTTATAAAAACTCTTCAGATATACATCTCGATGCCGATGTTTTTGATTCAGAATCAGAAATCGATTTTGTTTTAAACACTTCTGTAGTTTCAGTTTACAATTTAGAAACTCTAGAAAGTGTAATTTTACGTTATCGTTTGCGTAAACAATCCAGGGTTACAGTGAAAATTTATACACTTTCAGGCTATTCTGTATATACTATCATAGAAAGTGAATTTTTAAATGGAGAAGGGAATTTATATTGGGATGGAAGGAGTGAAAACTCAGGTATTCTCCCTGTGGGAATGTATGTGATGTTAATAGAAATTTACGACGAAAATGGCAAATATATGGTAGAAAAGTTGCCAGTAGCAATAGTTCCATAAATTAACATTTGGTAAAAAAAACACTGCAAAAGTTAATTTATTTAATGGAATTGTTGTATAAAAGTAAAAAAATCTTTACGTTTGTAGTTGATTAATGGGGTTTTTACGCGGAAATGTTAAAATAATTAGTCGTTATTTGTTATGTTTTAACATTTAAGTTTAAGCCTTGTTATTATAAATTACTGAAATACAATATTTTAAAAATTAATTAATCCTATTTATTAACCTTAAAAAATTATTTACATGAGTATTAACAATGTGAAAAATTCGCGTAAATGGTTTCTTACAGCTGTTATGTCTTTGTTATTCTGTGTAGGAGCTATCGCTCAAACACAAATTTCAGGTACAGTTGTGGACCAAACTGGTGAACCAGTTATCGGAGCTTACGTTACTTTAGAAGGTGACAACTCTGTAGGTACCATTACCGACTTTGATGGTTACTATGAAATTTCAGTTCCATCAAATGCAAATTTGATTTTCTCTTTCATGGGTTATGAAAGCCAAACATTATCAGTGGCTGGTAAATCTACCTTAGACGTAACTCTAGCAGAGGAAACTACAAAACTTGATGAAGTCGTAGCTATCGGTTACGGTTCTCAAACTAAAAAAGAATTAACTGGTTCTGTTGTTAGTGTAAAAGCTGACGATATGAATAAAGGTTCATTCAACAGTGCAGCTGGTATGTTACAAGGTAAAGTTGCTGGTTTGAATATGTCTAAGAGTGGTGGTGGTGACCCTACTAACCGTGATTACAATGTTCAAATTCGTGGTACAGGTTCTTTAACAGGTAACAATACTCCTCTTTACATTATTGACGGTGTTCCTGGTGCTTCAATGAACAACATCAACCCAAGTGACATCGAATCAATGGACGTATTAAAAGACGGTTCTGCAGCAGCTATCTACGGTACACGTGCTAATGCTGGTGTGGTAATTATTACAACTAAAAAAGGTAAAGAAGGTAAAACTCAAGTTGAATACAACGGTACTGTTCGCACCGACATGGTTGCAGGTAAAATCGAAGTGTTAGAAGCTGATGAATTCCTTAAAGCTGGTGGTAAAAGACTTGGAGATTCTAATACAAACTGGTTAGATGAAATTACACGTGTTCCAATTTCTACAGAACACAACTTATCACTTTCTGGTGGTATGGAAAAAGTTAACTATCGTGCTTCTATCAACTACAAATCTAACCAAGGTTTAGCTAAAAATTCTTCATACGAAGAAATTATGGCACGTGCTAATGTTAACCAAAAAGCACTAAACAAAATGTTGGAGTTCAACTATGACTTGTCTTATTCTACAACAAAATCTTCTTGGGTAGATCACCAAGCATTCCAACAAACTATTAAGTATAACCCAACTGCGCCAGTATATTTTGATAAAGGCGATTCTAACTATAAAAAATACGGTGGTTACTATCAAAACTTTGACAAATCTGGTTTCTATAACCCAGTTGGTATCGTAGAACAACCTACAAAAGATGGTAAAGACCAAACATTCTTAGGAAGTATCCGTGCTACTTTATCTCCAGTTAAAGGTCTTAAAATTTCAGGTTTCGGTTCTTACCAATTATACAACCAAACTTGTGGTGAATATTTCCCATACGACTCAGAATATGGTAGTGGTGTAGCTAATGAAGGTTTTGCAAAAAAATCTAACAACACCAACATTACACGTATGGTGGAAGCAACTGTTCAATATGGTAACGAAATCAAGAAAAATGCATTCACCTTCATGGTTGGTTATGCATACCAAGATTTTGAAAACGAATCATTTGATGCTTCTAACACAAAATTTGATACAAATAATTACCTATACAACAACTTAGGTGCTGGTGAAGGTCTTAACTCATTGTCAGATGGTGGTAGCAAAGATGGTATTGGTATGGGTTCATACAAAGAAGAATGGAAACTTGCTTCTTTCTTCGGACGTTTCATCTATAACTACGACCAACGTTACTTCATCAATGCTTCAATACGTGCAGAAGGTTCTTCTAAATTCGGTAAAAACAACCGTTGGGGTTGGTTCCCTGCAGTATCTGCTAGCTGGTTGATTTCTAACGAAAAATTCATGCGTAACCAAAACGTAGTTGATGAATTAAAACTTCGTGCTGGTTTCGGTATCACAGGTAACGTTCCTGGCGACTGCTATCCATGGATTGGTCTTATGAACAAAAACGAGGACTATGCTTACTTCGGAGATAAGAAAGTTGTAACATATTCTATGAATAATACTCCAAACCCAGACCTAAAATGGGAAACAAAAACAGAGTACAACGTAGGTGTAGACTTCGCATTCTTAAATAACCGCTTATCTGGTAGTATCGAATACTACAACCGTACAACTAATGACCTACTTTATAACTTCGCAGTAGACCCAGCAGTTTCTCCTAATGGTTCTATGCTTGGTAACGCAGGTTCTCTTCAAAACCAAGGTGTGGAATTAGCTATCAATGGTGTTCCTGTTAAAATTCAAAACTTTACTTGGAACTTAGGCTTAACAATGGCTCACAACCAAAATAAAGTTCTTTCTTTAGGTAATGACAAATTCAAATTCCCAGAATCAGACAAATTACGTGGTGGTGTAGATGATGGCTCTGCAGGATGGACAGGTCAACAATTCCAAAGATTAGAAGAAGGTAAAGCTGTAGGTAACTATTATGGCTTCAAGTATGCAGGCCAAGATGCTAAAGGTGTATTCTATGGATACGATAAAAATGGCAAGAAAAAGAAAATGACACTATTGAAAAAAGGTGTAGCTTCTGAAGGTGGAGATGAAGTATTCTTAGGCAATGCTCTACCATATCTAAACTGGGGTCTAAGTTCTATGATGAGCTTCTATGGTGTTGACTTCTCATTCAATATCCGTGGTGCTATTGGTGGTAAACTTCTTAATACCAAACGTCTAGCATACGGTGACAAAGATGCTATCAAACAAGGTAACATGATGAAATGTCAAGACAACAAATATAGCGTTCCAAACAGAATGACAGACTACTTCCTTGAAGATGGTACATACGCTAAATTAGGTGACGTAACAATTGGTTATACATTCACTATTCCAGAAAATGTTGCTAAATATTTGTCTCATGCTCGCATCTATGTGACAGGTCAAAACTTAGTAACTATTTCTAACTACTCTGGTGTAGACCCAGAAAACGTAAATATGGGTGGTTTGAACCCTGGTATCGAAGGTATCGACTACTATCCAACTGCTAGATCTTTCATCTTGGGTGTTAACTTAGCGTTTTAATTGAAATACTAAAACATGAATTATATGAAAATAAATATTAAAAAGATAGGTTTATTGCTAGGCTTAGGTACTATGGCTCTATGTCAGTCATGTGTAGACTTAGAACCTGAAGTTTATAGCAAAATGGACGCTGAAGAATTTAACCAAAACCCAGAGGTTTTTGAGTCAAAATTAGGCGACGTCTATGTGAATTTGCAACGTGAGTACGGTTATGTATATCGTGAAGGTTACTGGAGCTTACAAGAAAATACTACTGATGAATGCTTCGTACCTACACGTTACATGGGTGACTGGTATGATGGTGGTATTTTTACTATACTACGTAATCACGAATTTACCCCTGCAACTCGTGAAATCTCTCAAAACGGTCAAAATGGTAACAATGCATGGCAATTCCTTTCACGTGGTATTGCAAAATGTAACGACATGCTTGATTGGATGAACAATGTAGGAAAAGATAAGTTCTCTCCTAGCGAGTATGCAGAGCTTTATATCCTACGTGCTTGGTATCACTATCTATTAATGGACTCATTTGGTAATGTTCCATTTATGACAAAAGTAGGTGAAGAAAAACCTAATCGACTTGAGCGTGCTGCTGTATGTGATAGCATTATGAAAGACCTATTAGAATATGTTCCAGTAGCTTCTACAGAAAAAATTTACTCTCGTGTAAATAAATATGTAGGTTATATGACACTTGCTAAAATGTATTTGAATGCTGCAGCTTGGGGTGTAGTAGGTCAATCAGAAGCTTTCCCTGATGCAAAAACTTGCTACGAAAAAGCAGCTGAATATGCAGACAAAGTAATCACAGAAGGTGGATACTCTCTAGAAAGTAACTACTTCGACAACTTTAAGGTAGAAAACCAAGGTTCTAAAGAAAATATCTGGTGTGTATTCTATGATGCATCATTCTCAAAAGGTATGCAATTCCACATGATGACACTTCACTACGCTTCTCAAGAACCATACGGTCTAAAAAACAAACCTTGGAATGGTTACTGTACATCTCATAAAGTGTTAGCACTTTATGGTGAAGGTGACGATCGTATCAAGTCATGGGAACGTGGTGATCAAGGAACTCAAGTAGACGTTGCTATCGACTCAGTTGCTTATGTAAATATGCCAGCCTATGTTCGCAAACCAGCTAACTATCCAAGTTCTTTACAAGAAATTTTAGCTACAGAAAACAAGGCAATTACAGTTAAAATGCCAGGTTTCATCACTGATACTTTAACAACATTTAGTAATGACGAGACTACAAGTATCTACAACGTGTTCGAAGGTGCTCGTTTTGTGAAATTCCAAGTGCAATCTGGTGTAGGAGACCACATGTCTAACGACTTCCCAATCTTCCGTCTTGCAGATGCTTACCTTATGAAAGCTGAAGCTCTAATGCGTGCAAATGGTGGAGCTGCTACTGCGGAGGCTGTTGATGCAGTAAACATGGTTCGCAATCGTGCTGGTGCTGAACTTTACACAACTGGTACCCTAACACTAGATGAAATATGTAACGAACGTGTTCGCGAGCTTTGCTGGGAAGGTTTCCGTCGTCAAGACTTAATCCGTTTCGAACGTTTCGAAGGCGAAAAATCTTATGCTCAAGATGGTGATATCGCAAACCTTTGGGTATTCCGTACAAAAGATAATGCTGTTTTTGATGGACATAAAAATATTTTCCCATTACCTGAATTTATTATTTCTAACTATGGATTTGAACAAAATCCTGGTTATTAATAAGAATAATATCTAGTCTAAATAATTATAGAGACGTCAATTACTTGGCGTCTCTATTTTTTTTATATCTTTGCAGAAAATATTCATTTATGGAAACTACAAGACAAAATAAGATAGCTAGACTATTACAAAAAGAAATTAGTGATATTTTTCGCAGTTTTACACAAAACATGCAAAAAGGCATACTTATTTCTCCAACCATCGTGAGAATAAGTCCAGACCTTAGTGTAGCACGTGTTTATATAAGCGTATTCCCATCAGATAAAGAAAAAGAATACATAGACCTAGTAAATGAACGTTCTGTAGCTATTCGCCACGAACTTGCACAACGCACACGTCACCAATTAAGAACTGTGCCTACGCTTACTTTCTTCCTAGATGATTCTCTAGACTATATCGAAAACATAGACAATCTTCTAAAATAATCTACCTTGAATCTTGCTCTATACATAGCAAAGAGGTATCTTTTTTCTAAAAAACGACACAATGCCATAAACATAGTGTCGCTTATTTCTATGTGCGGAGTAGTAGTGGGTTCCATTGCTTTGGTCTGCGTGCTTTCTGTGTTCAACGGTTTTCAGTCTGTTATCGAAGATTTATTTAGCAATTTCGATCCTCAAATTAAGATAGTAGCCTCTACAGGCAAGGTTTTTCAACCAGATTCTATTGCTTCAGCATTAAATCATGAAGATATTGAGCATAGTTGCTATGTAATAGAAGATAATGCACTTCTTAAATTTGGCGACAAACAACTACCTGTTACCATAAAAGGTGTGCCAGAAGACTATACAAAAGTAAGTGGTATTGATAGCATTCTAATAGAAGGTGAGTTTTCTACCAAAGAAGGTTCATTTAATATGGCAGTAGGTGGTGTCGTTCTAGCAAATACTTTAGGTAGTGGACTTAGATATGTGCAACCAGTATGGCTTTATGCTCCAAAAAGAGTAGGAAATGTCAATCCAATGATGGTAGACAAAGCATTCAATCGCGAACATGCCTTCCTTACTGGTGTTTATATGGTACAACAAGAAAAATATGACAACAATTTCCTTATTGTACCACTAGAACTTACTCGCAAACTTTACGACTACACCACAGAAGTAACAGCAGTAGAACTGAAACTCACAGAAAACTCCGATGAAACCGCTGTAAAATCAGAAATTTCCGACCTTATTGGTCCAGATTATAAAGTTTTAGATCGCTACGAGCAGCAAGAAGAGTTCTTTAGCATGCTCCAAATAGAAAAATGGGTTACATATCTAATACTATCATTTATTCTACTTATTGCCATTTTCAATATAGTAGGTTCTCTATCTATGTTAATTATTGAAAAGAAGGAAGATATTAAAATCCTTAGTGGCCTAGGTGCAGATTCTAAACTTATAAAAAATATTTTCCTTTTCGAAGGTTGGCTGATATCTATATTAGGTGCATTTGTTGGTATTATAATAGGTGTAGCGCTTTGTTATATTCAAATGGAGTTTGGTATAATAAAATTAGCATCTACAGCAGGCACTTACCTAGTAGATGCTTATCCAGTTCAATTAGTCCTTTCAGACATTATTCTTATTTTTGTCACAGTAACATCTATGGGCTTCATAGCCTCATACATCGCTACCCGAAAACTATCTTAACCTTTAACTCTTCCCTTCGTAACCCACTCGTTGCCACCAATTACCACGCCTTCACCTATAGTAATGCGTCCAAGAATGGTTGCGCCCGCATATACAATAACATTATCTTCCAAAATTGGGTGACGAGCAATACCTTTAATAGGATTATTATTCTCATCGGTAGGGAAACTTTTAGCTCCCAATGTTACGCCTTGATAAAGTTTCACATGATTGCCAATAATACAAGTTTCACCAATTACAATACCTGTTCCGTGGTCAATTGCAAAATAAGAACCAATAGTTGCCCCTGGGTGAATATCAATGCCAGTTTCAGAATGAGCCATTTCAGTTATCATTCTAGGAATAATATCAGAAGCGCCAAGTTCCAATAATGTGTGAGCAATTCTATAATTTACAATAGCTTTTAGCCCAGGATACGCCAAAATAATTTCGCCAAAATTCTTAGCTGCAGGGTCACCATTATATATAGCCTCCACGTCTGTACGTAAAATTGTCTTTATTTCTGGCAGTTTTTCTACAAATTTAGATGCAATTTCTAGCGAACGTTGCTTCTTTAGCTCCAATCTTCTGTCTTCTTCATTGCATTCAAAGCAAAGCCCTGCATACAATTGTTCTGTAAGAATATTAAAAAGTTTCTCCACTCGTACACCTATATGATAGTTAAAAGTCTGATTATTTACTATAGAACTACCATAAAACCCAGGAAAAATCACACTTCTACACAAATTTATAAAATCATAAAGAGCATTAATCGACGGATAAGGCTCTCCATCTCTACCTTTATGAGTCAATTTTCCGTCAAATTCTTGAAAATTTAGTTTCTCAACTGCAGTATTTATAATAGAGTAATATTTATTTTCCATCTTCTTTATATATAATAGTGTCTTGTTTAATGGTGCAAATTTAGTAAAAACTTACGATAAAAAGAAAAAATGTAGTAAAGCTTCTTCTGAGCTCAATTTTGCTCAAAAATTTTAATAAATAATGCTCGTTGATTCTCAATTAGTTACAAAAAATCTTTCATTTTTCTTGAAAAAAGTTCTCAAAATATTTGGAGTGTATCAGAAAAGTTTCTACCTTTGCATCCGCTTTTGAGAACAAAGGCACACTGCTAAAGCGTTAAGCAGTTGAAAAAAATAAATGCAAAAGTTCTTTGATAGATTGAACAATATACAACCAAAACAAGGTTAAGGAAAAAACAAGCAACCGTCAGTTTTCTTTTATGAAGACTAAAACAGGTAACCTAAGTCAGATTAAAAACAAACAAAATTATATATACAATGAA
>JAZKYP010000009.1:0-470819 GCA_045612225.1 Candidatus Enterocola sp.
ACCACTGCTAATATTTGTTGGGTCGGTTCTATCTACGTGGTTGTTGATAATCCATCCACGTGGTCTATTGATACGTCGTGTATAGTTGAGTTGAAGTTCATTGTCTTTAGGCAATTGAAATGACAAATAAGCCGATGGGAATAATTGAAAATAATCCCTTTTTACTTCATTGGCCGAGGTAAGAGTTTCTTCTGCTCTTAATCCTACTTGCAACCCAAACCAATCCCATTTATTGCCATAACTAGCGTATGCAGCATATATTTGCTCGGTGTAGTTGAATGGGTTATATTGGGTCATATCTTCCACATTGTTCTCATCAAAACTACGGTCTGTGCTGTTGCTAGTTTTGTATTCAGCTTTTACACCAACTTCTAGTTTAGAATCTTTGGTGAATTTATTGTAGTAGTCTGCTTGAAGTGAAAAATTGTTGTCTCCACTCACAGAGGTTTGATAATCTTTTTTCTCTAGAATCTCATCGCCTGTTTTACTCCAGTTGTGATAGTCGCTTTTGTTATCTCTTATAGAACCGAAATAATTAAAATTGGCAGTGATTTCTTCTCTGTCTTTTTTGAAAATATGTTTATAATCCACAGCAGCGTTGTAGAAACTCATTAAACCCTCATTGCCAGTGGTTCTAATGCGATATTGTGTGGTGTCTAGTACTTGGTTTAGGTGATGATATATAATTTGGTTTTCAGAATTGTTTCCACCAACAACTCCCATTGCACTCATACCAAAGTCATTTTTCTCGTCTATGTGATATGTAAACCCAGTTCTAAGGAAACCATTTAGGTGAGTGTTGTTTCTATTATTATATTGATTTAAGTGAGTTGTATCTCCTGCTTCGTTCCAAGAAGTTCTCAGATTATAATTTTCATTTTTTCTAATATTATATCTGCCAGAAGCATTTAAGAATACATCCCATTTTGGACTGCTATATGTGAAGTTTAAACCAAGATTTCCGCCTGGATATGGGTTGCTTTCTCTGTAGTTTGCACCCACAGATACACTTCCAAAATAACCTCCTTTTCTATTTTCTTTAAGTACAAGGTTTATAATACCTACAGAACCTTCTGGATTGTATTTTGCAGAAGGGTTGGTAATAAGTTCAACCTTTTCGATACTTTCAGCAGGAAGCATTTCTAGTACCTGACCTTTGTCTGTGCCTGATAGTCCAGAGGGTTTGCCATTAATCCAAATTTCTACGGAAGAGTTGTTGCGAAGCGATACGTTACCCTCAGTATCTACTTCAACAGAAGGGATGTTTTCTAGTAGTTCAGAAGCAGAAGCACCCTCTGCCACAATGGTTTGGTCCACATTGAACACTTTTTTGTCTATCTCAAGTGTCATGCCAGACTTTTGACCCACTACATTTACCTCTTCTAGGCGTTTTGCGTCTTCTTTAAGCACAATACGACCAAGTTTTATTTCCTTTTCTTCGCCTGTGGTAAAGCGTTTTTCATAGTCTTTATAACCCATGAATGAAGCCTTTAGTAAATAACTACCTTTGCCCACTTCAATATTAAATTCACCGTCTATATCTGAAAATCCACCTGTTATAATTTTACTGCCGCTATTGTCGTAAATAGTAACATCTACATATTCAAAAGGTTTAAGATTGTTTCCGTCGATAAGTTTACCAGAAACATAAAACGATTGGGCGAAGCAAGTTAATGTGCCCAATAAAAGAATTAAATTTAAAATAAAACGTTTCATTCCGCAAAGATAGACATTTCCCAATTATTTCTTATCTTTGTAGTCGCTAAAAAATATTAAGATATGCAAGATATTAGAAACATAGCTATTATAGCTCACGTTGACCATGGTAAAACTACCTTGGTGGATAAGATGTTAGTGGCAGGTGCTCTTTTTAGAGACCACGAAAAGGCAGGTGAATTAATTCTAGATAACAACGACCTAGAAAGAGAGAGGGGGATAACTATTGTTTCTAAAAACGTATCTATCGATTATAAAGGAACAAAAATCAATATCATTGATACTCCAGGGCACAGCGACTTCGGTGGTGAGGTGGAACGCGTGCTAAATATGGCAGATGGTGTGCTACTTCTTGTAGATGCATTTGAAGGTCCTATGCCTCAAACACGTTTTGTGCTTCAAAAAGCCATTGAAATTGGTTTGAAACCTATAGTTGTTATCAATAAAGTTGACAAACCAAACTGTCGTCCAGACGAAGTACACGAAGCTGTATTCGACCTAATGTTTAGCCTTGATGCTACAGAAGAACAACTAGACTTCCCCGTAGTTTATGGTTCTGCTAAGCAAAACTGGATGTCTACCGACTGGAAAAATCAAACTGATAATATTTACCCACTTCTAGATGCTATTATTGAGCACATTCCGGCTCCAAAGCAAATAGAAGGTCCTCTACAAATGCTTATTACCTCACTTGATTATTCTTCATACGTGGGTCGTATTGCCATTGGTAGAGTACATCGTGGCACTATCAAAGAAAATACAGATATTCTTATTGCTCACCGCGACGGCTCATCTCACAAATGCCGCATTAAAGAACTAAATGTATTTAAAGGTTTCGGCAAACAAAAAGTGAGCGAAGTATCTTCTGGTGAGATTTGTGCAATTATTGGTTTAGATCGTTTTGATATTGGCGATAGCATTTGCGACGTGGAAAATGCAGAACCACTTCCTCCAATTGCTATTGATGAGCCAACTATGAGTATGGTGTTTACCATCAACAACTCTCCTTTCTTTGGTAAAGAAGGTAAGTTTGTTACTTCTCGTCACATTCACGAAAGACTTATCAAAGAACTAGATAAAAACTTAGCTTTACGTGTGCAAAAAGAAGAATCTAGTGATATTTGGCACGTGTATGGTCGTGGTGTGCTTCACCTTTCTGTGCTTATCGAAACTATGCGTCGCGAGGGCTACGAACTACAAGTAGGTCAACCACAAGTAATTATCAAAGAAATAGACGGTGTAAAATGCGAACCAATCGAAGAACTTAGCGTGAACGTTCCAGAAGAAACATCAGGCAAGGTTATCGAACTTGTTTCTGCACGCAAAGGCGAAATCGTTAGTATGGAAAGCAAAAACGACCGCATTCACTTACTATTCCATATTCCTTCTCGTGGTATTATTGGTCTTCGTACAAACCTTCTTACTGCCACAGCAGGCGAGGCAGTTATTGCTCACCGCTTCATTGAATACGCTCCTTACAAAGGCGAAATAGCTCGTCGTGTAAATGGTTCTATGATTGCAATGGAAGCAGGTACAGCATTTGCGTACGCTATTGATAAACTGCAAGATAGAGGTAAATTTTTTGTGTTCCCACAAGATGAGGTGTATGCTGGTCAGGTAGTAGGTGAACACGCAAAAGAAGGCGACCTTGTTATCAACGTAACAAAATCTAAAAAACTAACAAATATGCGTGCTTCTGGCTCAGACGAAAAGGCAAAAATCGTTCCTCCTATCGTATTCAGCCTAGAAGAAGCTCTAGAATATATTAAGGAAGACGAATATGTGGAAATCACTCCTCAATCTATTCGTCTAAGAAAAATTATTTTAGATGAGTTGGAAAGAAAACGCGCTAATAAATAGGGCGTACCTTAGTTTGGGTAGCAATCTTGGCAACAAAGCCGAGAATATAAACTCGGCAATTGAGTTGCTATCCGAGAGGGCAGGCAAGGTGCTAAAAGTTTCTAGCAATTACGAGACTGAGCCAGACGGATTTGTATCAGAAAATAGTTTTGTAAACATTGCTCTTTCTTTGGATACTCCGCTTGATGCCCTTGCACTACTTGAAGTGTGCGAGCAAATAGAAAAAGAACTTGGTCGCAAAACAAAAAGTATAAATCTAAACTATAGCGACAGGGTTATTGATATAGATATTCTTTATTTCAACAATATGCAGCTTGCCACCGACAGACTCACTCTGCCACACCCAAGAATGCATAAACGCGCTTTCGTTCTAGACCCCCTAGCCGAAATCGCACCAAAACTAAAACACCCAATCCTTGGAATGAGTACTAAGGTAATGTTGGAAAATTTATGCAAAAATTAAACAAAAAAATATTCTCTTATTTCGTCTGTATATTCCTTATATACATGACTGGGATTATTTTGGGTTACGTTCATAAAAATAACGTAATATTTATCTTCATAATCAGTTCCATTATAGTAAGTATTGTATTTTATTTTCTAGCCCGCAAACTTGCTATAGAAAACTCTAAACGTTGGGAGAAAACTCGCGAATCCCTATCAATGGAGAGGGAAAAACTAAGAACTCACCTTCAATTTTCTAATCGTGGACGTGCTGTATTTTCACCATACAGAAAGGAAATTACTTCAAACGAACTTTTCATCCAACTTCTAAATATGATGGCAGATGAAAAGGTGAAGTATACAGAAATGTTTTTCGACCTGCCAGAAATAAGTGAAATCGTAGAGTTTTTGGACAATAAACAAGTAGATGAAATAAAAGAAACAGATGCTATAGAAATTCGTTTTTCGAAAAACGATTATCATTTTGCTGTGAACTGTTTGATATATGCCGACAAGAGTTTTGAAATTACCATAGATGATATTACAAAAGAAGAGGATCAAGCAATTCTAAAAAAACAATTGGCGCAAAATGTGTCGCACGAGCTTAAAACTCCTATTAGTAGTATTTTAGGTTTTACTGAAACTTTGATGAACAATCCTGACATGGACTTCGATAAGAAACTTTTCTTCATAGAAAGATGTCATGCTCAGGCAGTGAGATTAACTAGTCTGCTTAATGATATTTCAATGCTAAACAAACTAGATGAGTCTAGTGATAGCTTTGAAATGGACGAAATAAATGTTTCAGACATTATAAATGGTGTGGTACAAGACGTGTCCCTTGCATTAGAAGAGAAGAATATGCATATAGATATTCAAGTGCCAGATGATATTATGATGAGTGGTAATACCCTTCAAGTATATTCAATTTTCAGAAACTTAATAGACAATAGTATTCTTTATGCTGGAGTGGGTTCTACTATTTTTATTGAGTGCTATAGAATAGACTTGGAATATTTATATTTCTCTGTGTCAGACAATGGAGTGGGTATCGACAGCAAACATCTAAGTAAAATTTTCGACCGTTTCTATCGCGTGGATAAGGGTCGCTCTAGAAAACTTGGAGGTACAGGTTTGGGTCTTTCTATTGTGAAAAATGCAATTCAGTTCCACCAAGGACGTATCTCTGCCAAAAACCGCAAAGGCGGAGGACTAGAGTTCTTGTTCACGCTTCACAAATAATTAGGATTGTAAAGTCAGAGAATCAAAACTTCTAACTACACTTCTAAACGTTTCAATTTACAATTTGCAAGGTCTGCAAATACCTGTTTTTTCTTGGCATTGAGTTCACTTTGCTCCTTCATTAGCGCAAGTACTTGTTCGTCTGCCACTGGTACGCGAGATGCAATAGAAATAGAATTCTTCACTTCCTTAAGTTTTTCTTCCACCATTCTAAGTTCCAACCCATATACAAGTTGAGGTATGATAGATGAAAGTTTCAGAGAAAGCTGCTCAGGATTGTAGTTTACATTTTCTTTATGAATCTCATATTTATCCTCTACTAGCGAAAATGTGTAGTCTTGTATTTCTTTGTCTGAGTGATTAAGAAAAGCATTTCTTAAATCTTGTGTTTCGCTATCAAGAATGTAATCCCAAATTTTATTGTGAATGTCGTATGAGAATGCAATAATGCCGTTCTCCTTCATAAACGCCACATATTCCACTACTGGCACTTTTATTACCTCGTCTGGCGTAACAAACTCAATAGGCACAAGCGCATAGTTTATCACATGTTTTAGAAGTTCCCTTTCTTGTAAATATGTATATGGAACTTCTTTTTGCTGAGGTTTTTCTATAGTAGTTTTTGGAAGTTTTGCGTTCTGATTCTTTTCAGCAATAATGTTTTTCACACTTTGTGTAAGTGTTTCTAGTTTCAGACCAAAACGTGTTTGACAGTCTTGGATATAAACAGAACGTTTAATCTCGTCTGGAATAACAGAAATAGAACGTAGAATGTCGTTTATCAGATTTGAACGTTTAATAGGGTCGTTTCCTGCTTCTTCTAGGGCAAGTTCACACTTAAACGCAATGAAGTCCTTCTGATTTTTCTCCATATACTCCATAAGTTCAGAAGCATTTCTGCTACGAGCAAATGAGTCTGGGTCTTCGCCATCAGGCAGAAGAAGCACTTTTACGTTCATATTTTGCTCTAGTAGCATATCAATACCTCTCAGCGAAGCCTTGATACCTGCAGAGTCGCCGTCGTAAAGCACTGTGATGTTTGAAGTGAAACGGTGAATCATGTTTATCTGACCGTATGTAAGCGAAGTGCCAGAAGATGCCACCACGTTTTCTATGCCAGACTGGTGCATAGAGGTAACGTCGGTATAACCCTCTACTAGATAAACATTGTCTTTCTTAACGATTTCGTTTTTGGCAAAATATATGCCGTAAAGTTCATTACTTTTGTGATAAATAAGCGACTCAGGAGAGTTTACATATTTGGCAGTTTTTTCGTCCATTTTTAGTGCTCTACCGCCAAATGCTACCTCTCTACCAGAAATGCTATGCACAGGGAAAATTACCCTGCCTCTAAAGCGGTCTGTGGTGTGTCTTTCTCCTTTAGAGCAAAGCCCCACTTCGGTAAGCACCTTTGGGTCGAAACCACTTTTTACTGCAGTGTCATAAAAAGCAGAATATCTGTCTGGGCAATATCCAATCTTGAATTTCTTTATCATTTCGTCGGTGATGCCACGACTTCTTAGGTATGATAGTCCCACAGATTTGCCTTCGTCGGTGTTCCAAAGAGTATTAACAAAGTATTCTGCTGCAAATTTGTTCACTTGCATCATACTTTCTCTCATACTCTGAGCCTTCATTTCTTCCGATGTTAGCTCTTTTTCTTTTATCTCGATATGATATTTGTCTGCCAAATAGCGTAATGCCTCTGGAAAGGTAAGGTGCTCCTTCTCCATTATAAAGTTTACAGGAGTGCCACCCTTGCCACAACCAAAGCATTTGCAGATATTTTTTGATGGTGAAACCATGAAAGAAGGTGTCTTCTCCTCGTGAAAAGGACATAACCCCTTTAAATTGGACCCGCTACGGTGCAATTTTACAAAGTCGCCTACAACTTCTTCTATTTTGGCAGCCGCTAATATTCTCTCTTTGGTTTCGTTATCAATCATAAACTAAAAATCTTCGTTCCTCTTAACAAATCTTCCGCCATCATAGCCTTTTTACCTGCAAGTTGCACCTTAATCAGCCTTAAAACGCCGTCTGCAGTAGCAAATTTAAGTGTCTTTCCATCAGAAATAAGTGTTCCTGCAGGAAGTCCTGATTTCTCGTCAAGTATCTCTGTTTCAAATACTTTTAGACCTAGTTCTCTATCTTTGTCGTCTTTTACCATGGTAAATGCAGCAGGATATGGCGATAGACCTCTCACTAGATTGTGAATTTCCACAGAAGTCTTGTTCCAATCTATTTTGCAAGTGTCTTTAAATATTTTTGGAGCAGGTTTTAGCTCTATGCTTTCATCTTGTGGAGTAGTTTCTAGGTTACCTTCTATAATTCTGTCCACTGTTTCAATAACCAAATCTCCACCTATATTCATTAGTTTGTCGTACACTATGCCCACATTGTCTGTTGGCTCAATAGAGATTTTTCTTTGCAAAATAATGTTGCCTGTGTCTATTTCGTGTTTTAAGAAAAATGTGGTAACACCTGTTTCTGTTTCGCCGTTGATTACTGCCCAGTTGATAGGAGCTGCGCCTCTATATTGTGGGAGTAGGGAAGCGTGTAGGTTAAATGTGCCAAGTTCTGGCATATTCCAAACCACTTCTGGAAGCATTCTAAATGCCACTACTATCTGCAAATCTGCTTTTAGGGCTCTTAATTCTGCCAAAAACTCTTCGTCTTTTAGGTTTACAGGTTGAAGAATATTTAGCCCTGCCTCCTCAGCATAAATCTTCACAGCAGATGGTTGCAAATTGTAACCTCTACCTGCAGGTTTGTCTGGCATTGTGATTACGCCTACCACATTGTATCCACCCTCAACCAATCTTCTCAATGGTTCCACCGCAAATTCTGGTGTACCCATATATACTATTCTCATTTGTTTATCCATATTCTTAGAATACCGATGTAAAGGTATATAAAATTATATATGTTATAATTCTTCTTTTTGTCTATTTATAAACAATTCGTTCTTTGTTATCAACAAGTATCTATAAAGGGTCCCTCTCGCCACTTTTATAGTTCTAGCAATTTTTGCTATCTTGTAGCCTTTCTTCATGAGGGAATCAATCTTTTCTTTGTTTTCAATACACCTTTTATTAAGTGTTTTGTTTTTGCAACCTTTTCTTCTGCCCAAAGCAACACCCTCTGCTTTCTTCCTATAAAGTGCCTCCTTTGTCCTCTGCGAAATAAGGTTTCTTTCTATTTCGGCCGATAGGCCAAAGGCAAACGCTAACACCTTGCTCTGAATGTCTTCGCCAAGCCTGTAGCCATCTTTTATAGACCAAACCTTGCACCCTTTATTCATGCAAATATTCAAAATTTCCATAATCATAAACAGATTACGCCCAAGGCGAGAGAGTTCTGCGCAAATAATAAGGTCGTCTTCTTTTACTTTCTTTAGAAGTTTGCCCAGTGCTCTTTTTGAATAAGCTTTTGTTCCACTAATGGTTTCTTCTATCCATCCGTCTATGGCTATTTCATTTTTCTTGCAGAAATTTTCTATTTCAAACCTCTGATTCTCAACTGTCTGCTTGTCGCTACTTACTCTAATATAACCGTAATTCATAACTAAATTGTTTTATTGTACAATAAAGTTATGAATCTTTTTACTCTCTATAACGACGAAATTAGCTCTCGCATTATAAGTGCCATTTTTGGCTGAACAGAATTTGCTACTTGTTGCACTTCCTCGTGTGTTACTTCCACTATTTTGCCTTCTACGCCAAGGTCTGTAATTATAGACATGCCAAACACTCGCATATTTGCATGTACTGCCACTATTACCTCTGGCACTGTTGACATCCCCACAGCATCAGCACCTACTATTCTAAAGTATTTGTACTCTGCAGGAGTTTCAAAAGTTGGACCTTGTGTGCCCAGATAAACACCTTCTTTTACTTTTATGTTGTGTTTTGCAGCTATTTCTTTTGCTTTGGCAATAAGTACAGGGTCGTACGCCTTGCTCATATCTGGGAAACGAGTGCCAAGCTCATTGTAGTTTTTACCTCTAAGAGGATGTTCTGGGAAGGTGTTGATATGGTCGTTGATAATCATAAGTTCACCAATCTCGAACTCAGGATTCATACCTCCCGCGGCATTAGAAACTAGCAATGTTTCCACTCCCAATGCTTTCATTATTCTAATTGGGAATGTAACTTCCTGCATAGAGTATCCTTCGTAATAGTGAAATCTACCTTGCATTGCAAGCACTTGCACTTCGCCTAAATATCCTATAATAAGTTTTCCAGAGTGCCCTTCCACAGTAGAAACAGGGAAGTTTGGAATGTCTGTATATGAAAATTCTTTTTCAACTTTTATTTCTTTTGCAAGTTCGCCCAAACCAGTGCCAAGTACTATGCCCACTTTAGGCATAAAAGGCATTTTAGCTTTAAGAAAGCTGGCTGTTTCTTCTATTTTTCTTAACATAGTCTGTAATTTCTTTAGATAAAACACTATCTCCCTCGTTAAGTATTTTCACTTTCACAGGGATAATTATCAGTCTCTCTTTTATTTTGTCAGAAAAAGCATTTAGCTTAGCTGCATCTTTTTCTGTAGTTATAATCCATCGGTTTTCGTTTGCAAATTTCAAAAATTCTGCACGAATTTTCTCGTTGTCGCCATTGTTGTAGTTGTGATGATCTGCAAATTTAATCGATTTTAGCTCTTTTACTTGCTCACGTAAGTATTCTTCAAGAGGTTCAGATTTTGCAATGCCAGTAAATAGTACCAATGATTGCTCTTTGGTAAGTTCTACCTTTTCGCCTGTTAGGCAATGGTATGGAGTGTCATAGTCTAGCGTTGCAAAGAATAAACTTTGATAAGGTAGAGGCTTAATTTCTTTAGTAATGTTGTTGAAGTCTATAGGCTTCAAGTCTTTAGGACACTTTGTTACCACTATAATATTTGCCCTTTTTTGAGCAGATTTTAAGTCTCTAAGTCTGCCTGCTGGTAGCATACAGTCTTTACTTATAGGTCTGTTGTAATCTATAAGTAGGATATTTAGTCCAGCATCCACATATCTGTGCTGAAAAGCATCGTCCAACAAAATAGCATCTATATCAGCATGATTTTCTTCTATATAATCAATAGCTCGGCATCTGTTAGAGTCTGCCACCACTAGGGTTTTAGGGAATTTCTTGTATATTTGATATGGCTCATCGCCTAAGATTTCAGCCGTAGCATTTTTGCTAGACACTTGCATTCCTTTAGACTTTCTCTTATATCCACGACTCACTACTGCTAGAGGGTAACTATCTTGTAGTAACCTTATTAAGTATTCAGTAAAAGGGGTTTTCCCAGTTCCGCCCACTGTAATGTTACCCACACAAATAGTAGGAGTAGCAAATTTGCGACTCTTAAGCTTTCCTGCATCAAACATCTTATGTCTTATCCAAACCACAAAAGCATAAATCCATGCAATAGGTAGTAATATGTACTTTAGTTTTTTCATTGCCAATTACAAAGTTAATAAATTATTTGCTTTTTTAGCTCTATATTTATAATTTTGCACCTTAATTATAGAAAAAATTATAAACATTAAATAATATGGAAAACATTAATTGGTCTGAACTTGGTTTTTCTTATATGAAAACCAATGGCAACGTACGTTGCGAATATCACAACGGAAGTTGGGGAAATTTAGAGTGGCACACAAATGAATATATCAATATGCACATGGCTGCTACATGTCTTCACTATGGTCAAGAAGCATTTGAAGGCTTAAAAGCATTCCGTGGTGTAGATGGTAAAATCCGTATCTTCCGCCTAGAAGAAAATGCAAAACGTTTAGCTTCATCTTGTAGAGGAATTTGCATGCCAGAACTTCCAGAAGGTCTTTTTGAAGAAGCTGTTATCATGGCAGTTAAAAACAATATCGATTTCATTCCTCCTTACGGAAGTGGTGCTTCTTTATATATTCGTCCTGTACTATTTGGTTATACAGCACAAGTAGGTGTAAATCCTGCAAAAGACTATATGCTAATCGTGTTCGTTACTCCTGTAGGTCCATACTTCAAAGGTGGTTTCTCTACAAACCCTTACGTTATTACACGTAGATACGACCGTTCTGCTCCTCTTGGCACAGGTATCTACAAAGTAGGTGGTAACTACGCTGCATCTCTTGCTGCTCACCAAGAAGCTCACGACAAAGGTTATTCTTCAGAATTCTATCTAGACGCAAAAGAAAAGAAATATATCGACGAATGCGGTGCTGCAAACTTCTTTGGTATCAAAGATAACACATATATCACACCTAAATCATCATCTATTCTTCCTTCTATCACAAACAAGAGCTTAATGCAAATTGCAGAAGACCTTGGTCTTAAAGTAGAAAGACGTCCTATCGCGTTAGAAGAACTAGAATCATTTGAAGAAGCAGGCGCTTGCGGTACAGCTGCAGTTATCAGCCCAATCCAACGTCTAGACGACTTAGATAACAACAAATCTTACGTGTTCTCTAAAGACGGTAAACCAGGTCCTATCTGTACTATGCTTTACAACAAACTTCGTGCTATCCAAAATGGCGAAGCAGAAGACATTCACGGCTGGAATACTATCGTAGAATAATGAAAATTTTAATCATAAACGGGCCTAATCTTAATTTATTAGGCACTCGTGAACCAGAAATTTACGGCAAGGAGGGTTTTGAAACCTTCCTTACCTATTTACGTGAAGAGTATTCAAACATCCAAATAGATTATTATCAATCTAACGTGGAAGGCGAAATCATCAACAAACTTCACGAATACGGTTTTGATGCAGACGGCATTATCCTAAATGCAGGAGCATATACTCATACCTCTATTGCCATAGGCGATGCCATCAAAGCCATCACCACTCCAGTAGTAGAAGTTCACCTGTCTAACGTGTTCGCCCGCGAAAGCTACCGCCACGAAAGTTTCCTTACTCCAGTCTGCGTAGGTTGTATCTCCGGCTTTGGATTAAAATCCTACAAACTCGCATTAGAGAGTTTCTTGTAAAACAATAAAAGCCACGTGAGGTGGCTTTTATTGTTTAAATATCCTATCTATAATTTCCAATTTTGCTTGTGAAGGTTCTTCGTATGCATTGCATGCTCTTAGATATTCTTTAAGCTCAGTAAAATCTGTTCCATACAAGTTGTCACTAAACTTTTGTAATTTTACCATTACATTTACGTATGCAGAAGGGTCTTTCTGGCGTGTTAATTTTCTTAATGCTAAAATATAATCTTCCCTAAAAACAGTTGGAACTATGATTCTTGTTTGCTCTGCTTTTACTAACTCAGCATTCATCATTATACGCGAAATTCTTCCATTACCATCGTTGAATGGGTGCACTTCGCTAATCATAAACATCATAAAGATTGCACGTGCAAATGGGTCTTTAAGTGCTGAATAGAATTTATATCCATAGTTTAATGTTCCTTTTACCAATCTATAATTCACAAATTCTGTATTCCCTGCTCTATTATTTATTGTTTTAAAAATACCAGGTTCTAGATGTGGACGACCACCTAAAAGTATTGAATGTCTTGATTGTAAAATTGAATATAGTTCATCAATAGATGATGGAGTACGGTTCATTTCGGCTCTATTAGATAGTACCTTAAATGTCCCTAATATGTCATGCGAGTCCTCGTCGCGACGCGGAATTGGAATTCCAGAATCGACAATTTGTTTTGCTTCATCAATTTCGAATTCTGTACCTTCTATATAGTTTGAAAAATAACTTTCAAAGAAAGAGAAAAGCCTAAAAGATTCTTCGTCTTTGTTTCGGTTAACCCTTTCTACAAAATATTCATCTTTAATAGCATGAAATAGTGCTTCAAATAATTCACCCCTTGTTTGATCGAAAGGTAAACCCACAGATAACGCTTTAGCAGATGGTGTAGTAAGAATATCAGAAGAATGAGTTGATAGCAACGCAGATATTATTTTGCAGATTCTTTCATACTCTTTGGGCATATTAAGTCTTTCTGAAACTTCTCTTAATTGATCTCTATACTCATTAAGTTTTTCTTCACCGCCTATAAGTAATATTTTTTCTAATTTATTTTCTATATCAGCAATAGGTAATGATTTTGAATTTTCAGAATCTTTTCTTGCTATTTGCATATTTTCAAGCAACCATCTATACTCACTTGCTATATAAATTCCGTTGTATGGCAAGTCTCCTTCGTCTGCAGCAGGACCTTTTAAAAGATTTATAGTTATTCCTGGTAAATCTGTTACTTTCTTAGAATAAGTTGTTGTTAAGTAAAAATTACCTTCTGCAGTAGGACGCATTTCTTTAGCACTTCTATGACTAATTATTGCTTCAGGGTAACGCCATACAAGAATATCAATAATATTTCTTCTTACAATATGTTCAAAACTATCAATGGTGTTGGAGGTATATAAACGCGGTGCTATTTTACGTAGTTTACCTGCTTTCTCCAACAATGATATTTGTCTTGAAACATTAGAATCAGAAGATGCAAATATTATTTCCTTTGTAATATCTACTTTGCTATTCATACAAATTTTATAGATTAACTTTTGCAAATATACAAATTTTGTCGATTATAAATGTTAAATTGATAAATTTTGTAGATTATAAACATTCATTCTACAAATTTTGTTGATTAAAACTCCACAAAATACCCAAAAACTACAAATTTTGTCGATTATAAGTGTTAAAATGATAAATTTTGTCGATTATAATACTTTTTATCTCGCGTTAACCCAATAATGACGCGGAAACAATAAAAAATCAATGATTTTTAATAAAAATATATTGAAAAACGATAAATTTATTTTGTTTTTCAAGAAAAGTGTATATCTTTGCATCGTGAAACTAATTAGTTCGAGTATCAATTGTCAAACTAACAATCTAAAACTATGAAAAAATTTAAAGTATTAACTATTTTGCTGTTTGCATTGATTATATTAAACGTAGTAATAAGCAAATCAGCCCTTTTGTTACCAATAAACAACAATTTTGCTGAATATTTTTTTAAGAGAGCTCTTACTACCTGTAGAATAGAACCAAAATCAGACCTTAAGGATATGCCTGTTATCAATGTAGGTGATGCACAAGTAGGAACTAATCCTACAACGGCAGATATTTCTGTTATGACAGAATATTCTGGTTGTTCTATGCTTTGGCTTAAGCTAACGGCTAAAAATCGTCACGACTTAAAGGATATGATGATTATTTATTGGAGTGCATCTATTGCTGTATTTATCGTATCAGTTATAATATGTATTTATATCTTTGTTTTATCATGTATGGTGCTGTGGGGATTTGCAAAAGATAAAATATTTAACTATAAACAATCTAAACGAATAGGAATCATAGTGTTTTTACTAATTCTTTCGGATGTATTAAACAATGCCTATACACTAGGAATACATTATTATACAGCCTCAAAAGTAACATTAGCAGATTGGAACTTTGTTATGCCAAATCTTTATATATCAGGCATTATTACAGCCATAATTCTTTGGTTGTTTAACGAAATGCTTAAACATACAATTTTACTAAAAGAAGAACAATCATTAACTATTTAAAACCATGCCAATAGTTGTAAATTTAGATGTAATGATGGCCAAGCGAAAAATGTCGCTTGGAGAATTGGCAGACAAAGTGGGTATTACCCAAGCCAATTTGTCTATCCTAAAAACAGGCAAAGCCAAAGCCATTCGTTTTGGTACACTTGAAGCAATTTGTGAGGCACTTGATTGCCAACCATCAGATATTTTAGAGTATGTAAAAGAATAAAACAGAATTATTATGAAAAAATATTTATTATTATCAGCTGTTGCCGTTATGGCATTAATGACTTCGTGTCGCGATTATTCATACGAAGAAGAACCAAACCGTGTATTTATAGAAGGCTTAACAGTAGAAACTGTGGCTCACGAATACTTTGAAGAAGCAAGAACTCAAACTCCAGTTATCTCTGCCCCTGCAGAAAGAATTCCTATTGATGGTTTTGCAGAAATGCTTGAAATAGACACCACTTTTATGAAATATTGGGACGTAGTTTGCAATGGTCAAAAAGTAAATGCAAAAGGTGATGCAGTGCTTATGTTTCATCGTATTCCAAAGTTTATGGTGGTTCATGCCGATGGCAAAGTGGCTTGCTACAAAGACTTTAGAAACTTAGGTAACGAAAACGTGTCTTTGGATTTAACAAACTGTATTTGCACCACTTGCATTGGTTACGTAACAGATAGTTACATAGCTCTACTTACTCCTGAGCACCGCAACTACAATTGGGCTACAGATAACAGACTTCGTTGTTTAGATTTCTATTCACTTGCCAATGGCACCTACCTTGGTAGTTTTAAATTACCACAAGAAGTGGATGATATGTGGATTCAAGATGTAAATTTCGCCGATGGTCTTCTAGAAGTGTACTACACTGGCTCACTTTTCAGCGAAAAATACACCTACAAATTCAGCAAAGATATTGAGTCACTCCTAAACAAAGAGTAGTATGTTCTGGCAGTTTTTGTTGTTAAATATTAAGCCGTTTTATAGAACAGTATTGAAAAGATTACTAGTATTTGCACTTTTATTAATGCCTAACTTATTATTACAAGCTAGACTTCTTGAAGGTTCATGGCAAGGTCCTTATATATTTCTGGCTTTTGCTTTTACTGTGTCTTTTTTTATTATATCTATATCGGACTATGCACTAAGAATAGAGTCATCGTATATAAACTCGGTCTTTCTATGGAATAATAAAATGATTTATTCCTATTTTGCAAGCAAATTTTTACTAGGAATAATAGTTGCAGTTTTATTTGCAACATTATTCTACACTATAGTTCCTATAACACTTGCAAGATTTTTAGGTAGTGCATTACTTTTATTGGGAATTTTTTTATGCGTAAATATATTAACAATTCCATATAATAAAAATAAGTTGGACCTTTTCGATAAAGCAAGTTTAAAGAGCAATTCAGGAAATTTCAAACTGGGTTTTATTCGTATATTTATACTATTTCCGATTTTTATATTATTAGATATTCCAAATAAGTATGAATTTTTAGAATACCTTTATTGGATATATTTGGGTATTGGTATATTGTTAATACTTCTAGTGCCTTTATGGCTAAAAATAACTGTAAACAAGATTATTAGCAGAAAATATATTCTTATCGATTCACTTTCTAAGTAACAGGATTATGATAAAAATAGATAACTTAACTAAATTTTTTGGCGATAACAAGGCACTTGACATCAAACAGTTGCAGATAGCTGAAGGTAGCATTGTTGGTTTGGTAGGTAACAATGGTGCGGGCAAAACCACCATGTTAAGATTGGTACTCGACCTTTGCCAAGCAAGTAGCGGGGTGGTTTTAAGTGGCGGCAAAGATGTGTCTAAATCTGAAGATTGGAAACTCTACACAGGTTCGTTTCTAGATTCTGGTTATTTAATAGAGTTTCTTACTTCAGAAGAATATTTCAATCTAATTGGAGAACTAAACCATATCAGCAAAGAAGAGTTGCAAGCACGTATAGCTAAGTTTGAATCGTTTATGAACGGTGAGATTCTTGGCAAAAAGAAACTTATCAAGAATTATTCTGCAGGTAACAAACAAAAGATTGGTATTGTTGCTGCTATGATAGTCAATCCAAAAGTGCTATTACTTGATGAACCTTTCAACTTTCTTGACCCTTCTTCTCAGATGGAGATGTTGCGTCTATTAAGGGAATTGAACAAAGAATTTGGAACTACTATGATATTATCTAGTCATAACATTGAGTTGGTTTCTGAAATATCATCACGTATTATTCTACTAGAAAAGGGCATTGTAAAGAAAGACATATCTGCTACTGCAGGTGAAGCAATTGAAGAGTTGAGAACATATTTCTCTATCAACTAAATGTATTAGAAAAATCTTAATTATTATGAAACGAATATTTTTAACGTTAGCACTTTTAATTTCTTATATCACTGTATTTGCATACACCGAGATACCTGCCGATTCAGCAATAGTAAAAGGTATGTTGCCTAATGGGCTAACATATTATATACGTCACAACAATTATATTCCCAATCGTGCAGCTTTTCATATAGCTCAAAAGGTGGGTTCTGTACAAGAAACGCAAGGGCAACGTGGTTTGGCGCACTTTTTGGAACACATGGCGTTCAACGGCACTAAGCATTATCCAGACAAAGCACTTATCAACTATCTTGAAACCATTGGTGTGAAATTTGGGGCAAACCTAAATGCTTATACCTCTGTGGATGAGACAGTTTACATGATAACCGATGTGCCTACAGAGCGCGTAAGCACTGTAGATTCTTGTTTGCTTATTCTTCGAGACTGGTCTGATGGCATTTTGCTTGAGGCCGAGGCTATTGATAAAGAACGAGGCGTGATAGAGGAAGAGTGGCGTACAAGAAACAACCCAATTTTGCGTCAAATAGAAGATAATGCGCCTGTGATTTATGCAGGCGATAAGTATGCTGATTGTATGCCTATTGGCAGTATGGATGTGGTGAGAAATTGCTCATACGATACCCTTCGCACGTATTACCATACTTGGTATCGTCCAGATTTACAAGGTATTGTGGTGGTTGGTGATATAGATGTGAAACGCACCGAAGAGAAAATTAAAGAACTGTTTGCCAGTGCAAAAGTGCCAGAGGGCGCTCCAGAACGTGTTTATTTCCCTGTGTCTGAGTATAAAGAGCCTTGTATAGTGATTTCTGCAGACGCAGAAACTCCATTTACACTCCTTACTTATTCTCAAAAGGTGGATGATATTCCAGATTCACTAAAAAGTACAGAAGAGGGCCTAAAACAGGCATTTATTCGTGATGTGGTGGCAACGATGCTGTCAGACAGACTTTCGGATGTGATGAAAGAGGCTGTTCCTCCTTTTGCAGGAGCAAGTGCCTATTATGGTGAGTTTCTACTTTCTGGCAAACAAAAATGTTTTGAAATAGGAGTGCAAATATCTAATGCTGGAGCAGAGGTGGCATTTACTCGAATGATGGAAGAGGTAGAAAGAATGCGTCGCTATGGTTTCACAGAAGAAGAGTTGGATAGAGCAGAAAAATCGTATTTGGCTCTATTAGAGCAAACTTATAATCATAGAAATCAACACCAAAACGACTATTATGTAAGTGATTATATAGATAATTTCTTAGATAATGAAGCTATGCTTTCTGACGAAACAAGATTAAATCTAAGTAAAAAAATAGCTTCAGAGCTTACTGTGGATGATGTGAATGCTTGGGTAAACTCTTGGAATACAAACAACGTATTTATTTGGTTTGCAGGCTCTTCTCTTGAAAATCTCCCAACAAAAGAGTTTGTAAAAAATGAATTGATGGCTCTGCCAAACAAGGAAATTAAGGAGTACGAAGATGTAGAGTTGCCTGAGGCAATTATTTTAGATTCACAACTTCCTGCAAAAGGAAAAATCCTTAAAAAACGTGCTATTAAAAACGGTGCTATTGAATATAAATTATCAAATGGAGTGCAAGTTTACTTCAAACAAACGGACTTTAAAGACGATGAAATTTTGCTTTCTGCTAATAGTTTTGGCGGGGCAATACTACTAGATTCTACAGATTATGTAAATGCTCGTTTTGCCGACGAACTATATGATGTGGGCGGAATTGGTAATATGAATAAGGTGCAACTTGAAAAATTCTTATCAGACAAACGCACCTCACTTAATGCTAGCATTGGCACCTACAACGAGAGTCTATCTGGTTATGCATCTAAAAAAGATGTAGATTATCTATTTCAATTACTGTATGCACATTTCACCGCAGTGAGAGAAGATTCTACTGCGTATAGCTCTTATATTGAACGTTTTATAGCGAGCAATAAAGACCGTAACAACAGACCACTTACAGCCTTTGTAGATACAATTGAAAATAAATTGTACAACGACAATAAACTAGTTACAACTATAAAAATTGAAGACTTGCCAGCCCTAGATTATTCACGTTCTATAGAGATATTTAAAGAACGTTTTGCCAATGCTGCAGATTTCAAATTTACCATTGTGGGTAGCATAGATGAAACAACATTAGTACCACTTTTGGAAAAATATGTAGCTTCGATACCAGCCAATAAAACTCGTGAAAAAGTGAAACGTGCTGAACCATTGGAATTAAAAGGAAATGCCTCTGTTCGCTTCAACAAAGAAATGCAAGTGCCTACTACATGGGTACTAATACGCAATTTTGTCGATGTTAAATCTTCGGCTAATAAGTTAGCCTACTTTATGCTTAAAGATATTTTAGATCTTGTTTACACCGAAAAAGTGCGTGAAGAGCAGAGTGGAACATACGGGGTGTCAACCAATGTGTTATTATCTAACGAGCCTAAAACTCATGCTACTTTAACTATTCAGTTTTCAACGGATGCATCAAAGGTGGATGCTTTGCTACCTATAGTGTATAAAGAACTTAAGAATATTGCAGAAAATGGCCCTCGTGAAGCAGATGTACAGAAGGTAAAAGAACATAAAAGGAAAACCTTTGCTGATGAGCAAAAAGACAACTATTATTGGTCTTCTCGTCTTCAAGCCATTCAAATGTATGGAAAAGACAATGGTGCAACTTACCTAAAACGTCTTGAAAAAGCATCTGCCAAAGACATACAAAAGGCTGCTAAAGCATTGCTTAACAGCCCAAATCTAAAAGAAATAGTGCAAATAGGTGTAGATAAAGATTAGTAGTTTAATAAGTAGTGTATGGACCTAAATTTAATTTTCAAGTTATATAAACTGTCATTTAAAAGATTTGTTCTAAATATAAAAGAGAATAAATCTGCCATTATCTCTACCACTTTTATGTATTTAATGATGATAGTGGTTTTGGTTATATTGCTTATTTCCTTGAGTGGTGAGTTTGGTAGCCTACGTGACAATATTATAGGTAGAAACGATACACACCTTATTATCAATGCCGCTTTAATTTCATTCTTTTCATTAGATTTCTCAATAAAACTATTTGGCAAAGGTCATAAAGGTTTTAATGTATATTCTTTCCTTACGCTACCTGTAAGGAAAGAAGTTTTAGCAGACATTGTGTTTATAAAAGAATGCTTTTCGCTCTTAAACTTAATATTACCTTGTCTATTTCTGCCTTTTCTACTTGTTTATCCATACGCCATAGACAAGATAGTTTGTTATATGTTCTTCTTATATACTATAAGTGCGTGCAATACTATTATAAATAGAATATTCAGACTTGGCAGAAGGAGAAATTATATTTACTACCTTTATATTGTACTTTACCTTTTGCTCCCAGTGTTGCTTATACCTATTATCTTGCAGTTTAGCTATGCAGTGCTTTTCAAAGAAAATATCTACTTTTATGCACTACTCGGTATTGCATTATTACTAGGATTGCACCGCATTTTTAGAAAAACCTGCATTCAGGATTTTATTATATAGATGAGTGAAGAATAGAAAAAAAACTAACGTTTTTTTGTCATTGCACTTGCTATACACTATCTTTGCAAGTCCTAAATAAACTTATGAAAGTAATATTAGCAGAAAAACCTTCGGTAGCAAAAGATATAGCCAGAGTATTGGGCGTGAAGACAAAGAAAGACGGCTATATGGAGGGCAATGGGTATCAGGTAACTTGGGCATTCGGACACTTAATATCACTAGCAGATCCGGGTGTGTACGGCTATGAAAAATGGCTAAAAGAAGACCTACCTATGTTGCCTTCATTCTTTATATATAAGCCTACAGAAGACGAAGGTGCGAAGAAACAACTAGAAACTATAGAAAGACTTTTTGCCTCTGCCGACAGCCTTATTTGTGCCACTGACGCCGGCCGTGAGGGTGAAGCTATATTCCGTTATATTTACAACGATAGTAAATGCAACAAACCATTTGAAAGACTTTGGATTTCGTCTATGACCGACGAAGCCATTTTAGAGGGCTTTGCAAATCTTAAACCGGGTAGCGAGTACGACAATCTATACTTTTCTGCGCGTAGCCGCAACGAAGCGGACTGGCTAGTGGGTATGAATGCCACACGTGCCCTTACTCTAGCTTCTCGCTCAAAAAAGGCACTTTCACTAGGACGCGTGCAAACCCCAACCCTTGCGCTTATCTGTAAACGTTGGAAAGAGCACACCGACTTCAATCCAGAACCATTCTACACAGTAGAAACTCAACTTTTTGCAGAAAATCAGAGTTTTGTGGCTCGTTATCCAGAGCGTTTTATGCAAAAAGAAAAGGCAGAAGCACTTGCTGCACTTATCACTCCTACAGTTACTGTAGTTGACAAACAAATTAAGCAAAAGCAAGAAAAAGCACCACTGCCTTTCGACCTTACTTCACTTCAGGCAGAAGCCAACAGACGTTTCAACCTAGGTGCTCAACAAACACTAGACATAGTGCAAGCCCTATACGAACGCCACAAAATGCTTACATATCCACGTACAGGTAGCCGTTACCTTGGTGATGATATGCTTGCTGAGGTGCAAAAGAAACTAGGTGCGCTAAAGGAAAATAACTTTGGCACCTCTTATATTTCTGCCATTGAAACCCTTGAAAAAGGCAAACTAAACAAGGCTTGTTTCGATAGCAAACAACTTACCGACCACCATGCTATTATTCCTACCTTCCAGAATATGAAATCATATTCTACACTTACAAAGGATGAAAAGAACATCTACGAAATGGTTTGTAAACAACTAGTTATGGCGCTTCTTCCTGTTTGTAAAAAAGAAGTTCTTTCGTACAAATTTCATTTCTCAGACGATAAAGAACTACTTGAAGCATCTGGTACAAAGATAAAAGAAGCAGGTTGGCGTATGGTTTTAGACAAAGATGTGCCAGCAGCAGAAGATGCCGAAGCAGAAGACGAGCAAGCACTTCCAAATCTTAAACTTCAAGATATAGTTGATGTGCAGGAGAAACGCATCAAAGAAGGTATGACCAAAAAGCCTGCTTTAATGACAGAAGCAACACTTCTTAAAGCAATGGAAACAGCAGGTCGCCAACTAGACGATCCAGAAGCTGTGCAAGCAATGAAGGATTGCGGTCTAGGTACTCCAGCCACACGTGCAAATATCATAGAGACTCTATACAAACGCAACTATATAGTAAAAGAGAAGAATAAACTTATCCCTACCGAGTTAGGTTATCAGGTGTATGAACTAACAAAAGAACTGCCTATTGGCAACCCATCCCTAACAGGCGAATGGGAAAAGAAACTCAATCTAATGGCAAAAGGTGAGTATGCCTCTGATATTTTCTATAACGAAATTCTTTCTTTTACAAAAGAAGAAACAGCTCATATCCTTTCTACTGGCGAACAAGTGCAAACTCAAGTGCTTGATGGCGTGCGTTGCCCTGTTTGTGGAGAACGTCTAAAAGAACTTCCCAAAGGGTGGGGATGTGTAGGTTTTAAAACCACAGGTTGCAAATTTGTTCTTTGGAAAGAAATGGCAGGCAAAACTCTTACCGAGAAACACCTTCGCCAAATGATAGAAAAAGGCAAATCTGAGGTAATAAAAGGCTTTAAAAGCAAGAAAGGCACAGACTTCGATGCTCGCGTAAAATATAGTGCAGAAGAGGGTAGAGTAGTGTTCGACTTCACTCCAGAAGAAATAGGCGAGTGCCCTATCTGCGGAAAAGACATTATAGAAGGCAAACGTGGATTTGGTTGCAGTGGCTATAAAGAAGGCTGTAAATTTGTGCTTTGGAAAGAAAAATCTGGCAAAATCATTACACTTTCGCAAGCACAACGCTTGCTTAAAGGCGAAACTATTGCGCTTAAAGGTTTCACAGCAGAAGACGGCACCAACTTCGATTCAAAAATCAAACTTGTGCCTACAGAAGACCCTGCAAATCCATACAAAGTGGACTTTGTAAAAACAGAAAAGAAGACCAAAAAGAAATCGGAATAATATTATAGAGTAATGTGGTGAGCTTCTATATTTTCTTGTAAAAAGGCAGAAGCAGATTTTTTAAACTTATCCACAGACTCAGTAGTATAGAAAGTACACTCACCATTTTTGCTAAGGCGGGTTTCCATTTCAGGGTGTCTTAGAAGATAATCCTTTAGCCTATCGGCAATGATAGGACCTTGAGAAATAATTTGCATGTGCTCAGGTACATGCATTTTTATTTTGTCCACAAGTAGTGGATAATGTGTGCATGCCAATATCAATGTGTCAATCATTGGGTCGGCACTTAGCAGGTCACTGATATACTTTTTCACGAAGTAATCAGCCCCTTCAGAAAGGTGTTCGCCGTTTTCAATAAGTGGCACCCACATAGGGCATGCCTGTCCTGTAACAACTATCTCAGGAAATATTTTGTTTATTTCAATAGGATAAGAACCAGATTGAATAGTACCTTCTGTGCCCAGGAGTCCCACGTGAAGTGATTGGGTAAATTCTCCTACTTTCTCTGCAGTAGGGCGGATAACACCCAAAACTCTTTTCTCAGGAGCAATAGTTGGTAGGTCTTTTTGTTGAATAGTGCGTAATGCTTTTGCCGATGCAGTGTTGCAAGCAAGTATCACCAAGTCGCAATCAAGTTCAAAAAGTTTTTTTACACATTCAAGTGTGTATTGATACACCACTTCAAACGAGCGTGTACCGTATGGAGTACGAGCATTATCGCCCAAGTAAACATAATCGTACTCAGGCAATAATGCTCGGAATTTTTCTAGTATTGTTAAACCTCCGTAGCCAGAATCAAAAACACCTATTCGAGCCATCGGGTTTAATAATTATTGAATATTAAGCGCTTTTTTGATAAGTGGTAATACGTTTTCTGCACTAGGAGCAACGTAAGGAATAATGTTTGCTGCGTTATCAATAATGTATGTGAAACCATTTTCGTCACCAACTTTTTTGATTGCCTGGTTGATTTTATTGATAATAGGCATCATTAACTCTTGTTGTTTTTTCTTGATGTTATTTTCTGCGCTAGTAGCGAATTCTTGAATAGATTGTTGAAGACGAGCTAGTTCAGTCTCTTTATATTGTCTAATTGCAGGCTCTAATGTTTCTGCAGTAGAAGTATATTCTTGATATTTCTTTTCTAATTCTTCTTGAAGTTTTTTACCTTCTGTTTGGAATTTTAAGTTCATATTTTCTAGTTCACTCATTGCTGCATTATACTCAGGCATAATAGTAATAACTTCTTGTGAGTTAAATACACCAATTTTTAGGTCTGCAGCCATTGCTGTGAATGGAAGAGCCATTAATAAAGCAATAATAATCTTTTTCATATTGTATATAATTTTATTTGTTTAATTATTTAGCGTAACCAAGTTTTGTTAATACATCATCACTAATATCCACTGCAGGATTAGCAAAAAGAATGCTAGGAGAAGAAGCTCTGTCATCTACACGCATGTATTTTTTAGCTTCAGCTATGTCTTTAATCGCATTGTAGATTTCTTCTTGAATAGGTTTCATCAAACTTTCACGTTTTTTGTAAAGTTCACCATCATTGCCGAAATATTTACGTTTAAGGTCTTTAACCTCAGTTTCTTTGTCAACTATTTCTTGTGCTCTTTCTTTCTTTTGTTCGTCAGAAAGTAGAACCATTTCAGACTGATAGTTTTTATAAAGTGTTTGAATTTCTGTGTTTAAAGCAGAAATTTCTTTTTCCCATTTTTTAGAACTTTGTTCTATTTGTTGCATAGCAGATTCGTATGCTGGAATGTTTTTAAGGATATATTCCATATCTACTAATGCCCAGTTTTGTGCAGAAGCGCTAATAAAAGCACTCATTGCAACTATTGTTAATAAAAAAATCTTTTTCATATATTTTCGTTTTTAAGTTGTTTACTCAGTTGTTTAGACGATGTTTGTGTGTATAGGTTTAAAAGTAATTGGGCAAGAGTTCTAAATGAAATTTAGAACTCTTGTCCAATTACAAAGTGGAACTGACTGCCACTCACTACGCCGTTTACTTTGTCGAAACCGTATGCCCAGTCGATACCAAGTAGACCAAACATTGGCATATAAACACGCAGACCTACACCAGCAGATTTTTTAATATCTAGAGGGTTATAATCTTTATAATCTCTCCAGCAATTACCTGCCTCAGCAAACACTAATGCCCACACCATGGTACTTTCCTTTAGGACTATAGGATATCTTAATTCCATACTAAATCTAGTATAGATATTACCAGCTTGGCCACCATCATCATAATATGGAGTTAATGAACCATTTTGATAACCACGAAGTGCTACGGTTTCAGTCGCGTATGTGCTACTATAACCGCTCATACCGTCACCCCCAACCCAAAATGTTTCAAATGGAGAACGTTTATGAATATTATAATATCCTAAGAAACCAAATTCTGCACGTCCCATAAGTACTAGTTTGTTATCTGGAGTTAGTGGGAAGAAGAATTTAGATTTGAATTTGATTTTATAATATTCAATCCAACTATATTTCTCTTGCATAGATGCGTTTTCGTAATCTATACCATCCCATGCAGAATAAGGAGGAGTCAATGCTAGTGAAAGCGAAATATCTGATCCTTTGCTTGGATATATAGGTTGGTCTAGTGAATTTCGTTGTAGTGTGACACTAATATTGAAGTTATTCGCAATACCATCTGTCAATGCAAAGTAATTCCAGTTACTAAGGTTGTAATTTAGATATGCAAACTGACCATATAGAGTGAAATAGTCGTCAGGCCAGTTTAATCGTGTACCTAAACCAACGGTTAGTCCCAGTGTCTTAATGTATTTATCAGGGTCATAATCGTATGAATACCATGAGTTGTCTCCATAGTATGTACTGCTATAGTTTGAACTATAAGTACTACTTACACCTGATTGAATAGAATAATAAGCAGAGAAACTAAACGAATTTGGGCGTTTCCCACCTAACCAAGGTTCGGTAAATGATAGACTATATGCTTGGTAATACATACCATTGGTTTGAGCACTAAGTGTAAGTGTTTGACCATCTCCTTGAGGTAGAGGGTTATATTTCTTAAAGTTAAATATATTCTTTAGTGAGAAATTGGTAAATTTAAGTCGTACAATACCTACAACACCAGTTTGACCCCAACCAGCTGAAAGTTCTATTTGGTCATTACGTTTAGACTCTAATACGTATGTTAAATCAACAGTTCCATTCTCTGGATCTGGAATTGTTTTTATGTCCATTTTCCCTGGTTCTGCAGAGAAGTGACCTGTTGCAGCAAGTTCTCGCATAGAACGCATAATGTCGGATTTACTAAATAAATCTCCAGGTTTTGTTCTAAGCTCACGTCTTACTACTTTTTCGTATAGATATTCGCTACCTTCGATGTTTACTCTGTTGATAGTAGCCTGTCTTCCTTCAACGATGCGGATTTCTAAGTCAATAGAGTCTTTGTAAATGTTAGTTTCTACTGTTTGTAAATTAAAGAACAAATACCCATTGTCTAGATAAAGATTGCTTACACAATCTTCGTCTATATTTATTCTTTCATCTAGTTTCTTTTGGTTGTAAATATCACCTTTTTTGAAACCTAAAACAGTATTAAGATAGTTTGTACTATAAATACTATTACCAACCCAATTGATATTTCTTATCTTATATTGTTGTCCTTCATTTAGTTTGATATGGACGTTTACATATTTCTTTTTATCTGTACTTTTAACAGTATCAGCATACACGCTATCGCTAAGGATTTTAGCATCCCTATAACCTAATTCGTTATATTTGTCGATAAGTAGGATTTTATCATTTTTATATTCTTTAGGAATAAATTTCTTACTTCTAAAGATGTTCATTATATTTGATCTATCGTTAGTTTTCTTCATCGCACGGTCAAGTTTTTTGTTAGAAACTTGTTCGTTGCCTTCAAAAATCAGTTCATTAACTCTAGTTTTTGAACCTTTTTCTATTCTAATGTCTACGATAGTTTCAGAGCCTTCTTCTTCTCTAGGGGTGATAGAAGATTTTACGTAATAATAACCTTTATCTTGGAAGTAGTCGGTTATAAATCTTTTAGCTTTATCTATGCTATATGGGGTTAGCTGTCCTCCTTTACTAATTCCCATTCCTTTTAGTAAATCTTCTTTTTCTTTCTTCTTAACACCTGTAAGATTAATTTCTGAAATTTTAGGACGTTGGTCTAGGTGGATATTTAGCCACACCTCGCGTCCTTTGATAGCAGCAATTTCTACTTTAACATCTTTAAAAAGACCTTGTTTCCAAAAGCGTTTTACTATGTTAGAAATGTCATCGCTAGGTATAGTTATCTTTTCACCCTTTTTAAGTCCTGAATAACCGATAAGAACATAATCTTCGTAATTATTCTTGCCTGATGTAGTAATCTCAGAAATAGTATATTCTTGAGGGTGAGTATAATTTATATCTGGAATTTCTTCTCCAGATAATATACTAACAGACTCCACTACTTTTGTGGTGTCTATAATTTCCTGTGCCGCAATGTTAGTGGCGGTTAGAAATAAAAGCAGGCTTAAAAATAATAGTTTCAAATATGATTTCATTCCTGCTTAACTGTTAATTTGTTCGCTTGTTTTACCAAAACGGCGTTCTCTAGATTGGTAATTAATAATAGCCTTGTATAGATCTTCCTTTTGGAAGTCTGGCCATAGTACTTCAGTAAAATATAGCTCGCTATATGCGATTTGCCATAGTAAGAAGTTGCTTATTCTATATTCACCGCTAGTTCTAATAAGAAGTTCTGGGTCTGGAATATTTTTAGTACACATATAGCTAGAAATTAACTCTTCTGTTATTTCTTCTGTTTTAATTGTGCCACAGGCAATGTCTTTTGCTATATCTTGTGTAGCTTTTGTTATTTCCCAACGAGAAGAATAACTCAATGCTAGTACTAATGTTAATCCCGTATTGTTTTTTGTAGTTTCAATACAAGCTTGAAGTCTTTTTCTAACATCTTCAGGCATACGAGAATTGTCACCAATACTTAGAAGTCTTACATTGTTTTTGTTTAGGGTAGGGGTTTCTGCTTCTATTGTGTGAATTAGAAGGCTCATTAAACCCTTAACTTCGTCTTCAGGTCTATTCCAGTTTTCTGTAGAGAATGCATATAATGTTAGGAACTTGATGCCTAATTCTGCTGCAGCTTCTGTAACGGCTCTCACAGAAGTAACACCATTATTATGGCCAAATAAACGTAGTTTTCCTTGTTTTTTTGCCCAACGACCATTACCATCCATAATAATAGCTATATGTGATGGTAAATTATCTATGTTTATTTGTTCCTTTAAATTGTTCATATTATCTACAAAATTTTTTAGTATCAAATAGATTGACTGATAATGAAATATTTGCTATAGAATAAAAGTCTGTATCTAGGAAGCCTACATTAGGAGCGCCAGTAGGATTGTCTAGTATCTTGTTATTTTCATTAGTTACGTCAAACTTGTCGGTAAATAGTTTGTGGATGCTCCATTGTATTCCTAATGTCAATCTTTTATTTATTTTCCATTTTCCGCCTATGGCAATAGGAATAGATAATTCATACATGCTAGAGCCTCCGTAAAAATTGTTATATGCACATAGACCTACGCCTATTAGGATGTATGGAGTGGCATCAAATTTCTTTTTGTAATATGTATCTTCACCCAAATCTAGGAAGTTAAATTCAACAGCGGCGTGGATGTCAACAAAACCTCTTTCGAAACGAGCGTATGACTGATTATTTGGTAATACATACCCAAAATCTCTCGTATCACCTTCTACTTTTGCATAGTTTACATCTAATTTAACCGCCCATCTTGTATCTATATTGTATCTATAGAACGCACCAGCAGACCATTGAGGTCTATGAAATGGTGTAGCATGATTGGCGTCGCCTAGATAAAAAGCCGTGCCACCAGAAAGACCTAATTCGTGGTTGTACTCTGCACTACATAAACCATAGCCGAAGAACATAAGAGCAATTAATGTATAAATTCTCTTATGTTTAAGAATGTATTTAGTTTTCATTTTTTTAATAAATAGAGTACAATCTTCTCAATATAAATTTAACTACGGTTTAATATGCAAAGATAATGAATATCTTTGTTTTATAGGGTATATCGAAGATAAATATTGATACGTCAAATCATAAAAAAATTAAAAAATTAGTAAAAAAAGAAGCCAACTTTTGCAAGTTGGCTTCCTGAAACTTATCATTGAAATATTAATATTCCCAAAGATCTTGTTCAAAGTTGATGATTGCAGTTTTAATGCGTTCTTGTTCTTTGTGCATTTCTTCTGCTGTGCTATTGTATTGAAGCAAGTTTCGATTCATTGTAGATGAAGCTTTGAAAATATAGCTACCAAATCTACGTTTGATGAATAGGTCATCCATACTTTCGCGAGCACCATTGTTTCTGTCAGAAAGAAGGGCTTCTTGTTTAGCAAGGAAAGGACGTAATTCGTCGTATCTTACCCAGAATAAAGGACGTTTTTGAAGACCTAAATCGTAGTCTTGTTTGTACCAAATAGGGCAAAGTGCAATCAATCTAACATTGAATACAGAGTTGTGTTTGTCAAAGTACCATACTTCTTTTGCATAGTATTTTAAAACTTCTCTGTTAGGAATGTTACTTTCGTCTATTTCTGTACTTAGAGTGTCACCTGTAATTGAGTCTGTTTTAACAGTTAAAAGGATGTCGCAAGTTTCAACGAATTTATCAAATGGTACTTCATAATCTTCATTGAAGATTTCTTTGCCGTCTAGATAATCGTATGTTTTAATCTTGCCTTCTTCATACAGGCGGAAGATAGTTGTAAATAGACTTTGGCGATTATCACTAGCTTCTTCTGGGAAATATAGAGGATAGTTGATTTTCTCGCGTAGGTCGATAATACGATATACTACTTGTTGCCATACAACATCATCTACTCTAGGGTTGTTGTATTCTACAGGCTCGCGTTCTGACATGTCTATAGTTGTAGGTAGATTTGTTAGAATCTCACCTGTTTCTGTGAAGAAAGAAATGTCAGTATCTTGTGCTACTGCAGAAGCTGCACTTAGCGATAACAAACCAATTAATATATTTCGAAAAAACTTTTTCATCATTTATGTATTAATTTACAATTACTTCAATAGGAGGAAGGATTTTTTCTACACCGTCTGGACCTTTAGCACGAACACGAGAGATGAAGAATTTTTTACCTTTGCTCATTTTACGCATAATTTCTTGTTGCTCACCAGTAAATCTACCGCTAGATGATGCTTTAACGATAGCATTACCCATTGAGTCGAAGAAGTTAAGGTCGAAACCAAGTACTTGGTAACGTACGTCTAGGTCTGCGTCATCAAGTTCTGCTTTAATGCCTTTAGCGCTGATTAAAGCACCTTTAGAGATAGGACGAGAACCTTTATATTTAGCAGGGTTACCATCGCTTGTATATTCGATGTATGCTACTGGAGGAGGAAGAAGTTTTACACGGAATGGTTTAGCACCGATGTTTTGAACTTTTCCATTGTCACCTTTAGTAGATACAGAGATTTTACAGTCTGTACCAGCTTTTGTAGGACGTACTGACCAACCTTTTGCTGTGCGAGTTAGTCTACCATTGCTAACAGATACCATGATGTTTTGTGAAGGTACACCAGGAACAGAAACACTGATAGGGTTTTCGATACCTGCGTAGAACACGTTCATCATATCAGCAGAGATGATAGCTGTAGGTTCGCCTACGATATATGAGCTGCTGAAGTCGTATGTTTGGATGCTACCGTCGCCACGAGGAAGGTCGATAGTACCTGCAATGTCAAATTGACCAACAGAGTTACATGCTTTTTCGTAAACTTCGCCATCTAGAACTTCACCGTTTAGAGTGATTTTAGGACGTTTTGTTGAGTCTACGGCAGCTAGAATTATACGAGCTTTGTATGTGCCACCACGTGTTATGTATGAAGCATCAGCAATAACTTCTGCAGTAATTTTGTTTACACGGAAGTCACTAGCGTCCACTTGGTTTTTAAGGTAGCTTACTACTTCAGATTCTGTGTTACGTAAGTCTGCTTGAATCTTTGTTAAAAGAGTTACTGTAGCAGATACTGGCATAGAGCTGAAACGAGCATTTTCCCAAGACATTGGATCACCGTTTACGATGCGGTCTTCTGTGTTGAATGTTTGTTTGAATGCTTCTTGTTTTGCAGAGTCTTTTACAAGACTAATCATAAAAGCTGCATATTTGTTAAGGTCATTCTTAAGAATTACACCACGTTGGTTTTGTGGAATAACTCCAGAAGGAAGAGCTACTTGTGCACTTACGTCTAGGTTGTCTTTGCCTTGAATGTTATTTACGTCTGCACCTTCACCGTCTGCTGCAACAACGATATCGTATTTTAATGTTTCGATAACGCCATATAATGAGTCAGTTTTAGCTTTAACAGTGTTTGCAAGATCTAACCATTCACCAACCTTTTTAGGGTTTTGAGACTTAAGAGCTCCAAATTGCTCATAAAGGTCTTTGTTTTTGATCTCAGTACTTTCGATAGTCTTGCTAAGACTTTCTTGTACTAAAGAGAAACCGTTTAAGACATCAGTAGATACGTTCAATGCAAGCATCGCTGTTAGCACGATGTACATCATACTGATCATCTTCTGCCTCGGTGTCTCTGGACAATTCGCTGCACTCATATTATTATTGTGTAGTTTTTAAGTTAATGAATCAGTTATTAAACTCTTGCACCAAATGCATTTAACATATTGCCATAAACGTTGTTTAGGCTGCTAACTTGTTGTGTAAGTTTAGTTGCTTGTTCTTTGAATTGTTCTGTTTGAGCAGAAGCTGCTTCCATAGCAGAACCGATTTTGTTAAGGTTGCTGTTAACGCTTTCAACGATTTCTGCTTGAGCGCTGATGCTCTTAACTTGCATTTCGTAGCTTGCGTTGATAGCAGAAAGGTTTTTAGTAATACCTTGCATTTCTTTCATATAACCTTCAGCATCAGTTGCAACGTTAGCCATGCTTTCTGCAACTGTTTTGTAAGATGCAAATAGAGAGTCTGAAGATGTTTTTAATGAAGCTTGTGTAGCTGCAAATGAAGCGATAGCGTCAGAAGCAGCGTTCATGTTTTTAGCATAGTTTGCAGAAGCAGAAACTGCAGCTGTAACATCAGCAATTTGGTTAGCTGTTTCGCTAAGTTTGCGGATACCTTCGTTTAGTTTTTGAGCGTCGCTTTGTGATAGACCACCAGCATTAGCGATGTCGTCGATGCTGTTACCTGCTTTAGAAGCAGCTGGAGCAGCATCACCAAGGATTGCACCACCTTCACCACCTTCTAGTTGTGGAAATACAGTTTCCCAGTGGTATTCTTTGTGTGGATCTTCAAATGCTGAAAGAGCGAATAGGACAGCTTCGGTAAGCATACCTGCTGTTAATAGGATTGCTGCACCTGGAAGGTGAAGAATTTTGAATAAAGCACCAATAATAACGATTGCTGCACCGAATCCGTATGCGTAGCCTACGATTTTTTTGCCTTTAGGGCTGCTTAAAACGCTTTGTTTTGCCATAATTTAAGTATTTAATTATTAAAGTTTGTAATGTATTTTTTATTGTTTATTCTTATATTATTGATAATTTGCTCCAATTACACTTCTTACGCAACGGAAACCGATGTAAGAACGAGCTTCAGTTTGGTATTCGTATGTACGAGCACCGCATTGTAGATAGAAACCTATGTCTTTCCAAGAACCACCTCTAATAACTTTACGAGTCATAATTTGAGGGTCGTTTGATTTAGAGTTGTAGTTGTAGCTTGGGTTTAAGTCGTTTACGAAGCTATAGTTAGATTCGTGGTATGCAGATGATGTCCATTCTGCTACGTTACCAGACATATCATATAAACCATAGTCGTTTGGAGGGAATGAACCAACTTTAGCTGCAATCATGTAGCCGTCTACAGTGTAGTTGCCGTGCATTGGTTTGAAGTTGCCTAAGAAACAACCTTTTGCAGTACGCACGTATGTGCCACCCCAAGGGTACATTGAAAGTTCACGACCACCGCGTGCTGCGTATTCCCATTCAGATTCTGTTGGAAGACGATAGTCTTGAACGATTGGGTTACCCATGCTCACTTGAGCAGAGTTATAATATTGTGTACGCCAATGGCAGAATGCGCTTGCTTGTTCCCAGTTTACACCAACCACTGGATAGTCACCATAACCATCGTGATGGAAGTACATTTTCATGTATGGTTCGTTGTATGCGTATGTGAAGTCACGAATCCAGCATAATGTATCTGGGTAAACATTGATGATGCGAGATGAGATGAAGTCTCTACGGCTCTTAAGTTCAACGAACATAGTTTTGTTTACGATATAACCATTTTCGTCAACGTAAGATGTATCTTTCTTAACCATTACGTCTGCAGAGTCTTTGCCTTTGCCAAGTAATGATAAGTCGTTTTCATAGCGACCTTTATTAGGATTGTATTTGTTGCGTTTAAGAGCTGCTTGGTTGTAGTCTATCCATAAGTATTTGTAGTTAAGGATATGACCATTAACTTCTAAAGAAGGAGAAATAGATTCTTCTGAAGAATAATACATTGAGTCAAGAGCTTTAGCTTGTGCTTCTGTTGTAGGTTTTGTCCAAGGAATTTCTTCTTTCCAATTGATTTTTGGACGACGATTTTCTACAGCTTCTTCTGAGTCGTTTGGACGACCACCAACTTTGTAAAGAACAGAACCTTTAGCTGCATCTTCGTTGTCGCTTTCGTATGATAATTCTTTTTTACGTCTATCAACGAACACAGAAGTTTCCCAGCCTGGATCTTCTTCTTCAGCTGTGATTAATTTTTCGCGGGCGATAGAGTCTTTTACCCAGTAAACGAATTGTTTGTACTCGCGGTTAGTTATTTCTGTTTCATCCATCCAAAATGCATCAATAGATACAACTTTAGATTGTGTTGATGCAGCCCATGTAGCGTCTTGGTCGTTAGGACCCATAGTAAATGAACCTTGTTTGATGAACACCATTCCGTAAGGATTTGGTTCAGTCCATGATTCAGTCTTAACACCAACTAATTCTCCGCTAGAAGAATTACTACAGCTGCTTAAAATAGCTAATGCAAATAAAGGAGCAAGTAATTTTTTCATTGTTAAATTTAAGGTTATACTTACAAGTATCTTATACTTTTATATTTATTCTTTTTTGACAAATCTATATTAAAACTATACGAAACGACCACTTCGTGACCACCAGCTGAATTTATTAACCCTGATGTAGGTAAGTCGTATGAGTATGCTATTACTAAACCGTTTAGGACTTTTATACCAGCAGTAAAAATTACTGCACTGTCTATTCTGTATCCTAAACCTCCCCAAAACATCTCTTTATATTCGAAGTTTGCGTTAATCAAACCTGTCCATGTTATAAAGTCTGTATTGAGTAAAGCGGTTAGCTTCAATTTATATAACGGATCTCTAAATGATATATTGTATCCGCCAGTTACAAATAAATTTCTTGTTTTGTTAAATAATGTTAAACTAGAACTATTGCTCAAGCTATATTCTGGTGCTAGTAAGTTTAAAGCGGAAATTCCAGCGTACCAATCTTTAGTTTTATATAGGAAACCGACGCCCAAATCCATTTTAAAATCATTTGCCTCTCCCTTTGGAATAGCAGGGTCGTTTTCTGAGTGGTAATCGCTTTCTACATTGCGTAGACGCTCTGTGTCATATTTCAATGTTGTGAAATTTACAAAGAAACCACCAGCTAAATATCCTTCGCCTATTTTATGTCTATAAGCATATTGTACGTTTATATCTTGAAAAACAAATAAACCTATGCTATTGTCATAAAATGCAAGTCCTGCACCATGTTTTGTTTTTGCAATATCGAAAGATGCATCTACAGCAACATCGTATGTTATTGGTGCACCTTCTAGTCCAGCATATTGTGACCTAAATGTTCCGAAAACATTTATCATGTCATTAATACCTGCCGCTGCAGGATTATATGTGTTCAAATTCAGTCCGTATTGGCTGAAAATTATATTTTGCCCTGCGAAACACGTATACGCAAAACAAAAAAGCACTACAGTAGTAACGATTTTTTTCATTTTAAATTGTGTAAATCGCGTTCTAACGTTTGCAGAAAGCTATTGTTTTAATGCGTAAAGTCTTCTCAAATATATGCAAAGGTATATAAAAAAATGTGAAAATCAAAATTTTAATACTCATCTTCGTTAAAGAAGAAGTCTTCTTTACTTGGATAGTCTGGCCAAATGTCTTCGATTGTTTCGTAAACATCCCCTTCGTCTTCGATTTCGTTAAGGTTCTCAATTACCTCTAGAGGTGCTCCAGAACGCATTGCGTAATCGATTAGCTCGTCTTTTGTTGCAGGCCATGGTGCATCTTCTAATTTAGATGCTAGTTCTAATGTCCAATACATTGTGAAAATATTTAAAATTTATAAATAAATTGTCTACCTATGAAAAATCACGCAAAGGTAAGGAATTTTCTACACAAAACAACAATTTTCTATAACTATTTTAAAATTTTCTTCCTAGTACAAAGAAAAAATCAGAAAGTCTATTGATGTAGGCAGTGGCTTGAGACTGGCAAGGTAGTAGATCTATGTGATAAATTTGTCTTTCTGCTCTTCTGCAAACTGTACGGACAACGTTGCATAAAGCATTTAGTCTAGACGAACCTGGTATGAGGAAGCTTTTAATCGGTTCTAGACCTTCTTCGTATTCGTCTATTTTGTCTTCGATTTCTTTTATTAAATCTGTGTTGAAGCCTATTTTTTCGTCCCATTTTTCGCAATCAGTTGCAAATAAGGCGTTTACTTGTATTAGGTTTTCTTGGATTTTATGTAGAAATTCTTTGTATGGAGAAGGGATTTCTGTTTTAAGTAGTCCTATGAAACTGTCCAGTTCATCTAAAGTGCCGTATAATTCTAGTCTGTCATCGGCTTTAGATACTCTATTTCCGCCCACTAAGGCAGTGGTGCCTTTGTCTCCTGTTTTGGTGTAAACTTTCATGTTAGAACTTAACTTTAAAATGTGATTTAATCCATTCTTTATTAAAGAAAACCATACCTAAGTGGAAAAGGTCTATTGAGTAGGTTACAGCAGGGTGTTTGTATATTTCTTCCCATGCCTCTGTCATGCCTTTAGACCAATAAATGTCATCGAAAATAAAAATGGTGTTATTGTTAGCTTTTTCTAGACATTGATTGAAATAGTTTAATGTGGCTTCTTTTGTGTGATTGGCATCGAAGAAGACCATATCTAAACTGTCTATTTTTGATAAGACTTTAGGAAGTTCTGTGTTGATGTTGCCTACTATACTTGTGATATTGTTCGCTCCAAGGTTTTTGAAGTTTTGTTTTGCTATATTAGCAATGTTCGGACAACCTTCTATGCTGTAAATATTGGCAGAAGTTCTTGCTTTTGAAAGGTATAAAGTGGTGATACCCAGACTTGTACCTAATTCAAGAATGTTTTTAGGTTGTATTAAACAAGCAAATCTAAAGAGCATTTGGGCTTCTTTCTTGCTTTTAAGGCTAGTGCGGGCTATCTCAGATACTTGTCTTTTTCTTGAGTTGCCTGTGCCGTAGTCGTTTACAAAGATTGTGGAATAGTCTTCAAGAAGGTTTTTTCTAACTCTTTCTATATCTTTATAAGCATAATATTCGTTCTTTTCGTTTAGAACGTCTTCTATAAGTGAGAATACAAAAGGTGAGTGAACACCATGTCCTTTATGGTGTTTGGCGCTGAACCTAAATTTAATATATTCTTTTATGTAGTGCCAGTTGCTCATTATGCTAAATGTTCTATTCTGCTTATAAGTTCTTGACCTAGAGCTGTTTTAACTTCAATGTGTCTTAATACTTCTTTTACGAATGGGTTTTCTTCAAACTTGCCACGAACATTGTAGAAGTCTAATGTTTTGATTTTTTCATCTCCATCTGCACCGAAACCTGTGCGAGATATTAAGTCAAATTCTTTTTTCGCGTCTTCGTATAGAAGTTTGTCTAGGTCTACCACGCTTTTTGTCCATACTTGAACAATTTCTATAATGTCTTGTATGGTGAATTCTGTGTATTTTTTACCTAGTTTTTCTTCTATTTTATCCAATGCCCATGTCCATTCGTATTCGTAATAGTTTTTGTGAATAAATTTGAAGCGTTCGTTTATTTCTTCTAGTGAAGTTAGTTTTTTATTGTCTATATCGTTTAGTAGAGAGTCTATTTCACTTGCTGGTGTTATTAAACCTGAAATGTCGTTCCATGTGCCTAAACCTATTTCTGTACTTGGTTTTAGGCGTTCTCTAATTGCTTCTATGGACTCAAATTTTGTTTCTTTTAGGCGGCTAATAATAGAGTTGCCTAAGAATTTATTGATAGCCATTTTATAATAACCAATACCTTTTTTAAGTGATGATTGGTTGATAATGGTGCTTTGGTAACTATATGTGTGTGATGTTTCGCCAGATAGTGACTTCAATGTGTTTAGAATATCTATGCCTGCATACATTTTTTGTATAGTGTATGGGCTTAATAGGTTGAAGTTTATTTGGTCTAGTTTGTTTGGATCTTTTCTGCGGTCACGTTTAGGCCATTTTTGTGCGTCACGAATTGTTCCTACACTCTTAATGTTGATACCAGGTACGATATATGTTTCGTCGTCGTTTTCTATTAGGTATGAGAATGGTAGGTTTGATGTGTCTGAGTGGTGTGAGTGACGTCCCATTACAAGTGAGAATGCTCCAACTTTTGCTGGCCAAAGAATGTATGAGTCACTAGTGGTTTTTGAACCTCTTTCTACTACTCCTTGGTGAATAGGACCTAGTTTGTACATGTGGTTACTTTGGTTTGAACCACTACCTGCATTTAAGAATGAGAATAAACCTGCAATTAAAAGACTAGATTTGTGGTGTGTAACGGTAAATGGTCCACCGAATATTGCGCAAGCTTCTCCGTGGAAACCTTGGCAGTTGCAGAAGTAAACAGAATCGTAGATAGAGAAGTGTTTACCTAGTAATGTGCCTTGTCCGATGAAGCAGTTTTCTATTAATGTGTCGTCTGTGGCTTGTACGCCAGAGGAAATAATGAAGTTTTTAGCTATTACACCATTACCTATATATACAGGGTCGCTTTCGTTACTGTTAATGCTACCGTTTATTAACTCACTTGCGCTATCTATAGTGGCGTGTGAACCTATTTTTACGTTTTTGATATTTCTACAGGTGGTAATTTTAACATGAGGTGCAATATAACCCATGTCTGATTTTACGCTTTCTGTATATTGGTCTATAATTTTTGTAATATTCTCTATAGTTTCTTTTCTGTGCCTATAAAGTGTTAGAATGTAGGCTAGGTGAGAAGAAAGTTGGTCGGTAATGCGTATTTCTCTACCTCCTGCTTCGTTTAGTACTGCCACGTCCTTGCCGTTGCCGAATGTGCTACCTGTCTCTGTTACAAGGAGTTGAGTGTTTTCTATATAACAGTCGTCTGCTATTATATAGTTTGCAATATAGCGGTGTATATTGGCAATGAAAACATTGTCGCCTATTTGGCAATTGTGTAATGTGGCGTGGAAAATACCACTATGTTGTTTTAAACCGCCTTCTAGTTCAAATACTCTTTCGAATTTTCCTATACGAATGTCGCCAGAGAAGTGAACATGTTTTACATACTTAGTATTAAACCCTTCGGTTACTTTGATTTTTGACCAGTCTGAACATGTGCAGTATTGGTCTTTAAGTATGGTGATTTCTGATTCGGTAAGGTTTCTATATTTCATAGTTGTGTGATTTTATTCTTCTTCATAGTTTTCGTATAAGAAATTGTTGTATGGGAAGCGAGATGTGTGTATTTCTCTTGCTTTGTTGTATAACAATGCCTTAAACTCTTCTATGTTGGTTTTGTCTTTTGCTGAAATAAATATGCAGTTTTCTCCTTTTTTAGACATCCATGTGCGTTTTAAATCTTCTATTGATAGATTTTCTTTTTGGATAGGAGAAAGGTCGTCTTCTTCTTTTTCTGTATATGTGAATGCATCTATTTTGTTGAAAACAATGATGCTAGGTTTGCCATTTGGTTCAATTTCTGATAGTGTTTTTTCTACTACTTGTATTTGATCTTCAAATTGTGGGTGTGAAATATCCACTACGTGTACCCAAATATCTGCTTCGCGTACTTCGTCTAGTGTAGATTTGAATGATTCTACTAGTCCGTGAGGAAGTTTGCGGATAAATCCTACTGTGTCTGTTAGTAGGAAAGGTAGGTTGTCTATTACTACTTTTCTTACGGTGGTGTCTAGGGTAGCAAAAAGTTTGTTTTCTGCAAATACCTCAGATTTGCTTATAAGGTTCATAATGGTAGATTTGCCCACGTTGGTATAGCCTACTAGTGCTACGCGTACCATGTTGCCTCTACCTTTTCTTTGTGTGCTCTTTTGAGTATCAATGCTTTTTAGTTCTTTTTTAAGAAGTGAAATGCGTTGAAGGATAATACGACGGTCGGTTTCTATCTGTGTTTCACCCGGACCACGCATACCAATACCACCACGTTGACGTTCAAGGTGAGTCCACATTCTTGTTAGTCGTGGTAGTAAATATTGAAGTTGAGCAAGTTCAACTTGGGTTTTTGAATATGAAGTTTGAGCTCTTTTTGCAAAAATGTCTAGAATAAGTGTGGTTCTGTCTAGTACTTTTACTTTAAGCTCGTTTTCGATATTTCTTAGTTGTGATGGAGAAAGTTCGTCGTCGAAAATGGCAAGTTGAATATCGTTTTCTTCAACATATTTTTGAATTTCTTCTAGTTTACCTGTGCCTACGAATGTTTTTTTATTGGCGTAGTCTAGGTGTTGGAAGAAATGTCTTACAACCACTGCTCCTGCAGTATCTGCTAAAAAAGCAAGTTCTTCTATGTATTCTTTTGCTTTCCTCTCATTTTGTTCTTGGGTGATAAGACCTACAAGAATGGCTCTCTCTGCTGGTGTTTCTACTGAAGATTTGTTGATACTATTTAGCATAACAGGTGTTGATTGTATTTAAAAATAGGGTGACCCAATCAGTCACCCTATTAATATTTAGATTAAAGTTGCATTATTGTAGTTTGAAGCGGATAGGTAATGTGTATTTTACACGTACGTTTTTACCGCCTTGACGTCCTGGAGTCCATTTTGGCATTGACTTGATAACGCGGATAGCTTCTTTGTCTAAGCTTTCTTCTACACCACGTACTACAGAAATGTCAACAATAGAACCGTCTGAGTTTACCACGAATTGGCAAACAACGCGACCTTGAATACCGTTTTCTTGTGCTAGAAGTGGATATTTAATATTTCTAACTAGGTAACGGTTTAGTGCGTCTTGACCACCAGGGAATTCTGGCATCTTTTCTACACGGATGTGGATGACTTGTTCTTCTTCCTCTTCTTCTGGAGGAGCAATAGGAGCTTGAATTTCCACGCGTGCGTCAGCGTCGTCTTCAGAGTTGAAATCAGTAGTTTCTACCTCAGCTTCGTTGTCTTGAATGTCGATAATGTCACTCAATACAGTTTCTGGTTGTGGAGGTGGAGGAGGTGGAGGAGTTTCTTCACGGAAGGTAACTTCTACCATTTCTTCGTCGATTTCCACTGGTCCTTGAAGGGCCTCTTCATAGACGGTAATTTCATTTTGAGACCATTCAAACGCTATGTACATGATCCCTAGTGCCATTACCAAGCCGATTAAAACCGCCATCATTTTCTTGTTTTCTAAATCGGCTTTAGGTGATTTTTTTATTTCCATATTATTGTTTTATGATTTTATTTTGCGTCTCGTTTGCAAATGTAATATTATTTTTTCAGAAATAGAAAATTAAAAAGGATTTTTTTTATTAAAATAATGACAATCATTGCAACATTATATGAGCAAAATTCTGTATATTTGAACAATTTTTGGAGATAGTGAAAAGAAAAGTTCTAATATATGTGTTGTTTTTGTGTACTTTGAGTGTTTTTTCTCAGAGCGCAGGTAGGGTATTTGATAGTTTTTTGGAGTATCCATCTTCTGCACATGTGGCAGCATTAGGAGGACATAATGTGTCGTATGTGGGAAACGATCCGATGTTTTCTATAAATAATCCAGCGAGTTTACACACTGGAGTGGATAATTTATTGTACCTTAATTATTCCATTTATATGGCAAGTTCAGGTTATGGTTCTGCTCTATATTCTACAAAATTTAGTGAAGTAGATGCTTTTGCAGGCTCTTTTCAGTTTGCTCAGTATGGAAAAATGGATGGGTATGATGAAAATGGAGTAGAAACTGGAAAGTTTTCTGCGCAAGAGTTTGCTTTGAATGCTACTTACTCTAGACAATTAAATAAATATTTTACCATAGGTGCAACATTTAAGCCAGTACTTTCCACATACGAAACTTATACTAGTTTTGCTTTGGGTGCAGATATTGGTATTATGTTTTCTGATACTACCCATTTGGTGTCTGCAGGTTTGGCTGTAACAAATATAGGTGGTAGGGTTTATGGTCCTGAGGATATTAAATTGGTAAGTAATCTACTTCCTATAAATGTTTCGATAGGGGTGACTAAAAGCTTTTATAAAGCGCCTCTTGCGTTGCATTTAACTCTGCAAAATCTCCAAAAATGGGATTATGACTATGTAACAAATTCTTCATCAAAGGATACAGGTGAGGTTAGTATAGGTGAGATGTTTGCAAGGAAGATTGTTCTAGGTGTAGATGTAGTTCCTAAATCTAAAAAGTTTTGGATTTCCTTGGCTTATAATTTTGAAAGAGGAATGGCTTTGGCAGAAGAAGATGTTTTCTCTGTAGCGGGACTAACTGGAGGTGTTGGTTTTAAAATAAAGATGTTTAGTTTGGGTGGTGCAGTAGCAGTGTATAATTCGGCAGGAGTAACTGGTCACATTTCTGTGGCTGTAGATATAAATGGATTTAACAAGAAGAATTCATTATGAAAAAAATAAGTATTGCAATAGATGGTTTCTCTTCATGTGGCAAGAGTACAATGGCTAAACAGTTAGCAAAGACTCTTTCTTATATTTACGTGGATACAGGTGCTATGTATAGAGTGGTAGCTCTTGCTGCTCTGCGTGCAGGCGTAATGGAAAGCGGTGAGGTAGATTTGGATAAACTAAAAGAATGTCTGAAGAATCTGGATATTAATCTTGATGCTAATGCAAAAGTGTATCTAAATGATGAAGATGTAGAGGGCGAAATTAGAGGGTTGGAAGTATCTAACTGGGTGAGTAAAGTTAGTGCGGTAGGTTTTGTAAGGGAAAGACTATTAGATATTCAACGTGAATTGGGCGCGAAAAAAGGAGTTGTGATGGATGGCAGAGATATTGGCTCTGTGGTGCTTCCTGATGCTGAACTTAAAATATTTGTTACTGCAGATGCAGATGTAAGAGCAAAACGCAGATATGATGAACTTTTAAAGAAAGGTTCACCTGCTACTTATCAAGAAGTGTTGGATAATATTAAAATGAGAGACCATAATGATGTCAATCGTGCGGTGAGTCCGCTTGTTCAAGCTCCTGATGCATTGCTTCTTGATAACAGTTATATGACTATAGAAGAACAAAATACTTGGCTTTTAGATAAGGTAAACGAGGCATGCAACAAGTAATTATAGAAATAGATGAGGATTCTGGATTCTGTTTTGGAGTGGTAAATGCCATAAAAAAAGCAGAAGAAGAACTGGATGCAGTGGGCAGTTTATATTGTCTTGGCGATATTGTGCACAATAGTGATGAGGTGGATAGGCTTGCGAAAAAGGGTTTAAAAATTATTGATCACGAAGGTTTATCTAAACTTACAGATACTAAAGTGCTGCTTAGGGCGCATGGTGAACCTCCTACAACTTACAAATTGGCATCAGCTAATAATGTAGAAATTTTGGATGCCACTTGTCCTGTGGTGCTTGCTTTGCAAAAAAGGATTTTAAAGGCGTGGACAGAAAATCCAAATGCTCAGATAGTGATTTATGGCAAAAAAGGTCATGCAGAGGTGAATGGTTTGGTAGGTCAAACTCAGGGAGAAGCTATTGTGGTGGAGCATGAAGATGAAATTGAAAATATTGATTTTTCAAAACCTATATATCTGTTTTCTCAAACTACAAAATCTATAGAAGGTTTTAAAAAGCTAGTTGAGCAGATAAAATCTAGAATGGTAGATGGAGTGGGTTTTGTATATTATGATACTATTTGTCGTCAGGTGGCAAATAGAATGGATAATATAAGGAAGTTTGCTCGTGAACACGATTTAGTGTTCTTTGTAAGTGGAAAGAAAAGTTCCAACGGAAAGGTTCTTTTTGAGGAATGTAAAAAACAAAATGCTAATACCTATTTTGTTTCATCGGCAGATGAGGTGGATGAAAAAGTATTGGCAGATAAGCCAAAATTGATAGGAATATGTGGTGCAACCTCTACTCCTAAATGGCAAATGCAAGAAGTGAAAGATAAACTACAAAATATAATTAATTATGTATAGTATTAAGACTATTGGTATTCTTACCTCAGGTGGAGATGCTCCTGGTATGAACGCAGCGTTACGTGCAGTAACTCGTGCTGCTATTTTTAATGGTATTAAAGTAAAAGCCATTATGAGAGGTTATAAGGGTATGGTAACTAACGAAATTGTAGAGTTCAAAACTCAAAACGTTAGTAATATTATCCAACATGGTGGTACTATTATCAAAACTGCTCGTTGCGACGAGTTTAAAACTAAAGAAGGTAGACAACTAGCATACGACAACTTAAAAAGTCATGAAATTGATGCTTTAGTAGTGCTAGGTGGTGATGGAACTTTTACTGGTGCTAGAATTTTTGCTCAAGAATTCAATTTTCCTATTGTGGGTGTACCTTGTACTATAGACAACGACCTTTATGGTACTGACTTTACTATTGGTTATGATACCGCTCTTAATACTGTGATTGATGCGGTGGACAAAATTAGAGATACAGCTTCTTCTCACGAACGTCTTTTCTTTGTGGAAGTGATGGGTCGCGACGCAGGTTTCTTGGCTCTTAATGCTGCTATTGCATCTGGTGCAGAGGCTGCCGTGATACCAGAAGTAAGCATCAAAGACGATATGCTTTCTGAGGTGATCAAAAATGGCTTTAGAAAAAGTAAAAACTCAAGTATTGTGTTAGTGGCTGAAAGTGAAGCTACTGGTGGTGCTGCAGGTGTGGCAGAAAGAGTGAAAAAAGAACATCCAGAGTATGATGCTCGCGTGGTGGTGCTTGGTCACATGCAACGTGGTGGTACTCCTTCTGCTCAAGACCGTATTTTGGCAAGTAGAATGGGTGCAGCTGCTATTGAGGCACTTCTTGAAGAACAACGTAACCTAATGGTGGGTATTGTTAATGACGAAATTGTTTATGTGCCATTTACAAAAGCAATTCGAGACGACAAACCTATCAATATGAAACTTATTTCAACTTTAAGAACACTTTCTATCTAATTGGATAAGAATATTCATATAAAAGGTGCTAGGGTTCACAACCTTAAAAATGTAGAACTAAAAATCCCTCGTAACTCCCTTGTGGTGATTACGGGGGTTTCTGGTAGTGGAAAGTCTTCTCTAGCGTTTGACACTCTTTATGCAGAGGGTCAGAGACGTTATGTGGAGAGTCTTTCTTCATATGCTCGTCAGTTTTTGGGCAGAAAAGCCAAACCAGAGGTAGATTTTATAACTGGTTTGCCTCCAGCTATTGCGGTGGAGCAAAAGGTAAAGACTCGTAATAGTCGTTCTACTGTGGGTACTTCTACTGAAATCTACGATTATTTAAGAAAACTATTTGCTAGAATAGGTGTTACATATTCTCCTATTTCTGGCAGAGTGGTGAAAAAACATCAAACTTCAGATGTTTTAGAGTATATTTCCTCTAGAAACGAAGGCACTTCTATGGTTCTTACCGTGCCTTTGAATTTAAGTGGGGGAAATACTAAAGAAACACTTAGCCAAGAAGGTTTTACCCGAATCTATGCCGATAGAAAGTTTTGGACTTTAGACGATTTTTTCTCTTTAGAAACATTGCCTACAGGTGCTGAACTGCTTATTGAACGTTTTACCGTGAAGCAGGGCGAGGAGTTTTTGAATAGAATAGCAGATTCTATTCAGACAGCCTTTTATGAGGGAGCTGGAGTGTGTAGAGTGCTTACGCTAAATGAGAAAAGAGAAGAGGTGAGTAGGGTAGAGTTTTCTCACAACTTTGAGGCGGATGGAATGCGTTTTGAGGAACCTACTGAGCAACTTTTTAGTTTTAATAGCCCACTAGGTGCTTGCCCTGAATGTGAGGGATTTGGTTCAGTGATAGGTATTGATGAGGATTTGGTGGTGCCAAATAAATCGCTTTCTGTATTTTCTGGGGCAATTGCTCCTTGGAGAGGCGAGAAAATGGGTGTGGATAAGCAACTTCTTATTACTCACGCACATAAATTTAACTTCCCTGTTCATAAGCCATATTTTGAACTATCTGCAGAGGAGAAAAAACTTCTTTGGACTGGTAATGAATATTTTGAGGGACTAGATGAATTCTTTAGATTTTTAAAACAAAACCAATATAAGATTCAGTATAGAGTGATGCTGAACAGGTATCGTGGTAAAACTATTTGTCCTGCTTGTGGTGGAACTAGACTTAAAAGAGAGGCTTCATACGTGAAAGTGGGTGGAAAGTCTATTTCAGAACTTGTTAGTATGCCTATTTCTGAGCTTAAAGAGTTTTTTGACAATCTTAAACTAACTGATTACGAGGTGAGTGCCTCTAAAAGGCTTATACTAGAGATAAATAATAGAATTCAATGTTTGATGGATGTTGGGCTCTCTTATTTAACTCTAAATAGAGCTTCTAATACCCTTTCTGGTGGTGAAAGTCAACGTATAAATCTTGTTTCTTCACTTGGTAGTTCTTTGGTGGGGTCGCTTTATGTGTTAGATGAACCTAGTATTGGTTTGCATCCAAAGGATACTGATGCTCTCATTGCTGTGCTTAAAAGACTAAGAGATTTGGGTAATACAGTGGTGGTGGTAGAGCACGATAAAACAATGATGATGGCTGCCGACTGGATTATTGATATAGGTCCAAATGCAGGTAGATTGGGAGGTGAAGTGATTTTAGAAGGTAATCCTAAAGACCTTATCAGCAGTAGTTTAGATTCTTCTGTGTCTAAAACTCTTGAATATTTAAGAAGTAATGGTGCGGAGTATGAGGGAGTTCCTCGTGTTTCTTCAAATTATATAGAACTAAAGGGCTGTTGTGAAAACAACTTAAAGAATATAACCGTGCGTTTCCCACTTAATACTATTAATGTGGTAACAGGTGTGTCTGGTTCGGGTAAGTCGACATTGGTAAAAGATACCTTGTATATGGCTCTTTGTCGTCATTTTGAGCAACCAGTAGAAAAGGTGGGTAGTTTTGAGAGTATGACGGGTAGTTTGCATTTGCTCAAAGGTGTGGAACTTGTAGACCAAAACCCTATAGGAAAGTCTTCTCGTTCAAATCCAGCCACATATATTAAGGCATACGATTATATTAGAAAACTATTTGCCGACCAACAACTTTCTAAGCAAATGGGATATACTCCTGCATATTTTTCGTTTAATACTCCGGGTGGACGTTGTGAAAAATGTGAGGGAGAGGGTACTATAACTGTGCCAATGCAGTTTATGGCAGATGTGGTGCTTACTTGTGAGGAGTGTGGTGGCAAAAGGTTTAAAAGCGATATTCTTGAGGTAAAATATAAGGGTGCTAGCATATATGATGTGCTAGAAATGACTGTAAATCAGGCGGTAGAGTTCTTTTTAGACGAAAAGTCTTCTACTTGTAGGGCTATAGTTGATAGGTTGAGTTTATTACAACAAGTGGGGCTTGGTTATATTAAACTTGGTCAGTCTTCTTCTTCGCTTTCAGGTGGTGAGAGTCAGAGGGTGAAACTTGCAGCATTTTTGGCTTCGGAAGGTGTGGGGCATCAGTTGTTTATATTTGATGAACCTACAACAGGTTTGCATAATGCAGATATTAAAGTACTTATGAATTCTTTCCAAAAACTTATCGAAAGAGGTCATAGTGTAATTATTATTGAACACAATATAGATGTAATTAAACAAGCAGATTATATCATCGACTTAGGTCCAGATGGAGGAGATAAAGGTGGATACCTTGTTTTCTCTGGTACAAGAGAAGAGATATTAAACTGCAAAGAATCATATACAGGACAATCATTATTAAACGATGCTTAAACAAATTAAATTTTGGCTTAATAACGCCAGATACGTATCTCTGCCACAGAGTTTACTACCTTGTTTGCTTGCTATTTCACTTGCAAGCGGTACTCCAGATTTTTCTTGGGGATTGAGTATCTTAGCTGTTGTAGGTGTGGTGCTTGCACACTTCGGTATGAACCTTGCCGATGACTATTTCGATTATAAAAAGGACAATGGCAATGTGCGTGAGGTGCTTGCCGATGCTGGTATGCGTTCTCGTATTGCAAAATGTTCTTACCTTACATCTGGTGAGGCTACTGTTAAGCAACTGGCGATAGCTATAGCGGTGTATTTATTCCTTGCATGTATTTGCGGTGGAGCTATATTATATTATAGAGGTATAAATGTTCTATATATTGCTCTTATTGCAGGTTTCTTAGGGATAAACTATTCTGGTTATCCATTAAGACTTGGTTATTATGGACTTGGAGAACTCCTTATTGGCATAATGTTTGGACCACTTCTTATGGCAGGTGTATATCTTTCTGCATCTGGTGAACTTAGCGAGAGTGTAACTGCAATTTCTTGTGCAGTGGGATTTCTTGTTATGAACATTGTGTATACTCATGCCATTATGGACCTAGAACCAGACAAAGCAATTGGTAAAATGACACTTGCTAGACTATTTGCAAAAAGAATTCCGATGCTTATATGGTCTGCCATTTGTGTGTTTGCTCCTTTTGTTATTATATCAGCATTGGTATATTTGGGTATGATTTCTCCTTGGAACTTGCTTGTTTTAGTACTGCTTCCTATGGCAATAGGTTTGTTTATTTCTGTATGTAAGTTTGCATATAACAAACCAGTAGACCTTAATCCAAAATGGTGGATGGGACCAATGGATATGTGGGATAAAGTGAAAGCCGCTGGCATAGAGTGGTTTATGATTCGCTGGTATATGTGCAGAAACTTAGTAACATTCTTTTGTTTGATATTAATTATAGTAAACTTTATAGTATGAATCCATTTCATTATTTATATTTAGGAAAATGGTTTTTTGAAACTAGAATTTTAGGTAAAGAAAAACCACTTCAAACTGTGCTTTTTATTACAAATCGTTGCAATCTGCAATGCAAACACTGTAGTGTATATAATAATGTGTCACCACAGGATATGACATACAATGATGTAATAGAGCATCTTAAATATTCATATAGTTTAGGTTCACGTTTTGTGGATTTTGAAGGTGGTGAGCCAACACTTTGGCGACTTGAAGGAAAAACGGTAAATGACCTTATCGATGATGCAAAGAAGATAGGTTTCTATTCTTGTACTATTACAACCAATGCTCAAAGAGACTTTTCTAATTCTCATGCTGATTCTATTTGGGTGAGTATGGATGGTGTAGGTAAATATCATGATGCAGTGCGTGGTGAGGGTGCATTTGCTCGCTTAGAAAAGAATATAGCTGCTTCTGGACATAAAGCACTTAGTGTAAATATGGTGGTGAATAACCTAAACTACGAATGTGTGGCAGAGGCTTTGGAATATGCAAAAAACAATCCTGCTATTAAGAATATTTCTATTAATATGCACACTCCATTCCCTGGTACTGAGCACCTTGCTCTACCACAAGATATTAGAGAAAAAGTGGTGGATACGGTGATTGCATATAAGAAAAAAGGTTATCCAATAATGAACTCTGTGTCTGGACTTAAACTTATGAAGCACAACAACTTCAAAAAAGAATGTTGGGTAACAAACTTCATTATTCAAGATGGTACTCGCCTTACAGAATGTGCCGGCAAAACCGTAGGTGTTTGTGACAAATGTGGTTTCTGCATGGCAGGGGAGATGAGGTCGGTGTTTGATTTTAAATTAGATACTATATTAGCAGGACTAAGTCTGAGAATGTAATTTGAAAATATAATTTGAAAATATAATACACATTATGATATCTACACACAAAGGTTTAACAGAAGAAGAGGTATTAAAAAGCCGTAAAGAACACGGTTTAAACCTACTTACACCACCAAAACAAACTCCTTGGTACATTCTTTACCTAGAAAAATTCAAAGACCCTATTATCATAATCTTACTTGTTGCCACTGCCATTTCACTAGGTTTTGGCATTATAGAAGGCAATTTTGTAGAGTCTATAGGCATTATTATTGCCATTTTGATTGCTACAAGCGTTGGTTTTTGGCAAGAATATAGTGCCAAAAAGAAATTCGACGCCATGAAAAGCGACAAAGACTACGAAATGGTTAAAGTGCGCAGAAATGGCAATGTAATAGAAATAACAAAAGATCAACTAGTTGTAGGAGACGTAGTTATACTATCTGCTGGAGATGAAATCCCTGCAGATATTGAGCTATACGAAGCCACAGATATGAAGGTGCAAGAAGCTGCCATGACGGGCGAGTCTGTTGGTGTGTCAAAATATCCACTTGAAATTCCATATACAGGTTCTGGCTTTGCTCCAAACTTACTTCTTCGTGGCACTACTATAGAGCAAGGTATGGGCGAAGGCGTTGTCATTAAAGTGGGCGATGCCACAGAAATAGGTAAAACTACACGTCTAGCATCTGTAGAAACAGGCAACAAAACTCCACTTGAAGAGAAACTTGGCGAACTTGCATCAAAAATAAGTAATATTGCATTCTTTGTAGCAGGCCTTATGTTTGTGATGTTCAACGTTCTTCATTGGTTAAGAGGTGCTGAATTTGCATGGAATCTTGAACTTCTTCTCACTGAAATCGAATTCCTAATGGGCGCTGTAGTAATTGTAATCGTCGCAGTACCAGAGGGTTTACCACTTTCAGTTACCATGGCACTTGCATTTTCAATGAAAACTATGGCGAAAGAAAACAACCTAGTTAAGAAAATGCATGCTTGCGAAACCATAGGGGCAGTAAACGTAATTTTCACCGACAAAACAGGTACTCTTACCCAAAACTGTATGACCGTGGTAGAAAAAAGCGTTAAAAAAGAAGATGAAGACCTATTTAATATAATAGGTGCTATAAACTCTACCGCAAACTTCTCTAACGAAAATCTTGTTTTAGGCAACCCTACAGAGTCTGCAATCTTAAAATCTATTGGTTTACAAGGCACTACAGACATCCGAGGCGAATACAATATCCTAAATCGCATCCCATTTTCAAGCGCTTGGAAATACATGGTAACCCATGCAAAAAGCGAAAAAAGTGGAAAAGAAATCATGGTAATCAAGGGTGCTCCTGAAGTGATTTCTAAAATAATTGGTGTAAACGAATATCTTGCAGAAGTAGCAATCCAACAAGAACGCGGACGTCGTGCCATATCTGCAGCAGTAATCAATTCTACCGATTTCAACAAAATCAAAGAAGAATTAGAAGCTGGAAAATCTCTTGCAAACTGCACATATATAGGCACTTGGTTTATAGAAGACCCTGTGCGTCCAGATGTGCCTGTGGCTATAGAAAAATGCTATACAGCTGGCATCGATGTGGTGATGATGACTGGCGACAATATTAAAACAGGTAGTGAGATAGCACGCCAAGCTGGTTTTACAAATATTTGGGCAATAGAAGCAAAAGACTTTACAGAAGCTATTAAAAATCCGCAAAATGGCCGTGCATATCCAAACGTAATTACACGTTGCACTCCTACCAATAAACTAGATATCCTGCAATGGATGCAAGATAAAAACTATGTTTGCGCCATGACCGGCGACGGAGTGAACGACTCTCCTAGTTTGAATCATGCCGATGTAGGTATTGCCATGGGTACAGGCACATCTGTAGCAAAAGAAGCTGCTGACATTGTTCTGCTAGACGATGCTTTCCCTTCAATAGTAACAGGTGTAAAATGGGGACGTTCACTATACAAAAACATTCAAAACTTCCTTTATTTACAACTTTCTATTAATATTTCTGCATGTCTTATAGCAATATTTAGTCCACTAATTGGTGTAACAATGCCATTTACAGTAACGCAATTTTTGTGGATTAACTTAGTGATGGACTCACTTGCAGCCATTGCTTTAGCATCTGAACCTGCAGAAGAAAAAGTATTACTCGATAAACCTCGCGATAAAAAAGAATTTATTATCAACAAATCCCTAGGCAAAGCAATATTTGGCTTTGGTGGATTTATTTGGATTCTTTGCGTTTTTCTTTTGTGGAGAGGAATAGACACTACCGTATTTTTTGCCACATATATGAGTATCAACTGGTGGAATATGTTCAATGCACGCGTTATTGGTAAAAACAAATCGGTATTTGAAGGTCTTTTCAAAAACTCAAAATTTGTAGGTATTTTAGTGTTTATTCTAGTTGTAACCATTCTAATAGTGCAGATTGGCGGAGAGGTATTCAATACTAAACCTCTTTCTGCCGAAACATGGGGGTATATCCTTCTACTTACATCGCCTATATGTTGGGTAAGAGAACTATATTACCAACTAATAGGTAAAAGAAAATAAATACTTTATTATCAATAAAATAATTTTAGGGGAGATGAGATTTTTTTCTCATTTCTCCTTTTTTATTTCTCAATTATTTTTATTACCTTTGCACCCTGATTTTCAAATAGAAAGTCAAAACAACTAATTTTTTAAATTTTTATTAACATTATGTCTAACTTAACTAGAAACACCCAACCACTTGAATCATTTGATTGGGACGCTTATGTGACCGGCGACTCTAACGCATCAATAAGCAAAGAAGAACAACTTGCGGCTTACAGCCAAACACTTAACCAAATCAACGCTGGCGAAGTTACAGAAGGTACTGTTATCGCTATGAACAAACGCGAAGTAGTTGTAAACATTGGTTACAAATCTGACGGTATCGTTTCTATGAACGAATTCCGTTACAACCCAGAATTAAAAATCGGTGACAAAGTAGAAGTATTCATCGAGTCTCTAGAAGACAAAAAAGGTCAACTTGTACTTTCTCACAAAAAAGCTCGTAGCGCTCAATCTTGGGATCGCGTTAATCAAGCTCTTGACAACGATGAAATCGTTAAAGGTTACATCAAATGTCGTACTAAAGGCGGTATGATTGTTGACGTATTCGGTATTGAAGCATTCCTTCCAGGTTCTCAAATCGACGTTAAACCTATCCGTGATTACGATGTTTACGTAAACAAAACTATGGATTTCAAAGTTGTTAAAATCAACCACGAATTCAAAAACGTTGTTGTTTCTCACAAAGCTCTTATCGAAGCTGAACTTGAACAACAAAAGAAAGACATCATCGGCAAACTTGAAAAAGGTCAAATCCTTGAAGGTACCGTTAAAAATATCACTTCTTATGGTGTATTCATCGACCTTGGTGGCGTAGACGGTCTTATCCACATCACAGACCTATCTTGGGGCAGAATTACACATCCAGAAGAAATTCTTCAACTAGACCAAAAACTTAACGTTGTTATCCTTGACTTTGATGATGACAAAAAACGTATCGCTTTAGGTCTTAAACAACTTACTCCTCACCCATGGGAAGCTCTAGACGCTAACCTAAAAGTTGGTGACAAAGTAGAAGGTAAAGTAGTTGTAGTTGCTGATTATGGTGCATTCGTTGAAATCGCTCCTGGCGTAGAAGGTCTTATCCACGTTTCAGAAATGAGCTGGTCTCAACACCTACGTTCTGCTCAAGACTTCGTTAAAGTTGGTGACAAACAAGAAGCTGTTATCCTAACTCTTGACCGCGACGAACGTAAAATGTCTTTAGGTATCAAACAACTTAAAGAAGATCCATGGTTAAATATCGACGCTAAATATCCTATCGCTAGCAAACACACTGCAAAAGTTCGTAACTTTACAAACTTCGGTGTATTTGTTGAACTAGAAGAAGGTGTAGATGGTTTAATCCACATCTCTGACCTTTCTTGGACAAAGAAAATTAAACATCCTTCTGAATTCACAAGCCTAGGTTCTACTATCGAAATTCAAGTATTAGAAATCGATAAAGAAAACCGTCGTTTAAGCTTAGGTCACAAACAACTAGAAGAAAATCCATGGGACAACTACGAAACTATCTTCGCTGTTGATACTATCCACGAAGGTACTATCGCTGACCTAATGGACAAAGGTGCTGTTATCACTCTAGAACACGGTATAGAAGGTTTCGCAACTCCTAAACACTTAACAAAAGAAGATGGTTCTCAAGCTAAAGCTGGTGAAACTCTTCAATTCAAAGTGATTGAGTTCAACAAAGAAACCAAACGTATCATCCTTTCTCACAGCCGCATTTTCGAAGATGCTCAAAAAGCAGCAGAAGTAGCAGAAGCTCCTAAAAAAGCAGCTAAAAAAGCAGCTAAAAAAGAAGAAGCTCCAGCAGCTCCAGCAGTAGAAAAAACTACTCTAGGTGACATCGAAAGCCTTGCAGCTCTAAAAGAATCTCTAGAAGCAGCTGAGAAAAAATCTAAAAAATAATTTTTAGAAACCCTATAAACAAAAAATAGTTCCGAGTTTCTCGGAACTATTTTTTTTTCTGCTATTTAAGGTTAACTATTGCTTTGACGTCCTCTTCGGATTACACATTAATTTTTTCTTTTCAGTGGACAATCTTTTGTGCAACAAGCACATTTATTTCTGCCTCTGAGGCTGAGGTAAACTTTTCGCCCTACGAAAATGAGAGCGAAAAGTACTATTATAGAAACTAAAATCCATTGGATAATCATAGGAATAGGCCTCCAATTTGGTATACTGCAAATGCTAGAATCCATGCCACGCCAGTGGTGTAAAGAGCAGAGAATAGAGCCCATTTCCAACTGCCACTTTCAGATTTTATTGCCATGATGGTGGCGATACATGGGAAGCAAAGCAAGATAAATACTAGGTATGAAAGTACGGTAGCAGGAGTGTAAAGTGGCTCGCCATTTTCTCTTACTTCACTTTTCATAGCAGCTGCAAGAATGTTACTTTCTTCTGTTTCTTCGTCGCTATCGGTGTAAAGTACGCTTAATGTGCTTACTACGAGTTCTTTAGCAGGAAGACCTGCGACAATACCGATACCCATTTTCCAGTTGTAACCAAGTGGTTCGATTGCTGGTTCTATAAATTTACCAATTCTACCAATGTAGCTTTGTTCTAGTTGTTCAGATGCTGTTACGCTTTCGTCTTTTGCCATTGGGAAATAGCCTAATGCCCAGATGATTACAGATGCAAATAGAATCAGTGTACCCATTTTCTTTAGATACTGAACAGATTTTTCCCACATGTGGTGGATGGCAGATTTTAGGGTTGGCACACGATATGGAGGTAGTTCCATAACGAATGGTGTTTCGTCGCCCTTGATCATAAAGCGTTTGAATATTCTGGCAGAAATCACGGCTACAAGTATGCCTAACACGTATAGTAGAAGCATTACGCTAGATGCGTGTTCCGGGAAGAATATTTTTGAGAACAATACATAAACTGGGAGTCTGGCGGTGCAAGACATAAACGGAATTACAAGCATAGTAATAAGTCTGCTGTGCTTGGTTTCGAGAGTTCTTGTGGCCATAATGGCAGGAACGTTGCAACCAAATCCCATTAGCATTGGCACGAAGGATTTTCCGTGAAGTCCCATTTTATGCATAATTTTATCCATAATGAAGGCGGCGCGAGATAGGTAGCCAGAGTCTTCCATTAGTGAGATAAAGAAGTATAAAATAAGGATGTTTGGAAGGAATATTAGCACTCCGCCTACACCGCTAATGATACCATCTAATAGTAGGTCGGTGAATGGACCAGCTGGCAATACGCTTGCTAAGTATTCGTTGAGCATACCTACACCTGCGTCTAACCAATCTTGTGGATATGCGCCAAGCACAAATGTGCATTCAAACATAAGCCACATAAATAGGATAAAGATAGGGTAACCAAGGAATTTGTTGGTTACAATAGGGTCTAAAATATTGGTTAGTCCTGTGTTTTTTCTTTTTGGCTCTGTGTAGGTTTCGTTTAAAGCTCCGCTAATGAAACCATATTTTGCATTGATGATAGCAGACTCGCAGTCTTCGTCTAGTTCTGCTTCGATATGAGGAACAGTTTTTTCCTTGTATGCTAAAATTTCGTCTGCATTGCTAAGTGTTTTTACAAAATCTTCTGCGCCTTTGTCGTTTTCTAGTAGTTTTACGGCAAAGAAACGGCTAGAGAAGTGGTTTTGGTAGTTGTCAGACTTCTTTATTAGCTTATTTATGTGATTTATAGCTATTTGAAGGTCGCCACCGTGGTTGATGTGAATGTGTTTTGTGGTAGCATTTTTGCCTTCGTATGTGCTAATAACTGCGTCGAAAAGTTCGGAAATGCCACTGTTTTCTGTAAATCCATCTTTTGCCTGAGTAGGAATGATGGAAATACCAAGCATATTTGAAAGTTCCTTATAGTTTAGTTTTGCACCACTTTTTTCTAGTTCGTCGTACATATTTAGTGCAATAACCATAGGAATGTCCATATCTATGAGTTGGGTGGTAAGATATAGATTTCTTTCTAGGTTTGAAGCCGAAACCACGTTGATGATAAGGTCTGGGTCTTGCTCCATAATATGCTTACGCACAAAGACCTCCTCTGGAGAATATGCGGTAAGTGAGTATGTGCCAGGAAGGTCGAAAATGTTTAGGTGATAACCTTTGTAGTCGATATTTCCTTCTTTTGCATCTACGGTTACGCCAGTGTAGTTGCCCACGTGCTCGTGTTTGCCAGAGGCAATGTTGAAAAGAGAGGTCTTACCTGCGTTTGGGTTACCAACTAAGGCAATATTGATAGTGTTGCCTTTCTTTTTGGCAATAGAGATAGGGTCGTATTCGATAGTGCCATAATTGTCTGATTTTATGGCAGTTTCTTTTTCGTTTATGCTAACTACTTCTATAAATTCGGCTTCGTTTCTTCTAAGTGAAACCTCGTAGTCCATAATTTTGTATTTAATAGGGTCTTTGAGCGGAGCGCCGATAAGAACTTCCACTTTTTGTCCTCTAACGAACCCCATTTCGATGATTCGTCTTCTAAATTTGCCAGTGCCGTGTACTTTTGCAATGATGGCACTGTCGCCCATTTTTATGTCTGATAATTTCATTGTTATCTGTTTTTATAGTTAAAAACTAGCGGTGTAACCTATACCTATTAAATGTGAATATGAATCTATTGTGTGAGAAAATTCATAATATATGCCTAATGTGTTTATCTCGTCGATGCTCCAATCTAGTCCTACTCCGTGACAAAATTCGTCGTACCAAGGGGTGTTATTTGGGGTTAACGGATTGGTCATTTCGGTGTAAATGTATGTTGACAAGGGAGTGTTTGGTATGGCGTATGCAACTTCCAAATTGCTCACAATCTGCCAATTGTAAGATTTTTCAAACATTGAGTACGTCATCTGCGCTGTTTCTTGCAGAGAAAGTGAAAAGTCTCCTAACTCTACTTGTGGAATGGCAGAAAGTTTTACGCAATGTTCCATTACTTCTGCATTTGAATATAAAAATTCGTAACCTGCTTCTATTGCAATGTTTGGGTGTGGAGTGTATGTTACTCCCAAAACTGTATTTGTGGCATCGAAAACACCGTTTTCTGTGGCTAAGAAATTTGTGAAAGAAACTTCTTCTCCTAGCGAAATAGCCACTTCTTCTATAGGAGAATATTCTGCATAAACGTCTATCTGGCCACCAAGATTTGTTTCTTTTTCTCCACTTGCAAAGATAGATAAAATAGGAATAGTAATAAGTGTTAGTGTAAAGAATATTTTTCTCATAAATGTTAAGGTTTAATTTGACTGATTTTTGCATTTTGTTTTGCACTGCAAAGGTACTTTAAACCCTACCTATGAGTCAATCCCAATTTTTTAGGTTTTTGTATCCCTATTTTTAGGGATATATATAATAAGGTGTAGTTAGTTCGTGAAGTCAGACATTTCAATGATGCCGTTTTGGATAGCATAAATAGTAAGACCAGCAAGAGATTTGATGCTAGTTTTAGATGTGATGTTTTTTCTGTGAGAAATCACGGTATGTGTGCTAATGTTGAGTTTGTCTGCCACTTCTTTGTTTGAGTGTCCTGCAAGTAAAAGGCGTAGCACATCTATTTCTCTTTCCGTAAGTTCTATGTTTGGGTTTTCTGCTATTTGTACTGCAGGAGCAGATGTAGAAATGATACTTGGTGTTTTGCCCTCAAATTTTTCCACAAGTGGAATAAGCACTGTGTCTTCTATTAATGTGTGGATTTTTAAGTCGTGTTCTAGGTCGAAAAGGCAGTTTAGCAGTTTGCGACGCAGGTTGTTTTTGTCTTCAAATGGAAGATATTTGATGATAAGGCCTTTGATATCAGCAAGTTTGTCGTCGATATTGTCGTGATGATGTTTGTAGTCGATTACGCTATAATCGGCTTTTGAAGCAGGGCTTGCAGTATGGTTTGGGGCTGAGTTGCTTTGGTTTGCTAGCGAAATCATATATGGAAACACTATGTCGTTTTCATAGGCAAAGTGTTTTTTGATTTCGTCTATATAGTTTTGAACAAAGTCTTCAAGCAGTTTAATACCTGCACAGTTTGTCTCTTGAGAAATCTGCGTAACGTACTTAATTATTTTGTTAGCACGTTCGTTTATGTAATAATTGTGACAGTTTTGAAGGTATTTAACTACACATTTTATGTCATCTAGGTTGAAATCTGGTACATTTTTCACAGATTTGTTGGCAAATAGGGTGGCAAAGTGAAGATAAAGTGTAGGATTGATATTATTTTCCCTACAAATGTCTTCTACAGTTTTTTCTTTTACTATAAAAGGCACTCCTAAATGCTCTAGAAGCAATACTTGCTTGAAGTCTCGCTCTATAATATCTGCTATTTTATCTGTGTTTTTAAATGACATGCCTAGCAAAAGTACAAAAAAATATTATAATAATGTGTATATTTTCATTTTACTGCAAAGGTAGGTGGCTTTATTTTATGTGTCAATCCCTATTTTTAGTGAAAATGTCAGAGACAAAATTGTCAAAAAATAAAGTTGGCACGAAATTTGTAGTAATATTAGTGAGCGTCGAACAGATTTGACGAATAACTGACACTGCACGCAGTGTCCCTACACAATGAAATAATTAAAGTAGAATAATAACAAATTAAAATATTACAATTATGGGAAAAATTATTGGTATTGACTTAGGAACAACAAACTCTTGTGTTTCTGTAATGGAAGGTAACGAACCTATCGTTATCACAAATGCTGAAGGTAAACGTACAACTCCTTCTATCGTGGCATTTATCGACGGTGGCGAACGTAAAGTAGGTGACCCTGCAAAACGTCAAGCTATCACAAACCCTAAAAAAACTATTTTCTCTATTAAACGTTTTATGGGTGAATCTTTTGACAATGTTTCTAAAGAAATTTCACGCATTCCTTACGTAGTAGAAAAAGGTGACAATAACACTCCACGTGTAAACATTGATGGTCGTCAATATACACCACAAGAAATCTCTGCAATGGTGCTTCAAAAAATGAAAAAGACTGCAGAAGATTATCTTGGTACAGAAGTAACAGAAGCTGTGATTACAGTGCCTGCATACTTCAACGATGCTCAACGTCAAGCAACTAAAGAAGCAGGTGAAATCGCTGGTCTTCAAGTAAAACGTATCGTAAACGAACCAACAGCTGCTGCTCTTGCATACGGTCTTGACAAAACTGAAAAAGATATGAAAATCGCTGTATTCGACTTAGGTGGTGGTACATTCGATATTTCTATCCTAGAACTTGGCGACGGTGTATTTGAAGTAAAATCTACCAATGGTGACACTCACTTAGGTGGTGACGACTTCGACCACGTTATCATAGATTGGCTTGCAGAAGAATTTAAAGCTGAAGAAGGTATCGACCTACGTGAAGACCCAATGGCTCTTCAACGTTTAAAAGAAGCTGCTGAAAAAGCTAAAATCGAGCTTTCTAGCACAACTTCTTCAGAAATCAACTTACCATATATTATGCCAGTAAACGGTGTGCCTAAACACTTAGTGAAAACTCTTACTCGTGCTAAATTTGAACAACTTGCAGACCGCTTAATCCAAGCTACAGTAGAACCTTGCCGTAAAGCTATGAGCGACGCTGGTCTTTCAAATTCAGAAATCGACGAAGTAATCCTAGTAGGTGGTTCTTCTCGTATCCCAGCTGTTCAAGCAATGGTAGAAAAAATCTTTGGTAAAGCTCCTTCAAAAGGTGTAAACCCAGACGAAGTTGTGGCAATCGGTGCTGCTATCCAAGGTGGTGTGTTAACTGGTGAAGTAAAAGACGTATTATTACTAGACGTAACTCCACTTTCACTTGGTATCGAAACAATGGGTGGTGTGATGACAAAATTAATAGACGCAAACACTACTATCCCAACTCGTAAATCTGAAGTGTTCTCAACAGCTAGCGACAACCAACCTTCTGTACAAATCAATGTGCTTCAAGGTGAACGTCCAATGGCTCGCGACAACAAACAAATTGGTATGTTCCACTTAGACGGTATTCCAGCTGCTCCACGTGGTGTACCACAAATCGAAGTAACATTCGATATCGACGCTAACGGTATCTTAAATGTTTCTGCTAAAGATAAAGCTACTGGTAAAGAACAAAAAATCCGTATCGAAGCATCTTCTGGCTTAAGCGATGACGAAATTAAACGTATGAAAGCTGAAGCTGAAGCAAATGCAGAAGCTGACAAAAAAGAAAAAGAACGTATCGACAAACTAAACCAAGCTGACGGTATGATTTTCCAAACAGAAAAACAACTTAAAGAACTTGGTGACAAGATACCTGCAGATAAAAAAGCTCCTATCGAAGCTGCTCTAGGCAAACTTAAAGAGGCTCACAAATCTCAAAACTTAGACGCTATCGATGCTGCAATGAAAGAACTAAACGACGCATTCCACGCGGCTAGCCAAGATATGTACAATGCTGCTAACGCTGCTCAAGGTGGCGCTCAGGCAGACCCTAACTGCGGTGCTGGTGGTTGCGGCGCTCAAGGTGGTTCTCAAAACGCTGGAGACAACGTTCAAGACGCAGACTTCGAAGAAGTAAAGTAAGCGTACGTAGCATAGCGGAGCGCAAATAAGCAGCGGAGCGCAAATAAAAATGATTGAAAAAATAAATCCTATCCTTATCTGAAGAGAGGCGGCTAAGTCTTATATGACTTGGTCGCTTTTTTCTTATTGTATTTTTGCGTACCTTTGTGCTCCAAATTAAACAAGGGGAGAGAAATGCTTTATAGTTTTCAGAAATATAAACCTCATTATGCGTCGATATTACGTTTGGCGTTGCCTATTGTTGTGTCGCAATTTGGGCATGTGTTGGTGCAGTTTGCCGACAATGTAATGGTGGGGCAGTATGGCGGAGATAATCCTTTGCCACTGGCGGCAGTGTCGTTTGGGGTGATGATTTCGTTGCTTTTCTTTATTGCTTCTCAAGGGCTTACACTTGGTCTTACTCCACTTATTGGCGAACTTTATGCTCAAGGCGACAAGCAACATTCTGCCTCTTACTTGAAGCACGCTATTTTGCTATTTTCAATAATTGGTGTGGTGTTTGTGTTGCTTCAGTCGGCAGCTGAACCGCTTCTTTATTATATGGGTCAACCAGATGAAGTGGTGGATGCGGCAATTCCTTATTATAGGCTAATGGCGTATAGTTTGTTTCCTGTTTTGCTTTTTGCGGCATTTAAAAATTTCTTGGAAGGCTTGGGAAATACCTTTGTGCCAATGGTGATAATGATGTTTTGCAACGTGCTAAATATCTTTTTGAACTGGGTCTTTATTTATGGAAACCTTGGTGCAGCAGAAATGGGAGTGGAAGGTGCAGGTCTTGCAACACTTATATCTCGTATGTGTATGCCAGTGCTAGGGATTGGTTATTTTGTGTTGCATCGCAAATATAATGCTTATACTTCATTGATGCCTTCGATACGCTATGGTATGAGCGATATTGTTTCTCTACTGCGTATGGGTGTGCCTATTGCAGCGCAGATGTTTTTGGAGTCGCTTTCTTTTGTGCTAACAGGTGTGATGATGGGTTGGTTTAGCACTGTGGCTATTAGTTCAAATCAAATAGCTATGACCATGGCAAATGCGTCTTTTATGATAGTGCTTTCGGTAGGTACGGCTGTGACTATTAGCGTGTCGCATTTTTATGGTGCTCGTGATGTGGAAAATATGAGTGCTACTTCAAAGGCTGCTATTCATTTGATGTTGCTATTCAACTGCTTTGCTGCGATAATATTTATTTCTTTAAGAAATTATCTACCACTACTATTTACCACCAATGCTGAGGTTGTTGCACTTGCTGCTCAGATGCTCGTAATGGTGGCGTGCTTCCAGATTTTTGATGCGCTTCAGTGTGCTGGTGTGGGCATAATGAGAGGCTTTCAAGATGTGAAGATTATTTCATTTATTTCGCTGCTTGCGTACATTGTTCTAAATCTTCCTGTAGGATACCTTTGTGGTTTTGTTCTAGAACTAGGACCTGCCGGTCTCTTCTATGGCTATCTGTTTGGTCTAGGCACTGCCGCTATACTTTATATGGTGAGAATTAAGTATAAGATTCGTGGGTTTAGAGAAAACAAAAACGCTTTAGAGGTTTAATTCTAAAGCGTTTGTTTATTTGTGGGGAAGGAATTATTTCTTTAGGAAGCAGGTTTTTAATACAATACCACTGCCGTCGATTTTGCAATCTACTTCTTCTGGATTTTCTGTTAAGCGGATGCTTTTTACTTTTGTGCCACGTTTAATTACCATTGAAGAGCCTTTTACTTTAAGGTCTTTAATTACTGTAACTGAATCTCCGTCGAATAATTCTGCACCATTGCTATCTCTTGGTACGTCTGCGCTTTCTGCTGCAGCAATATCTTCTTCGTTAAACTCGTGTCCACAGTCTGGGCACACATAAAGCGAACCGTCGAAGTAAACAAATTCGCCATTACATTTAGGGCATTTTGAAATTTCTGTCATAATTTTTGCGTTTTTTCTAGTGCAAAGGTATTAAAAACAATGGTAAAAATCAAATATTACTTAAGGTGGCCCTCTTTAGCCCTAATTTTCATTTTTGCAAAATTTTCTGTATCTTCGTGCAGTTTAATTAATTACGTAACGATATGAAAAGAGTATTTAGTCTTTTAGTGTTTGCCATTTTGGCTTCATTAATGGTGGCGTGCGCTACAGTAGAGGAGAAAAGTTTACGTTCTCTTCAAGAACTTTATGATGATATGGAACTAAACCATGAGAACTATACCGCAGAGGATTGGGAAAAGGCTCAAGTGGAGTTTGAAGTGATTACTGCCCAAATGAAACTTCATGATTATACAGACGAACAACTTCGTGAAATTGGTAAACTTAAGGGTAAATGTTCTGCGTATCTTAGCAAAGGTATATTTAAGAAAATAGAAAAAGGATTAATTGAGTTTGGTGGTGCTATGGAAGGTTTTCTTGAAGGATTAGACCAAATGGCTCCTAAAAATGATAGCATATCAAATTAATAATTGATACAATATAAATGAAGAAAAAATTTAAAATAGGACTTTTGCCACAGGTATTGGTGGCTATCGTGTTGGGTATTCTGCTAGGTGGTATACTACCTAGTTGGGGTATTAGAATCTTTGTTACTTTCAACGAGATTTTTAGCCAACTTCTTAACTTTTTAGTGCCACTAATTATTCTCGGTATGGTGGCGCCTGCCATTGCTGATATGGGTTCGAAAGCAGGAAAAATGTTGCTTCTTACTGTGGGTATGGCATACGGTGCAACAATTATTTCAGGTTTAATGTCTTACGGCACAGCAATTACCACCTTCCCACTTATAGTGGATGCGTCGCAAGCTGCAAATGCTATGGCAGAAGACAACAACCTAACAGGCTTTTTCCAAATGTCTATTCCGCCTTTAATGTCTGTAATGACAGCGCTATTTTTTGCGTTTTTATTGGGCTTAGGTGTGGCAAAAATTAAAGGGCACAACCTAAAACACGTGCTTGACGAGTTTAAAGGCATTATTTCACTTGCTATTGAAAAGGTAATTATTCCTCTTTTACCACTTCATATTTTTGGTATTTTCTTAAATATCACACAATCTGGTCAAATAGCAAGTATGCTAACGCTGTTTATTAAGATTATAGGAATTATATTTGCTCTACACGTGGTGGTGCTACTTCTACAATATACAGTGGCAGGTATAGTTACTCGCAGAAATCCATTTAAACTGCTTTACACTATGCTTCCAGCATATTTCACTGCGTTAGGAACACAATCTTCTGCTGCAACAATTCCTGTAACTTTAAAACAAACTTTGGCAAACAAAGTGGACGAAGAAGTGGCAGATTTTGTAATTCCACTTTGTGCTACAATTCATCTTTCTGGTAGCACTCTTAAAATTGTAGCTTGTGCTATAGCTCTAATGATGATGCATGGCAATCCTGTGGTGCCAAGTGAGATGATTTACTTTATCTTTATGCTTGGTGTGGTAATGGTGGCTGCTCCTGGTGTGCCAGGTGGCGCTATCATGGCATCAATTAGTGTTTTACAAAGTATCTTAGGTTTCGACGAAAGTCAAATAGCACTTATGATTGCGCTATACATTACCATGGATAACTTTGGTACTGCATGTAACGTAACTGGTGATGGTGCGTTGGCACTTATTATAGACAAAATCTATAAAAAACGCAAATGATTACTCATTTGCGTTGAACATTGAATCTTCTGATTCTAGATATAAAGGAGCGTCCTCTGCTGAGTCGAGGATGCTCTTTTTCTTTTTGTTTTCGCGGGCACCGGCGTTGATAAGAGATTTGGCTGCGGTGATAATGCTTTGACCGTTGTCGGCTGTAGTTACTTTTAATTGATTCATACTTTTTACGGTTGCATTCATTTTGTTTTCAACGTCGGCAAATCTGCTAGCAAAGTCTTGAGTGCGGTCTATAATGGTGTTGGCAGCTTTTATCATGGCTTCTTGGTTGTGGATTTGTCGGTTTTGTGTCCACATAAGTTCCAAAATGCGTAAGTTCATATACATGGTTTGCGGACCAAGGATAAGCACGCCTTTGTCGTATGCTTCTTTCCACAAAGAAGTGTCGTTGAGCAGTGCTAGGTTTAGCGCACCATCGGTGTGAATATACATAATCACAAAGTTTAGTTTGCTATATCCTTCTAGCAAATATTTGCTATAGTCTTTTTCGGCAAGTCTTTTTACTTGAGCACGCACACTAATAATGTGCTCTTTTAGATATTGGCTACGTTCTTCTTCGTTTTCTGAGTTCACATATCTTTCGTATGCAGTAAACGACATTTTAGAGTCTACAATCACCTCTCTGTTGTTTGGGAAATGCAAAATAAAGTCTGGAATAAGTCCTTTGCCCTCGTCGTCTTTTATAAGGTTGCCAAACTTGTCACGTAGGTGGGTTTGCGAAGAATATTGTTCGCCGTCTTTTAGTCCAAGATCTTCCAAAAGTTGTTTGAGTTTAAGTTCGCCAAAGTTGCCTTGCACCTTTACTTCGCCAGTTAGGGCACGAGTAAGTCGGTCTGCACTCTCGCCAAGTGACGCACTATTTTCCATATTTGCTTTAATGGTGGCATCGAGTTTGTTGATTGCCTCTTGATGGTCTTTTTGGTTTTGATGAAGTGCTCGGCGCATTTCTTGCAAACTCTGCTCAATAGGCGAAATAATCTTTGACACTTGCTCTTTATTGGCACTACCAAGTTCCTCTTGACGACGTTTTAAGATGTTCTCCGACGTGGTCTGGATTTGCTCCTTGATAAGTTTTATCTGAGTTTCAAGTTGAACTTTATTCAGTTCTTTTATTGCTTCTAGTTGTTTTTCGTTCGACTCTTTTGCTGCCGCAAGTTGGTTTTCATACGATGCCTTTATTGCACCGATTTGATACTTAAAAAAGAAAAACATTGCCAGCACCACAGCAACTACTACAATAGCAAATATGATATATGTTTCCATAGGTTTGTTGTATTTGTTTTATTATTTTACGACATCTTTTACGACATCTTTTACGACATTCAATGTCCTAAAAGAACCTAAAAAGGTATATTAAAATCTACACTGTCTTCGCAAAGGAAGATATTATTCTCTAAAAACGACAAGTCTTTAATTTTACTCCTATATTCCAAAATAGTACTGATATTGTCTAATTCTAATCTTCTATTTTTGGAAATTTCAAGATATTCAGTTTCCTTTTCTATCCCTAAATATTTTCTTCCTAACAAAGAACAAGCAATGCCAGTTGTACCTCCGCCATTAAATGGGTCTAAAATCCATGAATTCTCATTTGTTGATGCCAATAATATTCTAGCAAGTAGAGATAATGGTTTTTGAGTAGGATGTTTACCACATGATTTTTCCCATCGGGCGATAGCAGGTAGGTTCCAAACGTCTGTCATTTGTTTTGAACCATTAATTTCCTTCATCAATTCATAGTTATAGAAATGTGGGACTTTTTCTTCTTTTCTTGCCCAAATAATGAATTCTGTACTATGTGTGAAATATCTACACGATATATTTGGTGGAGGATTGGTTTTAGCCCACGTTATAGTGTTTAGGATTTTAAACCCTAATTTCCTTAATGAATTTGCAACGGAGAAAATATTGTGTTGAGTACCACTAATCCATATCGTGCCATTAGGTTTTAGTTTTTTACGACATTCAGATAACCAACTTAAGTTGAAATTATCAATTTCTTCTTGTGTTGTGGTTTTGTCCCAATCTCCTTTGTCAACACAAACGACTTTCCCAGATTGCACACTGATACCTCCACTAGATAGAAAGTATGGAGGATCAGCAAAAATCATATCAAACTTAAATTCAAATGACTTTAGTATTTCACAACAATCGCCTTGTATTAGTGTGAAATCATTGTTTCTTGATTTGAAATAAGATGGAATCATATTTTTGTTATTTAATTATTGATAAATCAAGATTTGGTATAATAGATGAATTAGTATAATTCTTTTTGTAATAAAAAGCCCTTCTTCTTGCTTTGATTACACCACCTTTCCCATCAGGAGCATCGGTAGTGTCTTGATTGTTTGCTCCTTTTGTTTTTGGTTCAATATATTTTCCCATGCTACATGATAGTTTGTCTGCACGTCCTGTTTTAATATATTCCTGGATTTCTTCCCAATCCTTTTTAAATATACTATTTTCTAAATCTGTCGGTTTTTCAAGGAAGTAGTCCAATATTATGTAATCGTTTTGATTTAATGACTTCCCATTTTCTTTAGCTAAATATACAACCCAAAAAGTAAGAGAAATTTTCTTTCTTAATTTTGCATTCTCCCAAGTCTCTTTTGATACTTCCATGTAATTTATCATCTGGATAGCTGTAGGTTCTTTAGCTTTAATATCCCCATTTTTATTTTTTTGCAATGGTAATATTTTTATCTCGCATCCAATCTCAGGAATATCTGCTTCGTCACGATTGTTGTTTTTTATACCAAGAAGGTTTTCTACAATCAAACCCGAAGCTCCTTTAACCATTTTGCTTCTTTCTATGTTTAGTTCGTCTTTAATCTGACCTATAGTTTTGCCTATAGAGTTGCCTATGATGTCAAAATAAGGACGCATATATTCAATAACTCTACTACTAATCATAACCTTTATTTAATTATAATTTCTAACTACAATTTCTGTTATTTTTCCACGTTTTTTTCCGTTGGCATTCACATTTCTGCTTGCCATAACTCTGGACATATTATAATAATCCTCTACTAAATATAGGTCTTCAAAGAATGTATCTTCTGGGTTGGCAGAAGAACAGTCTGAATTACTTAACATAAACATGTGACCAGCATTTTGGATAGTATCACAAAAAGATTTTAATCGTCTTTGTGCTATGTCGTTAAACACTTCTTTGCTATAATCATTAAAGTTGCTAGTTGCACTTAATGGTCGATATGGCGGGTCGAAATAGAAAAATGAATTTCCATTAGCAAACTTAAGTGTTTCTTGATAGTCACCTGTGATTATTTCTACATTTTGTAAAAGCTTACTATCTGCATATATAGTTTGCGGGTCGCAGATGGTTGGAGTTTCATATTTCCCAAATGGAACATTAAATAAACCAGATTTATTTACTCTGTATAAACCATTAAAACACGTTCTATTTAAAAAGAAAAACAAAGTGGTATTCTCAATATCACCTAAGTTTTTTTTATTAAATTCTTCTCTCATTAAAAGGAAAAATTGACATTTTTCATCCTTAGATTTTATAGAGTAATACTCTTTTTGAATTTCTTTAAGAGAATTTACTAGTTCATCTGGATTGTCTCTAACAGTTCGATAACACGTAGTTAAATCTGGATTTATGTCGTTAATGACTGCAGTTCTGATGTTTCTATATTTCTGCAGCATATGGAAGAGCATTGCACCGCCGCCCACAAAGGGCTCAATGTAAGTGACGTTCTCCCAAGTGTCAAAGTCAGCTGGAAGTAGTGCTTCCAGTTGGTCAATGAGTTGTGATTTACCTCCAACCCATTTGACAAATGGTTTCGCTTTCATTGAATAATTTTTAATATTAATATATGCAAAGATAAAAAAATCTTATAATTCTCAAGAATTTTTTGCAAAGATAATCTTTAGGTGTGTCAAAATACGAGACAGGTGAATAATATCTTTGCATTTTTAATTTATTGTCAAAATTTACTATATTTGTGTATTGAATAATCAAAAACAAAAAACTATGAAAACTATAAGAACTTTTGAGAATGGGATGCAGGCGGAGATGGTGCGCCAGGTGTTGGAAAATGAGGGAGTAAGAGCCTGTGTGATAGATGAAAATATGGGTTCAATGTTTCATGTGGCTGTGGGTGGAGTGAAACTAATGGTGGATGATGCCGACGTGGAGAAAGCAGAAAAAATATTAAATAAAGACTAAATATAATGGATTGGAAAGATGCATTGGCTGGGCTGCAAGTGCCTCAGGTGGAAACAACTGAAGATGAGCAAACCTCTGAAACAAAACAAGTGCAAAAAACTGCGCTAAATATTTCGTTTCAACGTCGCAACGGCAAGCCTGCCACTATAATAACTGAATTTGAGGGCACAGATGATGAACTAAAGGACCTAGCAAAGTACCTTAAGGTACAATGTGGGGTAGGAGGATCTGCTCGTGGGGGCGAGATTCTTATTCAAGGCGATGTGCGTGCAAAAGTGAAAGATTTACTTAAAGCTAAAGGTTATAAAACCAAAGGGGGATAATATGCCTGTAAAAGTATTGAAAGCATCTGCTGGTAGTGGTAAAACGCACCGACTTACAAATGATTATGTGAAGTTATTGAAGGAATCATCACATAATCAGATACTTGCTGTTACTTTTACCAATAAGGCAACAGAGGAAATGAAATCGCGTATAGTGAAAGAACTAAACAAACGTGCCAAAGAAAAAGGCGATAAAGAGGCTTTAGAATACCTTAAAACTATATTGCACGATTATTCTCATTTTAATATTTCTACTATCGACAAGTTTTTCCAAAAGATAGTTCGTTCTATGTTTAGGGAACTAGGTTTTAGCGGGTTATACAATCTTGTTTTGGATAAAACTCAGCTTGTAGAAGATTCGGTAGATGAAATGCGAATGAACCTAGACCAGTATGAAAATGCTTACAATTTACTTTTAGAACACGCTTTAGGCAAACTAAAAGAGGGTAAAGATTGGTCTTTCTCTGGCGAACTAAAGTCTTTAACCTCAATGCTTTGGAAAGAGGAGTTTATGAATCTTACTCCAGATGAACTCTCGTTGTATACATACGAAAATGTAAAAAAACTTTTCTCTGAATGTGTAACAGAAAGAGAAAATATTCTCAACGAATGGGCTAGTTTAGCGGCAAAGGCAAAAAAATCGTTTACGGGTGTTGTGCTAGACCTTAAAAAAGGGTCTTCTGCAGGTGTGTTAGCTCGTTTAGACTCGTTTATAGATAAAAAAATAAATTTCTTTACAGAAAAACAACAAGAGAAACTCTCGCTAGAGGGCGTTCTTACCAAGGAGAACTTTAAGAAATTTGCAGCGGATTTGATGTCTGCTGGTTTTCACGACGATATCAATGCATTTTCTGAAAGTTATAATAAAAATCTAAGCCGTTATTTTACAATAAATGCGGTGGCATCGCATGCTATTTATTTGCCTGTGATAGTGGAAATTTATTCATTGATTAGGAATCGTCTTCAAGATAAAAATGAGTTTCTACTTTCTGAAATGAATCACTTGTTGGCGGGTATGATAGGAGATAGCGATGCCCCATTTATATATGAAAAGGTGGGGACTCAGATAAAAAATTATCTATTAGATGAGTTTCAAGATACATCTTCAATGCAATGGAAAAACTTTATTCCTCTTGTGGGTGACTCTGTGGCAAGTGGCAATAAAAACCTAGTGGTGGGCGATGTAAAGCAAAGTATTTATCGTTGGAGAAACTCCGATTGGAATATTTTGGCACATAAAATAAAAGATGAGTATGGTGAAAGTTGTGAGGAGGATACTTTAGAAGATAACTGGCGAAGTTTACGTGAAATTGTGAATTTCAATAATAGTTTCTTCACCAAATTGGTACATTTCTTGTCGGGGGAGAAAATAGAGAATGTTTATTCCGATGTACAGCAAAAGATAAATCCAGAAAGAGAGAATCCAGAGGGTGGATATGTAAATTGGAAGGTGTGGAACGAGGCTGCCAAGGGTGAGAAAATAGATTTTCAAGAGGAAGAACTTCAGACTCTTTATAATGACATAAAAGAGGTTTTGTCTAAAGGTTACAAACAAAAGGATATTGGCATATTGGTGAGAGATAAAAAGAAAGGTGTGCTAGTGTCTAAGTATTTGTTAGAGAGGGGAATAAATGTAATTTCTTCTGAAAGTTTGTTGGTTTCGTCTTCAAATGATGTTCGCCTTTTGGTTTACCTTTTAAAGATGTTTGTAGACAAAGATGATGTTGTAAATAAGTTTGTTTTAGACAATTTGCGAATACTCGATCAAGGTGAAATCGCGGATATTGTAAAGGCTTCAAATTTACCATTGTTTGAGCAGGTAGAAAAGTATATTCAGATATTAAAGCTGGGTGAAACTAAGGAATCTATTGTTTATATTCAGGCGTTTCAAGATTTGGTGTTTGACTATAATCAAAAACGTTCTTCAGATGTAAATGGATTCTTGTCTTGGTGGGAATTGGAAGGCAAAAATGTTTCAATTGAGGGTGGAAGTGGAATCGATGCTGTAAATATTCTTACTATTCATAAGTCGAAAGGTCTGGATTTTCCAGTGGTGTTTGTACCATTTTGCGAGTGGGCTTTGAGTGTAAATAATGAAATTAAATGGTTTAAAAACGATGCTAGTGCATTTACAAATTATTTGCCACTATTGCCGCTTAAGATAAACAAAGACTTAGAAAAAACAATTTTTAAAGAAGAGTATGCTGAAGAAATGCTATATAAAAAGATTGATAATCTGAATCTTATTTATGTGGCACTTACTCGTCCTAGAAGTGCATTGTATCTTTATTCTGCTCCAGGAAATGGTCACGAGGTGTATAAATGGGTCGTAGAGACGATGAAGCAATTCCCTTGTGATACTTTGGGTGAAAATGATATCTTAACCGAGTATGCTTTTGGGCAATTGGAATATTTCCCTCCAAAGGCAGAAGATGAGGGTGCAAAGCCTTGTGAGTGTGGCTACTCGTCTGTGCACTATAACGATAAAGAGTCTAAGGTGAAGTTAAGATTGCAAACAGAATCTTCGTTGCGTCAGCGCGAGGGTAATGTGCTTCACGGTATTTTGCAATATATTAAAACCAAGGAAGATGCACCAAAGGCTATAAACAGGGCTGTGCGTATGGGTCTTATTTCTACAAAAGAAGTAGATTTTGTGAAGGCTGAACTTAACGAAATATTTAATAATCCTGATACTGCGAGTTGGTTCGATGGCACTTTCCAAAAAGTTTGGAACGAAAGAACTATTATTGCAAATGAGCTTTATCGTCCAGACCGTATTATGGAAAAGGATGGCGAACTGTTAGTGGTGGATTATAAGTTTGGTGAAGAGAATAAGAAGTACGATGCGCAATTGAAGAATTATATCGCATTGCTTAAGAGTATGAATAAGTGGTCGGAAGTGAGAGGATGTCTTTACTATCATCATAAAAGAGCAATAAAAAATGTGAGAGGTTAGAAACCACTCACATTTTTTTATTCAACTCTTTTCTTAGTCGAAGTCAAACACATATCCAATCGAAACAAAGAACCCATCTGTAGTAATTTTATTATCAGGGTCTTTCATAATATCGTATACACCTAAATTGTAGCCAGCAATAATTCTAGCTCCCATATATTCCGCGCCAATACCAAAGTGAATTGAACAGTTGAAAGGATCTAAAACGTCTTTGAATAATTCGTTATTCTCACCTGTAACCATTTCTTCATCAGTTTTTAATGTGGCAATGGCTTTACCACCTACACCTGCAGCAAAAATAGGACCCGCTTCTAATAATAGAGAAGCTTCTTTAATAGGAAGTTTACCTACAACGTACAAAGGGAATTGAAGATAATATAGTCTAATAGTTTCTTCTAAAGTTAGTTTATGATTCTTGCCAAAAATGGCATTGTCTTGTATGGTGAAACCATTGTATGCAAAGTTGATGCCAGATTTAATATCTAAATAATCCTCTATAGCTTCGTATGCCACAGAAGGTCCTATGTTAAAACCGTCAATATTACTAACTCCTAATCTTTTTCCTTCTACTTCCCATTCCGCGCCTGTGTTTTCGTATGAAACATTAATGCCAAATCTCCAGTCGGCAAATGCAGGAATAGATACTAATAATAGTGTTACTAAAACAAATATTTTATAAGCCTTTTTCATAATATTAATAATGTGTGGCAAATATACAATAAAACATTAAAATGATAAAGAAACGAGAAGAAATTCTTATCTTTGTGGTAGTTTTGGCTAATAGATAATTTTTATAAAAATGAGAAAAATAGCTTCTAAAATAACAGAATTGGTAGGTGGAACTCCTCTTTTGGAACTTACAAAGTTTTCTAAAAACAGGAGTTGTTTGACTCGTGTGGTGGCGAAATTGGAATATTTTAATCCTGCCGGGAGTGTGAAAGACCGCGTGGCACTAAATATGGTGGAGCAAGCTGAAAAGGATGGTATTTTATCTGCTGGCGCAACAATTATTGAGCCAACAAGTGGCAATACTGGCGTGGGACTAGCTATGGTAAGTGCAGTGAGGGGGTATAAATTAATCTTAACTATGCCAGAAACTATGAGTGTGGAACGCCAAAAATTACTTAAGGCATACGGGGCGGAGATAGTGCTTACTGCTGGTGCAGAAGGAATGCAAGGTGCTATAAACAAGGCAAATGAACTTCGCGATAGCATTGAGGGAGCTGTAATTTTGGGTCAGTTTGACAATATGGCAAACCCTGATGCGCACTATAAAACAACTGCTCGTGAAATAATAGAGGATACCGATGGCAAGATAGATGTGTTTGTTTCTGCCGTTGGGACTGGTGGAACAATTTCTGGTACAGCAAAGGCTCTTAAGGAGTTTAATCCAAATATTTATGTAGTGGCCGTGGAGCCTGCTGAGTCTGCTGTGCTTTCTGGTGGCAAGAAGGGTGCGCATAAGATTCAGGGTATAGGTGCGGGATTTGTGCCTGCGATATATGATGCGTCTGTGGTAGATGAGGTTGCTACTGTTTCTGGTGATGATGCTATGCAAACAGCTCGTGAGTTGGCATATGAAGAGGGTATTCTTGTTGGTATTTCTTCAGGAGCTGCTGCGTGTGTTGCTGCAAGAATTGCCAAGAGGGAAGAGTTTGCAGGAAAGAATGTTGTGTGTATATTACCAGATACGGGGGAGAGGTATTTGTCAACAGAGCTATTTCAATTTTAAAAAATTAGTTAGGAGTTAGAAGTTAGGAATTATGTCAATATCAACAATATTACAACAAAAACAACTTATCCTCGATGGTGCAATGGGCACTATGCTTCCAAAAGTGGAGGGTACTGAAGAAGAAAAGGTAAGAAAAATTCACAAAATGTATGTGGATGCGGGGGCTGATTTTATTTCAACCAATACTTTTACCGATAATGCACTTGAAAATATTGAGGAGCACAGCACTCGCTTTGTGAAGATTGCTCGTGAGGTGGCAGATGAGGCAGGCAGAAAGGTTTATGTTTTAGGTAGTGTAGGACCTGCAGGTTTTAGTCTTACTATGCAAGAAGAAGCTTCGTTCGACGTACTTCAGACTGCATACAAACGTCAGATTAAAGCTATGGCAGAGGCTGGTGTTGATGCACTTATTTTTGAGACATTTTTTGATGCACTAAATATAAAAGCTGCCCTTACTGCAGCGGCTGAGGTGGCTCCACAGTTGGAATGTTTGCTTTCTGTAACACTTGAAAAAAGCGGGCGACTGTTGAGCGGACAAACCCTTGAAGCACTTATTGCTACAGTTAAACCATTTAATATCATAAGTTTAGGTCTTAACTGCTCTTTCGGAGCAAAAGATATGACTCCATATCTAAATATTTTGGCAGAGAAATCGCCATTCTACTTAAGTGCTTATCCAAATGCAGGACTTCCAAATGCTTTGGGTGGATATGATGAAACGCCAGAGGATATGGCAAAAGATTTGTCAGAGATATTCCCTAAACTTAATATTATAGGTGGTTGTTGTGGTACTACTCCTGAACACATAGCACGCTTAGTGCAAATGCGCGATGCAAATACTGATAAAGTAAGAGTGCCAGCGCAGTCTGAAAAGTCGTTTGTTTTAAGCGGATTGGAACCTCTTACTACCACTGACTTTATTGCCGTAGGCGAACGCACAAACGTGGCAGGCTCTAAAAAATTTGCTCGTCTTATTGCATCTGCAGAATACGATGAAGCACTACAAATTGCTCGCAAACAAGTGGAAGCAGGTGCACAAGTGATAGATGTGTGTATGGACGATGCTATGCTAGATGCAAATGCTTGTATGGCAAAATTCCTATATTTAATGGGCACCGACCCTGCTATAGCACGCGTGCCTGTGATGATAGACTCATCTCACTGGGATGTACTTGCCGAAGGACTAAAACACGTGCAAGGCAAAGCAATTGTAAACTCAATTTCTCTAAAGGAAGGCGAAGAAGTTTTCCTAAAAAGAGCAGAATTTATTAAACATTATGGTGCTGCTGTGGTGGTTATGGCGTTTGACGAAAAAGGTCAGGCAGATACATACGAAAGACGTGTGGAGATTTGCACTCGTGCATACAAACTACTTACAGATAAGGCTGGATTCCCTGCAGAAGATATAGTTTTCGACCCAAATATCTTAACTATTGCTACTGGACTGAAAGAACACAACAACTACGCTGTAGATTTTATTGAAACAGTTCGCTATATAAAACAAAACTTACCTTACGCAAAATGTAGTGGCGGTGTAAGTAATTTGTCGTTTGCTTTTAGAGGAAACAATCCACTTCGCGAGGCAATGCATGCTGTTTTCTTGCACGAAGCAAGAAAGGCAGGGCTTGATATGGCAATAATCAACCCTTCTACACTAATAAATGTAAGTGAGTTGGATTTTACTTTAAAAGAGAAAATAACTAACTTAGTTTTAAATAAATCTGACGATGCAGCAGAATTGCTTATGGATTTTGTGACGCAAAATGGGGTGGCAAAAACAGAAAAGATTGCACAAAACGCTCAAACAGAGCCTAAAACAGCAGAAGAAAGACTTGTAAATGCTCTTGTTACAGCGGATATATCTACTTTAAATGCCGACGTAACAGAACTACTTAGCAAACTTACACCACTAGAAATAGTAGAAAATGTGCTTATGAAAGGTATGAATGTGGTGGGCGAACGTTTTGCCGCAGGCAATATGTTTTTACCACAAGTAGTGAAAACTGCCCAAACTATGAAAAAGGCAGTGGAAATACTTACACCTTATATGAGTGCAGACTCTGCGGTTTCTACCTCAAAGCCAAAAGTGATTGTTGCCACAGTGAAAGGCGATGTACACGATATTGGCAAAAATATAGTAGGTGTGGTGCTTTCTTGCAATGGTTACGAAGTGATAGACCTTGGGGTGATGACTCCAAAAGAAACAATTATAGAAGCTGTGCAAAGAGAAAATCCAGTGGCGTTATGCCTTAGTGGACTTATTTCTCCATCGCTTGCTCAAATGGAAGAAGTAGCTGCTGAACTAGAAAAAATAGGTTCAAAGGTGCCTCTTATAGTAGGAGGGGCAACCACTTCGCTTAAACATACAGCAATAAAAATTGACCCATTATACTCAGGTGTGGTGCTACATTCAAATGATGCTTCTGAAAATGTGCGTTTGGTAAACTCGCTTAAAAAAGAACCTCATTTGGCAGCACTTTATAAAAATAAATACGCAGAAATACGTGAGAATGCCCTAAAAGCACAACCTGTTGCACACGAAAATAGAGAGTTTGTAGATTGGGCTAGCGAAGAAATAAAACCGTTTAATCCTTTAAATGAGGTAGTTGAAAGTTCTCCTTCGCTAGAAGAACTAGAAAACTATATAAATTGGAAAGCATATTTTGCGGCATGGCAAGTGAAAGGAGAATGGGCAGAAAAAGTAAAATCCGACTTACTTACATTGCTCACACAGCTTAAAGAAAAAGACAACTGGACATACAAAGCGGTATACAAAGTAGTTGAAGCACATTCCGAAGGTGACAATATCATTTTAGTTAATAACAAGTGTGAATGTTGTCATGGAAAAATCCTACCTTTGAAGCGTGAGTCTGAAAAATCTGCTTGTATTTCAGATTTCATTTCGCCAGAAAAAGACTATATAGGCGTGTTTGCTACCTCTGTAAATGTGGAAGATATTTTAACCACTTTGCGTGAGCAAGGCAGAGAATATGACGCAATGCTTCTTCAACTATTTGCGGATAGGCTTGCCGAAGCACTTTCTGTTTGGCAATATGAAAAGGTAAAACAGCAGTGGGGAGTGGAGAATATGATTCGCCCAGCAGTGGGTTATTCATGTTTGCCAAATCACAATTTAAAACAAGATTTATTGGAAATTTTAGAAAACAAAATAGATATTACACTTACAGAAACAGGTGCAATGATACCAGTTTCTTCTGTTTGTGGTCTTTATATCAGTAATTCTAAAGCAAAATATTTTTAATATGAACGTATCAGAACTTTTAAAAAATACAGATAAAACACTTTTCTCTTTTGAAGTGTTGCCTCCACTAAAAGGTCGTGGCATTGATGCTATTTATCAAACTATCGATTCGCTTCTGGAGTTTAATCCTGCGTATATCAACATTACTTCTCACGCAGCCGATGAGCAATACAGACAAAATGCCGATGGTACTTTCGACAAGGTGATGATACATAAACGCCCTAGTACAGTGGCTTCTGCTGCGGCTATTAAGTATAAATATAATATAGAGGTGGTGCCTCATATTATTTGTAGTGGACTAAATGCAGAGGAAATTGAAAATATTCTTATCGACTTAGATTTCCTAGATTTGCATAACCTATTTGTGCTTCGTGGCGACCCTCAAAAAGGTCTACGTCGTTTTGTGCCAAAGGCTGGCGGACACGAACATACCACCGAACTTATGGAGCAAATCAACAAAATGAACAGTGGGGTGTATTCCGACGAATCTATTAAAAACTCTGTGGCAACTCACTTTACAATGGGTGTGGCAGGTTATCCAGAAAAACACCTTGAGGCTCCAAATATGGAAACAGATTTGTTTTATCTAAAAGAAAAAGTGCGTCTGGGTGCAAAATATGTGGTAACGCAACTTTTCTTTGACAATCAAAAATACTTCGACTTTGTGCGTCTTTGCAGAGCAGAAGGTATAGATGTGCCTATCGTGCCAGGACTTAAACCAATTTCTGGTCTAAACGACATAAAGCTACTGCCTCAAACCTTCAATATTGATATACCAGAAGATTTGGTAAAAGCGCTTGATGCTTGCAAATCCAACGAGGAGGCACGTGTTGTAGGTGTAGAATGGTCTATTGCTCAATGTAAAGAACTAATGAAGTTTGGCGTACCAGCCCTTCACTTCTACACCCTAGGCCAAGCCGCGAGTGTAAAGAAAATTTGTAAGGAAGTGTTTTAAATTACATCTTTTTATTCAACTCCAACGGATAAGTATGCTTACAAAATATCCCAATCAGGAATTTCAGGAAGGTACTCGTATGAAAGGTCTGTATAATTTATCTTACAGCAAATTATTTGATTGCCGTTGCAAAGAATAATATATGGCACATGTAGGCGAGTATTGTATCGCATTGCTTGATTGACGACCTCTTGAGTGATATTTACAGTGGGAGCTTTGTATTCGATAAGGATACGAGGCTCTCCTTTTTTATATATAATAGTGTCGCAACGTTGTTGTAAGCCGTTGATATTGAGCGTACATTCATTGGCAATTGCAACAGCAGGGTATTGCTTTTCACCTGTGAGGTATGCACAAAACCATTGACGCACCTTTTCTTCTGGTGTGGCAGCAACATATTTACGGCGGTATGGGTCGAAAAGTTTTTCCATATTTTGCAAAAGTAATATTTAATTAGGAATTTTTGTGCAAACCGAGTGCAAATAAGTTTACTTAATTTGCCGAGGTGCAGCCAAAAATCACGAGCGTAGCGAGTAACTTGAGCAGCGAGAGCAAAGCTAACGTGAAAAAAATTACGTAATGCGAAGCATTGCGTAATTTTTTATTATATTTGCATTATGGCAAAAACAACAAGTGGTATAACATTCTCTTCTTTGATGCAACAATTGCAGTTGCGTCAGTATGCTCCTATTTATCTATTGATGGGTGATGAGTCTTATTATATAGATAAGGTGGTGGAGTTTATGGAAAACAACATTCTAAATGAGGCAGATAGGGAGTTTAATCAGATAATTCACTATGCTAACGACAAAACAGAGACAAATGTAGATCTTGTGAGTGCCGTGATAAACGAGGCTCGCCGCTATCCAATGATGGGTGATAAGCAAGTGATTTTCCTACGTGAGTGCCAAAGTTTAGACAAAAAGAACTTGTTTGACAAGCTTGCGCTTTATCTAGAAAATCCTCAACCTACATCTATTGTTGTTTTGACCTACAAACATGGCTCTGCCGACAGAAGAAAAAAATGGGTGCAAGCAGTGGAAAAAGTGGGAGTGGTGTTTGAAAGTAAAAAACTTTACGAAAATGAAGTTTCTGTTTTTATTTCGGATGCGGCTAAGAAAAATAACTTAAAAATCACTGCAGATGCAAGCCGACTTCTTCTTGAACTTGTAGGGGCAGATCTTACACAGATAGAAAGCATAATGAAGAAGTTTAGCATTATGCTTACCAAAGACAAAACTATTACTCCTGAGCTAGTGGAGCAAACCACTGGCGTGAACAAGGATTATACTCCGTTTGAACTACTTGCTGCACTGATAAATGGCGATGCGCGCAAGGCAAACAGAATTATTTTAAACACTTCTGCCAATATTGTGGCTATTATTGCCATACTATTCAACTATTTTTCAAACCTATTTATTTATGAATATATGCCAGACCACAGCCCTGCAAATGTGGCGTCTGTGCTAAAAATTAGTCCGTATAGGGTAAAGGAGTTTGAGGCAGGGGCAAAGCGTTTCAATAAAATGAAATGTTTTAAAATAATAGGTTATCTTCGTGAATATGATTGTAAATCGAAAGGTATTGGTTCAGCAGGAACTGCCGATGTAGATTTATTAAAAGAATTAATATTTAAAATATTGAACTAATGCTTAGTAATAATTCTTTCTTTTTTGTTGGTATAGCAGGCACAGGAATGAGTGCCATTGCACAATACCTAAAAGGCATAGGTAAAAATGTGTCTGGTTCCGACCGTTTGTTTTCAAAAGACAAAAAACTAGATACTCAAGTGAAATTTGAGGCAATGGGAATAGATTGTTATTTCCAAGATGGTAGTGGTATTACTTCGGAAACAGATATTGTGGTGGTTTCAACTGCCATTGAAGAAAGCAATGTAGAGTATCAAAAGGCACTTTCGCTTGGCATTAGAATAGTGAAGCGTTCTGCTTTGCTTGCTGCAATTTCAGAAAGCAAGAAAACTATTGCGGTTGGCGGTACTTCTGGTAAATCTACCACTACAGCAATGATTTTCCATATACTTGAATGTGCAGGCAAATCGCCTTCACTTATTACAGGTGCGGGTTTGAGTTCGCTTCAAGAAAAAGGTCTTCTTGGCAATGCTTGGAACGGCACTGGCGAATATTTGGTAATTGAGGCGGACGAGTCTGATGGCTCTATCGTGTCTTACAAACCATATATTAGTGTGCTGCTGAATGTGGAACGCGACCACAAAGAAGAAGAAGAACTAATGCAACTTTTCTCTACCTTTAAGGCAAACACTTCTTATGCTTTCATTGTGAATGCAGGCAATAAACTAGCAAAACAACTTTCAAATGGCGCTGAGTGGCAGTTTGAGGCAGAAGGAGTGGCAGGTGAGTCTGGATATGAAGCGTTTGGTTTTGCCCAAAATGGTTTTGAAATAAGTTTTGAACTAAATGGCAAACCTTGCAACGTGCCCCTTATTGGCAAACACAATATGGAAAACACCCTTGCTGCGGTGGCTGTTTGTAAGGAGGCTGGTGTTGAGGTGGCAGACTCTATCGAGGCTATGAAAACATTTAAAGGAATTTATCGTCGCACTCAGCTTCTTGGTCACAACAAGGAAAGAAATATCTACCTAATAGACGATTTTGCGCACAATCCTTCTGAGGTGGCTGCTGCAATACGTGCTTGTCAACAAATTTGCCCTACTGTGATGGCATATTTCCAACCGCACGGTTTTGGTCCACTTCGCTTTATGCATAAAGAACTTGCATCAGATGTGGATGCAGCACTTCGTGAATCTGATATCTTCCTAATAGGTGATGTTTATTATGCAGGTGGCACTGTAAACAAGGATATTTGCCCTAGCATTGTATCAGATGCCATGACTGGCAATGCAGTGTTTGTAGGTGACAAGGAGAATGCAGCAGATTATATTGCTCAAAACATTAAAGACAATACCGTATTGTTGATAATGGGAGCGCGTGATCCTAATCTATCAGAGTTTGGAATAGAAATATTTAATAAAATATAGGTTTTAATATTATGTATGTTTTTAAAAATTAAATTATTAACTTTGCAGTCGAATTTTAATAAAAGATAATGAGTAGGGACATAGCGTGCTATGTCCGCAATTTAAACAAAGATATAAGATTTAAAATATAATAAAGTCGCATTCAGTCATGAGTGCGACTTTTTTGTTGAATTATTTGCATAAATATGACTAATTAGTTATATTTGCATCATGAATCAAGAAGAAACTAATAAAACAGATATTCGTGTAATCTATAAGTCGGCAGAATTTGAAGTGTTCTACGCAGGCTTATCAGCAAATGTAAAGAAGAAATTTGATTACGTATTTAACGTAGTTCAAACAGTATATAATATTCCGCAAAAGTTTATAAAGAAACTGGAGAATACAGATTTTTATGAGATGAGGGTTTCTGTAGGAACGAATGAATATCGTTCTGTATTATTTGCGATAGACCATGATAATGTAATAGAATCTACAAGAATAATTTTGTTGAATGGATTTCTAAAGAAATCAACAAAAGATTATAAGAGAGAAATAGATAAAGCTGAAAATATATTAAATAAATTAGAGTTATGAGAAGAATAAGCGAAGAAAAGTTGGCAAAACTTTCTACAACGAATCAAATGCTTGATGAGAAGTATGGAGTACATGGTACAGAAACTCGTGATGAGTTTGATGAAGATTCTATTGCGTGGTTTTATGGTAATATGTTGAAGGAACGTAGAAAGGAACTAAATATGACTCAGAAAGAAGTTGCAGAAAAATCTGGTCGTGACCAAAGTTATATAGCTAGAGTAGAAAGAGGCAAAGCAGACATTCAGTTAACAAGTTTTTTTAGACTAGCATCAATTTTAGGAATAAGATTTGTTCCAACTTATATATAACAAAAACAACAAACCTCCGAGGCTCAATGAAGAACTTCGGAGGTTTTGGTTTATGGTAGGATGAGTTTTATTATCCTTTGATTGCAGCTACGCCTGGAAGAACTTTGCCTTCGATAGCTTCAAGAAGAGCACCACCACCAGTTGAGATGTAAGACACTTGGTCAGCCATACCAAATTTGTTGATACAAGCTACAGAGTCACCACCACCGATTAGTGAGAATGCACCGTTTGCAGTTGCTTTAGCGATAGCGTCAGCAATAGCACGAGAACCAGCTGTGAAGTTGTCGAATTCGAATACGCCAGCAGGACCATTCCAAAGAATAGTTTTAGCGCCTTCGATAGCAGCAGCAAATGCTTTTTGAGTTTCAGGACCAGCGTCAAGACCTTCCCAACCTTCTGGGATAGCGTTAGCAGGAACTACTTGTGTGTTAGCGTCGTTAGAGAAGTCGTCTGCAGCAACACAGTCTGTACCTAATACTAGGTTAACGCCTTTAGCTTTAGCTTGTTCGATAATGTCTAGAGCAAGTTGAAGTTTGTCGTCTTCGCAGATAGATTTACCGATTTCACCACCCATTGCTTTAGCGAAAGTATAAGTCATACCACCGCAAAGGATTAGGTTGTCAACTTTGTCCATTAAGTTTTCGATGATACCAATTTTTGTAGAAACTTTTGAACCACCCATGATAGCGGTGAATGGACGGTTGATGTTGCTAAGGATGTTGTCAACAGCTTGTACTTCTTTTTCCATTAGGTAACCTAACATTTTGTTTTCTGCGTCGAAGTAGTCTGCGATAACAGCTGTAGAAGCGTGTTTACGGTGAGCGGTACCGAATGCGTCATTGATATAGCAATCTGCATAAGAAGCTAGAGTTTTAGCAAATTCTTTTTGAGAAGCTTTCATTGCTTTTTTAGCATCTTCGTATGCAGGATCTTCTTTGTCGATACCTACTGGTTTGCCTTCTTCTTCACCGTAGAAACGTAAGTTTTCTAGAAGTAGAACTTCGCCTGGTTGAAGTGCAGCAGCAGCCTCAGCAGCTTTAGCGCAGTCGTCAGCAAATTTAACTGCAACGCCAAGTTTTTCAGAAACTGCGTCAACGATTTGGCTTAAAGAGTATTTAGCGTTTACTTTACCTTTTGGTTTACCCATGTGAGACATGATGATAAGAGAACCACCGTCTGCTAAAACTTTTTTAAGGGTAGGAAGAGCACCACGGATACGTGTATCGTCGGTGATTTTACCATTTTCATCTAGTGGAACGTTGAAGTCCACACGTACGATTGCTTTTTTACCAGCAAATTTGAAATTGTCGATAGTTTGCATAATGTTAATATTATAAGTGTTTAATGTTTTATTTTATTCTGTATACTACGGACTCCGTCCGTGATTTTGCTCCCGCTCGGCAATGCTTAAGCAAGCTTATCATTGCTCTCACTTACTCGCAAAATTCTTAGGTTGTGCAAAAAGTAGCACCCAAAAATCTCCGCTACGTGCCATCCCCATTGCTGTTACTTGTCTGTTCATAATATTGTTGCAAGCAGCAGGAATGTTCATCCAATGGTCGATGACCATATTTTCGTTTCCTTTTAGGTATGCAATGTTTTCCACGCAATACACCACTTTGTAATCTTTTTCTTCCAATCTTATTTTCAGTGTGCTTCCATCGGTGCCCACGTGGCTAAGATATAGGAAGTCGGTGTTGTTGTTTTTGTTGTCTGTATTTAGGTCGTTTGCGTATTCTTGCGCAATCTCAGACAATTTATTGTCCCAAATCACTTCTGGAGCAGGTCTTTTCTTTTCGTTTCCGCAATGGCAGTCTTCAGACCTCCAGTCGTTGATCATATCTAATGTTCTTTCTTTGTTAATTTGATTGTTGTTTTGGCTAAAAGCCAATATTTGACAAAGAAACAAAGCAGAAAATAATACTACAATCTTTTTCATTTTAATAAATTTCCCACAAAGATACTAAAAAAAAACACAGAAGAAAAAAATGTGCAATTTTTTCTTCTGTGTAGAGTGTATAATAGGTGTAGAATTACCAAATATACTACCAGGTATATGATAAACCTTGTGTGAAACAATAGGTTAAACCATACGCATCAACAGGAGCTTGACCTCCATCCCACAGAAAGTCAAAACGTGTTACAGCAGATAAACCTTTCCATATTTTTACTTGGAAGAAACCGCCTGCTCCCACAAGTGGAAGTGGTTTTGTATTTAACATACCTTTAAATTCAGTAGGAAGAAGTTCTTCTTGAGATGTAGATGCTTTAAATGCTCCACTTACAGGTTGTTGAACTGCAGTATAGAGATGGAATGCAATATTATCCCAATCGCCAAAGAAATTTACAAATGCATTAAATTTGAAATTCCATTGATTGTAATGCCCTTTATCTGAAATTCTTAAATATTCTCTTGAAATGTCTGGAAGTGCATTATAACTTTCAAGTAAAGCACTTCTTTCTACTCCTAAAGTATTTGCTCTAGCATCGATAGCATCCCAGTGTTGGTAAACGCCAGCTATACCAATACCTGGTTCAATACACAAATGAGGATGTTCTCTTAGTGGTTGGAAAGTAAAATTCATTGCCACAGTTGCTCTATTGTGTAGGTTTCTTAGGTAGTCGTAGTTGTAAGTAGCTGCTGCTGAGAAGAAAAATGGTGTTTTTTCTCTTTTATTACCCTCTATACGATATTGAAAGAAGTCACCTTGTAAGTGAAAAAATCCTTTATTCCCAGTATCTCTGTCATCAAGTACGTTATAAGCCACATTTCCTGAAAAACGGAATTTATGTTTATCTAGTGAATAAACAAGTTCTGTAGCTACATCTAGTTCAAACTTAAGAGCGTCAGTTTGTTCCACTTTAAGAGATAACCCTGCTGTACCATGAAGTTTATTCACTTTTACAGAGTCTAAAAGGGTTTTTGTAAGCATATACCCCATATAGCCTTGAGCATGTGTAGGGGTAAAAAAGAAGAATGAAAATAGTAGGACACTACCTACTAAAAGAGTTTTTTTAAGTTTCATTTAATATAGTTTAAGATTTTTTCATTATCTTTGTAAAATTCTATGCTTTAGGATTTTACGCGGGTGCAAAAGTACTCTATTTTTTTCAATCCACAAAGTTTAGTTTTCTAATAAGATGTGAAAAAAAATAAAATAAAAATCAAATCTAAATCAAACTATGAAACTTAAAATCAAAGCATTACTTATTCTTGTAGCTTCTTTTATGTTTGTGGCTATGCCTACAAAAGCAGCTGACCCAGAAAAGAAAGTGATACTACAAGCTTTCTGGTGGGACTATTGGAATAGCAATTTCGAGAATTCATACGCAAACTACTTAGCAGAGCTTGCTCCACGTCTTCGCGAATTGGACATTAATGCTGTTTGGGTGCCACCTTTTGTAAAAAATACTGGCACAAACTCAGTAGGTTATTCTCCATTCGACTATTATGACCTTGGCGACAAATATCAAAAAGGTAGTGTAACCACACGTTTTGGTACAAAAGACGATGTGCTTCGTATGATTGCTGTGATGCACGCCAATGGTATTGAGGTAATTGCTGATGCTGTAATGAACCACACTGTAGGTGCAGGTGGTGAAAATAATGGCGCTGGTGGCGAAGACCCAAACGCATGGGATGATAAATGGAAAAACTTCCGTTATGTTTGCTACGAAACTCCATATAAAGATGGTGGTCAATCAGACTACTGGAACCGTAAGGGTCGTTGGCCTAAAAACTGGCAAAACTTCCATGCAAATGAAGGACACATGAAAAATGACGATGACTGGACAGCAGGACACTGGGGACCAGACAATTGTTACTACGAAGGAGCTTACGGACAAAGTTCCAATGTAAAAGGATACAATCCCGTGCAAGGCAAAAACTACATGCGCGACCAAGCACGTGAGTGGATTAAATGGTTTAAGAAACAAACTGCAGTGGATGGTTTCCGTTGGGATGCAGTAAAACACTTCCCTGATTGGGCACAACAAGACTTCCTTTACAATGTAAAATACGCTATGTCTGACTGGTGTAATGGTGGTGAAGCTATGTTTAGTGTAGGTGAATACATTGGTAGCAAAGGTGAAATTGACAACTATTGTAGATCTGTACAATACGCCAATGGCGGTAGCGAATTTATGATGGGTGGCTACGATGTACCACTTCGTGGGGCTATTAAAAATGGTGTAATTGACGGTGGCGGCTATGGAAATATAGGTTCTGTAGTTGGAGAACAACTTGATATGCGATACAACGACTACGGCAATGGTTTTAGAGTGCACCGTTCATTAAACTACATCAACAGCCACGATACATTCCGCCCTATTGTAGACGATAAAGGCAACTACAAAGATTGGGATGGATATAATGAATTAGGCGGTCACGCAGACCCATTCAACCAACGTATGGGTATGGCATACGCTACCATTTTTGGTATGGATGGTAATATTAGCGTGTTCTTCGAAGACTTATTCAACTTGAGCAATAGCAATCGTTACTCTCACATGCCTACAGATGAAAATGCACTTCCTGTGCGTAATTATCTAAAAAACCTTATCTGGTGTCACCAAAACTTATGGTTTAAATATGGCGATTATAAAGTACGTTGGCAAGACGAAGACCTACTTGTAATCGAACGTTCTGGTAAAGCTATTATTGCTGTTACCGACGATGGTGCAAATGCTAAAGATGTATGGATTGACACCGACTTTAGAAACGTACAACTTAAAGACTACTCTGGTGGTACTTCTGGTGAACGTACAGCATGGGGCGATGGACGTTTCAACGTACGTGTAACTCCAGCTGACGGCAAAGGTTTAGGTTACGCAGTTTGGGCTCCTGTAACTGATGAAAAATGGTTTACATACGCACCATATCGTAATGCTGTTACCACTCAAGAATGGGAAATGGCAGATGACTTAGGTGATAGCCATTGTAACTCACTTGGTCAGGGTGGTGCGCTTCCTGAAAAATCTTGCGAGCAACGACTTGTAGGTAAAATCTATGTGGAAAGTGGTAAAAAAATCACATACAATGTTTACCAAGAAAAAGCTGGCAACGACGTAACATTTGCTCTATACGACTTAGATGGCAATATTCTTCATAAGAAAAATTCTACATCTACCGTTACAGGCAATTATACTCCAAGCAAAACAGGTTGGGTAGCAATGAAAGTTTGGAACACTGTTAATACCAATGCTGGTCAAAAATGTTGGGTTAATGTATCATACCAAGCACCTGCAAAAGTAACTGGCACTATGAGTGACCGCGCTGATACTCGTGCAAGCATTTGGACAGGTAATGCGGGAAATACATCGTGGACAGATTGTGGCAACTGGGAGCAAGGCAAAGTGCCAAATTCAAATTCTAAAGTTGTTATCCCAGACAATGGTGATGTAAGACCTATTGTTAGCTCAAAAATATCTATTAAAGAACTTGTGATTGAACAAGGTAAAGGTACTGGTGCCGACCCAGATGTGAAGGTAACTGGTTCACTTAATGTAACAGGTGCTATTACTTGTAACGAAGGCACTGCATTTATCTGCGGTACAGGTAAAGTTTCTAGAGGTAGCGAATCTGGTAGCATTGACTATTGCATCTCTACACTAGTAGACGAAATTACAGATGACGAATTTGATTTGTCTGTATTCCCTGTTCCTGCAACAGACGTGCTTTACGTACAAACTTCTAAACAATACGTTGGCGAAATAGAAGTAATAAGCATGACTGGTCAAAAAGTACTTTCTGTTGCCTCTCAAGGCGAAGAAATCACCGAACTTCCTGTAGCAGATTTGACTGCAGGCAATTATTTGGTGAGATTGGGAAGTCAAGTTAAACACTTTATAAAAAAATAATTTTTTATTGAGGAGTAAATAATAGCACCCGTAGTGGGGTGCATCTATACAATGAGAGGTGTCCAACAAGACACCTCTTATTACATTATATCGATAACTCTTAATGTTTGCTCTAGTACCGTAAATCTAATATTCTGCTCGCCATAACGCACGCCGTATACCTTGTTTGGGTCGTTGTGATAGGCAGGGCGAGGGTCTTGCGAAAGTAGGTTGATGATTGTTTCTCTGTTTGCCTCAGGCAACAATTCTAGGAGCTCATCAGAAATCTCCACTTGTAGTTCCTTCCACTCCACTTGAGTAGAAAATCCACCTTTCGCATCAGGAATGCAGTCTGTATTTGGTAGATATGGCTTTATGTCAAGGATAGGAGTGCCGTTCATAAGGTCTGCTCCACTCACCCAAAGAATTGGCCCTTCTGGGCTGTGAAGTTCAATCTTCTCAATCTTCACACACGAAAGCCCAATATTGTTTGGTCTGTATGGAGAACGAGTGGCAAACACTCCCATGCGAGTATTGCCCCCAAGGCGTGGCGGACGCACAGTAGGCGAGAAAGGCACATCTTTGTTCTGAGAAAACTCCCACAGTATCCATATATGCGAGTAGTCTTCTAGTCCTTTGTATATCGAAGGGTCTCGGTATTCCTTAGCAAGCACAATGCGCGACTTCACGCCCACCAATCCACTCTGACGCGGAATCCCAAACTTCTCCGTAAATATATTTTCTATATGCCCAATGTGTTTCATAAGTTTTAGTATTTTATATCCCCTTAAACACCTCCAACGCTTTGCTCACCGAGTTGATTGGCTCGATTTGGAGTAGGCGTTTGCCTTTGTCTTCTTTGAAGACGCAAGTGTTGTAGTTGGCAAGAGCGTATTCCAACATCTTGTTGAAAATAGGAGACTGATAGTATGGAGACTCAAAGTTGCTAATGAAATATGCTGTTAGGCGTTTGTTTTTAAGCGTTAGCTTTTCGATACCTAATTGCATACCAAGTTGGCGCAAGCGAACCACATTGATAAGTTCTTTGGTTATTTCTGGAATAGGACCAAAACGGTCTTCGAGTTCTTTTTCAAAGGCTAAAAGTTTGTCTTCATCTTTTGTGTTGTCGAGTCTACGATAAAGGTCGATACGTTCAGAAATACTTTCCACATATTCGTTAGGGAATAGAAGTTCCATATCTGATTCAAAGATACAGTCGGTGGTGAAGTTTCTGATTTCTTCTTGAATTTCTTCTTCAAAAATGTCGGCAAACTCGTTGTATTTTAGTTCGTGAATTGCCTCGTCGAGTATTCGGTGGTAGGTTTCATAACCAAGGTCTGTAACGAAACCACTTTGTTCGCCACCAAGGATATTACCCGCTCCACGTATGTCTAAGTCTTGCATAGCAATATGTATGCCGCTACCAAGGTCTGAGAAATTTTCAATGGCTTGAAGCCTACGGCGAGAGTCTGCTGGCAGTGTGCTAAGCGGTGGTGAAATAAGATAACAGAACGCCTTTTTGTTTGTTCTACCCACGCGACCACGAAGTTGGTGAAGGTCACTCAATCCATAGTTTTGTGCCGAATTTATAAAGATGGTATTCACATTTGGAATATCAATACCAGATTCAATTATAGTGGTGGCAAGAAGAATATCATATTCATAATTGATGAAATTAAGAATAATTTCTTCGAGTTTTTCGCTATCCATTTGGCCGTGACCCACGCATATACGTGCTTTAGGTACTAGTCGGCGTATTTTGTCTTCTAGTTCTGGCAAGTTGCCCACTCTGTTGTTTACAAAGAAAATCTGTCCTCCACGGCTTATTTCATATTCAATTGCATCCTTAATTGTATCATCATCAAAACCAATAAGTTCTGTTTGCACAGGGTATCTATTTGGCGGAGGAGTGTTGATAACAGAAAGGTCGCGCGCACCCATAAGTGAAAACTGCAGGGTACGTGGAATAGGGGTGGCAGTAAGTGTAAGGGTGTCAACATTTGCCTTAACGGCTTTTAGTTTTTCCTTTGCGCTTACGCCAAATTTTTGTTCTTCGTCTATAATAAGCAGGCCAAGGTCTTTGAATTTTACTTCTTTGCTTAGCAGTTTGTGTGTGCCAATAAGTATATCAATTCTGCCTTCGGCAAGTTCTTCAAGTATCTTTTTTACGTCGGCTGCTTTTCTTGCTCTTGATAGATATTCTATTCTGCAAGGGAAGCGTTTTAACCTACGCGAAAAACTCTTATAGTGTTGGAACGCAAGCACGGTGGTAGGCACAAGCACTGCCACTTGTTTGCTATCGGTAACGGCTTTAAATGCAGCACGCATAGCAATTTCTGTTTTGCCGAAACCTACGTCGCCACAGATAAGTCGGTCCATTGGTTTGCTGCTCTCCATATCCTTTTTTACCATCACAGTGGCTTTTTGTTGGTCTGGAGTGTCTTCGTAGATAAATGAAGATTCTAGTTCTTGTTGCAGATAACTATCTCTTGAAAAACTAAATCCTTTTTCTGCTTTGCGTTTTGCATATAGGGCAATAAGCTCACGTGCAATGTCTTTTACCTTTTTCTTGGCTTTCTCTTTTAGGTTAGACCAACTTGCACTGCCCAGTTTGTTGAGTGTTGGCGGTTCGCCGTCTTTGCTCTTGTATTTTGAAATGCGGTGCAGAGAGTGGATGTTTACAAAAACAATATCGTTGTTTCTAAACAAAAGTTTTACCACCTCTTGCATTTTGCCGTTGATTTCTGTGCGTATAAGCCCGCCAAATTTACCTATGCCATGGTCCACGTGTACCACGTAGTCGCCCACCTGCAGCTGGGTAAGTTCTTTAAGCGACATAACCACTTTGCCCGCACGAGTTTTGTTCGACTTAAGTGAATATTTATGGTAACGTTCAAAAATCTGGTGGTCGGTATAAACACAAATCTTAAGGTCGTGGTCTATGAAACCTTCGTGAACTATGTTTATAACAGGTGTGAAGCTTATGTGCTCTGGTCGGTCGGCTAAAATTTCTTTTAGTCGGTCTATTTGTTTGGCGTTGTCGCTAAGCACAAGCACCTGGTAACCTTGGCTTTGAAACTCCTGGAAGTTGCTTGCCACAAGGTCGAAGTTTTTGTGAAATACGCCTTGAATGCCTTGATTGAAACTAATCGATTTCTTGCTGCTAAAGAAGTTTCTCACGCCCCATTCAATGCATTTGTGTTCTCGGCACTCGGCGTCGAAGTTTTCTTTGCTTATAAAAAGCGATGTTTCGGCGTTTTCGTTTGATATTTGTTTGATAATATCTTGTGTGTAGGCAGCATCGATAAAACCTATAACGAAATCTTTTGAAAAGTATTCAAAAATGCTTACAAGTTCTTCTTCTACAGTGCTTTGAAGAATATTTGAAACAATAGAAATTTCATTAAGCGACTCTATAGAAAGTTGATTTTCTATGTCGAAGGTTCTAATGCTGTCTATTTCATCGTCCCAAAAATCTATACGATAAGGAAGGTCATTTGAATATGAAAATACGTCTAAAATGCTACCTCTTATAGAAAACTGTCCTGGCTCGTATACAAAATCTACTCGCTCAAAACCATAGTCGGTAAGCATTTCGCTCAGTGTATTTAGGTCTGCGCTTTCGCCCGCTTTTAGGGTTAAACTCTCAGATTCTAGTGCCTTTGGTTTTACCACAAGTTCCGAAATGGCCTCTGGGTAAGTTACCACTACTTTTGCCTGATTTTTGCTCAGTGCATTTAGGGTCTCGGTTCTAAGCACAAGGTTTGCACCGTCTTTTTGAAGGTCGGCTCTTACTTTCTTTTTGTATGAAGAAGGGAAGTAAAATACTTCGGTGCTTTGCGAAAGTTGTAGTATGTCGTTGTAGAAATAACCTGCTTCTTCTGCGTCTCGAAGCACGTAAAGTGCCTTTGCGTCAGCCTTTTTCTGAGCGGTATGTATAAAAAGGGCAGGGGCAGAACCAAACATTCCGCCTAATTTAAGGAACTTTGAAGTACTAGAAAACCACTTTTCTATTTCCTTATACCCCTCGCTCCCGCCGATAATCTTTACTAAGTCGTTTATGTTCATAACAACAAGTGGTTACAAAGATAGTAAATTTTTCTTATCTTTGTACAACCTCTTGAACTTAGGCAAGGGTAGGATTTGGTTAAACTAAATAATATTTGGTAATTATATATAAATTTACACAAATATTTGTTTTAGTGTAAAATTATTCGTACATTTGCTCTTGTAATTTAGAAAGGAGCAAATATGGTATCGAAAGACTTTAATTCACTAGTTGAACTTTTTGAGGTATTTTCTACCGAGCAAAAATGTATTGACCATTTGGAAAAATTACGTTGGAATGGTAATGTAATTAGTCCATTTGACAATACTTCAAAAGTGTATAAGTGCAAAGATAATAAATATCGTTGTAAAAACACTGGAAAATACTTTAATGTTAAAACTAATACGCTCTTTGACAATACTAAAATATCATTAAGAAAATGGTTTGCTGCAATATGGCTTGTAACTTGCCATAAAAGAGGAGTTTCTTCTATACAATTAAGCAAGGATATTGGTGTTACTCAAAAAACCGCATGGTTTATGTTACACCGAATAAGAAAAGCATTCAATATCCAAAGCGATGAGAATATAGAAGATGAAGTAGAAGTTGACGAAACATTTGTAGGCGGTAAGAATAAAAACCGCCATAAAGACAAGAAGGTTGAACATTGCCAAGGACGTAGTTTTAAAGACAAAGTCCCAGTATTTGGAATGATGCAACGAAATGGCAACTTGATAGCAAAAGTAGTTTGTGACACAAAAGCACATACACTTGAACCAATTATAAAAACACATATCAAACAAGGTAGTACTATTTTTACAGATGGTTGGGAATATGGGAATATCAAGAATGATTACACCCAATACTCAGTTGACCATGGTAGAGGTTTTTACGGAACTACTACAATATCTCCTTATGGAGAAATTATCAAAGTAAATACAAATAGCATTGAAAATGCTTGGACGCACCTAAAAAGAATGATTGTAGGCACTTACTATAAGTTAAGTAAAAAGCATATGCAATCTTACATAGATGAATTTGTTTTTAGATTTAATACAAGAAAAAGTGGGATTAGTGACAGATTTAATTTACTTTTGCAAAATATAGAACATCGTTTAACTTATAAGGAATTGATATATGGATAATAAAATAAAGTACGAAGGAATATTAGATTTAGGAGGTTTTACGTTACCTTGTTACGTTCTCGGGGATGGTACTAGGATATTATCTGGTAGAGGAATGCAAGAAGCATTAAAAATGGTAGATAATGTAGAAGGTCAACATTCATCTGGGACCAGATTAACAAGATATTTAGACCAAAAAACACTTAAACCGTTCATTTTCAAGGATAAAGAACTGGACCACTTTGCTCCGATTATTTGCTATAAAGGAGAGCAGAAGATTAATGGCTACGAAGCAAGTATTCTAATTGATATATGTGATGGATTTTTAGAAGCAAGAAAGCATATACAATTATCTCAACGTCAATCAATAATAGCAGAACAGTGTGAAATACTTGTAAGGTCTTTTGCTAAGGTTGGTTTGATTGCTCTTATTGATGAGGCAACAGGTTATCAACACGAAAGAGAGCGTGATGAACTTCAAAAAATACTTAAAGCATATATTTCAGAGGAATTATTACCTTGGCAAAAGAGGTTTCCAGATATTTACTATAAGGAATTATTTAGGCTTAATGGATGGGATTACTCTGTTAAAGGTATAAAACAAAGACCAAGTGTGATAGGGAAATGGACAAATACACTTATTTATGAGCAATTACCTAAAGGAGTTCTTGAAGAACTAAAAAAAATAACACCAAAAAGTGAGAAAGGTAATAAAACTGCTCGCTACCACCAATATTTAACACCAGATTTAGGAGAACCAAATTTAAGTGCCCAAATTCATCAAGTGGTAACAATATTTCAGTTGTCTGATAATATGAAACAAGTATGGTCGTACTTTAATAGACTTAAATTAAGAAAGCAAGGACAAATATCCCTACCTTTTGACTTTGACGATGATGGTTACACAATAGAACCTAAAGAAGAAATTAAACAACCTAAATTATCTGCTTTTGACCAAAATTTAACTAAAGCACTAAACTATAACCCAGAAAAAGAAGAGCCGTCTAAATAACGGCTCTGATATTGTTTATAATAATGTTATTTATTATGAATATTTGTACTATTAGAAACTAGAAATTTATACTGAATTGCAGTAAGTAACAAATTTACTTTGCCTACGAATATGCAGTTTTTTAATTTGTTACCTTCAGATAAATTTGTATACATCATCGTTCTTTCACCATCATCCTCAAACATTGCTAAAGCATAGTCTGGATTATCTAAGTTTTTCCAATATAAATTATCGCCTTCTGATTGAGGATTTTTATGTCTTAGTTTATACAGTACCTTATAACTACTATCCGTTATATAGGTTGTGTAAATATTTTGTTCTTTTGTTGTAGAAGTCATTATTATGTATGCAGGGTCGCCTTCTTCATATAATCTTCCTTTAACTAAAACCTTTTCCGTATCTAATGTAAAATTTATCACTGTGTATTTCTTAAAGAAATCCAAGTCTTGAGAATAACAAAATAAAGGGAACAAGAGCAGAATGCAAATAGAAAGTAATTTTGTCTTCATAGTAATTGATATTAAGTTTTGTGCAATATTGCCGATATTGAAATACGAAAACTGCACAAAAAAAAGCGCAGACCTTCGCCACACGCTATCTTGGCTCACCACAAGCCACTATTCTTTATGGGAAGTCTGCACTTATAATGCGACCCCAATAAGAATAGATATAACTCATTTACTTGTTCCGAGGTGGTGATTCAGATAGCGATTGAGTTAATATTTTAGTGTTGTATTTTATACAATGCAAATGTAATGAAAATAATGACTAGTAAATGTTAAAATATATAATATTTTTCTTCTTCATTGTGAGTTTTCTGAAAAAATGTTGTATATTTGCATCGGCAGGTAAGTCCTAAATAAAGTGTGATAAGCGTCATAAATGTATTTACAAATACATCACTTTTAGGGTCTGCCTTTTTTTGTATCTATATGGCAATGAATATATATCTTGATGAAAGTGGTGATTTAGGGTGGTCTTTTGACAAACAATATCGCAAAGGTGGTTCAAGTCGATTCTTGACAATAGCATTTATTATATGTCCATCAGACAAAAAGAATCTTCTTACTAGAATTGTCAAAAAAGTTTATAATAGATTAAAAATAGATTTTTCTACTGAAATAAAAGGAAGTAGCTTAAACTCTACTCAAAAACAATTTATATCACAGTCATTATATTCTTTATTATCACAACATAAGGATATAAAGATAGGTGCAATAACAGTTAATAAACTAAACGTACAGGAACATATTAGACAAGATTCAAATAAACTTTACAATTATATGTTAAAATTATCTTTGCTAAATATGGTTGCAAATAAACCTGTCGTTAATTTGGTACGTGATAATCGCTCTGTTAAAGTAAAATCAGGTAATAGTTTGATAGACTACTTACAAACAGAATTATGGTTTGAATTAAAATCTAGTACAAAATTAATAGATATTCCTTCTGATAGTAAAAATGTTAGGAATTTAATATTGGCAGACTGGATAAACAATATTGTTTTTGGAAATTATGAAGACAATAATAATAGTGCGTACAATATATTAAAACCTATTATAATAGAGAAACATTTATTTTTTAATTAAATGTAAATTTATATATAATTACCTAATATTTTATGAAAAAGTTATTTTACTTATTGTGCTGTATGTTTGTAGCTTTGCTTGTGGGTTGCGAAACAAAAGAACCTACAAATTCAGAGAATCCAAACAATCCTTCTTCAGGTGGTGGTGCTGGTGATGCCAACGATCATGCTTACGTTGACTTGGGTCTTTCTGTTAAATGGGCAACTTGTAATGTAGGTGCATCTTCTCCAGAAGACTATGGTGATTACTTTGCTTGGGGAGATATAAACACGAAAGGTTTATATGATTGTAATTATAAGTGGTCTACAAAAGAAGATTGTAAAATGTCAGAGGCAATATGTTTTGTTTCTAAATATTGTACGAATGAAGTGGAAGGTATAGTTGATAATAAAACGGTTCTTGATCTTTTGGATGATGTGGCAAATGTAAAATTTGGAGGTAATTGGCGCATGCCAACAAAAGAAGAATGGGAAGAATTAATTAATAATTGTACTTGGATTTGGAAACTAAAAAATGGAGTTAAGGGTTATGAAATAGTAGGTGTGAATGGAAATTCAATTTTTCTACCTGCAGTTGGTTTATATTTTTGCCCAGAATTAATAGGTTCAGGTGAGTGTGGTTATTATTGGACTTCTTCTTTATTTGATTTGTCCTCTTCATGTGCGTTTGGCTTAAGTTTTAAGTCGGATCTTGTTCAGATATATTATTATCCACGTGATATGGGGATGTTTATTCGCCCTGTCTTGCCGTAGAACACAGTGCGAGTTGAGAACAGTGGTATATGCCGCAATCATAATGGTTGCGGTATTTGTTTGAAAAGAAATAATAAAATTTCTTAAACTGATGGGAAAGTCGAAATTTTTCTGTAAGTTTGTATGTTAGAAATGAAAAATACTATGTCAAAGAATCTAGTACTTATTCCTACATATAACGAAAAGGAAAATATAGAGGCAATAATTCGTGCGGTGTTTGCGCTGCCAGTGGCGTTTGAAATTTTGGTGATTGATGACAATTCGCCAGACGGCACTGCCGCTATAGTGAAAAACTTACAAAAAGAATTTACTACAAATCTTCATATATTGGAGCGTCCTGGTAAGCAAGGTTTGGGAAGAGCCTACATTGCTGGTTTCGACTGGGCTATTGCAAACAAATATGACTACATTTTTGAGATGGACGCCGATTTTTCTCACAATCCAAACGACCTTGTGCGTCTTTATAAAGCTTGCGCAGAAGAGGGTGCCGATGTGGCTGTGGGTTCTCGTTATGTGTCTGGAGTGAATGTGGTAAACTGGCCAATGGGACGTGTGCTAATGTCTTATTTTGCATCTAAATATGTGCGTTTTGTAACAGGTATTCCTGTGGCAGATACCACAGCGGGCTTTGTTTGCTACTCTCGCAAAGTGCTAGAAACAATAGAACTTGATAAGATTAAATTTGTGGGATATGCCTTCCAAATAGAGATGAAATTTACTGCTTACAAGTGTGGATTTAAAATTAAAGAAGTGCCTATTATTTTTGTGAATCGTGAACTTGGCACATCTAAAATGAGTGGGGGTATTTTTAGCGAAGCGCTTCTAGGCGTGCTAAAACTTAAAATCCGCTCATGGTTCCGTAAATATCCTAAAGCATAACAGATGATATTAATAGAAAATGCTCATATAGTGAACGAGGGTCGCGTGTTTAAGGGCGCGGTGCTTGTGAAAAATGATATAATAGACAGTATTTATAAAGGCGAGGTGCCTGCTTCTGTGCGTGAAAAGGCTGAGGTGATTGATGCAACAGATTGTTATCTAATGCCAGGTGTGATAGATGATCACGTGCATTTCCGCGACCCAGGCATGACAGAGAAGGCAGATTTCTACACAGAAAGTAAAGCTGCTCTAGCGGGTGGGGTTACTTCTGTAATGGATATGCCAAATACCAACCCATCTACTGTGTCGCTTGCTGCGTGGGAAGAAAAAATGGCTATGATAGGCGAGAAGTCGCTTGTAAACTATAGTTGTTATCTTGGTGCAAGCAATACCAATTTGGATGAAGTCTTGGAAGCAGACCCAACAAAGGTGTGCGGTATAAAACTATTTATTGGTTCTTCAACTGGCAATCTTCTTGTGGACGATGCCACTGCAATGGAAAATTTCTTCAAACAAGTGAAGACCCTTGTGGCAGTGCATACAGAAGATAATGCAATAATAGCAGAAAATGTAGCACGTTTAAAAGCAGAACACGGCGACGACCTTCCTGTGCGCCTTCACCCTGTTATTCGCTCTCATGAGGCTTGCTATAAAGCAACTTCTTTTGCTGTGGATATGGCACGCAAGTATAAAACTCGCTTGCATGTACTTCATATCAGTACAGAAAAAGAACTTGCATTATTTGAAGATAAGCCACTTGCAGAAAAACATATCACTGCAGAAACTTGTCCTCAATACCTTTGGTTCGATGCTGCCGATTTCGATAAACTAGGAGCTCGCATCAAATGTAACCCTGCAATTAAAAACGAATCAGATAAAAAAGCACTTTTAAAAGCTGTGGCTTCTAACAAAATAGATGTAATTGGTACCGACCATGCACCTCACTTGCTTTCTCAAAAAGAGGGCAACGCCCTAACAGCAGTGTCTGGTATGCCAGGTATTCAATACTCACTGCCACTTATGCTCACTCTTGCAAAACGTGGTTTCTTCTCTGTAGAACAAGTGGTTGACAAAATGTGTCACAACGTAGCACGCTTGTATCGTATGGAAAAACGTGGCTTTATAAGAAAAGGTTACAAAGCCGATTTAGTTGTGGTGCGTCGTAGTACTCCTACTAAAATTACCGCTGCAGACGTGCTTTCAAAATGTGGTTGGTCGCCATACGAAGGTGTAGAACTGCCAGTTTCTGTAGCCTACACATTTGTAAACGGTCGCCCTGTATACGCAAACGGCATCATCGACGAAACCATGAAAGGCGAACCCCTAAAATTTAAATGAGCTGAATAAAAAGCGTCCTTCTGCGTTACGCTTGCCTTCAAAATCCTCATTTACGTCCTGTAAACTCCGGTTTCTCAGGCTTCGCAAGCCTTGAATTACATCTTTTTATTCAACTCATAAACAACAAGAGACCAACTCGTGAAAGGTTAGTCTCTTTTTTGTATATTTTCCAACCTTCCAATTTCCTCCTTTTTTAACTTCGTTGACTTTAAATTGTAAAATTTTAACGCGGCGACGATAAACGTACGTTAAGGAAAGGACCTTTGTGTTGTAAATTCTTAAGGAAAATAACAACGGATATAAAGCCGCATTACATTTGCAACGCAATCAAAAATAAAAAGGTTGTGAAAACAGAATTAGTAAATATTGCAAAATCATTTGCTGCTGAATATTCTAGCAATGCAGTTTATCCAGCACACTTATTCAAAGCCGTACTTCACAAAGATGCAGGACTAGTTCACTTCTTGGAAATAGACTTAGACAAGGATTATTATTATCTACAAGAATGGGCTGATGTACAAATATCTCTTACTCCTCGTGCCACACGTCCTAGCACAGATTTACCACTTTCAGATGAATCTAACACAGTATTGGATGAAGCCGATGAGTATCAAAAACGCTTCTCTCTAGAAGAATGTGATGCGGTTTGTATTCTTGCTTCGCTAGTTACTCCAGGAGTAGGTTTCTCTTTTGATGCACTTAAAACATTACCTCTTACAGCTGCAGAAATCTGCGAAAAGATGGGAGCAACAAACAACAATGCTACACCTGCCAATGTAGGGACAATGCGTGCGTTGTCCGTGATGCCAGGAAGTCAACCAAATGTAAAAACAGGCAACAACCTACAAAAATATTGCATCAACAAAACTGCAGAAGCAGCAAACGGCAAGTTGGAAAAAGTGGTAGGTTTTGAAGACGAGGTTTCTACCATTTGTGAAATCCTTTCTCGCAAGACAAAATCAAACCTACTTATCACAGGTGAGTCTGGTGTGGGAAAAACATCTTTGGTAAATGCTTTTGCAATGGCACTTGCAGACGGAAAAGTTCCAACTTTCCTAAAAGATGCAACACTTTATGAAATAGACTTGGCAACTCTAGGTGCAGATGCTTCTTATAAAGGTGAGGTTGAAGATCGTTTTAAAAAGATTTTAAACGAAGTAAAAGAACATAAGAATGCAATTTTATTAATAGAATCTATTGATAAACTATTTGACAAACAATCTACACTTTTTGGCGCAAGCGCAATACTAAAACAAGAACTTAGCCGTGGCAATGTGCTTCTACTTTGCACTGCAAGTGTAGATGGTTTTACCAAAAATATTGAAACAGACAAAGAGTTTGTTACAAAACTAGAAAAAATAAACATAGACGAACCAAACGCAGAAGATTGCTTCGAGATATTAAAAGGTGCTATTAGCTCATACGAAGAGTTTCACGGATTGACTATTAGCGAAGATGTGATAAAAGAAGCTATCCGACTTGCAAAACGTTATTTGACAGAAAACGCGCTTCCAGACTCTGCTTTCGACCTTATCGACCGCACTATGGCGTCTGTGAAAACCAAAAATGATGTGCAAAAAGAAGCTCACACAGCACTAGAAGTATCAGACCTTACTGCTGTGGTGGCAAGGCAAACAGGCATACCAATGGGTAAAGTGCAATCTGGTGAACGTGACAGACTAGTAAATGGCGAAGAAACTCTAAAAAAACGTGTTGTTGGTCAAGACCACGCTGTGAAAACAGTGCTAGACTCTGTATTTGAATCTCGCAGTGGACTAAACAAAAAAGGTCAGCCAATGGGTTCTTTCTTCTTCCTTGGACCTACAGGTACAGGTAAAACAGAACTTTCAAAAGCGCTTGCAGAGTTCCTTTTTGAAGACGAATCTTCACTTATTCGTTTTGATATGTCTGAATTTAAAGAAGAGCACTCTGTGGCGCTTCTTTATGGAGCTCCTCCAGGATATGTTGGTTATGAAGAGGGTGGCTTGCTTGTAAATAAAATTCGTCAAAAACCATATTCAGTGGTGTTGTTTGACGAGATTGAAAAAGCTCACAAATCTGTCTTTGACTTGTTTTTACAAATCCTTGATGAAGGAAAATTGCACGACCGTTTAGGAAGGGTAGGAGATTTCTCAAATGCATTGATTCTTTTCACATCAAACATTGGAAGTCAGTTTATTGTAGATAAATTCAACGATGGTCGCATCCCAGAAAACAACGAGTTGATGGACATTATGCAAGGTAATTTTAGACCAGAGTTTTTAGCTCGTCTCACAGAAATAGTGCCATTTTCACCAATTATGCCAGATGGCGTGGTTAAAATCTTTGACATTCACTTAAATGGTTTACTAAAATTGCTTGCAGAGCAAAACATAAAACTTGAAATGACCGATGAGGTGAAAAAACAAATAGCTGCAAAAGGCTATAACCAACAGTATGGTGCTCGTCCACTTATTGGAATTATTCGCAAAGAACTTCGTCACCCACTTTCAAAACTCATTATCGGTGGAAAGGTGAAAGAAGGCGACACAGTAGAAGTGAATATCATAGACGACAAAATAGAATTTACAGTAAAAAAATAAATAATTAATCCTTAAACTATTACAATTATGGCAATGAAAGAAAATTTCATCTCAATGGCTCCAGATGAAGAATCAAACGCAAAGGTTAGTCCGATTGACAACAACAAAACCTTGATGATCGATCAATACACATCGGACGCTGAGCCAGGTAATCCTGAGTTTGTTGAAAATATACAAACTATCTCTGACGCATTCGCGCATTTTCAACCAAAAGTGGAAGTTGATTTCACCGACGAAGAAGGTGGCACTGTAAACGAAGTGCTTAAGTTCAACGAACTTCGTGACTTTGAAGCCCAAGGTGGAAAAGGAAATTTAGTGAAAAACAGTGAGTTTCTATCTTCTGTAAAACTAAAAATCGACACTAACGCTAAAATTCGCAAAAGCATAGAACAAAATCGTAAACTAAGAGAGATTTTAAAAGATGCTTCTGCAAAAGAAGAGTTAAAAGAAATGCTAAAAGCAATGTTAGCAGAATTGGAAGAAAACAAATAAAACGAATGAGTTATGGCTGAATTAGAAGTAAAAAAACAAGCAGTAGCAGAACAAGCACCAGTTGCAAGTACTAGCGAAAACAAAAATACAGCAGAACTTTTATCTGCGTTTGGTGGATTTAATGCAGTACGTGGTTTTATGCCAGATGCAGACAATCTAAACCCTGCAAAAAAAGCAGCAAAAGCAGTTTTCTTAACCGACAAACGCTTCAAAGACAAACGTGAAGGTCTTATCAACGATATTAAAGGTTGGTTAGAAATCCTAGAAGAAGGTCATACAGCTGCAACAGAATTTGTAGAAGCTTGCAAGGCAAAAGAAGAAAAGCAAGAAAAAGTTCTACAACAAGGTATTACAGATGCACTTTTTGCCACAGCAAACATGGAACGTTCTTATCGTGCTCTAGACTCATTCTTTAAAACTGCAAATGCAGAAAAGGTGAAAAATTTACGCATTATCAATGTTTACAAAGATGATATCGCCGACCCAGACTCTGGTTTTGCAGGTGAAGTAGATGCTATTTTAAGAGGTGGTTTCGACCGTTTAAGCTTAAAAGATTGCTATAGCCTACTTGTAGTGCCTGGCAATGTGTTCCAAGACAAAGTATCTCTACTTCAATGGGCTAAGATTGCATTCAAATATAAAGTAATGCTTCTTACAGACCACGCAGATGAATATTCTTTCGATGACCTTTTCTCAAACACAGAAGGCTACAAAGATAGCGATATTGAATTACAAAACGTAATTATGACAGCCAACTGGATTGTGGGTCGTGAGTCTGAAAAACTTTCAGACGACGAAAAAGAACAACCAGCATTCTTTATCTCAAGTTCAGCTGCTCTTGCAGGTAAACTTTACGACGAGAGTGCAAGTATGGCACAAGGTGCTGGCGGTAAAAAATATGGTACAATAGACGGCGTAAAAGGTGTTCGTCTAGATTTATTAAAATCTGAAATCGCTTCACTAATGGACAATCAAGTAATTCCAATGGTGTATTCAGAAGGTAGAGTAATCGCATTTAACAATGCTACACTTTACAACGGTGACAACACTGCAATGAAAGAATATCCTATAGTGCGCGTATTCGACTGGGTGAAAAAAGTGCTTATGAACTATGTTCACGAAGTGGCTCTAGAAAACTGGGACCCATACAATTCTCCAAAAAATCTAAAAGCTAAAATTCAAGCTTTCTTAAATGATTACAAGGGATATGGAAACCTATTCCAAAATTACGAAATCAAAGAGCCAACACAAGACCCAATTACAAAAAGAATCACATGTGATATAAGCTTGACTCCTTTCTACTCTGCTAAAAACTTTATCATTAAAGTAGCAGCAGACAAAAAGGATAAAGAAACTCAAATGTCTTAATTAAGATGATTTCTAAACTTTTTAAACTTTTAAACTTTAAAACTATGGCAAAGACTCCTGTAAAATTGGAAATTGATGGTTACAAAGAACGCGAAGTGTTAATGGTAACCTACGAATTTGATCAGGCAACTGACATCGAAGGACAAATGTCTGGTATTCCACGTGGTGGAAAAATTACTATCCGTGTGAAAGCTCACAATGATGGTACTCCAGATCTATTAGCTTGGATGATAGAACGTAACTTACCTAAAAACGGTACAATTACCTTCATGGAAACCAAGACTGGTAAAGTGATGAAAACCATTAAATTTACAAATGGCTATTGCATCGACTTCGACGAAAAATGGGAAGACAAAAAAGAACACTCAGAACAAATCGTCATTACTTGTCAAAAGATCGAATTTGGTTCAGTAGTTTATGAAAACGACTGGGCATAAGTTAACAAAAAGTGTAACTAATTAAATTTAAACATTATGGCAGAAAATAAAACTCCAGTACAATTGGAGGTAAGTGGCTTTGAAGCCCGTGAAGTAATGTTGGTTGACTACAAGTTTAACCAAGAAGTGGATCGTGAAGGTCAAATCGCTGGTATTCCTCGTGGTGGTAGAATTACTATCCGTGTAAAAGCAATGAACGACGGTAATAACCAACTTCTACAATGGATGCTTTCAGCAAACGATCCTCGTGACGTAAAAATCTCTTTCGCAAACACAGTAGATGGTTCTACCATGAAAGAACTTACCGGTAAAGGTTGCTACTGCGTACATTTCACAGAAAAATGGGAAGATGGTGAAGGTCACTATGAAGAAATAGAGATAGTTTGCCAAGAATTGAAAAATGGACCAGTAGAGTTCGCAAATCCTTGGAAATAATTATTTAATATTTACTGTGAGTGGGGGACGGCTTTTTTTCGTCCCCTTATTCAACTTTCTTTAATAATCTAAAATCATGACACTATCTGCAATATTAAAAATAGGAGATAATACCACAAAAAATTATGATCAAATCTATAATGTGGTATCTTGTCAATACAAAATTTCTTGCGGATATAATTATAGACTTCCAGATACTGAAGCTAAAAATAATAGCATAGAAATCACATTGGTATCTCCAGGGAAAGAAGATTTAACCATATACGACTGGTATATTAAGAGGATGTTGTTGTCGGGAGAGATAGAATTGGAGTTTTCAACACAAACTCAATCACAAGAAGGGAAAAAAATAGTGACTTTTGAGAATGCGTCATGTTTCTCAATGAGTGAGTCATACGATATAAATGATAAGAGTTTAAGACTTATAAAACTCAAACTAGTGGCAGAGAAAACCACTGTAGATGCAATAGAATTCCAAAATTTTAGTTTATAAAACTTTATGTTATGGCAGAATTCTTTTCAAATCAACTTAAAGCAGTTCTTTTTTTAGGCGATATTACCGAGCAAATGAACTTGCGTCAGGAAGACGGATATACAATACAAAGTTTTGATTATCAGTCTTTTCGTTCTCGAGATAAATTAGGACAACCATACGGACCTTCAAATGCTTCACTAGCACATATTACATTGCGTTCTATTTCTAGCGAAGGATACAAAAACTTATACACAATACTAAAACAACGAGAATGTTATTCTTTTTCAGTGTTGTATAATGTGAAATATGCAAACGACCGTTTGGTAGAGTCATACGACACAGCCACAGTGCTAAATGGTTATATAGTGGAGATAGAGGAGATATTTAGCGTACATCACAGGAAAAGTCAAAGTATGATTCTAAATATGAAAATATTGCTTCATGATGTAGATTATATAGGTGTTAATACTCACAGAAGATTGGTAGTGAATAGTTAATAATTAAACTATGGCAACTGGATACAAGGTAGAAATCAAAAAAGCATATAAAGATGATACCTCAGAACCAATAATTTTTACACAAGATACATCAAAAAAAACATCTGAGGTATTACTTAATGCTTCACTAAGCAAAAAAATGTATGAACATAATTGCTTAGAAGTAGAGATACAAACAGAGAAAGATTTAGAAAACTTTCGAGGCAGGTTAATAACACTTTCAAACAATAATATAATATTAGCAAAAGACTATTACATATTTAATATAAAACAGAAAAAAGAGAAAGTAATGCTAAAAGCATATAGTGTAGATTACTTTCTTAGTATAGATAAATTTTGTCAGGCATTTACAGCCAAAACTTTGGTAGATGGCATTATAAAATCAAGTTTACAGAAATCTCAAAGCTGCCATTTTGCCAAGTTTAGAGAAATTTTAACAGGTTCAATAAATGGCTATATAGGAAACAATATAGTAAACAATGTAAAGAATTTTCAAGGTACAGTTATTCCATATACTGTTCAATACAATGAGAGCCTTTACGATTTTATGGTGAGAATTTGCAATCGCGATGGTGAATTTTTATTTTTTGATGATGAAAATAAACTAAATGTAGGATTGAAACAAACAAAACCTGTAAGTTTAAATTCGATTAAACCTATTGAAATAGAATATCTAGAAAACTACAATGAGTCTAGTGAAGCAGGTTGGGTAGATAGAAGTTATTTATTGGGCTCAGAAAATTATAATGAAAAGAGTGGGGAAAATATAGTATTAAATAGATCATTTGGTGTTTTAGCCCCTGAATATCTAGAAAAAATAGAAGTAGATGAATATTCTACTTGGAACGACTTTACTCACCCATTTTCAGAAGTATGCACAGCTTTACGTGCATTAGCATTGGAAAGAACTCTTAAAGACTCTTTGCAAACAGCAGGTACAGTGATGGCTATAAATTATTCTCACTATGCTCTTTTTGTATTGTATTTTAACACAGTATTCAATAAAAGGTATCCTAAAGATACATTGTTGTATTCATCTCCAATAGTAGCAGAAGAAGATGTTTTGACTAGAGATAATGGAGGCTATCAAGAATTGTATCGCATTCAAGAAGAAACAAAAAATGGACAATTAAAAGTTATTACTACAGAATATCCAAAAATTGGTTTAGGTGGCATAATAACCAATAAAAACACTTCATACGTATTATATCAGATTACTTTTTCATTAAAATCAGACTGCACAGAGCAGTGCGAATTACTCTTAGTACCACAAACAACAAAAGGATTTTATCCTCTTCCGATGCCAGAAAAATACATTAGAAAAGCATCTGCACAAAGAGCTATTGTAGTAGACAATTTCGATCCTTCACGTTTGGGTAGAGTGCGTGTAAAATATCCATGGCAAGATGGACTTATAAAAAAAGATGAACAAGATACAAATGAAGCAAATTGTACTCCGTGGTTACGAATTTCCACTCCAATGGCATCTGATGGTGCAGGTTTTTTATTTAGTCCATCAGTAGGTGATGAGGTAATGATAGATTATGAAGATGGCAATGTAGAAAGACCATACGTTTGTGGTTCATTGTATAATAATACAAACAAGCCATCTCTACCTTCAAGAAGTCAAACTAGAGGCATCGTGAAATCCATAACATCTGCAAATGGTCATCATATTTCCTTTATAGACAATGCAGGAGGTGAAAGATATTTAGCCAACATAATGCCAATTGCGCGTTTTGCTGCTTCGTATGGTTTGTTGGATCAAAGAATTTTAAATGGCCCATATACAAGATATTTTGGTGGTGGTTTTGAGATAGCAGATTATTACGGAATATACTCTATTACAGGTTCTACACATGGAAGATGCATAAATATAAGTTCTCCATTTGGCACTGTAAATATAGATGCATTTTCAGGCATCAACATACAAGCCCCTATGGGCGACGTGAATATTGTTGGTAAAAATGTAAACATAGAGGCTAGAAACAATTTAACTATAACATCTGGAACCAACATTCCAGGATATTTTCGCAACGAAGAAAACAAGAGGATATTAGTAGAACCATTTGCTATCTTAAACAAAGTAACAGGTATAGATTTTACTTTTTTAAGAACATACTTAGAGGTAATATTACGTCCTATAGGTGGAAATATGCTTATAAAATCCAATCGTTATTTATGTATGGAGTCTGGCGATGGCGAAACAATGATAGAAAGAGATAGAGCAAACAATAATTTCTTATCATTTCTCTCTTGTACCAATGATATAAACGTAGTAGATGTGTTGTTGAATACTATAAGCTGTTCCATATCTATTGCTAGAGATTATCATTCTATGTGCGAAAAATGGGTAAGTTTGTCTGAAAGAATAAAAAGATACAGAAACTCAGCTATAAAAAAGGCTGGTCAAAAGTTGGTGGTAAATAAAAGTGTTATAACAGAAGAAGACCTAGAATACGAAATTTATACTCTCTCTCCAGATGACTGTGGACTTCTAAAGGCGATGCGTAGAGATGCAGCAGAGATTGTAGAGAAGTATGACAAACTCTTTGACAAATATAAAATACATTGCAAAGATATACTAGAAAAAATAGACGGTTTCTCAGATATTTTTGAGTCTCAAATGAGAAATTGGGACAATGATGAAGATGCTCCTCAAACCTTTACTACAAAGGAATTACTATATAAAGAACTAAAGTATACAGTAGATACGCAGAAGAATTTAAGTAGTGTAGTAGAGATGGACGAATGGTCGGATTCTATTGCTATAGAAAATGCTATAAGAGTAAAAGACAATACAAATCTAGATATAAAATCTATATTAAAAACTGCAGCGCTTGAGGCAACTGGGTTGGCAGATTTTAAGAGGCTCAACGACGAAAGAGCCTGGTCTGATAGAGAAAAAGGTGCAATCTTATTTTCAGACGACAAAAGAAATTTCTTTAAAATTGCTACTGATGGTAATCTTAAAAAATGTGTTTTACGAGATTACGACAAGTTTATCGTAGAAACCATAAATAGTATAAATGATTAAAGTGTTTAACCTAAAAACAGTAATGTTATGGCATATAGTATAGAAATAAAAGACTTTGACAAAGGAAATGCCAATTTCTCATTTTATCAATCTGGTGAAGAAAATAAAAAGTCATCAGACTCTGGAGAATTGTTGAAGTTTGTTCATGATATGCAAATGTATAAACCAAATTCTTTGGAGATTGAACTTTATCTAACTAATAAAAATGTTACTATTTCAAGCCTTAATGGTCAGTTGATTACATTATACGAAGACTCTGTAGTAGTAGCAAAAGACTACTTTATTTTCAATGTTAGAAAAAAAGGTAGTTATGTAACTCTAAAGGCATATAGTGCAGATTATTTCTTAACTCTAGATAAGTTTTGCCAAGCATTTACTGCAAAAAAACTAGTAGAAGGCATTATTAATCCAACATTAGCAAAATGTAGTAGCAATAATTTTGTCAATTTTAGAAAAATAGCTGGAAGTTCTGTGCAGGGAGAACTAAAACACTTCTTAAAAGGACATCAGTTGCCATACGCAGTGCAGTACAACGAAAGTTTCTACGACTTTATTGTGCGTATTTGTAACCGCAATGGAGAGTTTTTATATTCAGATGTAAACAACAAACTTACAGTAGGTTTGGCTGGTAATACAGGTACTTTACCATCAATAGAAGACGCTGATATAGAATATGAAAATGCATACGTTGAAACTCAAGAATGCTGTTGGGTGGATAGAAATTATTTAGAAGGTTCAGGCTCAGAACTGACTAAAGCAGAAGATGGTAATGAAACACTAAAATGTTATAGCGCATACGGTGTTTATGCTCCAGAATATTTAGAAAAGATACAGGGAGAGAAGTTTTGTAATTGGAATGACTATACTTGTGCTTTCACTGAAATCTTTTCAGTTCTACATGCTTGTGCCGACGAAAGAACGATATACGATGCATCTTTAGCATTTATAAAAACCGTTGCAACCAATGATACTATGTATGGATATTGGGTAAACAAGAAGAATAAAATCTATAAAACCACATATCCAGACCAAACGGAATTATATTCAACTATTTCTACAGAAAAAAATATAAACGACGCCTATCTAGAAATAGATGAGAATCAAAGAAAAGCGCAATCAAATCAGGTTCGACTTTTCTTTTCAGCAAATCCTAAAGTAAATTTGGGCGATGAAGTTGCGTATAGTGGAGTAAATTATGTGGTGTATGAAATACATAACAACACATATAAAGATAATTCTTCTTATACAAATGAGTATGAATTGCTTTTGGTTGGCAAAACAGAATCTGGTTTTTATCCTCTTCCAATGCAAGAAAATAGCATTCGTAAAGCTTCTGCACAAAGAGCTAAAGTTGTGGACAATTTCGACCCTGACCGATTGGGTAGGGTGCGTGTAATGTATCCTTGGCAACCATCATACGAAGATGACCAAAAATATTGGGAAGAAATCAAAAGAGAACAAGGTAAGACAGATGATGAGATAAAAGAAATGATAGATGATGAGGTTGATAAAAAAGAAATAAATGAAGCTCTTAGAAATGAAATAAATAATAGAAAAAACTGTTGCCCTTGGATTCGTGTTTCTGTGCCTATGGCATCTGATGGAGCTGGTTTCTTTTTTACTCCAGCTGTTGGCGATGAGGTGTTAATAGACTACGAAGATGGAAATATAGAAAGACCATACGTTAGTGGAGCATTCTACAATGTAGATAGAAAACCATCAGTCCCTGCACAAACCCACAATTACGACAAGGTAAGTTCTATCACTTCAGCCAATGGACACCATATTTCTTTTACTGACAATGGTGGATCTGAACGTTTCTATTTTGACTTTCTACCGATAATAAAAATGGCAAATACTTTTGGTGTACACGATAATATAATACCAGGTGATAAGTTTTTTGGAGGTGGATTTGAAATCTCAGACTATTATGGAGTGTATGCTATTAAAGGTTCTACACATGGTAGAAGCGTAGATATAAGTTCTCCTTTTGGTACAGTAAGCATAGATGCTTTAACAGGAATATCAATAAATGCACCACTTGGTGATGTGAAAATAGTGGGTAAAAATGTAAGTATTGAAGCAAGAAATAACCTTACGATAGAGTCTGGTACAAATGTAAAAGGTTATCTAGATGGAATAAATAGGGGAAATTGGAAACAAAAATTATGGGAAAATTTAGGAGAAAAGGTATTAAGTGATATTGTGGATATAAGTCATTACCGTCATATTATAGAAATCTTCTTACGCCCTATTGGTGGCACCATGTTGCTAAAATCTAATCGTTATATGCGATTGGAAGCAGGAGAAGGAAAAACAGTAATTGATGATACAAATGATTATGATGCATCATTAAAAGATAAAGCTGCAGGTTTCTTCCTAATGAAGCCTTACCCTTCTGCAGAAAAAGTAGATATTTATGCTGTTAAAACCAGAATGGTTCGTTTTATGAACGATTATAAGGTGCTAAAAGATATGATTCTTTCCACACAGACCATAGTAAAAGATTGGAATCACGATCAAGTTGGAGGTCCAATTATTAATGGAATGATTCAAAACCATGAGGTTGTAAATAATTTAGATCTTTCAAACGTAGAGGATATACTTCTTAAGCAAAATCTACTAAAGATATGGAGAAATACAAAATGGATAAGACAAACTGTTACAACATATCAATTTGATGAGTATAAAACAAAAGATCGATTGCAACATTTGTTTAACACGTTGTGGAACTTATTTGAGAACTTAATGTGTAGTAACTCAAATATCACGTTTATTGAAGATATAAATAAGAAAGATTTAATGTATAAAGAGTTTGAGGAAGTAGTAAAAGACAACAAAAATAATGATGTGTCTTTTGAAGGAAGAGTTAATGAAAATAACATTAACACCTTAAACTTAAATAATCATATTAAGAAAAAATCAGATGTAAGATCAGATGTAAAATCATCAATCAAGCAGGTATTAGGTACTATTTCTGGTTTTGAAGGTTTTGTAGATGATAAATGTTGGTCAACAAAAGATAAAGGTGCAATATTATTTTCCGACAACGAGAACAATTACTTTAAAATAAGTAATGAAGGTTCATTTATTAAAGCTGATACCACAGATGAGGCAAAACAAATAATAGATATTATTAATAGTATAGGAAACGACCCATTATGAACACAATAGCAGAAAACTTTGAAAAATGGCAATCTGAGTTGGAAGAACTTCAAAAGAATGTCAAGAAAGATTTGGAAGAGATAAAGCGTTGTAAAACGGAAGTTCAGTCGATGAAAAACAACTTGACTGACACACTTGGCGAACTTAAAGAACTTACCTGTGGCAAATATATCCGCGACGACCATCGCATCATCCTTTCAGCTCCAGAAATTGTTATAGGTAATGTAGACAAAGACGGAGTGCTATACAATATGCCTTCACACATAGTGGTGCGTGGCAACGATGTAAACCTAGAGGCTTCTGGTCTTGGTGGTTTGCTTGGCGGTAGTGTTACCACTCGTGCTTCACAAATTCGCCATATAGCAGAAGACCCAGGCAAAGACGGCACAGAGCACGCGGTGCTTCCTTTCTCAGAAGTGGTTTCACAAGCCAAATCTGTGGCTCTGATAAGTGAAGATGCTCAAGGTGTATTTACTCGTGCGGCAAGTGCTGCCATTACAGGTATAGAACTAGATTCAGAAACAGGTATTGCTATGAGTGCCACCCTTTCTAGTGAAAACAAAAAATCTATTCTTAAGAGTAAAGGCAAACAATTGGACTCCCAAATAAAAGACCTAGAATCAAAGGTAAAATCTCTAAAAAGTGAGGTAGAAACCAATATGAAAGCCTTGAAAAAGGTGGTAGATACAGAAGACCTTCTTGGAAGTGTTACAGCTGCACGTACCAACTACCTAGAAATAGGTGAACTTTATGAGTCTTTTGAGACTTCTTCTGCTTCGCTTTATAGTTCAATGGCAAGTTATTTTAGTGTGCTTTCTAAATTAGCAGAGGCTAATAGGCAAAAATCTTGCGTTGATGAAATGGAAAAAACTGTGGATAAAAACAAGTCTTCATTTAAAGATAAAACCACTGGCACCTTCATTAGCATGCGTTCAGAAAATATTACAGCCCTTTCAGTAGATGGCGATGGCAACTATCGTGAAAACAAGGAAGCAGGAGTGAGCATCACAGCCAAACACGTAAATATTGGCACAGTGAAGGCAGATGAATCTTTGCAAGACGATAGCACCATTACTATGGCATCTCGTAAGGTGGAAATCAATACCCTTAATCCTAAAGTGGAACGCAACGACAAAAGAGAAATTACCAAGGCGGACTACACTGCAGTGGGCGATGTAATTATTAAGTCAAAAATTATTGCCCTTGAAACCTTAGATTACGAATGGAAGGACAAAAAGCAACAAGAAAAAGCTCTTACAAAAGAAGGTAAAATTTCTATGCGTGCCGAAAAAGTGGATGTTTCAGTTACAGATACAGAAGGCAAAGCAACAGGAGTGGTGGCAGTAAATGCTAAAGTGCTTGAAGTGAAATCTATGGATGTGGACAAAGACAAACGCACAGAAAAGTCACTTGCAGCTGGCAGTACAATGCTACTTCTTTCTGAAAAAATGTATGTTGGTGCACGCGACTCTAAGCAAAGAAGTAAACAAGTGCAAATGGCTTCCGACAAAACAGGTGTTTTTGCCGACACCACACTTGAACTTCAACAAGCTAAGGCCGTGGTTCAACTTTCTGGTGGAAATGCAGCAGTGGGAGGTGGCAATCTCGATTTATACGGAAAAACCACCCTTCAAGGTGATGTTACTGCCAAAGGTGCCATTAAAGGTGGCGATATAGAAATGAAGAATATGAAAGTAAGTTCTTCATTCAAATCGCCAAGTACATCTGAAGGTATTGCAGTTCCTGGTGCCCCTGCCACAGGGAAACTATCAGCCAAACTTAAGGAAGAGGAACTGAAATAAATTGCTCCTTAAAACGAGGTTTTGTATGTAAAAATGCTCTGAACTCTGCGGAATATGTCAAAAAATCATACATTCCGCAGAGTTCAAAGCATTTTTGCGTTTTTTTGTTTAATCGATTAAATAAAAAACGGTGCTTTTTATTTAATTCATTAAACAAAATGAGTACGAGGTCAAAAATAAAATCTAACAAATCAATTGATAAAAACTAAATATAGTAAAAGGAAAGAGAAGTAGAAAAAAGGAGGAAATAAGAAATTATGATAATTCTACTTTTGTGAAGAAGTCGCCAAGAGATACTTGGTGAATATCTAGTATTTTAAGTAAAGAAGCCATAGTGATATTACAGCCTTTCTCCATACGCCAATAACTCACCCTGTTCAGATTGTGTTCATACGCAAAAATCTCCGCACTGCTATATCCCATCTCAATGCGTAATTGCTTAATTTGCTTACCAATAGCAATCAAACGAGCATCTATTTCTGCATTTTCCTTCTTCATTTAACTTACAATTTTTTAATATCCAAAATTACACCATATCCATAAATATTAAAACCTATTATATAAAACATAATATAAAAAACATAATAAATGTTGATATATTCTAAAATTATAACTAAGTTTGCACGATAAAAGCAAAAATTAGTTAATAAATCAATTTTAAATTTTAAAATCAAAATTATGAAAAAGTCAAGTTTTTTATTAGTTGCGTCATTAATGTTACTAATTTCTTCATGTGCTTCAAAAAAAGCAATGGAACCAGCTGTAGATTTAACTAGAACTTCTACAACTAGTTTAGAGGGAAACCAAGTGGTACAAGAGACTGTTAAATTATCTGGAATCGAGATGGCTGAAGCCCTTAATGATGAGGGTACAGATTTGATTAAGAGACCTTACAAATGGTTCGCAGGTATAGGAAAAGCAGATAACAAGCAAGTAGCAATAGAATTAGCGCAAAGAGAAGCTTATGCTACTATTTCTCGTGTTCTAAATAATGCTGTTATTGATGAATCAGAGCGTGGAAACGTGGTAAACAATGGTAAGGTTCAACAAGCTTTAACTTCACATTGGAAACAAGTAAGTTTAAGTGTACAAAAAGCATGTGAACCATATGGAAATACAACAATAGAATACAATCCTAATACAGGAATGTATGAAGCAACATCAAAAGTAGGTATTAGAGGTGATCGTTTTAACAAATTACTTAATACAGCAGGAGATTTTAAACCTTCTGATTTAAATGCAGAAGAACTAGAACAATTTATTCAGACTAATAAGTCTATAATGGAAGCCGCTAAAGGAAATTAATTTGTAGATAATTTATTATGAAAAAAAACATCATTATTCTCTGCTTGTATTATATATTCTGTTTGTTGGGTGTTGTTAATGCGCAAGAATACCCAACAGATTGGGTCTTGTATACAAGTGGGGGATATATGTATGATATTGAAACAGATTATAATACAAAGAATCAGTCAGAAACTGATTTTAAGAATTATTTGTTAAACATAGCGCGAACCAATTTAGCAAAGCAGATACAGATAAAAGTAGAAGATGTGGCGAATTTGGCGAAAAATTCTCAGAATGGGATTACGACTATCAATTATTCGACTAATACATCATTTTCTACAAATGTTGAATTGAAATTGGTAGAAACCAGAACTACTTATGATGCTAATTCTAAAATTGGTTCAGCAATAGCATATATTGATAAGGTACGTGCTCTAAATTATTATAGGAATGAATTATTACTTCTATATAATAAACTAGATAATGCCGTGGTGTTAGCTAATAATTATATAGAAGCAGGTTTTAAGTCGAAAGCAAAAGATGAGTTGGAGAATTCAACTAAATTATTCACATTAGTAGAAGAACCAATTTTTTGGATGAATATGTTTGGATGTTCTCAACATGAACAAAAAGAAATGCTAGATACTTTTAGTTCAAAAGAACAAAATATAAAACAGATGCTTTCTGAATTACAACATAGTCTTACTATCTATTTACAATGCAATGCAGATATGTTTGGTAATAAATATGTTGCATTGCAAGGTGAACTAAAAGGAGAATTATCAAAACTAGGTTGTAGTTTTGTAAATGCGCCAGATGCTGCTGATTATATAGTAGAAGTTAATGCATCTGCTCGTGAATATAATATATATCAGATGGGAAATATAAGTACCTATCATGTGTATGTGGATGCTAATTATTCTATAACTAAAGCAGCTACAATGCAACGAATTTATGAAGATGAAATCTCAGTTAAGGGCTCACATACTCATAATTATGGACAAGCTGCTCGCGCTGCTTATAAGGATATAAGTAAAGAATTGGCACCTATTCTAAAAGAACAAATAAAGTAAATATCTTATGAGAAAAATTATATTCTTAACACTATTTTTATCTTTCTTTATAATTGAGATTACTGCACAAAAACAAAAAGTCGCAGTTTTGGAACTGTAGGCGGATATGAGACAAAAAAGTTTACTGTGCCATTGACATTACAAGGAGAATGCAAATCTGTGCAAACAAAAGATTATCTGTTTAGTCCAAATGTAGAAGTAAATTACATTCGTAATCAAAAAGAAAATTCTACCATAACTATCAAAAATTAAAGAATTCATATATGAAAAAAATATTACTATTATTTGTTTTTTCACTTTTCTTATTTGCAGGGTATTCGCAAATTCAAGTTAAGAAAGTAGCAATTCTAGAAACCGTTGACAAACAAGGTGATGTTAGTTATGGTGTTTTATTTCAAGTACGTAGTAGTTTAACTCATGCTATATCTAGTAGTCCTGGTTATGAAGGATATGACAGAGTGGATATGTCTGCTATTATTGGAGAGCATAACTTCCAACGTACAGGTATGGTAAGTGATTCACAGATTAAGCAACTAGGTCAAATGACAGGTGCAGCCTATGTTTTAATAGCAGAAGCTGCAAATTATGATTCACAAAACATTATTATTGCCGCTAAAATTCTAGATGTAGAAAAGGGTGGAGTGATAGCATCAACACCTCCTTCTATTGCGAATAAAGACCCTATGAAAATGGCAGAAGCTTGTAGAAAAATATGTGTATCATTGGTAGGAGGAAGTTCTGCTCAATCTTACAACTATTCTTCTCCCTCATATAGTTCTTCCTCTTCATCTTATGGAAGTTATACCTCGGAAGGTACTAATATGACAATAGATTTGCCTTCGGGAGATAGTTTTGTTATGGTTTATGTGCAAGGAGGTCAATTCTCTATGGGATGCACAAACGATCAGCAAGGTGGTTGTGGAAGCGATGAAACTCCTGCGCATTTTGTTATGTTATCAGATTATTATATAGGAGAAACAGAGGTTACTCAAGCATTATGGCAAGCAGTAATGGGTACTTCTATTTATCAACAACGAGATAAAGCAAATTCTTCATGGTCTTTATATGGAGTTGGTAGTAACTATCCTATGTATTATGTTAATTATAGCGAAGCAGAAGAGTTTTGCGGAAGGCTAAATAGTTTGCTTCGTTCTCAATTGCCACAAGGTTATAAATTTCGTCTTCCAACAGAAGCACAATGGGAATATGCTGCTCGTGGAGGGAGAAACGACCGCCCATCTCTTTATGCAGGTAGTGAATCTATAGGTGAGGTGGCTTGGTATAATGGCAACTCAATTTTAAATACACATACAGTCAATGCTAAAGATCCTAATGAATTGGGAATCTATGATATGAGTGGTAATGTATGGGAATGGTGTGCAGATTGGTATAGCAGTAGCTATTATAGTACTAGTCCTACTAATAATCCCCAAAATTTAAGATCTGCCTCTTACTGTGTTACTCGTGGTGGCAGTTGGTACGATGATGCTACTTCCTGTCGTGTAGCTTATCGGAACTACGGAGGTCCAAGCAGTCGCTACAAAGACCTTGGTTTCCGCATTGTGTTAGTTCAAGATTAATATACTGAGAGAATCTTTTATCGACAAAATTAGATGAATGAAAAGAATACTTGTTTTAGTTTTTTTACTATCTATTAGCTTATTTTGTTTTGCGCAGCAAAACAAAAGTAATATTGTTGTATTTGATCCAATATCAAGCTTTCAGATCTCTGATGGTACGGATGTTATGGTAAGAGAAATTACAAGTTCAGTAGTAGTTAACTCTGGACTTTATAATATTATAGATAGGCGAACAGTTTCGAAAATTCTTGAAGAACAAGATTTTGCACGCAGTGGCTTGATGGATGAAACACAAGCGGTTCAGATAGGTAAATTGGCAGGAGCTAAAAGCGTATTATTTTCTGTGTTAGCCAAATCGGGCACAAAAACAATGCTTACCACTAAATTGATAGATGTGTATTCGGGACTAGTTGAGAAACAAAAATTTGTTCTGTTAGATCATTCTGTTGATTTAGTCACAGAGGTAGAGAGATTGACCAATTCATTAATAGGACATAATTCTAAACAGTCGTCTTATTATAATTCAACTTCTTCTAATGATAGTTATTTTGTTGATCTAGGCCTTCCTAGTGGCACAAGTTGGGCAAGAACAAACGAAGGAGGCAATCATATGTACTATACATATGATGATGCGGTAAGTAAGTTCGGTAATAAATTGCCTAGCAAAGTTCAATTAGAGGAATTGAAAAATAAATGTACTTGGACTTGGACGGGTATGGGGTATGAAGTGATAGGTCCTAATGGTAAGTCCATTTATCTTCATGCTGCAGGTTATCGCAATTGTAATGGTGAGGTCGACGTTGTGGATACTGCTGGTATCTATTGGTCTTCTTCTCCTAGTGGTACGGATAATGCCTACTGCATTTCCTTTGACTCGGACTGGGGTGTGAATGTGCCAGGTTACTATAGTCGTTGCAACGGTCAGTCTGTTCGTCTTGTCATGGATTAAAATTAAAATATAGAGACACTTCAATGTACATTCGGGAACTATAACTTTCCGACATAAATAAATTATATGAAAAAAATATTACTATTATTTGTTTTTTCACTTTTCTTATTTGCAGGGTATTCGCAAACTCAAGTTAAGAAAGTCGCAATTCTAGAGACCGTTGACAAACAAGGTGGTGTTAGTTATGGTGTTTTATTTCAAGTCCGTAGTAGTTTAACTCATGCTATATCTAGTAGTCCAGGTTATGAAGGATATGACAGAGTGGATATGTCTGCTATTATGGGAGAGCATAACTTCCAACGTACAGGTATGGTAAGTGATTCACAGATTAAGCAACTTGGTCAAATGACAGGTGCAGCCTATGTTTTAATAGCAGAAGCTGCAAATTATGATTCACAAAACATTATTATTGCCGCTAAAATTCTAGATGTAGAAAAGGGTGGAGTGATAGCATCAACACCTCCTTCTATTGCAAATAAAGACCCTATGAAAATGGCAGAAGCTTGTAGAAAAATATGTGTATCATTGGTAGGAGGAAGTTCTGCTCAATCTTACAACTATTCTTCTCCTTCATATAGTTCTTCCTCTTCATCTTATGGAAGTTATACCTCGGAAGGTACTAATATGACAATAAATTTACCATCGGGAGAAAGTTTTGTTATGGTTTATGTGCAAGGAGGTCAATTTTCTATGGGTTGTACAAGTGATCAACAAGGTGGTTGTGAAAGCGATGAAACTCCTGCGCATTTTGTTATGTTATCAGATTATTATATAGGAGAAACAGAGGTTACTCAAGCATTATGGGAAGCAGTAATGGGTACTTCTATTTATCAACAACGCGATAAAGTTGGTTCTTCATATCCATTATGTGGAGTTGGTAGTAACTATCCTATGTACTATGTTACCCACAGTGAAGCAGAAGAATTTTGCGGTAGATTAAACAATTTGCTTCGCTCTCAGGTACAATTGCCCCAGGGCTATAAATTTCGTCTTCCAACAGAAGCTCAATGGGAATATGCAGCACGTGGAGGTATAAAAGAACGCTCATCTCTTTATGCAGGAAGTGATTACATAGGTGAGGTGGCTTGGTTTACTGGCAATTCAAATTCAAGTACGCATACAGTTAATACTAAAGATCCTAATGAATTGGGAATCTATGATATGAGCGGTAATGTGTGGGAATGGTGTGCGGATTTGTATAGCAGTAGCTATTATAGTAGTAGTCCTACTGATAATCCTAAAAATTTAAGTTCAGGTTCCGTCCGGGTTCGTCGTGGTGGAAGTGTGGGTAGTGATCCTGCTAGTTGTCGTGTGGCTAACCGAGACTATCTTAACCCAGGCTATCGCCTCAATAATGTAGGTTTCCGCCTTGTGTTAGTTCAAGATTAATAGAAAAACTTTTCTATAGAAAAAATCTTCTATAGAAAAGTTTTTTTTAATAAAGTTGCCTCTAAAGGAACTATATTTGGCAAAAATAGCCTCTCCTTTTATTCAGCCAAGGCTTCCATACTCATACTAAACACCGAGTCGACTCCTTCGGCGGCTTGTTTTTCTTCTGAGGCTTTGGTTTCCTCTTGCTCGCCTGCAAGGAATGCTTGGTAGGCATCTTCCACTTCTTTTTCTTTATCCTCTTTTAGTTTCTTAAGAGTGTCTGTGTGCCAATCGTAGATTTCTTGAAGTTTATCTTTGGCAAGTTTGATGTTTTCTTCAGAAGCACCATTCATTTTTAGGGCAATTTTTGCGCTGCCTTGCGAGAAAATAGCTTCGAGTTTGGTAGACGTGGCATCGTATTGCACCTTAATATATTCGGTGCACACATCGTGACGATCTTGGTTCATATCTGGCATGGTGTAATAAATCACTACATTTTCTTCGCCAGTAATTTCATCTTCTTCAGTTTTCTCTTCCATTTTAAACTCAGGATGCTCTAGTTTTATTGCCTTTGTAATAGGTACGATATAGTCTGCATCTTTCGGTTTCACGGCAAATTGTTTGTCGTTTGGAAGTGACACACTTGCCACGTCTTCTAAGTTTAACTCTTTGCCTTCTATTTTAATGGTGGCAGAAAGAAGTGCCATAGGGTCTGCAGTAATGCATAAATTTGACAAATGAAAATAATACAGCATTGTGTGGCCGTTCATTTTTTGTTTTGTTTCGTCAAATAGTTCGTTAATAGTTTTGTTGTTCATAGTTTAGTTTTTAATGTTATTTACCTGTTGTGTTTTCGGTGTGCCCTGGGTTTGTTATTGAAATATTTCCACCGTAGGCACACATTGTTTTACAATTGTCGAGTAGTGCTGGCATATTAGATACCAGTTCTTTGCCCCCTGGAGCCCATGGCGACACTATTACAGGAATGCAAGGCATAGGAGTGAGCACTCCCATTGCAGCCGAAGTAGCAGAAGCCACTGTAGGGTTTGCCATAGACTGGCACATGCCAAATGGCATAATATTCATCATAGGTGCAAAGTCCATAATATTGGCTTTAAACTTATTTTGAATAGTTGGGCGAAGCGGAACAGTTACCATTAGTGTAGATGGTACCATTCCAAAACTACATTTGAGCATAGCGCCCATGCATACGTATTTAGCCATAGTCTTATTATTTATGTGTTTGGTAAACTTGCTAGCAAAGATATTTAAAAATGGGTGTCACTATTTTTTTGTTGAAGTTAATTAAACTATTTTTTAACATTTTACATTTGAAACGTTTGAGAAAAAAATATTTAACTAATTATCACATAAAATGCTTATTTTCAGTCTTTTTGTTTAACAATTTTAATCTGAAACGTGTGAAATAATCCTCAATGACAAAAATATGTTAGATATGTTAAACATTACTCTTAAAAGAAACTGAGAGTGGAAGTTTTACATACATTTGCCACGTGCTTAACACAATGAGTATGGCAAAAGTACAAGACATAGAGACAGTAACTTTAGGTGAGTGGGGGGCTGATATTTATCCTAAACTTTCTTGGTTTAAACAGAAAAAAGTATCTTCTGCTCATGTTATGGTAGTGGGCTGTGGCGCACTAGGCAACGAAGTTATAAAGAACTTAGCTTTGTTTGGCGTAGGTAATTTAGTTCTTGTAGACTTTGATGAGGTAGAATACTCAAATCTTACTCGTTCTATACTTTTTACATCAGATGATGCTTCTACAAATCGCTACAAGGTAGAGGCTGCTGCTGAAAGCATCAAAAAAATCAATCCTAATATTAATGTTACCACAATTGTGGGCGATATAAGCCATAATGTTGGACTTGGGCTTATTCGTAAAATGAATGTTGTGGTGGGCTGTTTAGACAACAGATGGGCTCGTTACACATTAAATAGATTGTGTATGCGTGCTGGTGTACCTTGGGTAGATGGCGGTATAAACGCACTCGAAGGCGTCGCTAAGGTGTTTATTCCAGGAAAAAATTGTTACGCTTGCACGTTAGAGCCCTCAGCCCTAACAGAACTTAAAAAGCACACATCTTGTGCAGTGGCAATTAAAAGAAATATTGAAAGTGGCAGAGTGCCAACCACTCCTGTGGTGGCTTCTATTATAGGTGCTGTTCAGGCACAAGAGGCAATGAAACTTATTCATAAAGAAGAGCTTGCCTCTGGTGAACTTACTTCTCTTTGTGGAAAAATGTTTTGCTACGATGGTGCTTCAATGACAGTGAGGTTGGTTTCTCACCAGGCTTGGGACAACGATTGCCCAGTGCACGAAAAGTGGTCGCCTGTGGTAGAATCTCCTCTTACAAATAATAATACTGTGGAAGAACTATTTTCATGGCTAAAGGAAAAATTTTCTACATCAGATGTGGAATTAGTTTTAAGAAATCAAGCTTTTGTAGATTTTATAGAAGACAGAACCACTGGCAATAAGTACAACATAATGCTACCAGAGGCTGAGGTGCCTACTTTTATAGAAAATGATGATGAGCTACGTGGCATCCCAATGGGGCAGTTTTACCAACACACTATATGTAATATCAACAATGAGTCCCAATATAAAGGGTTAACATTAAAACAGCTGGGCATTCCAGAGCAAGATGTTATTTATATTAGAGGGAATGAGAAAGAATATTATATTCTGGTGTAGGGACGCATGGCTCATGCGTCCGTAATTAAAAATTGCATGGAGAATGATAAAGAATACAAACATATCAGAATTACGAGCAGAAGTGTTGCTAAATCACCTATATCCAGAACAAACAGACAGCTGGGTGGTAAGGGATAAAGGTACATTTTATCGCAACTATAGCGACGATATTCTGCAATTGGAAGAAAAACTATCTCAAGTTTCTCTTTCACGCGACGGTTTATTGCGTATGTTACCACAAGGTTTGGTAAGCACAAACGATGAACTCAAAGGTGGCGATTTTACTACAAAATACGAGCAGCTTTCTCATCGTAAAAACTACCTAGAAGAACTTTTTGTTCCTTTCGATTCTTGGCGTTTTAGAGATGGTGTTCATGCAGAAGAAGACTTTGCATTTCTGCTAGAAAATAAGTTAAGTATCTTATTACAAACATATTATTCAGTAGATATTCAGGCAGAAACAAACCCATACGTAAAAGAAATGATGAAGGTACTGCCACTTACAAGTCGACTTCGTGGCAATTTTCATAAGATAGGCGATATACTAAAATCTGTGTTAAATCACAGAGTAACCACTCATATTTCATGCTACAATTGGAGCGACAAAACTGCCGATACTCAGCCAATGGTATGTTATAAAGTGTGGATACCAAACCTAACAAGTACAGAATATAGGAACTTAGAAAAAAACATAGAAGCCTTGCAAAATTTCTTGATAGAATGGTTTATTCCTTTCGATACACGACTTCAGGTAGAACTTAAAACCGACACCGCAGTGGCGCTTAATAAAGGAATGCTTCTAAATTATAATACAAAGTTGAGTTTATAAATTTATCTAAATACTTAAATAAGATGAATGTAAATGCAAAAATAGATTGGCATGCTGGAATGGAGCTTACAGCTCAAACATTTATCGAGTTAGATAAATGCTTAGAAAAAAATAGGCAAATTGCAAATACCGTTGCCGCAGGAAATCATTTTGGAATACTTCCAACAGCAGAATTTTCTTGCAAAGGTGTGTTTGTGAAAAAAACATTGGAGATAAGTCCGCTGTCTTTTATGGCTCTAATGCCTTCTGGCGAAATCCTTCATGTAGACGAAAACGTGGTGGTAAATATTCCAATTTTATATGGAAAGGAATATTATTTAGGTTGCCGCCAAACAGATAAAACCCGCAGTTTCGACAAAGAGCAAGTGCCTTTTGTGGCGCCAGTGGCAGAATGTGGCATTTACACATTAGAAGAGCTTTCTGCCACCGAAGTATTCCCTTTAATGAAGTTTAAGGTAAACGAAGGCGTGTTCTCTGTAGATAAAGACTATATTCCTCCTTTTTTGACGTTAGCTTTAGATGCTCGTTTTCAGAACTATATAAATGCTTTTGCAGAAAAAGTAAACGCTCTTGCTCAGCATAAAAATTTGGAATCAGGAGAGGCAAAACGCAGTTTTCTTCGTTATGCAAATGTGCTTAAAAACTACAGCGCCACACATCGTGTTCAGCATTTTGTAGAACTTCTTCAAGAAATTGTTGGTGCTGTAGAATTTTATATTACACAGGTTTACACTGAACAAACCATTGAAAAAGAGGAGTATACACCATTCGATATTGTTAAGTATCTGTCTTGGGTGGATGGCTATTTTCATGGCGCTGCCACTATTCTAGACGGAGTGGTTTTAGAAGATAAAAGCATCGATTTTGAAGCTCTTAAACTTCAAGTAAAAGAAGAAATTTACTCAAAGGTATATCCAGAGCTTAAAGAGGTGCTTTATAAAGAACTTCACGAAGAACTTAAAAAAGAAATTTGGGACGAGCTATATTCTTCACTTTCAGACTACATAAATGGCAATTTCAGAAAAGAAATTTATGAACTTCTTGAAGGTAGACTATCTGAAGAACTATACGAAAAACTATATAAAACTTTGTACGACGGTTTGTACAATGCTCTATATGTGCCAGCCCCAGTAGAGGAAGAAGAAGAGTTTTTACCTTTAATTTAATTGTTATGATTACTCGTATTCCACTACAGATAAAGAAAGGCGCATTAGACACTTACACAAGTGAGAAAGAGTCTATAGATGCGTATATGGAGTTGCTACTTACCACACCTGTGGGTAGCTGCGTTTCCGATCCCGACTTTGGCTTTATCCTAAACAACCTTCGTTTCGAGATATTTAATGAAAACGAGGGAGTGGTGCTGAATGCAGAAGAAGACCACTCAGAACTATACGATAAAAAGGTGTCTGGCTCTTCGAGAAACGTAAACACTTTTGCGGTGGAATTAAAAGGGCAAATAGAAAATTACGAACCACGTCTTGAAGATGTGCTTGTAACAATGTCGTACGTTAGAGAACACCGTAAAATATACATTACCATTAAAGGCATCATCGCCGCCACAGACGAACCATACCAATACCAAACAACTATTAAGGTATGGCATTAAAAAAAACACTAAAGATATGAGAAAAAAACTATTCGCTACAGCAGAGATGGCTAAAGAACTTCAAAAAGAAGCAATAGCTATTTGGCGCATGGGCAGCAATGAAGAATACTTTGAGGGAGTGGAAAACGACCCTGTTGTTTCATTGCTAATAACAGCCTTAGCCTATCAAGAATACACAGCCGATAATGAACTTTCTCGACTAAAAAACGAAGTACTCGAAGACTTTTCTCGTATGCTTATCCCATACGAACTATGTGGTGCTAAGCCAGCGAGTGCCTTGCTTCAAACTCGCACAGAAGAGGGTGTAAATAAAGTGTCACTACATTCAAGTACACCATTTTCTCTAGGCGAAAACAAGTTTCACTTTATGCCACTTCTAGATACCACAGTGTACAATGCAAAAGTAGAATCTGTGGTGCGCCTCGATGCCCGTAGATGGAAGGTGAGCCTCAATTTTAAAGAAGAGATTTCTTCTCTAGAAGGTTTTTCATTTATAGTGAACAATCACAATTTCAAAGACTTAAATATTTCTCTTGGAGGTAAACAAATATCACTTGTAAAGCCATGGCATTATGCCAATTTGCCACTTTCAAATTGTTTTTCAGTGGATTCAATGCTTTACAACGAAACATTGGCATACGATGCCAGCACCACATGGTTCGATTTATTTTCTCAGCAAAATAAACGTATGTTCGTGGTAGAAAAATACACTTCCGACGACATTTTTACCTGCCCAGTAGACAAAATTGATTTAGTTTTTGAGTTTATGGGCATTACAGACGACTTTGTATTCGATAAGTCTCAACTAATTATAAACACAGTTCTTCTTGTAAATACAAGTTTAAAAACAGCTACCCTTTCTGTAAGCAATCCTATTGTGCGCATTGCCGACGAAGAAGAACAGACAGATAAACTTCTACATTTAATGCGTCCTTCTTCAGAACAAATGTATAAAAACATTTCGTTCACACTTCGTCGCTCAGCAATAGAACGCTTCAATGTGGATAGTCTGTTGAAACTTTTGCATTGTCTTATCGACAAATATTCTACTGACTATTATGCTTTTATGCAGATAGATAGGTTAAAAAATGGTTTAGAAGTAAACCGTTTGTATCAATGGTTGGTAAACTTGGCTAAATATTTGGAAGAATCGCCTATTGCAATTTCCTCTGGAGTGTATCTTCTGCTTAAAAAGAGCAAGGAAACCCTGCTTGAAGAAGAAAGCCTAACCATACAATACCTTACTACACAAGGTGCTGCTGTAAACCAATATTTAAGCACGCGTTCTGTGTTTAATGTGCCTGTTGGTCTTTCTGTGCAAGGCACTACTATGGTGGCAGAACCAGTTCTAGGGCAAGATGAGGTAGTAGGATCAGATGTACAAAACTCAATGTCTAAGTATTATATGGTTACAAATAACAGACTTGTTACCCCTGCCGACATTAAGATTTTCTGTTACAACGAACTTTTAAGAAGATACAATATCGACTCAAGCATCATCCGCAATATAGTTGTGAAAAATGCCATTCACAGCGAACGAGGACATTGTGGCTTTGAAACAAAAGTAGAAATACTTATGATAGACGATGTGTTTGTAAAACGTAGTTTGTCAGGAAAAATAAACGAAGTAGAACTTATCTTGCAAAAAATGATTGAAGTGCGTAGTTCTTTCGCCTATCCAGTTCAAGTAAATATTCGCATTGTTTAATAAAAAAATAAGATTATGGAAGAGTTTTTCTTAAACATAGTTTATAAAAACAAAAAGGTGCGTTTCCGCATTGCAAACCCAGAAGCACCTCTTAGTACATTAATGAGCAACCTTCGCCATGCCATAGGCAAAGACGGTAGACTTATTTTCGATTTCCCTTCTGTGGATATGTCTGGTGCTCCTCTTGATTATTTCTTTGGAAAAGAAGATTCTCAAATAAGTGAAATTAGAGTTCTTCGCCCACGCATTGGCAAAGTGGACCAAACCTTAGCCGATTATAATATTAAAAACGGCGATACAGTGTTTTTAATTCCAGACCCATTCCCAGGATAGTTATGAAAGAGTTAACAGGACGAAATAGACGTTTGCAATACGAATGGAAAAACTTAGAAAGAAGACTTTCTTCAATGTCTGATATTCACTTTTCTATTACAAAAACAAATGCACAAGGTATGCCTATCGGATACGAAATCACATACCATATTAAGTCTATTTGTGGTGTTACAAACATAGAAAATCTAGACAAACCAGGCGTAGACAATGAGCCAATATTTGCAGATGAATTTAAAATGCAAATAGATATTCCAGAGGATTATCCTTGTATAGATGCTTTGCCAAACTTTTGTTTCCTAACAAAAGACTCATGCGGAAACCAAATTCCTCATCCATGGCACCCAAATATCCGTTTTTTCGGTGAAATGGCAGGCAGGGTTTGTCTTAATGCTCCTGATAGTTACATGGATTTGGCTTGGTATGTGGAGCGCGTGGCTTTATACCTAAAATATGAGCTTTATCATGCCAAACAAGAGCCTCCATATCCAGAAGATATTAATGTGGCACGTTGGACTCTTCGTCAAGGCGAACCAATGCGTTGGATATTTTTTAATCAAAAGTAAATAGCTATGAATAAAGTAGTTGCATTATTAGTTGCGTTTTTGGTGGTGTCATGTGCAAGCCAAAAAGCACTTGAAATGCCAGTAAAGCAAAGTGAGGTTATTACTGTGTCTGGTGAAACTCCTTACACAGATACAATTACCACCAAAAATGGCAAAGATGTATTATTAAAAATACAGTTCAATGAGCATAATAATACATTAAAGGTGAATCTGTCATCAGAAAAGAACCTATTTGGTTTTAAAAACAATTCACTTTATAAAAATGTAATTAGAAATAAGAAAATTTCTCTTCAAAGACTTCCCTATAAAGTAATTTCAGAAGGAGAAATGACTTATAGACTCTCTAAAAACGTACGTAATAATATTCCAGGAAGCAACGACAAACATACATTTAAAGCGTGGGTATCTAGCACAGGGCTGCACGCGCAAACAGCGGATTATATAATGGTAACAGACACGCTAAGTCAAGTTTTCGACATTAAATCAGACACCACTATTACCATTACTCTAGGCGATATAATGATGATGGAGCGCTCTGTGTCTAAAAAGAATCGTTACGACCTGTTTTTTTATACAGACCTAGATAAAGTATATGAAGTAAGGCTCTCTCGCAATCCTTGTTTAGGTAAAAAAGATGATCTTGCATCTGCTCTTGCCATGCTAGATGATATTACGAATGATTATACAACACTTGCAGAAAAATATCCATCAGTAGAAAATCTAAATGCAGAAACACTTCAAGCACTTGAAGAAGTAAGATTAAAACTTGCATCAAAATACACAAAAGTAGAATCTACCAACGAATGTCCACAAATTCAATCTACGTTGGAGGAGTATAATTCTTATGTAGATTCAATAGCAAAACTTGCAGATGTAAAAGCTGAGTTTGCTCACAAAAGACCAAGGTTGTCGGTTCCTGCCGATCAGTTGTTAGCAGTAGCACGTATGGTAGACAACAATGTTGCATCTTGGCTAGTGTCTCAAGATGTGGTAGAAAAGTCTGACTTAGTAAAACGCAACAGAAAACTCATAGATGATATAAATAAGAAACTTTCTAAAAATATGAGAATGGACAAGGAACAAAGCACTGCCTTGTCAGTATTTAAGAAAGCAGAAAAATATTTCAATGAAACCTGTTTGTCAAATAAAAAGAGATGAGAAAGTTTTTACTATTAATATTGTGTATCACTTATTGTGCAGCAGTGAAAGCACAAGAAGTTCCTGCCGAGGTAAAGGCAGACCCTTTTGAAGCACTAGAGGTGAGGGGGAGAATGTCACTTTTTATAGAAGAGATAGAAACTCTACTTGCCAATGTATCTTCAGCCAAACAAAAGCAACTAAAAAAGGCAGAGAAGTCGCTCAAAGGCATTGAAAATAAATGGAATGTGTATAGTGCAGCACACGGGGAAGTGATAGCCTCAGAAGAAAGCCTTATGGAAGTAGTGGTAAATTTTGAAGAGAAAAAACAACTATTGACAGACTCAATTGCCTCACAACTCCACAAACTAGACTCATACGATAATTTTACACAAACAGAAGAGTTTATAGAAGAACAATTGACACCATATAGTGCACTATACAACGAAGCTGTAGAATATTCATTATTGCAACAAACAGCTCCACTTCTAGAAAAACTCAAAACAAAAGAGGGTCTCACATTTAGTGACATTACCTCTCGTTACGAAGAGGCAAAGACAATCACAGAAGAATATCCTGCTCTGAAAAAGAGAATGGAAGAACTTGAAAATGACTATATTGAAATAAAAACAATATCGGAAAAAATACAGGCAGCAGAGTACAAACCATTTCTCACTAGAATAAAAGATTACCTATATAGTCTTGCAGCTGTGGCTATGCTACTTATGTTTGCCAATATGGTACAAGCCAAGATACAAGCATTTAAACAAATGCGTAAGAGTGCCAAAGAGTATCAAGAATTATTAAAGAAAAACGAAGAAGAAATTCCTTCCATTTAAACATATGATGGCTATGAAAACTTGTAAATTTTTATGCTTAGCATTTTTGTTGCTATTAGCGGTTGGTTGTACTGAAAGTAAACTTGATAATACTTCAAGCGAAGAAGAAAATCTTGAACTTTCAGATATACAGTTTGATGAAAATTATAAGAATTTCTCTATTGGAGTGCATTTTAAAGATACTTTTATGCCAAGTAAGAGAATTCAACCAGGCAAAATGCATCTGAAAGTAACTGAATATGATGCAAATATGAATGTAATCACTGCATCGGCTCAGCCTATCTTTATAAGTGCCAAAAACCTTCGTTCAGAGAAGATTAAAGACTTGGGCATTAAAGGTTTAGTCTTGGTAGATTTGTCGCTAGACGAAATACAAATAGAAAAACAAAAATCTGCAATAGAGAGCCTTAGAGAATTTGTTTTTGAAGACCAACTATATGTTGCATTTATGCAAGATGGTAATGTGAGCAAATCTTATCCAGCCACAGATTATGTGCTAGACAACTATTTTGTGCCATCAGAAAAGCCTACATTGCTATTTCGTAGCATAGCTGCCAAGATAGAGGAAATGAGAAGTGAAAACGCAGAATATTTCTCTGATACACCTATTGCTAACAAGATGCTTATAGTGTTTTCCGACGGACATATCTACGATGGAGACAGACCTATAGATTCCAAACACTTTGAATATCAAGATTTTTTGTTGAGTCAAACAAAGCAAGCAGAAAAACTACAATTTTGTTATGTAAACCTAAACGAAGAAAAAGATGATGAGTTTGCAAAAGAAAATGATGTAGAAGATATATTTACATACATTTGTAAAGAGACTGGTGGTGCATATCTTCCAAAATTGGATATGAGAGATATTTCAAATGAGGTGTTGGAAGGTCGTAAAACCAATAAGGTCGATTTTAGAATAAATCTTACCAATCCAGACAATAAAATATTCCGAGGCGACGAAAGAATACTTAAAGTAACATGTACCTACGAAGATGAGGTACTCTTTACAGGTTCTAAGTCTTATTCTCTAGGTAGCGTTTACAAACCAGTAATAGTAAATGGGCTAGGAATGTATAGTATTTTAATACAAGCAGGAGTATTCACATTAGTACTATTATTATCAATTTACCTTACATTTCAAATTATTATACCATACATACAATACCGTATCTTCAAGTATAAATATGTAACAAAATATACTGGCCCAAATATGAGTTTCAATGGCGTTCAAGTGCCAGAGAATTGCTACTATTGTAAAACTCCATTTGAAATAGGAGACGAAATAGTAGTGAAATGCGAACACGTAATGGACCTTTCTTGTTGGAAAGAAAACTTATACAAATGTCCAGAATATGGTAGAAGATGCAACACAGGTAAACACTATTACAATGAAAAAAATATTTTCGACAAAAAGAACTCTCCATATTATTTGAAATGGCTTATGGCAGGTACACTTGCAGGTCTTGTTGCTTGGTTCTTCTTTACTTTAGGTATTTTTCATTCAGATTTCTCTGTTATAAATGGAGTTTATAATACCGTGTCACAAGTAGATCCACTTAGAGACTTGGTTTTTGGTTTGCACAACAATAAAACATCAGGTGTATTTGCAGCGCCATATTTTGGGTTCTTTATGTGTTTTTGTTTAACCTTTGCCTTGAGTCTGCTTTCTAGTCATGGTAAATGGCTTTTTAAACGTTCTATAGTAGTACTTGTAAAAGCTTTAGTAGCAGGCATTTGTGGGTATTTGTCATATTTATTAGTAGTATTAGCCCTTCTTGCATTCAACCTTAAAGGTTATTATTACATGATAGACTGGATACCTTGGGCTTTAAATGGTTATATCGTGGCTTACGCAGTATCATTCAAAACAGACATCAAACTCAAGAATGCATTAATGGGTGCAACTTTATCTATGGTCTTCTCAATAGCCTCTATGTATCTTTGGAACTATTCTGCCCACTCACATATCGACACCCGCGACCTATTATTAGTAAGTTGTTTAATTTATAGCATAGGTCTATCTGCTAGCCTTGCAATAAATTACCCACAATCCGAACGCTATTTCATTAAAGTAGAAGGCCCTATCAAAACCATGGAAATAGCTCTATACAAATGGATGAATGCTAAATACGTAAACAGAAGTGTAACCATAGGAAAGTCTGTAGATTGCAATCTGCAAATGTCTTGGGACATTAATAGTGCTATAGCCCCAAAACAAGCTTTGCTTAAAATGATGGGAGGCAACATCTACCTTATCCCACTAGAAAAAGGAGTCACCTTTAAAGGTCGCACCACCATCCCCGACAAGAAACTCCACCTCTACCACGGTGACCATTTCACCATAGGTCAGACCAAGTTCACATACGTGGAACACGATATATAAAAGAAATTGGTAATGTCAAAAGACATTACCAATTTCTTTTATCATTCCTTCCACATCACGCCTTCCCAGATTTCGTACGATTTTAGGGCTTGGTTTACGAACATTGGCCAACCGTTTTGGATGGTGGCTCCGCAGGTTTCAGCTTGGCGTAGGTAAAGAGTTTCTATTGGATTGTAGATAAGGTCGTATACAACGTGCTCTCTAGTGATGCAATGGTATGGAATATTAGGGCATTCCTTCACATTTGGAAATGTGCCCACAGGAGAGGTGTTGATAAGCACTGTATGTTCTTTAATAATTTCGTCTGTAAGGTCGCCGTATGTGAAGTTTCCTTCAGATGCTTTTCTCGACACAAATTTATAAGAAATGCCAAGTAAATCTAGCGAATATGCAATAGCCTTACTTGCTCCACCTGTGCCAAGAATAAGAGCTTTTTTGTGGTTTTCTTTAAGAATAGGTTTAATAGACGCAGTAAAACCATACCAGTCTGTGTTGTAGCCTTTAAGGAATTTACTTCCATCTTCGCGAGTTTCCACTTTTACCACATTCACCGCTCCCATAGCCTTGGCGTGTTCGTCTAGTTCGTCTAGATATGGAATCACAACTTGTTTGTATGGGATTGTTACATTAAGCCCCACAAGCATAGGGTTCTCCTTTATAATATTAGGAAATTCTTCTATACTGCTTATCTCAAATTTTACATATTCAGAAGGAATATTCTTTTGAGCAAATCTTTCGTTAAAAAACTTCGGAGAAAGAGAGTGGCACAAAGGGTTGCCAATAATTCCGTATTGTTTAGTTATGTTTTTCTCTATTTTTCTTAACATAGGTTTTAATTACAAAGTAAATAACTAATAAAGCGAAAAGAGCCATAATCACCACAGAAAGTTCGTGGCTATAAGCTTCAATAAGGTCTTGTTGACCTTGTGCAATGTAACCTAACAATGCAAGTACACAGTTCCAAGCACCAGCGCCTAGAGCGGTGAAAAGGCAGAATGAAATTAAGTTCATTTTTGCAAGACCAGCAGGTATAGAAATAAGTTGTCTCACCGCAGGAATAAGTCTGCCAATAAGTGTAGAAACCTTGCCGTGTTTCACAAAATAGTCTTCTGCTACTTGTATTTTTTCTTTGCTAAGTAGGCAAAGATGACCAATTTTGCTATCGGCAAATTTATACATGATAGGTCTGCCTAGCCAAAGGGCTAAAAAGTAATTGATAAGTGCTCCGATAAGCGCTCCAAGTGTGCCAAATAACACTACAAGATAGATATTTAAGCTGCTACCTTCTTTGCTAGCAATATATGCTGCTGGAGGAATCACAATTTCAGAAGGGAAAGGAATGAAAGAACTTTCCACAGCCATAAGTGCAGTAATGGTATAGTAGTTCATATTTTCTTCATACCATTTTTCTACTACTTGAATTACGCTAGGATTTTCTACTGTTTCTACTTGTGCGCTGTCTTGGCTAAATGCAACAGTGGCAAATAGCACAGCGGCGATTAAACTAATTACTTTTTGCATTATTAAGTGTGTTATAAAATTCTTGTTTTGCTATTTCGTCGGGTTCTAATTCATATTCTCTTTGTGCCTCGTCAAAGTTTCCTAGCACAGCGTAGCAACGCGACATAAATATATGAAGATGACGCACATCTGCATTTTTTTCGTTCACTTTAAGGGCTATCTGCAATGCCTTGTTAGGATTGTTGGCGTTAAGATAATATTGAGCCACTATCATATGAATTTGTGGGTCGTCGCTATCCCTTAAAATTTCTCTATTAAGTTTATCAGCTTGTGCGCGTAAGCCCTTGTCTTCTCCCAAAATCTTAGCTACGAAAGACTTGAAAAACTGATTGTCTGGCGCCAACTCCCAAGACTTAATAGCTGCTCTATATGCTTTTTCTACCTGATTGTCTAGTATATAAGCCACTGCTAATGAGTGATAAATTTCAGCCCTATCTGGAAACTCTTCTATCACCTTTTTTAATAATGTACTTGCTTTTTTAGGCTTGTTCATAAGCAAATAGCATTCAGCCTTTATAATAAGCACCTCATAGTCGTTTGGATCGAGTTTTTCGGCATCGTCCAAATATTTTAATGCTTTATTAAGGTTGCCTTTCACCTTATATACCTTAGCAATGTTTTTAAGGCAAGCCATATTGGTGTCGTCTATAGCAAAGGCAAAGTCAAATGCCTTCAGCGCTTCGTCAAAATCATCATTTCTGGCAAGTAGATTGCCAAGATTTATCCAACTGATATTGTCGTATGGGTCTTCGTCTAGATAATCTTGCAAAAGTTTAATGCCTTTATCCAATTCACCCATGGCCTCATAGCATATTGCTAGATTGTTTATAGCAGCCACCTTATGAATAGGATCGTTTTTAATTTCTCTTAGGTATTTAATGGCAAACATATAGTCGCCCACGCTCATACCAATTAAAGCCACATCATTATATAGGTCTGCTTCCCTAATGTCTGAATTTTCTAGAAGTTGGTTAAAAACAGGGTAAACTCTGTCGTAGTCTCCCTCTCTAAGAGCGGCTTCAATAATAAATTTAAGAAGAAATTCTCTTAATGTTTCCACTCTGTCAGCTTCATTCTCCTCGTCAAATTCCTCAGGTTCTTCTTCGTTCGTTTCCTCAGCATTCTCTTCTTCATTCGTATATTCTACCACGTCAAAGTCTTCTTCAGGAAATCTATCGTCGTAATCTTCTACTCCAAAACCTTTGTTGAGCCATTCATTAAGTTCTTCGTCGATAAAATCGTTGCTCATACCCATATCTATCAAAGAAAGAGTATATTCAGCTACCTCAATTCCTTCATAATTCTTGCCTAGTGCATACAAAATTTCCAATAGTTCCAACAATTCTTTAGTGCTTAAACTGTTGACACCATCCTTTAAATATTTTTTGTATACGTCTTTCTTTACTAGCTCTTCTCTTTTTCTACTTCTCATCTATTACTCCTTTCTTTAAAACATAATACTCATAATAAGAAACTATGAGTGTAGTAATAGGTAGTGCAATAATCATGCCTAAAATGCCAAACAACGCTCCCCATATAGACAATGACAATAAAATAACAGCAGGATTTAGTCCTGTGGCATCGCCCATTATTTTTGGAACTAACACAGCGTCAACTATCACTTGAATAACGGCAAATGCTAGCACAATGTATAAAACATAAAGCCCAAAACTGTCGCCATATTGAGTAGATTGCACAAGTGCCACAAACACAGCAGGTATCATACCAAGTGTGTGCATATATGGTATCATATGTAGCACAGCAATAAGCAAGCCCAAACCGATAGCCATTTCAAGCCCAATAATGCTAAATGCAATAGCAAACAAAGTGCCCACAATAATAGAAATAAGTGCTTGTTTTCTAAAATAGGTATTCATATACCTGCCCATATCGTGAAGCAACTTAATAGAAAAATCTCTATATTGCTCAGGTACATATTTATTCCATTTGTCAGACAAATTATCAAAATCTTTCATTATAAAGAAAAGATAAAGTGTAAACAAAAATAGCACAACTGCACCTGCTACATACTTAAGTGAAGCAGAAACTACCTCAAATGCCTGTGGAACAAGGTCGTTTATAAACTCATCGTATGTAAACTGCTGCAACCATTCATTTATATTGATGGAAGCAAGAAATTTCTCTATATGAGGTTTGATGGCTTCAGGATATGTAGAAGTATCGTGCTTAGAAATGAATTGTTGTGCTAGAAATTCTAAATCAGCGAGTTCCTTACTCAAACTGTTCAAAATAAAGTAAACAAAACCAGTAATTATCCCTATTAATAATATCAAAACTATAACAACAGAGAGCGTTCTATTCTTAATTTTTATTTTTTTCTGGAAAAAATCTACAAAAGGATTTAGCATATATGCCACAAACCATGCAGCCACAAAAGGCAGAAGAACATCGCCTAATGTGTATATGGCATAGATTATGAGCGAAAGCATGCTCAATCTTATTATTAGTCTAACAGTAGAATCTAGTGTAAATGGCTTATCAAACATTTGCGAACTAAATTTAAAATGTTTATTTTTGCAAATGTAATTAATAAACATAGTTTATACAATTTTTATGGATAAAAATTCGTTAATTTTAGAGATAAAAAACGAGATAAATTCTATTAAGAAACAACTAGATATTACACTAGCAAAAATAGATGTTTTAGAGGCGCTAATTAAGTTGGAAGTTACCACTAAAGGAGGGGAATTAACGAGCGCAGCGAGTAATGAGGAGTTAGGAGTTAAAGAAGAGCCTAAATTCGTTCCTGTAGTGGAGCCTGAGCCAGAAGTTGTTGTAGAGCAAGTGGTAGAGCCTATTGTAGAGCCTATTGTAGAGCTTACGCCTGTTCAAGAAGTAGAACCTGAGTCTGTGGTTGAAATAGAAGCATCTTTTGTTACAGAACCAGTAGTAGAGCCAGAACCAGTTGTAGAAGAGCAAGTTATAGAGCCAGAGAAAGAAGAAATAGTTACTCTTCGCAACCTAATGTCAGTAATCGGACTAAACGATCGTTTCCGTTTCCGTCACGACTTGTTCTCAGATAACAACGATTTGTTTAAAGAGACCATAGAAATACTAAATGCAATAGAAAACTTCGACAAAGCAGTAGATTATCTTCAAGAAAAATTCAATTGGGACGAAGAAGATGCTACTGTAGTGTATTTTTACGATATTATAAAACCTAAATTCTAGTATAATGAAGCTATACGTTGTTCCTACACCAATAGGAAATTTGGAGGATATGACTTTTAGAGCCATTAAAGTTCTAAAAGAGGTAGATTTTATACTAGCGGAAGATACACGCACATCTTCGGTTTTGTTAAAGCATTTCGAAATAGACAATAAACTTTGGGCGCATCATAAATTCAATGAGCATCAATCAGTAGCATCTGTTATTGAGCATTTAAAAGCAGGACAAACAGGTGCGGTAATTTCAGATGCAGGCACTCCAGGACTTTCCGATCCAGGCTTTCTTGTGGCAAGAGAATGTATAAAAAATGGAATTGAAGTAGAATGTTTGCCAGGAGCAACAGCTGCCATTCCTGCTCTTGTAAACTCAGGTCTGCCAATGGATAGATTTTGTTTCGAAGGTTTTCTTCCTCAGAAAAAGGGTAGAAACACTCGTCTTACAAATCTGCAAGAAGAAACTCGCACAATGATTTTTTATGAGTCACCATATCGTGTGCTAAAAACATTGAATCAATTTGCAGAATTTTTTGGAGAAGACAGGCTTGCTTCTGCTTCAAGAGAAATTTCAAAGCTTCATAATCAAACAGTTAACGGTACTTTAGCCGAGCTTATTGAGCATTTTACAAAAACAGAACCACGTGGAGAGTTTGTTCTAGTGGTTGCAGGAAAACAATAAATAAACAACAAAACTAATATTTTGTATCATGAAAAAACTTACAATTTTATCAGTATTAGCATTATCTCTTGCTTTTACTTCTTGTGATTTTGAAACACAAGCATTCAAAGACATGCGTTATCAACGTGACTCTATTCAATATCTACAACAAACTCAATTAGACGAGTTGTTAGGTTATATGGACATTGTTCAAGAAGTTGATTCTAGCTTCGAAGCTATCCGTGAATCTCAAAACCTACTTTCTATGGTGCCAGTTGACGGCGAAGGAAAACAAAGTGTAAAACAAAGAGTACAAGAAAATATATCTATGATTAGCAACCTTTTAGCAGATAATAATGCTAAAATTGCAGAACTAGAAGAAAAATTTAACGAAAGCGATCTTAAAAACACTAAGTTCCAAAAAACAATTAATCGTCTTAAAAAAGACCTAAAAAACAAAAATGATGAGATTGCAAAACTTTACAAAGATTTAGAAGCTAAAAACTTCAAAATTGATAGTCTTTTAGTTGAAAATCAATTAGTTGGTCAACGTGCAGCAGAACTTACAGCGCTTTCAGAAGCTCAACAAGCTCAACTAAATGCACAAGATGCAGCTCTTCATACAGCATATTTCTTTATTGGTACTCGTAAAGAACTTAAAGCAAACGACATCAATGTAAAAGATAGAGATTCAGGTTACCGTACATCTTTATTTACTCCAATCGATGTTCGTACATTCGATCGTTTAGAAACAGGTTCAAAATCTGCAAAAATATTAACAAAACACCCAGAAAACTCTTACGAACTAGTTCGTGACGAAAACAAAATCTACACTCTAGTTATCAAAAATCCAACAGAGTTCTGGAATGCTTCTAAATATTTGATTATTCAAATCAAATAAATTTTCGATTTTGTACAAAAATTTATTTATAGACCTAGATAATACGCTTTGGGACTTTCAAACAAATTCAAAGAACGTCCTGAGCGTATTATTTTTTAAATATGGTCTAGATAAATATTTTAAAGACTTCGACGAATACTTTAAAATATATAGCCAGCACAACGACTACCTTTGGGAGCAATATGCTCTAAACAAAATTAATAAAGACGAACTTAACAAAGAACGTTTTGCCTATCCTTTATGGCAAAAAGATCTAGATTTACCAGAGGTGGAAGAGGGGATGCAAGCGAATTATTTGCCGCTACTTTCAGAGCAAACAGTCCTAATGCCTGGTTGTATTGAAGTCCTAGATTATTTAAAATCTAAGAGATATAAACTTTATATTGTTTCTAATGGTTTTGTAGAAATACAACATAAAAAACTCTCAGGAGCAGGACTTTACAAATATTTTGACAAACTTTTCTTCTCTGAAGAGATTAAAGCACACAAGCCAAGCAAACTGTTTTTTGATACAGCCATAAAGTCAACAAACTCCAAGAAAGTAGAATCTATTGTAATAGGGGATAATTTTTTGGCGGATATAGAAGGTGCTAAAAATGCAGGCTTAGATCAAATTTGGTTTTGCACTTCAGGCTCTGTACCTACAGACCTACCTTTTAAACCTACTTATACTATAACTCAACTTATAGAACTAAAAAATATCCTATGATAGACACTCATGCACATATTTATGGAAGTGAATTTGCCTTAGAACAAGAGGAACTAGTAAACCGTTGTAAACAGGCCGGCGTAAGTCATGTTATTTTACCAAATGTGGATGAAGAGTCGCTAGAGGAAATCAAAATTTTTCACGAAAAGTTTCCAGATTTTACCTCAATGATGGTGGGTATTCACCCAACAAGTATAGGTGAAGATTATAAAAGATTATTAGATTTATTCGACGCTGAGGTTTCTACAGGAAAATACATCGCTATCGGCGAAACTGGTTTAGATCTTTATTGGGATAAAACCTATTTACAAGAACAAAAAATCTCATTTGAACACCATATAGATGTGGCATTAGACAAAGATTTGCCTATTTGCATACATTGTAGAGAATCGTTTGCAGAAATTATAGATTCTCTAAAGAAATTTAAGGGCAAATCGGTCAGAGGGGTGGTTCATGCCTTTAGTTTATATCCAGAAAATGCTCGTGAATACCTAGCACTTGGCGATTTCTACTTTGGTCTAGGAGGTGTAATTACCTATAAAAATGCCAAATTTCCAGAAAGACTATGCGAACTTCCCCTAGATAGAATTTTACTAGAAACAGACTCTCCATATCTTACTCCAGTTCCTCATAGAGGCAAGAGAAACGAACCTTCATATTTGGTACATATTGCCGAAAAAATTGCTCAAATTTATGGGGTAACAACAGAAGAAATAAAAAATATTACCTCAGAAAACGCTAAAAGATTATTTTTTTAGTGTTAAAGGGTAAAGTTTTTTGTTAATTTTTGTGTAATATCCGTTCTTTTTTTGTACCTTGCACTCGTTTTAGGAGGGATAGTGTGTTCAATAACAAATAATCATAATTAATTAACTAACAATATTCATTAAAAATTAAAGTAACATGAAAAAATTAATCACAATGCTAGCTGTATTAGCTGGTTTAAGTATGTTTAGTGTTTATGCACAAGAAGAAGTTGCTCCAATTTCAGAAGAAGTAGCTACAGAACAAGTTGAAGCAATCTCAGAAGAAGCTCCTGCAGAAACTCCTGCAGTAGTTGAAGAAGCTGCTCCAGCTGAAGAAGCTCAAGGCGGTATTCACCAAGCTCTAAAACAAAAATTCATCGAAGGTGGTGCTGGTTTCATGAGCTCAGTTGCTCTATGTTTAATTTTAGGTTTAGCAATTGCTATTGAACGTATTATCTATCTTGCAATGGCTAGCACAGACTCTAAAAAACTTTTAGCTGCTGTAGAAAAGGCATTAGAAGAAAACGGTGTTGAAGCTGCTAAAGAAATCTGCCGCAATACTCGTGGTCCTGTTGCTTCTATTTTCTACCAAGGTTTAATGCGTATCGACGAAGGTATCGATGTTGCTGAAAAATCTATCATCGCTTACGGTGGCGTTCAAGCAGGTCTACTAGAAAAAAATGTTAGCTGGATTGGTCTATTCATCGGTCTTGCTCCTATGTTAGGTTTCATGGGTACTGTAATCGGTATGATCGAAGCGTTCGACCGTATCCAACAAGCAGGTGATATCTCAGCTACTATCGTTGCTGGTGGTATTAAAGTTGCTCTTATCACAACTGTAACAGGTCTTATCGTTGCTATCATCCTTCAAATTTTCTATAACTTCATTCTATCTCGTATCGAAGCTAACGTAGGTGATATGGAAGATTCTTCTATCACAATGTTAGATATCTTAATGAAATACAATGTAAAAAAATAATTTCTAGGAGATTTGATTATGTTAAACAAATTATCATCAATAGTATTATACATACTTTTCGCAGCAACTGTTGTGGTAAGTTTGCTATTCTACTTAGGTGGCTATGTTGACCCTAATGCAGAATATGTAGAACCTGTATACACCAACAGCCTAATGCTACTTATGTATGCTTTTGTTGCTATTGCTGCAGTTATCGTTCTTGTAACACAAGCAATGCAATTTGTTAAGAAAGCAATTTCAGCACCTAAAACAGCTCTTAAATCAATCTTAGGAATTGCACTTTTAGTTGTTATCTTAGTAGTAACATATTTCGTGTCAGATGGTAAACAAGTTGAAGTACTAGGTGTAGAACCAATTTCTGAAACTTGGATTAGACTAGTTGATATGCAATTATATTCAGCTTATATACTAGCAGGTATCGCTCTAGTACTAATGGCTGTAGGTGGTGTATTCAAAAAAATTAAATAAGAAAGGGGAATATTATGGCAAGAGCAAAAAAGAAAGTGCCTGAAGTGAACTCAAGTTCAACAGCCGATATCGCGTTTTTGCTTTTGGTATTCTTCCTATGTACCACCACTATGGCGGTAAATAAAGGTTTAGCACGTCGTCTTCCTCCTCCAGTTCCTGCAGAACAAAAAACAGAGGACTTAAAGGTAAAAGAACGTAACGTATTCGTAGTGCTACTTAACAGTAATGACCAATTACTAGTACAAGGCGAATATACAGAAGTTGCTGAACTTAAAGATAAAGCAAAGGAATTTATCAAAAACGAAAGTAACGCCGAAAATCTACCAGAAAAAGAAGTAATTGAAGTAGAATACTTCGGTAATGTAGCTGTAACTAAAAACCACGTAATCTCATTACAAAACGACCGCGGTACTTCATACGCTGCATACATCAATGTGCAAAATGAACTTGTGGCTGCTTACAACGAGTTACGTAACGACTTAGCTAAAGCTAAATTTGGACAAATTTATGATGATCTAAATGAAGATCAACAAAAGGCAATCCAAAAAATATATCCACAAAAGATTTCTGAGGCAGAACCTAAAAACTATGGAGGAAAAAAATAATGGGAAGATTTAGAGATAATTCATCTACTAAAGAGATACCAGCTATTAGTACAGCATCACTACCTGATATCATCTTTATGCTATTATTCTTCTTTATGATTTCTACCTCTATGAAAGAAGTGGATTATAAAGTAGGTATCGCAATGCCAGAAGCAACTGAATTACAAAAACTAGAAAAGAAAACTCTAGTTCGTAATATCTACGTTGGTAAACCAGTGGCTAAATTTAGAGCTCAATATGGTACAGAACCACGTATTCAGCTAGATGATGCATTTGCAGATATTAACCAAATTGAAAACTATGTGGTTTCAGAACGTTCTGCAATGCCAGAGCATGAACAAGATTTATTGACAGTATGCTTAAAAGTAGATAAAGATACAAAGATGGGTATCGTAACCGATATCAAACAAGCTTTACGTAGAGCATATGCATTAAAACTTAACTATGCAGCAATGGACAGAGCTAATGAGCAATAAACACATTTAACTCAATATCTAATAGGGCGACTTTAGGGTTGCCCTATTATTTTGTAAACCCTCATGAAAAACATATTTTTAACTTTATTAATTTTATTTAGTGCTTCTGTTTTTGCGCAAGTACCAAATCATCTAATATCACCTGTTGATATTCCTGTAACTCTAAGTGCAAGTTTTGGAGAGTTAAGACCCAATCACTTCCACTCAGGTATTGATATCAAGACCCAACAACAAATAGGTCTTCCTATGTATAGTATAGATGATGGTTATGTTTGGCGTATATCTATTTCAAAAGGTGGCTACGGAAATTGTCTTTATTTAAAACATAAAGATGTAATATCTGTTTATGCCCACTTAGATAGATTTACTCCAGAGATAACAGAGTGGATAAGAGATTATCAGTACAAGAATAAAACTTTTGAAATTGATGCATATCTTGAGCCAAACGAGATTCCTGTGAAGCAAGGACAACAAGTAGCGTGGGGTGGTAATTCTGGTTCGTCAGGAGGTCCTCACTTACACTTTGAGATAAGAGATACCACGGGTGTCTATGTATACGATTCTCAACCTTTATACAATGTCTACGACAATGTATATCCTCGTTTCAAAAATATTGCTATCAATCCTGTTTCAGGCTTAGGGCTAGTAGACAATTCTGCTACTCTTAAAATATACGGAGTAAAACGCACAGGCACAGGAAAATATATAGCAAATACTGTAAAAGCGTGGGGCAAGATAGGTCTTGAAGTAAAAGCATTTGACTATATGACAGGTCAAAATAACTTCTATGGCATCAAGTCTCTTCAGTTATTAGTTGATGATAAACTTACCTTTAGTTATGTAATGGATAAGTTTTCATTAGAAGAATCTAGATATATAAATTCATTTATCAATTATGCTCAATGGCAAAAAAATAAAGATACATTTATGAGATGTTATCTTTTGCCAAACAATCCATTGCCATTTTTTACGTCGTACAACAAGGGTTATTTAGATATTAACGAAGAAAGAGATTATAAAGTAAGAGTGGTTATTTCAGACGTAGTAGGAAATACCTCTGAACTTAATTTCACAATAAAAGGTGTTCAAAAGGAAATCCCATTAGTTCTCAAGGATAGTGGCACATACGTGAAATACGATTTGCCTATTTTAATACAAGGTGATGACTATGGAATGTATATACCACGAGGTAGTTTGTATGATAATGTTTTCTTCGATCACAAGGTTAGTTTTGAAAGCACATTGAATGCCAATGTATATCAAATGCATTATCTAACAGAACCACTCCAAAATGCAGCGAAATTGTTTATTAAACTGCCTAAAGATAGTATTCCTGCAAATAAGCATTATATTGCTCGCAAAGACAGAAAAGGTGGTTGGAATTATGTAAGTACAAAGCTTTACAATGATAGCATTCTGCAAGGCACAACAACGTCTTTAGGGGATTTTACTGTAAAAGTAGATACTATTGCCCCAGAAATAAGACCACAGTCGCGCACATCGTCTAGAATTTTACTGAAAATACTAGACAAACAAAGTGGTGTGAATAGATACGAAGGTTATATCAACGGAGAGTGGGTGCTATTTGAAGAAGATTTTTATGGAAGAGTGTCTTATACAGTAGATAAAAAGAGACTAAAAACTAAACGCCCATATCACCTAGAGTTTCGTGTTTACGACAACTGCGGTAATATGAGCGAATATAAGTTGTGTTGGTAATTATAGTTTAACGCAAACTTTGGTCACTTGTCCTCCAAGTGGAGGATTAAGTTTGCAAAGTTTTACTTCAGCTTCTGCTATTTGTGGAAATTCTTCAAGCACTGTGGTCTTAATTCTTTGAGCCACGTGTTCTATTAAATGAGATGGTTTTTCCATCTCTTTTTTTATTGTTTGATATACAGAAAGGTAGTTTACTGCCTTTGTTACGTCGTCAGTCTCTATTGCTTCTGTAGCATCATACTTTAGACGTAGTGAAACAGTAAAATATGTGCCCACCTTTTGCTCCAAATCGTAGCACCCGTGATGGGCATAAAACTGCATATCGTTTATTTCTATTTCTACCATATTACATGTTTAAACCGCCACAGCAGTTGATTACTTGACCAGATACGTAAGAAGCCAAATCAGATGCCAAGAATACTGCCACACCTGCCACGTCTTCAACTTTGCCTTCTCTGCGTAGTGGAATATTTAGAAGCCATTGTTTTTTAGTATCTTCATTTAGTACGCCAGTCATTTCTGTAGCAATAAAGCCTGGAGCAATAGCGTTTACTCTCACGCCGCGGCTACCTAGTTCTTTTGCAACAGATTTGGTTAAGCCAATCATACCAGCTTTAGATGCAGCATAGTTTGCTTGACCAGCGTTGCCGCTAATACCCACGATAGAGGTCATATTAATGATGCTACCAGAGCGTTGTTTCATCATAATAGGGGTAAGTGCGTGGATATAGTTGAATGCAGATTTTAGGTTGGTATTAATTACCATATCCCATTGTTCTTCTGTCATTCTCATAAGTAGACCGTCTTTTGTAATACCAGCGTTGTTTACTAAAATATCTATTCTACCAAAGTCTTTCATTACTTCTGCCACTACTTCAGATGCAGAAGAGAAACTAGCAGCGTCTGATGCGTATGCTTTTGCTGTGCCGCCCATTGCTGTAATTTCGTTTACTAAAGACTCGCTACGTTCGTCGTATTTTCTTACTGTAAATGCCACTGTGGCACCTTGTTTTGCATACTCTAGGGCAATGCCTTTACCAATGCCTTGAGCTGCTCCTGTAATAAGTGCAATTTTTCCTTTTAACATAATTAATCTGCGCTTTTCCAAAATGGGAATTTCTCTCTGAAACTCTCCATTCTTTGTTTATCAATTATAAATGTTCTAATTTCTTCTTTGCCTTCTTCTGCTTTGTCTATAATTCTGCCTCTATAGTCTATGCCTACACTGCCACCACTATAACTCAAATGGTTGTTGTCTTTGCCAACTCTATTGCAAGCACATACATACGCTTGGTTTTCTATAGCTCTTGCTAGAAGAAGCGTGTCAAATGCAAATTGTCTATTACTTGGCCATTCGGCAACTAATAGCAATAAGTCATATTTTAGGTCTTTGTTTCTAAGCCATGTAGGGAAGCGTAGGTCGAAGCAAATGGCTAGGTTAATATTCCAACCCTCATATTCAAAAATAAGAGGTTCACTTCCTGCTGTGAAAATTCTTTCTTCTCCGCCTAGAAACAAATGTCTTTTATCATAAAAAACTTTATTTCCATTTGGGAAAACAGCAAATGCTCTGTTGTAATAACAACCGCCTTCTTCGGCAATAAAACTTCCTACAAAAAGAGAATTATAATCTTTAGCCCATTTGCTTACGGTTTGCATAGTAATGCCATCATTGCTCTCTGCAAGCGATGGAGCAGAAACAGTAAAAGCGGTGGTAAACATTTCTGGAAGTACCACAATGTCGCTTTCAGGAAGAGTTTTAATCAGTTCTTCCACGTGGTTTAGGTTGGCTAGTACGTCTTCCCAAACTACGTCCATCTGCACTAGGCTAATATTTAATGTCTCTTTCACGCTAAACCTAGGTCAAATAACTCTGGATATTTGGCTGTAATACCTAAATATTTTTCTTTAATATACTTAATATCAAGGGCTTCATTGCCGGTAGGTTTGAAAAGGTCTAATATCTTAGCCTTTCTTTCTTTAAAGTCTAAACCTACAATTAGAATAGGTACTTCTGCTTTTTTAGCAATGTGATAGAAACCCATTTTCCATTCTGGGTTTGCCTTGCGAGTACCTTCTGGTGTGATAGCCAAATGAAGTTCTTTTGCTTTTTTAAACTGTTCAGCTAATCTATCTGTTAGTGAATTCTTTCTGTCACGTGCCACACCGATAGCTCCATGAAGTTTTAGCCACCAGCCCACTAAAATGTTATCCACCCATTCTTTTTTTATAAGAAAAGATGTTTTTTTACCTAAAGAGCCGTATGCTATTTTTCCAATGAAGAAATCCCAATTAGATGTATGGGGTGCAACACAGATAATCAATTTTTTATCCTTAGGAATATTTCCTTCTATTTTCCAAGAAGAAAGTTTCATAAGGAGTTTATAAATTCTCTGTTTCATTATTGGGCAAGTTCTTCTAATTCTTTACTGATTTCCATTACATCATTAAGTAGGTCTTGACCTAATTTTCTGTAATATGCTTTTACTAATTTTGGGTTATCTTTGCCGTCAGGTTTGCCAGCGCGGGTAATGAAGTCGTTGCTACTTAAGAAGATTTTATTGAATAAAACTTCTACTTTCTCATATTTGTCTGCAGAGGTAACAACAGATAATTTGAAACATTCAGCAAGAAGGTCTGCATACAAATAATTAATGTCCTTTTTTAGTGCTTTTCTACTAGCCATAACTATAAAATTTAAAGTTTATAATACAAATATAATATATTTTTTACTTAAAAACGCAATCAAATTCTTATTTTTGTACAAATTTATTAAGACTTATGATAAGAAATTTATTTAAGATACTTGCCTCTGTAATATTATTGACATTAACGTTGGTTTCGTGTGAAGAAGATAAGATTAGCACAGATACATCTTTGATGCTAAAATTCTCTGCAGATACTGTTCGTTTTGATACTATCTTTACAGAACAAGGCTCTGCTACATACAAACTTAAGGTGTATAATCCATCTAAAAATAAACTTTTAATAGATAGAATTACACTTAATAATGCCGATAACTTTAAAATGAGTGTTTCTGGTATTTCAGCGGATGTGGTAAGCAACACATATCTGAACGCTCATGATAGTTTGATGATTTTTGTTCAGGTGTCAATTGATCCTAATGATGAAAAAACTCCATTTGTAGTTAGAGGAAGCATTGAATTCTTTTTCAATAGTCACACACAAGTTTTACCTTTAGAGGCGTATGGCAGAAATGTAAAGCGCTTTAAAAACAAGGTAATTAGTTCAGATACTATAATAACCCCAGATATTCCTATTTTAATATCAGATACATTAAAAATTGACGCTGATGCTACACTTACCCTCAAGGCAGGAACTAAGTTGTATTGTCAAAAAGGAGCTGTAATTTATGTGGAAGGAACTCTCATTTCGGAAGGCGAACAAGGATTGATGGTAGAAATAAGAGGTGATAGAGATGATTATATGAATACAGTGCCGCCACTTAGTTATGACCAAGCATCTGGTCAATGGGGTGGAATAAAAATAGCCACAGGAAGTTTTGAAAATGTATTAGATTACACAGATGTTAGAAATGCAGATTTCGGAATAGTTATTGATTCTACAAATACAGAAAATACAACATTAACTATAAAGAATTCTATTATTAGAAATATGCTTTATAATGTGATACATTCTAAAAATGCTAATCTAGAAATATATAATTCACTTTTATATAACGCAGGCGAAAATATTTTAAAGTTTGAAGGTGGCCATTATAATGTTATACATTGTACCTTAACTAACAATTATTCTTTCTCTTGGGGAGGAAGAACAAAACCTATTTTATATTATTCTAATACCTTTAATGGTGATTTATTTGACTTTAAGTGTGAAATGTATAATTCAATTGTTTATGGAAATTATAGGTCTGAGATAGAGTATAAATTAGATACAGGTATGATGAATCCTATATACTTCTTTAAAAATTGTTTGGTTAAACAATATATGACAGTTGTTGATACAGATGTTTATAGGAGCTGTATTATCAATTCGTCTCCAAAATTTGTCTACGAACAGATAAAGGACGACACATATAGGGTGTATGACTATCATTTAACTGCAGGTTCTCCTGCTATAAACAACGCAGATGTAAAATATTCTTCTGAAGTGCCAATAGATTTAGATGGAAATCAACGTTTATTAAACAATAGAACTTCAGATATCGGTTGCTACGAATATATTCAATAAAAATATGAGAAAACTAATATTACTCACATTCTTAATCTTTGTTTTTGGTGTTTTACAGGCTAAAACTCCCCAGACATCGCAGGTTCATACGCATTATAAAGTGATGTTTTATAATGTAGAAAACTACTTCGACACTAAAGACGATTCCGACAAAAATGATAATGATTTTCTTCCAGAGGGTAAAAAGCATTGGACTTATAATAAAATGGAAGAAAAACGAAATTCTATTGCAAAGGTAATTACAGCTGTAGGAGAGGGTACACCTGTGGCAATAGTGGGTATGTGCGAGGTGGAAAATGATTATGTTCTTACTTCTTTAGTGAAATATTCTCCGCTTAAAAACTATGGATATAAATTTATTCACTACGAATCTGCCGATAAACGTGGTATAGATACTGCACTTTTGTACCATCCAAATCAGTTTTCTCCCATCTCTAGCAAACCTCTACGAAAAGAATTTAAAGATGGCAAACTCACTCGCGATGTGCTTTATGTATCTGGCAAAACTTCTTTGGGAGATACTCTACACGTGTTTGTTTGTCATGCACCTTCTCGCATTGGTGGTAAAAACAAATCAGAACATTATAGAGTGGCAGTAATGTCTATGGTGCGAGAGCACTGTGATAGTATAATGTCTATAAATCCTAATGCAAAAATCGTTATAATGGGAGATTTCAATGACTCGCCTATTGATAAGAGTATAAGTGTGGCTTTGGGTGCTAAGCCGTTAGAAGCTCCATATAGCAATGAAAATCTATACAATATGTTTCATCAGTTTATGAGTAATCCTTTCTTTGGTACTCATAAATATCAGTCGGAGTGGAGTATTTTAGACCAAATTATCGTATCTGGAAGTTTCTTTACCTCTGGCATGCTAAAACCTACTAGTGCTTATATTTTCCGAGCGCCATTCCTGCTCGAAGAGGATAAAAGAAATATGAATTTTCGTCCAAAGAGAACATACAATGGACTTAAATATAACGCAGGTTACTCAGATCACCTACCAGTAGTCTTAAAATTCTGCGAGTAAGCGAGAGCAGAAGCAAAGTTAACTAAAAAACGAGAAATGCACATTTCCATATTTTCGCATTTCTAGGAAACGTGGATGAGCGGAGAAGTCGTAATCTCTGCCGTGCTCTAGAATGAAAAGCCCATCTTCATTAATCAATCCATTATTTAAAACTAAGTCTGGAAGTTTGTCCAAGTCTTTGATTGCGTATGGTGGGTCGGCAAAAACTACATCATAACTGCCTTTTGCAGATTCAAGATATTTGAATACATCGGCTTTTTGTAGGTAGTAGTTTTTTACATCTAGTTCGGTGCAAACTTTCTTGATATAACCGATGTGTTGCATACTTATTTCTATGCCAATTACAGATTCAGCACCTCTAGAAACAAATTCTAAGCCAATGCTTCCGCTGCCAGAGAATAATTCCAACACTTTAATGTCTTCAAAATCTATTTTGCCTCCCAAAACATTGAACAGACCTTCCTTTGCAAAATCGGTTGTTGGACGTGCTTTAAGTTTTGTTGGTGGAGTAAAACGTCTTCCTTTAAGTGCTCCGCTTATTATTCTCATAGAGTATTTATTTTATTGCAGTGAGAAATATGCTTTTCTAATAATTTTAAATAAGATTTATCTCCGCAGAAGAATAATGGAATCTCCTTTCTAGATAAATCAAATTGTTCATAGATGCTACCTATAAAATATAGACAGTCTGTAGGTGTCTTGATATTAAAGATGTTTGTAAGTAGCAGTTTTCCATTTTCTACCAAATTCACAAGTAGAGAATTGTTTTTTACAGAAGCCCATACTTGTTTTGCTCCATTTATCTTAGAATCTTCTGTTGCTCTTATTATTTCATAAGAACTATAATGGTGTATCTGGTGTAGAGGGAAATGTGTTTTTATAAATTCGTAAAGTCCGTTGTGAACAGCGAATGTGCAAATCATATCATGTCTGCTTATATCTTCAGCCATAATGATATGATTATTTGGAATGTCTGGGAAATTTAGTTTGAATGCAGAAATGCAGATTTCTTTGTTGACAATTTCCTTTGGAATAATAGTGTAATATGGATTTTCTATGTAAATGTCCCAGATTTCAGTTTCGTCTATAGTTTCCTCACATAGGCATATAGCCATAGATTTGCGGAAATTTTCATCAGGTTTTTCAAATGTAATATTCTTACATTTCCCATTTACGCAAAAAGAAAGCCCACCCGTAGAAAAACGGATGGACTTACTATTATTTTGGATATTATTCCCAGTTACCTGCATTATTGTTAGCCTGTTCTATATCACCAAATTTAAGGCCAGGGAATTTTTCTAGTTTTTCTGTAGTTTCAATTAGGTTGATAAGCTCTTGTTTATCTAAGTCGTTTAGATAAGATTCATATGGAGCTTTAGCAGCCATAACTTTTACTTTAATACCAGCAGAACCAGTTGTAATTTCAGCTTTTTCTAGTGTAAATTCTTGTCTTGGAGAAGAGAATGGAATATAACGTAGAGAATCTACTGGATAGTCTGCTCCAAATAGATTTTCCAACATACTTACGTATGTGGTATCACGTTTGATAAGACCTAGTTTAACAGCTTTCTTTTCGGTCATACCTTCTTCTAGTTGTTTGTCTGTAAGTTCACCTTCTTTTAACACGATTTTTGCTTTGTCGTATTTGATGAAGTTGATTAGAGTATCGAAACTAGCGGTGTAGTCGCCTTTAATGTTACGATATTCAGTTTCTGCACGACGGATGTCGATTAAGCGTTCTACGATTACTTTTTCACGAGCGTCTCTTACTTCGTTGAACTCAATTGGAGTCATAATACTGTCGTAGCAAAGGAATGCTAATGTGCCTGCTGCTAAGACTAATAGTGCTTTGAATAGGTTATTCATATTGTTAATTTTTTGTGATTTTCATAATACAAATGCAAAAATAAAGAATTTTATTTATTTCTGCAACACAAATAATGAAAATTAATTGCCTAATTAAAATATTATTTTCAATTTTGTACTTGTTACGTAAAATGCAATAAATTAAAGGAAGATGATTGAGAAAATGATGAGAAATACAATAATTAAGCACTTTAAATTTGAGCCTACTGAAGACCAAAAGGTGTTTATAGATAAATTTTCATCATTTATGAAGATAAAAACCTCAAATCCTACATTTTTGCTTAAAGGATATGCTGGTACAGGTAAAACCACTCTTGTTAGTTCAATAGTAAAAGCCTGTAAATCATTAAATATTCCTATCATATTACTTGCACCTACAGGCAGAGCAGCAAAGGTTTTGAGCAATTACTCTTCTGCTCCTGCTTCTACTATTCATAGAGCTATTTACCATAAAAAATCTATGGATATTGCCTCTAACTTTGTTCTTGGTTTTAATAAAATTTCAAATGCGCTTTTTGTTGTTGATGAAGCCTCTATGATAAACACTTCTAGTGAGGGTTTCTTTGGTACAGGAGATTTGCTTTCAGATTTAGTGCAGTATGTGTTTTCAGGAGCTCCAAATACCAAATTACTTCTTCTTGGCGACGATGCACAGTTACCACCTGTTTTTCAAGAAAACTCACCAGCATTAGACGTAAAAAAACTAGAAAGTATAGGTCTTGAAGTTACTTCTCACACTCTAACAGAGGTGTTGCGTCAGTCGCACGAAAGTGGTATCCTAGTTAATGCTACACACATTAGAGAAAACATTGATAATCCACAAAATCTCTCATTGAAGTGCACCCAAGATGTAAAAAGGGTGGATGTAACCAACTTTGTAGAATGTCTTGAAAGTTCTTTTTCCGAGGTGGGACTGGAAGAAACTTTAGTGGTGACACGCTCCAATAAGATGGCTAGCCTTTATGCAAATGGAATTAGGAATAGGATTTTAAGCCGTGAGGGAATGCTTTCTAATGGAGATAAGTTGATGGTTTTGAAGAATAATTATTTTTTTGGAAATGATTATGGTTTAGAACTTATAGCCAATGGAGATATGGCAGAAATAGTAAGAGTAGGTAAGACTAAAGAACTTTATGGCCTCAAATTCAGAAACTTAACACTATATTTTTCAGATTATTCATACGAAATTGATGTTACCATTTTGGAAGAATCACTCACTTGTGTCACTCCTGCCGAATTGCAAGAGCTTAATGCTAAACTTTTCAAAGCAGTAGAAGAAGATTATGCTCACATTAAGTCTAAAAGGGAGCGTTATAAAAAAATGCGCGAAGACAAATATTTGAATGCACTTCAAGTGAAATTGGCGTATGCCATTACTTGCCATAAAGCCCAAGGTGGGCAATGGAAACATATCTATGTGGATATGGGACGCATTCAAAAAGATGAAATAGATGCAGGTTTTATGCGCTGGCTATATACAGCAGTAACTCGTGCTACTGAAAAACTATATTTAGTGCAGTTTTTAGATGATTATTTTAAATAAAAATACTACCTTTGTGTATAAAATAGATGTTATGAAAATAAAAAAGTTATTATATGCTTCTTTGCTTGTAATCGGTTTGATGTCCTGTGTTGATGACAAGTACGATATGAATAAATTAGATTCAACCATGGGGATTGATGTTGATTTAGTCGGTCCATTAGCATATTCCAGAATACAGATAATAGATGTTCTTGATATAGATTCTTTAGGAGAGTTAGATCTAAATATCAAGGATGATACTATCTATTTACAGAAAACAGATAGTCAATATTTAGGAAATGAGTTAATAGATCAATTAAAAGTATTTCCTACCACAACATTTGATTTGAATGTTCCAATTGCTCTGTTGAATTATATTCAACCAACAGAGGCTGAAGTGGATCATATATTGAAATTGGAATTTCCTGAAATTAATACAAACGAAAACGAACGTTTAGATAGTATTTTGATGGGGCACTCTTATATAGATGTAAAAATAGAGTTTCCTAAGAAAATGAAAGAGGGCTCATATTTAAAATTAATATTCGATGAGGAAGAATTGTCTCTGAACCCAGAGTTATATCCAGATAATTCTATAGAAATTGACCTTATGAATATAGATGAAGAACATCCTATTGTAGAAACATTTATAGATTTGTATGGAGCAATGTTTAAGTTTAAAGGCAATAATACAATTAATATAAATTGCCAAGGTTATGTGGGTACAGAAGAAGATATGGACATTTCAAATGTTTTTGAAATAACTTTAGATTGTACTCACATGAAGCCACATATTACATTTATAAACATAGGAAATGCTAGGGATATAGTGGAAAATGTAAAAGAAATAGATTTTGATTATACGCAAGATGTATATGAATTTGGTATGAATCTTCCTTTCTATGATCCTACTATTTATATGACATGTCATAACAATATAGGTATCCCAGCTAGATATTATATAGACTATGTAGAGGGAATATGTTCTAGCACGGGAGAAGTTGTTAAGGCTGAATTTGGAGAAAATGATTATATCTCGATAAAATTAAACAGTCCATCATACGATGAAATCAAAGACTTAACACGTGAGCAACTATTAAATTACAATGTAGATAATCTAACAAAGTACTCAGATCTTAAGTTAAGTAGAGAAAATGGTCGTACAGATAAACTATTTAAGATAAAAGTAGATAAGTTAAGATATAAATATCGCATTCGCTCAGAAGAAACAGATAGAAGTAGAGTGCACTTTTTCTTCCATGATAGTGATATTGAAACAAAAGAAATAACTAAGTTGCCATTATGGTTTGAGGGTAATAAAAATGACCCAGAGAAAAACTTTAGATTGAATAGAAAAGATACTATAGAGTTGGATATGGATGTGTTGTCTCAATTTGCAGAAACCGAGATTACACCATCTAGTATAGGTGTGTTGAAATTTTATTATAAAAATCATTTGCCTATAGGTGTTAATGCTAAAGCTAAATTTATAGATAAAGATGGTAATGAAATCTTTTTATCTGCCGTGAAAGACTTTATAATTGAATCTGCTAAAGTGGATAAAAATTCAAATGTAATAGATGGTACAGAACCAAAAGAAAGGTTAAGAATTCGTCTATCTGATACTGATATTGAAAAATTATTTTCAGAAGAGGTAAGGATGATAATAGACTATACATTAGAGAATGAAAATCATGTAAATGTATTTTTAAGAACCACAGATTGGCTTGAATTGAAACTTATGTTCCATATACAGGCATCTTTAGTTGTTGACCCAATAGATTAAAAGATTATGAAAAGAATAATAACGATATATTTTATGTTATTATTGGGTTTGACCTCAATGCTAGCAACGCCCAATACATTGTATTTTATGGAATATCTTCCATATCAATCAATGATGAATCCTGCATTTCAACCTAGATGTACCACATTTGTTGAACTTCCAGGAATATCTACAGTGTCTGTATATGGAAATACAGGTGGTTTGTCATTAAATGATTTTGTGTATGTGCAAGATGGTAAGTTAGTTACGTTTATGCATCCAGAATTTGGCAGTAAAGAAAATGTGTACTCAAAATTACAACGTTCATCTGGCGTGGATGCTGAATTTGATGTTAGTTTGTTTGGGTTTGGATTTAGAGTAAAAGAAAAAGGATACGTAAGTATTAATGCATCTTTGAGAACAGATTTAACAGTTGGCCTGCCTTCAGAGATAGTTTCATTAGGTATGTATGGTACTCCAGATACTATAAGTACAAATTCGTATAAGGTAGATGTGCCAATGGCTTTCAATTCATATATCGATTTGAATGGTGCATATTCACATGTGATAGATGATAAATGGACTGTAGGTGGACGTTTGCATTTACTATATGGTTTAATGAATGCAAGACTAAATTCTAGTGATATGGTATTAGATCTTTCTCAAGATGAGTGGAAAGCTTCTGGAACTATAAAGGGAAATATGTCTATGCCAAATATTACATTAGAATTAGATGAAAATGGTAATGTAGTGGGGTATAAGAAAGGGGACTTCTTTAGTTCATTAGGTTGTAGTTTAGGTGCTTCTGTCGATTTAGGAGCAATATATAAACCTACTCCAGGTTTGAAAATTTCTCTTTCAGTAAAAGATTTAGGTTTTATAGTTTGGAATACCAATTCTGTAGAATTAGAAGGAAAATCAGATTATTTATTTAAAGGTATAGAAATAATTTCAGATACCGCAGAAGATAGGGAAGATAAGACAATAACCAAAGCTACTTCTTGTTCTTATACTACAATGATGAATGGTAAGATTTATGCAGGATTAGAATATGATTTCTTAGATAATATGATGAGTATAGGTGTTGTTTCTAAGACATCATACAATTATAATCATTGGGATGAGGAAATAACTGTTGGTTATAATTTAAGACCATGCAGATGGTTCGGTCTATCTGCAAGCTATTCGTTGATTTCATCTAAAAGTAGTGCAATTGGTTTAGGTGTAAATTTAAGACTCCCACCGTTTAGCTTCTATGCTGTGTCTGATTACACACCAGTGCATTATTCTGCAGAGGGCATACCATATAAGGTTTCTGCCTTGAATCTTCAAGCAGGTGTTGTTTTGACGTTTGGTTGTAAGAAGAAAAAAGCAGTAGAGGAGGAAGTTCCAGTAGTAGCAGAAGATGTTCTCCCAGAACCAACCCAAACAGAAGAACTAAAACAGACTCAAGTTGAAGAAACTCAGACTACAGAGCAATAAAAAAAACCGACCTTAGTCGGTTTTTTTGTGTTTACTCGTACATTGCGTTAATCTCTTTCGCAAACAGCTCATTCACAACCTTACGTTTTATTTTCAAGGTGTTAGTTAAGTGACCTTGGTCCATTGTAAACGCATTAGGAAGCAGAGTGAAGCGTTTAATTTGTTCGTAACGAGCAAGCTCTGAATTCTTCTCTGCTATGATGCCATCGTATAGTGAAATTACTTCAGGTAGGGTAATTAATTCTTCTTTAGAAGAGAATGTTAACCCTTTGTCTTTAGCATATTTTGTTAAGTTATCGAAGTTTGGTACGATAAGCATTGAAACATATTTTCTTTCATTACCTATTGCCACGCATTGGTCTACATAACTAGAATCGGTAAATAAGCCTTCCAAGTGTTGGGGTGCTATGTATTTACCACCAGCCGTTTTAAATAAGTCTTTGATACGGTCTGTGATGTAAAGGTTGTTTTGCATATCGATATAACCAGCATCACCAGTTTTAAAGAATCCGTCTTCTGTATAAGACTCAGCATTAGCATCAGGACGTTTGTAATATCCTGGAGTAATAGTTTTACCTTTAAGAAGAATTTCACCCTCGCTAGAGATTTTTACTTGCAGATCTGGCATAATTTGACCGATAGAACCAATGATGTAACCTCTATTATTTAGTGGGAAGCAACATACAGTAGCGCATGATTCTGTCAAGCCATAACCATAAACTAGGTTGATTCCAATAGCGTGCATAAACTCTAGAATTTCATCTGCAAGTCTAGCACCTGCCACAGGGAAGAAGTTGCCATTGTCAAGACCAGCAGCTTTCTTCACCTTGTTAAATAATGGTTTTGCAATGAATTTATATGCAAGTCCAATATTTAGTGGAGAATGTTTGCCATTTCGATAGTAGTCTAAGTTTCTTCGTCTGCCCACTTTGATAGCCCATTTAAAGATAGATTGAAGAAGTTTTGGGCTTCCATTAATTTTGTCATTTACAGCAGCGTAAACTTTTTCCCAATAACGAGGCACTGCACACATTAGAGTAGGTCGCACCTCTGGCATAATTTTAGCAATTTCAGCAGGGCGTTTGTTTACATAGATTTTAATACCTTTTTGCAAACAATACATATCCCAAGCACGTTCAAACACGTGAGTGATAGGAAGAAATGCCATTGATGTGTCTTTGTCAGAAGCAGTTGTTAGGCGTATGTTGTGAATACGCATCGCTTCTGCATAGTTGTAATGACGAAGTTCAACACCTTTAGGATTTCCTGTAGTACCAGAGGTGTACAGAATGTTTACTAAATCGTCGTTAGTAGCTAATGCTTTACGTGCAGCAATTTCTTCTGTTCTAGGATTTTTCAATCCTTCAGCTAATAAATCGCTATAGCGAATTGCATTTTTTTCTCCTTTAAGGTCGATACTAGGGTCGATAGCAACAATAGTACGAAGGTATTTAGATTTTTTCATTACCTCTAAAGCTACGTCATATTGATATTGCTCGCCTGCATAAATAACGCCTATTTCAGAGTCATCTACAATAAATTCCACTTGTGCAGCAGTAGATGTTGCATAAAGTGGTACAGTAATTGCATGTGCAGAATAGTTGGCATAGTCTGCCATAATAATTTCGCACATGTTTTGTGAGAAGATACCCACGCGGTCATTAGATTTTACACCTAAACCGATAATACCAGCAGCTAGCCCCTCTACAGTCTTGTCCATCTCTCTCCACGAAATTGCCTCCCATTGACCTGTCTCATCATTTCTGCCATAAATAGCTGCACGATCACCATACTTTTCAGCTTGTTGGTGAATCATGGTTGATAATACAAATTCTTTTTCCATTTTAATTGTTAATATTAGTATTGTTAGGATCTTTTACTAAAGAAATGTCTGGTTTTATACTATTTAGTTCTTTTTTAAAGCTCTTTTGTTTTATTCTGCAAAGCGCATCTTTACATGCCAATTGTTGAGCTTCTTTTTTAGTATAACCAGTGCCGGTCCCCACTAATATACCTTCTACTTTAAGTCTTGTTGTAAACAGAGATGAATTAGTTGATTTCTCATAAATGGGAGCTTCAAAAATGAATTCAAAATCAACTTTTCTGTGCTGAGTCCACTCTATAAACCTAGATTTAAAGTTAATCTCTTGTTTAGACAACTTTTCTAAGTCTATATGTTTCTCTTCTATAAGTTTAAGGATAAATTGTTTGCTTTTCTTGAATCCTCTATCCATAAAAATGGCTCCCATTAGTGCTTCGAATGCATTGCCATTTATATGTGCTTTAAATTGTGGGGTGTGTTCGTTAGAGGTTACAAGTTTGTTTAGACCTATCCTTACAGCTAGGTCGTCTAGTGTGGCGCGTTGAACTATCTTTGAACGTAGATTTGTTAGTTCGCCTTCACGTTTATTTGAGTATTTTTGATATAGAATACTAGAGATGACAGCTCCTAGGACTGAGTCGCCAAGGAATTCTAGTCTTTCATTGTTCCGAAGTCTATTTTTGTGGTCGCTATATACAGAGCTATGGGTAAGAGCTAATTGGTAATAGTCCCATTTTCTGGGACTAAAACCTAATATTTTTTTTAGCTGTGAATATTTTTTTCTCTGATTAGCAGGAAGTTTTATTCTTTGTATAAGAGCCAGTATCACAAAAATTATTTGTATTTTTTGACTATTATACTTGCATTGTGTCCGCCGAATCCAAATGTATTGGATAGAGCTGCGTTAACTACGCGTTTTTGTGCTTTATTGAAGGTAAAATTCAGATTGTAATCTATATTTTCGTCTTCCTCACCTGTGAAATTGATGGTAGGAGGAACAATATCATTTTTTACAGCCAATATGCTCGCAATAGCTTCTACAGCACCAGTTGCGCCAAGCAAGTGTCCAGTCATTGATTTAGTTGAACTGATATTTAGCTTGTAAGCATGTTCACCAAATACCTCTTTGATTGCTTTAGTTTCAGCGATGTCACCTTGAGGAGTTGATGTGCCATGTACATTAATGTAGTCTATGTCCTCTGGCTTCATGTTGGCGTCTTCAAGTGCGTTTTGCATTACTTTAATAGCACCTAAACCTTCTGGGTGTGGAGCTGTAATGTGATAAGCGTCTGCAGAGGCTCCTACACCTGCCACTTCAGCATAAATTTTAGCACCACGAGCCAATGCGTGTTCCAATTCTTCTAGTACTAAGCAACCTGCACCTTCTCCCATTACGAAACCATCACGTGATTTGCAGAATGGACGAGAAGCAGTTTCTGGACTATCATTTCTAGTAGAAATAGCGTGCATTGAGTTGAAGCTACCAACACCTACTTTAGTAATAGGAGCTTCTGCACCACCAGTTACTATGATATTTGCTCTGCCTAGTTTAATTTGGTCGTAAGCCACGGAAATAGCGCTTGTACTTGATGCACAAGCAGAAACGCATGCATAGTTGGGACCTCTAAATCCGTATTCCATAGAAATGTGACCGCTTACGCTGTCAACAATCATCTTAGGAATAAAGAATGGATTGAATCTAGGAGTTCCATCGCCTTTGCAGAAATCTTCCATTTCTTTTTCGAAAGTTCCGATACCGCCAATACCCACACCCATGATAACTCCGATTTTGTTCAAATCTTCCGCCTCGGTATCTATGTTTGCATCTTTAACAGCTTCACGAGCAGCTACAATGCCATAGATAGAAAACAAATCATGTTTTCTTACTTCCTTTCTATCGAAATGATCTAGGGGATTAAAATTCTTTACTTCGCAGGCGAACTGCGTTTTGAACTTTGTAGTGTCTATATGTGTAATAGGTCCTGCTCCGCTGACTCCATTAACTAAAGATTCCCAAAATGTAGGAACGTCATTACCTAGTGGGGTAAGCGCACCAAGACCTGTTACAACAACTCTTCTTTCTCTCATGTACGAGAATTATTTAACGTTTTTTTCGATGAATGCAATCGCGTCACCTACAGTAGAGATGTTTTCTGCTTCTTCTTCTGGAATTGAGATACCGAATTCTTTTTCGAAGTCCATGATCATTTCTACAGTGTCTAGAGAGTCTGCACCTAGATCATTAGAGAAGCTTGCTTCATTAACTACTTGGCTTTCTTCAACGCCTAATTTTTCAACGATAATTGCTTTTACTTTTTCTGCAACTGCTGACATAATATTAAATTTTGGTTAATAAAAATTGTTTTTACTCCGCAAAGATAGGTATAAAAATCGTAGTATTCTAATTTTTAAGAAAAAAAATGCACATTTTTTACGAAAATGTGCATTTTCAAGACTTATTACTAGATCTTATCTAATTTTGAAATATTTTTGTAATTTATTTAACATTAACGTATGTTAACTCCATCAGGATTTTTCCATCTTTATCTTTTAGTTGCATATCATTTTTATCGTATACAACAGAACTTACTTGAGAAAAAGCTGAGAAAATAGCATCTTCAACAGTCATATCTGCGCAAAGCTTTTTGGTTGAACCCACATTGTTAAGTGTAATCTCATTTTTATCATCTGATGTTTTAAATTCTCCAAAGAAACTATTGCAACCTGTTGTGCCGTAGAAACGTGATTCTTCTGTTTGGAAAGATATATATGGTGTTTCTTCTTCAGATGCATTAACTTGTATGTCTAAGACTTTATCTATTTTCCAATCACCAGAAAGATTTGCTGCTGCATATTTATTAGAACAACATGACATACACATAAAACCTAATACAATTGATAAAATAATGTTTTTCATAACTTATAAATTTAATTTGTTTACAATCATTAGACCCTCAACACATATAAAGGTTTAATCTAACTAATATAATCCAACATTACCAAAAACTCCCCATCCGCACTAATACTACATTCCTCTGTTGTGCACTCGTTCAAAGTCCCTTGCCAAAGTGCGGTAAAGTCATAGATTGGGTATTTAAGACCTTTGCTTGTGAGATTCTTTGCACCAAAATTAATTATAGAAACTTGCTGGCCAATCTTAGAATCGAATTTAATATAATCCTTGCATGGAAATATGCTACAATAATCTGTATACATTATTACATTTAGTCCCATTCTTTTATACTCCATTAGCAGACTGATATTACCAATAGTGTGGCATTCTCTTTTGCCTGTGGCACCAAGTATAGCAATGTTTTTATAACCTAAATCTTTGGCATAGTTCACTGCCTTTGTTAGGTCGTTGGTTTCTTGGTCGTCTACTTGGATGAATGAAAGTTTATCTTTTAGTTCTGAAGCAATAGAGTCTCCGTCGCCAATTGTTGCTAATGGCATTTTGCCTGTTTGGGTATAAACATTGGCAGCGCCGTCGCAACAAATTACATTGTTGCAACTGTTAAGTATTTCAAGCGGAAGGCTGTGAGTAGGGTAGTCGCCTTCGGCTAAAATAACCACTTCTATTTCGTTAAACTTTAGCATTGTTCATTAGTTTAGACCACTCTCTGTAACCAGCCACAGCTACTATTATATATAAGGTGTAAAGCGCAGCGGTGAAGTATAGATCAGTAATTAAATATAAAACTACACTAACGAAATTCACAAATATCCAACCAAACCATTGCTCCTTATATTTTCTGGCAAGCCAATAAAGAGAAATAATTGTTGCGCTAGAAGCAAGTCCGTCTAGTGTGTTGTATAGCAAATTTCCTGTGCTAGAAATTGTATGCAGAATATAGATAAGTGCAGCAGATAATGCCACCATTACCACTGTAGAGTTTACTAGCACCTTTTTGGAAATGCTAGTGATAGGTAATTCTTGTTTTTCAGAGGTGTTTTTTGAATATTTCCACATAAATATTCCGTAAATGGCAGCAAAAATATTGTATATACTGAGAGTGCCAAGTGCATAAATGCCCTCTGAGAAATATATTAATGTGTAAATAGCAGACATAACAATGTTAACAATCCATAGAGATGAACTTGCGCGATATTCATAATAAAGGTAAAGTAAACCCAATATCGTGCCTACTATCTCTAGTATTTGTATTATGTTGCCGCTCAAAAAATCCATTCTTATTCGTATTTAGCAATTCTACGAAGTAGTTCTAAATCTAAGATTTTAATGCTTCTGCCGGTTACACTTACAAGTCCGTCTGCCGAAAATTGTGAAAGTGTTCTTATGGCATTTGAAGTGGTCATATTTGAAAGACTAGCAAGGTCTTCTCTAGAAAGATTTAGTACAAGAGTGGCACCGTCTTCATGTGTGCCGTAGTTGTCTCTAATGTGCAGGATGGCTTCTGCAAGGCGGCCACGTAGGTGCTTTTGCGTTAGCACAATGCCGCGAGAATCTGAAATGCCAAGGTCGATAGAAAGGAATCTAATAAATTCAAATGCAAGTTTTGCGTTTTCGCTAAGCAGTTTTGTAATTACTTCCTTTGGAATTGCAAAAATAACAGATGCTTCCACAGCGTATGCAGTAGTAATGTATTTTTCGCCAGCAAACATAGCTCTATAGCCAAAAAGTTCATTTGGCTTAATAATGCGAACTATTTGGCTACGCACACCAACGCCTTCTTTGTTTATTTTTACAAACCCACTTAAAACGCCTAAAAGCTTTGTTGGCTCTTCTCCATCTGAATAAATAATAGAATTTTTCTTATAACTAATAAATTCTATATTAGACTCTAGATAATCTTGCTCCTCTTTGGTTAGCGACTGCCAAAGTTCTAGGTTTTCAATCACTTGTTTTGTGTTGTAAATTTTCTTTCTACTTGCCATTATATCAAATCTATGTTCAGAAAATATGTTTTTCGGCACAAAAATACAATATTTTTCTCAAATTTTCATATTTTTTGTTGTTTTTATTTATAAAGTTCTATCTTTGTAAAATATATTTAATACGATATTTATATTGAAGAGTACTTTTTAGTTACAAAATACAATAAAAAATATGGAAAAAATTACATTAGATAAATTGGACGAGAAGATACTTGCGCTAGTGTCTTCAAATGCAAGAACACCGTTTCTAGAAGTAGCACGTGAATGCAATGTTTCAGGTGCTGCTATTCATCAACGTGTGCAAAAACTTATTAGTATGGGAGTAATTACAGGTTCAGAATTTACACTAGACCCTGTGAAAGTAGGTTATACCACATGTGCATATATGGGTATTTTCCTTAAAGATGCAAATGACTTTACAAATGTGGTTGCAGGTCTTAAAAGCATTCCAGAAGTGGTAGAATGCCATTACACCACTGGTAAATTTGCTCTTTACGTGAAGATTTATGCTCGCGATAACAAACATTTCCTAAGCATTATCCACGACAAAATCCAAAACATCCAAGGCATTGCCTCTACCGAAACACTTATCTCCCTTGGTGAAGCATTCCGCCGCCAAATCCCAGTAGAAGGCGTCGGCACCGAAGAATAATTATTTCTTGAAGTAAGAGTCTAGAAGTTTACTTGCAGCAATGAATGAGCTTATCTCGTCATTGCTGATTTTTATTTCCATGTCTGAAAGCTGTGCTTCTATTTCTGGATTTTTGTAGAAGTGGTTGCGTAGGGCTTCGTCGATGGTTTCATACATCCAATATTTAGCTTGGAGTTTACGTTTCACATCGAAATAACCATTCTTCTTTGTGAAGGCAATATATTCTTCCATCATTTGCCAAACTTCTTCAATACCTATTTTGTGGAATGCTGAGCAGGTAAGCACTTTTGGTACCCATCCAGACTCGTGAGCAGGGAATAGGTGAAGTGCGTTTTGGAATTGACATTGAGCAAGTTTTGCTTTTTCAAGGTTTGCACCTTCGGCTTTGTTTATGATAATGCCGTCTGCCATTTCCATAATACCACGTTTGATGCCTTGCAGTTCGTCGCCTGTGCCTGCAAGTTGGATAAGTAGGAAGAAATCTACCATTGAGTGCACTGCGGTTTCGCTTTGGCCTACACCTACAGTTTCTATAATAATCTTGTCAAAACCAGCGGCTTCGCAAAGCACTACAGTTTCTCTAGTTTTGCGGGCTACACCACCAAGAGAACCTGCCGATGGCGAAGGACGAATAAAAGCTTTGTCGCTCACAGAAAGTTCTTCCATACGAGTTTTGTCGCCCAGAATACTACCTTTAGACCTTTCTGAACTAGGGTCGATGGCAAGCACCGCTAGTTTGCTGCCTTTGTTTACAAGGTGCATACCCAATGCTTCAATAAATGTACTTTTACCTGCACCAGGCACACCTGTAATGCCTATGCGAGAAGAACGACTTGCGTATGGCAAGCATTTTTCTATTACTTCTTGCGAAAGTGCATAATGCTCTGGTAATGTGCTTTCTACAAGTGTAACGGCTTGTCCTAAAATAGAAATATCTCCTTTTAGGATGCCTTCTACATATTCACCAGATGTTAGAGTACGTTTTCTTTTTACTCTAACTAGGTATGGGTTTACAGATGGTGGCTGTGCAATGCCTTTGTTTACTGTAAGTCCTTTGTATTGTGGGTCGTTTTCTGGATGCATAGTTTAAATAATTAATACCTTGGTCTTAAAACAGTTCCCGATAGTGTTAGTCTTTTTGTTGGTGTATTTGAGTAAATGTATATTGATTTTTTAAATTTACCTTTTATTTCTTTTGGGTCTATTACAAAACGTATAGTGCCGCCTTCGTCGAAGGCATATTTGTCTATAAGCTCTCTTTCAAGGATAGTTACGCCTGGAGCGGTAATAATTCTGTGTATTTTAAGAGTGTCAAGTCCTTCGTTGCAGAAGTTGAAATCGTATTCAAGGTCTTGACGCAGTGTGTCAATCACTCCAAAGTGATATTCTTCAATTTCTAGAGTAAATACAGGGTCTTGACTAATAATGATAGAATCAGCTGCAATAGAATCTGTTGAGGTTGAATCCACCACAGCAATATCTTCCTTCTCTTTCTTTTGCTTGTTTTTTGCCTTTGGTTTGGCAACAATGTTCAGAGAAAGAAACAATAATAATATAATTGGAACTATGTTTTTCATATCATAAAACTAATATGAATGTAAAGGTACAAAAAAAGAGCGAAACACGAAATATGTTTCACTCTTTTTATGTTATATCTTTATTGAGAATTAATTCTCAGCAACTGGTTTTGGTTTTGGGATAACGTTACCCTTAATATTTAGTACAATAACTTGTGGTTTTTCCTCCCCAGCTTGTTGGTAGCGAACAGTAATACTTTTGCTGAAGTTACCAGGGCGACCAGCAGGGTTGTAAGTAACTTTGATTAAACCTTTTTTCTTAGGAGCGATAGGTTCTTTTGGCCAGTTTGGAGTGGTACAACCGCAAGAAGCTTGTACGTTAGTTAAAGTAATAGCTTTTTTGCTGATGTTTTTAAACTCGAAATCGAAAGAAACTCTGCCGTCTACTTCATTGATAGTACCGAAATCGTGAACTCTTTCTTCAAATTCAATAGCTTGTGTGTCTTGTGCAAATAAAGCTCCACATACAGAGAATAATAGAGCTACTAAAAATAATTTTGTTTTCATAATAGTGATATTTAATTTTAAATTTTGCAAAAATGTTACAATTACAAGACGCAAATTTACATAAAAAGTTTATTAACTCACTATTTTTTATTGTTTTTTTATTAAATATTCCTTTTTAATATATGTGTAATGGAAAATGTGAATAAAATAATTATCTTTGTGGAAAAATAGAAAAGATATGAAAATAGCATTAATAGGATACGGAAAAATGGGTAAAACCATTGAACAAATAGCCATTTCAAGAGGTCATGAAATAGTTAGTAGAATAGATATTGACAATCAAGAAGACTTTAATAGTGAAGAATTTAAGTCTGCAGATGTGGCTATTGAGTTTACTGCACCAAAAGTGGCAGTAGAAAATTATATCAAAGCGTTTAATTCTGGTGTATCAGTAGTGTCTGGTACCACTGGTTGGACAGAAAAAATGCCAGAAGTGGAAGTGCTTTGCAACCAAAAAGGATTAGCATTCTTCTGGACCTCAAACTTTAGCCTTGGTGTGAATGTTTTCTTTGCTGTAAATAAATACTTGGCTAAAATTATGAATCAGTTTGAAAACTACAATGTGAGCATGACAGAGGTACACCATACACAAAAACTTGATGCTCCTAGTGGTACTGCAATTAGCTTGGCAGATGATATTCTTGCAAATCTAGATAGAAAATCATCTTGGGAACTTGGCGAGGTAGAAACAGCTGCAGATAAACTACCAATCAAAGCTATTCGCGAAGGTCAAGTGCCAGGTATTCACACTATTAGATACGAATCTGAAGTGGATTCTATCACTATTACTCATGATGCAAAAAGCAGAATGGGTTTTGCATTAGGAGCTGTACTTGCTGCTGAATTTACTTGTGGCAAAAAAGGTATGCTAAGCATGAATGATATGTTAAAATTCTAATTATGTTAAAACTAAAAGATATTCCGTTTAAGCAATGGATTAAAGCCATAATAGCTACAATATTTTATGTGCTTTTCATTGTGTGGGTAGGAAATTACTGGTGGTTACTATTATTGCCACTGATTTTAGATGTTTATCTGACAAAATTTGTTCCTTGGACATTTTGGAAAAAAACAAAAAATAAATTTCTATATAGTGTAATGAGTTGGGTGGATGCCATCGTATTTGCACTTGTGGCAGTTTATTTCATTAATACATATTTGTTTCAAAATTATAAGATTCCTACATCTTCGCTAGAAAAATCGCTTCTTGTGGGTGATTATCTGCTAGTGGATAAGGTGACTTATGGTCCACGTGTGCCTATGACTCCGCTGTCATTCCCACTTGCGCAGCATACATTGCCAATATTGAATTGTAAATCATATATTGAAACTCCTTCTTGGGACTATCGCAGATTGGCAGGGCTTGATACCATTAAGGAACTTGATATAGTTGTGTTTAACTTCCCAGCGGGAGACACTGTGGCAATGAAGATGCAAATGCCAGATTATTACACTTTGTGTGAATACTATGGCAGAGAAAATGTGTGGAAAAACAAAGAAGTTTTTGGTGAAATTGATGTTCGTCCAGTAGATAGACGTGAAAATTATGTAAAACGTTGTGTTGGTCTACCAGGAGATAGTCTTCAAATTATAGACGGTCAGATTTACATTAATGGAAAGGTTCAGAAGAATCCAACAAATCTTCAAAAGAACTATCTTGTAATGACTGATGGTAGAAAGATTTCTGAAGACCAATTTAAAAGATTGGGCGTGAGTGTTGATGATAGAATGTTGATAAATAGCTGGAGAAATGGTGAAGTTATTTTACAAAACCTTCAATATCCTGTTAATGAACAAAATTCTTATAATCCTGTATACTATTTACCTTTAACAGTTAAGGCTTTAAACATGATTAGGAATTTCCCTAACGTACTTGAAGTAATAGAAGACCCAGATTTATTCTCACATCAGGTGTATCCAAAAGCATATACACATTGGACTCGCGATGATTATGGTCCAATTTATATACCTCGCAAAGGTGCAACTGTGCAGGTGAATATGGAAAATTATCCTCTTTATGAGCGTTTGATACGTACATACGAAGGTAACGACCTACAAGTTAAAGATTCTACTATTTACATTAATGGTGAGGTAGCAACTGAATATACATTCAAGATGAATTATTATTGGATGATGGGTGACAATCGCCACAATTCTGAAGACTCTCGTTTTTGGGGATATGTGCCTGAAGACCACATTGTAGGTAAGCCTTTATTTGTATGGTTGTCTATAGACAAAGATCAACCAGGCTTTAATTCAGTTAGATGGAACCGATTCTTTAAATGGGTTGACGATATTAAATGATAAGTCCATTAATCATACCACCATACGCAGGGAATATTCAATATTATTCCCTGTTTGCGCATTATAAAGAGGTGCTCATTGAGAGGTATGCACATTATGTAAAGCAAACCTATAGAAATAGATGCCAGATTCTTACTGCCAATGGAGTAATGAATTTAACTATTCCTGTGGAAAAGGTTTCAGGGGAGAAAATGTTGGATAAAGATGTAAGAATATCCTCAACAGATTGGCAGCGCGTTCATTGGAATGCTATAGAGTCTGCGTACAACAATAGCCCTTTTTTCTTATATTATGAAGATGATATAAGACCTATGTATGAAAAGAAATTTGATTTTCTGCTAGATTTTAATTTACAATTACAAGAAATTCTGGTCTCTTTGTTGGGTTTGCAAACAGAATTTAAACTAACAGAAAATTATATAGATTCACATGAGTATGACTTAAGAGAAGTTCTTTCTCCTAAATACAAAGGTGAATTGCTAAACTTTAATTCAACGCCATATTATCAAGTCTTCAAGGAAAAATACGGTTTCGTTGAGAATCTAAGTATATATGACTTGTTATTTAATATGGGCAATGAAAGTGTTTTAATCCTTAGAGATTCATATAAAAAATGAGAAAATCAATACTACTAATATTATCTCTAATATCTTTTTGTTGTGCTTTTGCACAATATGAGTCTGCAGGAATGCCACTTAAATACACTCCAGAAAAACAAGGTATGCGACGCAGTGTTGCAAATTTCTTTGTAAATCTAAATGCAGATACAACAAAAATCTCTTTAGAAACTTCTAACAGAATGTATGTAACAGGTGTTGCTGCAGAGGTGGATATTGATATAAATAAAGGAAAAACATTTATTGAAAATGGTCTGAAAATTTCTAGGGTGGGAGTCTACTCTAAAAATGCTAAGGGTATTTCTTTGTTTTTTGATAAATTCTTATTGCCAGATGGTGGTAAATTATTTGTGTACAATCCAAATCAAACAATAGTTTATGGTGCTTTTACTTCAAAGAATAATAATGACGTAAACAAATTGCTTATTCGTCCATTACCATCAGATTCTATAATTGTAGAATATCAAGAACCTCTTGATGCTCCCTTTGAAGCCGATTTGCATATCTCACTTGCAACACATGAATTAAGAGCATTGAAGAATTTTATGACTTCAAATCAATGTACTCAGTTTGCGAATTCTCAAGAAGGAATAGAAAAAATTAAGCAATCTGTTTGTTTACTTTATATGGTAGGAAGTGCATCAAGCTCTTGTGGCTCTGGCGCTCTTATAAACAACCCAGAACATAAACCATATATTTATACAGCTGGTCATAATTTAACAGATGCAGATCTGGCTACCAGAACTATATATTACTTTAATTATGAAGTGCCTGCACAGGATAATGCTTTTCAAGGTTCTACTCAGTTTACAATTTCTGGATCTAAATTGCTGTCTAGAGATACAGACGTAGACTTTGCTTTGGCAGAACTTAATAAAATGCCGCCAGCTGAATATAGACCATATTTTGCAGGTTGGACTAGAGATACCAATCCTACTGGTCCATTTAAGGGTATTCAACATCCAAATGCAGATGTAAAGAAGGTGAGTTATACTAGTTCTGTACAGTCTAGTTATTACGAAACGCCAAGTGTGAAAACATATTGGTATGTTAGACAATGGGATGATGGTATTACAGAAGTAGGGTCGTCTGGTTCTCCACTCTTTGATGCAGATGGTCATATAATAGGAGAACTTACTGGTGGTGCTTCTTTTTGTAATACTCCTTATAATGACTATTATTGCCAATTTCATGCTGCATGGGATTATTATAAAGATGATTCTAAGCAATTAGCAAAATATTTAGATCCAAAAGGTGAGAATCCAATGTCTATGGATGGTTATGAACCATATCCTAGAATGAAAAGAATTAGTAATATTGAAAATACTGATAATGTTGCTATCAATAGAGCAGGAAAGACTCCACTTGTAGGACACAATTCTTATAAAATAAAAGAATTTGCAGAGAAATTTGAGTTAAATACTCCTGCCTATGTTTATGGTACTTATATTATGCCATACAAAGGTAAGTATAATAGCAATTTACCTGTTAAAGTGAATATATATGCTGGTGATGATAAACCAGTAAAACTACTTTCTACTGCCATAGTACATCCTACTGAGGCTCTTTGTTATAGGTCTGGGACTTTTTCAGAAAGCAATATTTCTAGTTATAAAGAACGTGAGATCTATGTTTCATTACCAGAACCTATATTGGTGGAAGAAAACTTATTTGTTTCATTACAGGTGCAATATGAAAATATGACATCTTCCGATACTCTTCTTGTTGCAAGTGTGGTGGGCAAAGATGACTGCACTGCATATTTCTATGATAATGCTTGGAGATCATACAATGAGCATCCATCTGGAAGTGTCAATTTGAGTATTTGGGTAGACCCTGTGATAGAAACTAAAGAGGTGGTGAGTATAGAAGAAACAAAAGAAGCAAAGATAAATTATTCTGTATATCCAAATCCAACGCATGACAATGTTGTTGTAACTCCATCATTTGAAGGTGAGTACAAATTATTTGATATGACAGGTAAGGTGGTAAGTGCGGGGGCATACGATTCTCAAATAAATATACCAGGAAAAGGTATATATATATTGGAATTACTTTCAAATTCAGGCGAAAAAGGAACTCATAAAATAATCTGCTATTAATGTTATATGCTACAAAAGGTATAGTTCTGCGTCTTGTTCAATACAAGGACAACAGTTATATAGCAGAGATTTATACCCAGAAGTTTGGTAAACTTAGTTTTTCTGTGCATCGCCCTCAGAGCAAAAAGGCAACGATAAGAAATTATCATCTTATGCCTTTTTCTCTTCTAGATTTGCAGATAGAATATAAAGAAAATAGAGATATACAAAAAATCCGCGAAGCATCTCTTGCTGCGGAGTGCTATACAGTGGTAGATAGTCCTGTGAAGGGCTTAATCTGCCAGTTTATGGCTGAGGTGGTGAGCAAAACCTTGGAACATAACAATGCTGACGACCAACTTTTCGATTATTTTACTTCTTTAGTTGCTACAATATCTACTTCAGAGAGTTTAGGCAAGTTCCCACTTGATTTTCTACTTGGCTACGCACAATATTTAGGTATTTATCCAGATGATGGCGAGAGTAATGAGTTTATTAAAATGCTTAGTGCAGAGGATAAAGGGGTAATATTGTTGGTTTTGGAGGGTAGCTCTGCGCTAAATAGACTGCAAAGACGTAAAACTATAAGTATTCTTTTAAAATATTATCAGTATTTTCTGCCATCAATGAGTGATATTAAATCACTTGATGTGATTACTGATATACTCGGCTAGATATTCTTGTTCGCTTTGTCCTGGAGTAGGGAAGAGTGTGGCATTCTTTAGTTTGCCTAATGCATATAAGTCCATTATGCTACTATAGCCGCTTCGGCAAATTATTTCATCTGCTTTCAGAATGTGTTCTTGTAGCTGTTCTGTGTTCATATAGTTGTACACAGTTACTTTGCCCACTTTGCTCACCTTTTGCTCTGCTTCAACTTTTCCTTGCACTAGGATAATATTCTCGTGTTGGTCTTCTTGAAGCGATATTAGTAGTTCTTCTTCAAGCATCGTGCGTTGTGGCTCCGCTCCGGATAAAATAGCTAAAATTTGATTACGGACGCATGAGCCAAGCGTCCCTACACTCCTCTCTGATAAATTAAATCGCGACAATACCCCAATGTACTTTACATTCTTTGGTAATTTGGTTGGATGAGAAAGTTCGCCCGCAAGGGAATTCTGACAGCTCTCAAAATCTGGAACCCAACATTCTGTAAACTTATTTATAATGCACCTATGCACAAATGCAGCAAAAGGCTCTAGCCATGACCAACCTTTTGGCAATTTGATTAAAAGTTGGTGGGTAATGTATGCCGATGGCACACTCTTGTGATATAGGCCAAATCTGTTGTCTGAGATAATAAAATCTATATTCTCATCATTTACAATGCGTTTGAGCGCTTTATGTTCCTTTATACTATAATATATAAGACTTGGAAATGCTTTCGCTACTGCCCACACTTGAGACTTTCCAGCAGAGTATCTCATTGTAAATGAAGGGATTTCAATGCTCTGTAGGTGTGGAAATTGTTTTTGTAGCAGATTTAAAGACATACCAGAACCAGCGATAATAACATTATCGCCAAGTTCTAAGTATTTGTCTATAAGGGGAATAATTCTAGACGCATGACCCAATCCCCAATCTAGTGGTGAAATTAATATGCGTCTAGGAGTTTTCATGGAGTAACCAAGGTGTTAAGACCTATCTTTTTAACACGTTTTTCTATTTCGCGAAGTTCGCTTTCATCTACATGCACAAGACCTTCGATAGGTACTTTTCTGTCTATGCTGTAGATTTGCACTAGTCGTGGTTGGATAAGTTTTAGAGCATTAATCCAAGCAGAAACCTCTTCTTCTGTGGTGTTGTCCACATTTGGACCTTTCACAAACATGGTTTGTACAATGCAGTTATCCTTAAACTGTGCTATCTGTGAAATTAGAGTTTCAATATCGAAATTAGGATTCACAGGTTGGTTTATTTTAAGGATGGTATCTTTTTTAGCACTGTCTAGTTTTAGAATGTTGTTGTCTACACGTTTAAGTGCAAAAACCACATCTTTATTTGCTAGTTGCCATGCATTGGTTAATACAGAAATTACTGCTTCTGGGTAATAGGTATTTCTTAAATGTATAACATCTTCCACTATGTTTTTAAAGTCTGGGTGCATAGTAGGTTCACCATTACCAGCAAATGTAAATGTGTCAATCACAGCGTTAGAAGCTTTTAATTCTTTTAATTTTGCTTCCAATTCTCTGTTAACTTCTTCTCTAGTAGATAGTTTTGTATCTTCTCTACCATCTTTGTTTAGACCACATTCACAATAAATACAGTCAAATGAGCATATTTTCCCATTGTTAGGTAAAAGGTTTATACCCAACGAGTTTCCTAGTCTGCGACTACGGATAGGTCCGAATATTGTGGTATTAAATAACATTTAATAGTTCTTTTTCTTTTTCTTCTACTTTTTCAAATGGGAATTCTTCTAAAATACCTTCCATTAGCGCAGATATTTTGTCATTGCAAAGATTTCCTATACTACCTTCGTGAGTGTGGTTTACAGTTTTATTAGGTGTAAAGTTACCTTTCTCAATAGCTATACCTACTTGTTTGTAAGCATCTCTAAATGGTACACCTTCTAGAGTAAGTCTGTTTACTTCTTCTACACTGAAAATAAGGTCGTATTTAGGGTCGTCCAAGATATTTTCGTTGATTTTGATTTTTTCTATCATGCTACGTGTCATGGCTAGAATATCAATCATTTCATCGAAAAGAGGAAGGTAAACTTCTTTAATTATTTGTAAATCACGGAAATAACCAGAAGGTAGGTTGTTTATTATCATTGTGATTTGTTGAGGAACTCCTTGTATTTTATTACATTTTGCTCTTGTCAATTCAAATACGTCAGGGTTCTTTTTGTGTGGCATAATACTAGAACCAGTTGTAAACTCGTCTGCAAGTTTTAAGAAACCAAAGTTTTGGTTTGTAAACATACAGCTGTCGAATGCTAGTTTAGAAATTGTGCCAGCCACAGAAGCAAGGGCAGATGCCACGATACGTTCTGTTTTGCCACGTCCCATTTGTGCATAAACCACATTGTAGTCCATACTATCAAAACCAAGTAGGTCAGTAGTCATTTGTCTGTTTAGTGGGAATGAGTTTCCATAACCAGCTGCAGAGCCTAGAGGGTTGCGGTTTACTACTTTATAAGCGCTTAAAAGTAGTTGCATATCGTCTAGTAGGCTTTCTGCATAGGCACCAAACCATAAGCCAAATGATGATGGCATGGCTATTTGTAGGTGTGTATAACCAGGCATAAGCACGTTTTTGTAGCGCTCGCTTTGGCTGATTAAACTGCAGAATAGAGCATACACAGATTCTACTACTTCTTTAAGTTTGGCACGAGAGAAAAGTCGTAGGTCTACAAGAACTTGGTCGTTTCTAGAACGTCCGCTATGTAGTTTTTTGCCTACCTCGCCAAGTTGCATTTCCACTTGAGAGTGAATATCTTCTACACCGTCTTCTATTACGAATTCGTCGTTTTCTATTTGGTTGAAAATCGCTTTAAGTCCTTTAAGTAAAGCATTTAAGTCCGTTTTTTCTAGAAGACCAATAGATTCTAGCATTTTGGCGTGAGCCATAGAACCAAGAACGTCGTAGCGAGCTATATACATATCCATTTCAGCGTCTTTACCAATGGTATAACGTTCTATGTCACTGTTTACGATGGTTTCCTTTTGCCAAAGTTTGTTTGCCATATTTTAGTATTGAATTTTAGTAAGTAAATCTGCTGCTTGGTCAAGACCATTAGCAAGTTTGTCTTTAATAAACATTTTTATCATGAAAGGAATGTCTGCCTTTAGGGTTATCTTGGCTTTAGTGTCGTAAGGTGCCTTTTCTACCAACTGAATCCACAAATTGAATTGCATTGGAGAATTATCAGAGGCAAATTTAATACACTTAAACTCTTCTCTTTCAATTATTTTAAAGCCTACTTCGCCCACAGGGTCCACTTTAAAACTACAAGTGTCGGCAGTAAGTTTAACGTCTTCTGCCTTAATTTTGTCTTGTGGAATGTTGGCAATAATAGGTCTAAGGTTTTCTAAATTAGAAAGTTTCTCAAAAATGGCTTGAGCGTTGCTATTAATGTGAACTATCTTACTTTCGAATGTATCCATATTAATCTTTTTTCCAGCTTGCTGGATCTTTACGCCATTCTTGTAGGGTAGGAACCATTTCTTCGCTAATGTAACCAGTTTCTAGAGCTAGTTTTAGCACAGCTTCGTAGTTTGAAAGTGTTGTAAGTTCCACGTTAGCTGCAGCAAATTGTTCTTGAGCTAGAGGGAAACCGTATGTAAAGATAGCAACCATACCAAGTACGTCACATTTCTTTTCGTTTCTAAGAGCAGCAACAGCTTTTAAACTACTACCACCAGTAGAGATAAGGTCTTCTACTACAACTACTTTTTTGCCTTCTTCTAGATAACCTTCAACTAGGTTTTCCATGCCGTGGTCTTTTTTAGAAGAACGAACATATACAAATGGAAGACCAAGCGCGTCAGCTACTAGAGCACCTTGTGCAATAGCACCTGTAGCCACACCTGCGATAGCTTCTACATCTGGATATTTTTCTAAAATGATGCGAGCAAGCTCCAATTTAATTAAACTGCGCACGTCTGGATAAGAAAGAGTTTTTCTGTTGTCACAATAAATAGGTGATTTCCAGCCTGATGCCCATGTAAAAGGTTGATTTGGTTGTAATTTAACGGCTTGAACGCCAAGTAAGCGAGATGCTACTAAACTTTCTACTGTATTCATTTTGTAATATTTTTAGTGTCTATTTCTGCAAAGATACAACAGAAAAATGAAAAGATAAATAATTTTTAATACTGATTTTGTCAATATGAAAAAATAACGTATTTTTGTAGTGTTATCAACAAATTTTTTAGAACATAATTTAAAACAAAATATGGAAAACAATTTAATTAATGATGTAAAGAAAAAAGCTCAAGTATGGTTAGATGGTAACTATGATGAAGCTACAAAAAGTGCAGTTCGTGCTATGCTTGAAAACTCTGATACTACAGATTTAGTAGAGTCTTTTTACAAAGATTTAGAGTTTGGTACAGGTGGTTTAAGAGGTATTATGGGTGTAGGTACCAACCGCATGAATATCTATACTGTAGGTAGTGCTACTCAAGGTTTAAGCAACTATCTTAAAAAAGAATTTGCTGGACAAGAAATTAGTGTAGTTGTAGGTCACGATAGCCGCAACAATAGCCGCCTATTTGCAGAAAGTGCAGCAGACATTTTCTCTGCAAATGGTATTAAAGTGTATTTATTTGAAGCACTTCGTCCAACTCCAGAAATTTCATTTGCTATTCGTTACTTAGGTTGCCAAAGTGGTATCGTAATCACTGCTAGCCACAACCCAAAAGAATACAATGGTTACAAAGCATATTGGTCTGACGGTGCGCAAGTAATTGCTCCACACGATCACAATATTATCAACGAAGTAAATAAAATCAAATCTGTAGATGAAATTAAGTTTGAAGGTAACAAAGAACTTATCCAAATCATCGGCGAAGATATCGATAGCGTTTACCTAGACAAAATCAGCAAACTAACACTTTCTCCTGAGTCAATCAAGAGAAACAAAGACATGAAGATTGTTTATACCCCAATCCACGGTACTGGTATAACAGTGATTCCTCGTGCTCTTAAAATGTATGGTTTCGAAAATATTATCGACGTTCCAGAACAAAACGTTATTTCTGGCGACTTCCCAACAGTAATTTCTCCAAACCCAGAAGAACCAGCTGCTCTACAAATGGCTGTAGATAAAGCTAAAGAAGTTGGCGCAGACATCGTTATGGCATCAGACCCAGACGCAGACCGCGTTGGTATCGCTGTGAAAAACGATAAAGGCGAATGGATTTTAGTAAACGGTAACCAAACAGCAATGATGCTTGTTTACTATCTAGTAAAACGTTGGTCAGAACTTGGCAAAATCACTGGTAAAGAATACTTAGTAAAAACTATCGTTACCACAGAACTTATCGCTACTATGGCTAAGAAATTCAACGTGCCATATTTCGATTGCTACACTGGTTTCAAATGGATTGCTGCTATCATCCGTGAACAAGAAGGCAAAATGCAATACATCGGTGGTGGTGAAGAAAGCTACGGTTTCCTATGTCAAGACTTCGTTCGTGACAAAGACGCAGTTTCAGCTTGTACCATGATTGCTGAAGTAGCAGCTTGGGCTAAAGACAACGGCAAAACAGTTTACGAACTTATCCAAGATATTTACCTAGAATTTGGTTTCTCTAAAGAAAAAGGTATTTCTGTAGTGAAAAAAGGTAAGAGCGGTGCAGAAGAAATCAAACAAATGATGTCTCAATTCCGTGTATCTCCTCCAAAAGAACTTGCAGGTTCTCAAGTAGTAGTAATCAAAGACTATAGCACTCTACGCATGATCGACGTTTTAGCAGGTAAAACAGAATCTCTAGAAATGCCAGAATCATCTAACGTGCTTCAATACTTCACAGCAGACGGCACAAAAGTATCTGTTCGTCCTTCTGGTACAGAACCAAAAATCAAGTTCTATATCGAAGTTAAACTTCCTATCGCTTCTCGCGAAGACTACGACGCAGTAAACGCAGCAGCGGAAGAGAAAGTGTTAGCAGTTAAAGCATCACTAGGCTTATAGTCGAGCGGTTTTAAAGGGTGATTTTTACGTTGCCCTCGTCTTCGAAATCCTCATTTAGGTCCACTAAACTGCGGTTTCTCAGACATCGGGACGCCTTAAACTCCCACCTTTAAAACACACTCTTAAATAGGCGCGATAATATACAGATAGTGACCTCAATTTCTTGAGGTCATTATTTTTTTTCGGACAATGCACGCACGGTTGCTGAGCCTGTCGAAGCATTGTCCCTACACATACAAAAAAAGGTTGAATCTTGTGATTCAACCTTTTTTTATGGTAATTTAAAAAGAAAATTAATCCATAGATTTTCTGGTGCAGAATACGTGAAGTATAGCACCTACTAAAAGTAATGCACCACCAACAGCTAGCATAGTGTTGCTGTGTTGAGCTGTGGTTAAGAATGATTGAGCAATTAAAACTATTGCTCCAAGAAGAACTACTATTACGCCTATGAATCTCATAATATTTATTATTTTTTATTGGTTATTTCTTTTTGAATATGCAAAGTAAATCAATATTTTTTATGTAAACAAAGAAAAGTGAGTTAAATTTCAGTTTCATCAAACATTTCTTCGTTTATATCTTGGTCAATTCTTAAGTTTTCTATAATAAAGTTTTGTCTTTCGGTGGTATTTTCGCCCATGTAGAAGCGTAGTAGTTGGTTTACTGCGTCCTCTTTGTTGAGGCTAACTTGCTCTAGTCTAATGTCTTTACCAATAAAGAATTTAAACTCATCTGGAGAAATCTCACCAAGACCTTTGAATCGAGTGATTTCTGCTTTTGCTCCCACTGCTTTAATTGCTGCAATTTTTTCGTCGTCTGAATAACAATAATGTGTTTCTTTCTTGTTTCTAACGCGGAATAGTGGGGTTTGCAGAATGTAAACATGACCTGCTTTTACAAGTTCTGGATAGAATTGAAGGAAGAAACTCATAAGCAGAAGTCTAATGTGCATACCGTCGTCGTCGGCATCGGTTGCAATTATCACTTTGTTGTATCTTAGGTTTTCAAGGCCTTCGTCTATATTAAGTGCTGCTTGAAGCAGGTTAAATTCTTCGTTTTTGTATGCTTCCACCTTGCTCATGCCAAAGCAGTTTAGCGGTTTACCGCGCAGAGAGAATACCGCTTGTGTTTTCACGTCTCTACTTGTTGTAATAGAACCACTCGCAGAGTCGCCCTCAGTGATAAAAATACAACTTTCTTCTCTTCTGTCGCCCTTGTTATCGTTTAGGTGAATATGACAGTCGCGAAGTTTCTTGTTGTGCATATTTACCTTTTTCGCTCTTTCTCTTTCTTGTTTAGATACGTTGGCAATAGCCTTACGTTCGCGTTCAGAAGCTTGAATTTTCTTCAATAACACTTCTGTCATATCTGGGTGTTTGTGTAAAAAGTTGTCTAATTCTCTTTTTAAGAAATCGCCAACAAATTTATTTACACTTGTGCCAGAAAGAGGATAAGGATTCTCATCTTTGTCCTTGTCTGGAGCCATGTTGGTAGAACCAAGTTTGGTTTTTGTTTGGCTCTCAAACACAGGTTCTATAACATTTATTGCTATGGTTGCTACAATACCACTTCTAATATCTTGTAATTCAAAGTTCTTGCCAAAGAAATCCTTAATAGTACGAGCAATATGCTCTTTAAGGGCAGCTTGGTGCGTACCGCCTTGTGTGGTATGCTGACCATTTACAAATGAATAATATTCCTCGCCGTATTGATTGGTGTGGGTAAATGCCACTTCAATATCTTCGCCTTTTAGGTGAACAATAGGGAAAAGTACATCTGAAGTACATTTTTCGTTTAGAAGGTCTAAAAGACCGTTCTTTGAAACAAATTTTTGCTTATTAAACCATATTACTAAACCTTGATTTAGATAACAATAGTTTCTAAGCATTGTTTCTATATATTCATATCTGAAATGATAATTTCCAAATATTGAGGTATCTGTATCTGGAGTGAAACAAATATATGTGCCGTTTTTCTCTGTAGTTGGTTCTAAATCATATTCTTTAACTAGTACGCCTTTTGAGAATTCTGCTTTTTTTGCCATTCCATCACGATATGATATGGCAATAAATGAAGAAGATAGGGCGTTAACAGCTTTTGTACCTACACCGTTTAGCCCAACTGATTTTTGGAATGATTTGGTGTCGTATTTAGCACCTGTGTTCATTATGCCTACACAATCTACCAATTTGCCCTGAGGAATCCCACGGCCATAGTCCCTTACACTAACTTCTCTTTCGTTAATGTTTATCTCTATTTGATTTCCGAAATTCATACGGAATTCGTCGATAGAGTTGTCTATAACTTCTTTAAGGAGAACATAAATACCATCATCATTTGAAGAACCGTCGCCAAGTTTCCCTATATACATACCAGGGCGTAGGCGAACGTGTTGCAGACCTTCTAGCGTGATGATGTTATCTTCTGCGTAGTCGTGTGCGTTAGTGGGAGTATTGGTAATATCACTCATATATTTGATTTTAGGCACTACAAATATAATAAATTTAATTAAAAATTAAAAATGTAGAAATGCCTAAAATTTGGTTTATTTAATAATTATGAGTGGTTTTTCTAGGTATTCTGGTTTTGGACAAATATAGAATGGTAAAAATTGTGTTATTTTACTCAATCCATTTGGGAAGATGGCGTAGTCTTTCCAAATATTTATATTTTCTGCAGGATATTTAGTGAAGAATTTTTGATTAGAGAAAGATAAGTATTGATTAAATTTATTTGTTACTTTCTCGTAAACGTTTAAATAGTCATTATTGTTTTCTGAGTAATAAAAAATGGCTTCGTCGAATTGTTCTGTAGTTACACCATACTTCTCAAAAATCTTTGTGTAAAGAATTTTGCTCTCGGTATCCTTGATGAACTTTTCTTTTTCTATGGCTTCAGATAAATGAATATCAAATAGAAAATTAACCATTTTATTGGAGTCTTCTATTAAAGGATTGTTAGTATTAGCCTCTTGTTTAGAGCATGAGGCTAATAAAACTATAGATGATAATATGATTAATAAATTTCTCATTTATATAACCGTTTTTCAAAAATTAGTAGTAAGAAAATGCCTATGCATATTGCAGAATCTGCAATGTTGAAAATAGGTGAGAAGAATATAAAATGTTCTCCACCAACCATAGGAATCCAGTCCCAATAGTGACCTTCTATAAGTGGGAAGTATAGCATATCTACTACTTTACCATAGAAGTATGGGGCGTAATCAAACCACTTTCCATAGAAAACGCAGTCAATAATGTTACCTGTAGCTCCTGCTAGCACTAATGCAATGCAGGTAAGTAATGTCCAGGTTTCATTTCTCTTAACGCAATATCCTAGGTAAGTAGCAATGCCTAATGATGCAACTATACGAAATAGTGTTAGGTAGATTTTATCTCCCCATTCTATGCCAAATGCCATTCCGTCGTTTTCAACGAAAAGTAATCTGAACCATGAGAAAATATATAACTCTTCATATAGTTCAAATGAAGATTTTACCCAAATCTTTGATAGCTGATCGAGTAGTAAGATTATAAAAACAAGAGAGGCACTATACAGTGCCTTTTTTGTGATAGAGTTCATATTTATTTTTTACCTTCTTTAGCTTCTATGCTTAAGGTAGCGTGAGGAACAGCACGAAGTCTTTCTTTTGGGATTAACTTGCCTGTTACTCTACAAATACCATAAGTTTTGTTTTCTATACGAACTAAAGCAGCTTGCAGGTTTTGAATAAATTTCATTAGGTGTTGTGCGCAACGTCCGATTTCTTCTTTGTTTGTTGCAGCGGCACCATCTTCTAGCACTTTAAATGTAGGTGATGTGTCGTTTACATCATTTCCATCTACATTGTTCAATGCCCTTCTATACATCTCATAGTCTGCATTTGCTTGCTCTAGCTTTTGCATTATTAGTGCGCGGAATTCTTCTAGTTCAGCATCACTATATCTTGTTTTTTCTGTCATAACGTAATGATTTTAAAGTGTTATGCGAATATATGAAAAATATTCGACATTAACTAATCATTAGCGCCATTTTTTATAAACATTTATGCTTTTTTCAAAAGAATAAATATGTTTTCAGCACCAAATTCAATCTCTTCACCAACCTTTTCTGCTGATATTTCAAGACTATCGCAAAGGATTTGAGCTTTAATGTATTCTTTGTGATTTGCAATTGCATTATTAATGTCTGAAAGGTTTTGGCCTTCAGCGTAAACACTAATATTGATGCGGTCTGTAATCTCTAAGCCGTTAGATTTTCTAAGGTTTTGAATACGGTTGATAAGTTCACGAGCTGTACCTTCTGCTTCTAATTCTGGTGTTAAGGTAATATCTAATGCAATAGTTAGTTTACCTTCGTTAGCTACTAGCCATCCAGGAATATCTTCAGAGAAGATAGCTACGTCTTCTGTGCTTACTTCTATTTCTGCTCCGTCGATAGCAAGTTTATAGAAACCATCTGCTTCGAAACGAGAAATCTCGGCTTGTTCTAGGTTTTGAAGCATATTAGCCACAGCCTTCATGTTCTTGCCGCATTTAGGTCCAAGTTTTTTGAAGTCTGGTTTAATACGTTTCACAAATACACCTTGAGAATCGGTTACAATCTCAATTTCTTTGATGTTAAGCTCGTTTTTAAGCAAGTCTTCTACGCTCTTAATGTGAGAATCTGTAGTAGCGTCTGTGCTAGGTATCATAATACGGCTAAGTGGTTGACGTACTTTGATATTAGCTTTTTTACGAAGAGCAAGAGCTAGAGATGTGATATTTTGAGCAATATCCATCTTGTTTTCTAGTTCGCTGTTGATAAACTCTTCGTTTACTTCTGGGAAACGGCATAGGTGAACAGAACATTCAGAGAATCTGCCTGTTGCGTTGTTTAAGTCGCAGAATAGGCGGTCTGCATAGAATGGAGCGATAGGAGCCATTAGGCGAGCTACAGTTTCCAAACATGTGTAAAGTGTTTGGTATGCAGAAAGTTTATCAGTATCCATTTTGCCTGCCCAGTAACGTTTACGGTTCAAACGTACATACCAGTTACTTAAGCTTTCTGTAACGAAGTCTGAAATTGCACGACCTGCACGAGTAGGCTCGTATGCATCAAAACCATCTTTTACTTCTTTAACAAGAGTGTTAAGTTTAGAAAGAATCCATTGGTCAATTTCTGGACGTTCGTTCATTGGCACTTCTGCTTCTGCAAATGCAAAGTTGTCTACATTAGCATAAAGTGCAAAGAATGAATATGTATTGTAAAGTGTACCGAAGAATTTTCTTAATACTTCTTCCACACCAGCAGGGTCAAATTTCAAGTTGTCCCAAGGAGCAGAGTTGGTCATCATATACCAACGAACAGAGTCTGCGCCATATTGTTCGATAGCACCAAATGGGTCTACAGAGTTGCCTAAACGTTTAGACATCTTGTTGCCGTTTTTATCTAGCACAAGACCATTTGAAATAACGTTTTTGAATGCTACAGAACCTTTAATCATAGTTGATATAGCGTGTAGAGTAAAGAACCAACCACGAGTTTGGTCTACACCTTCGTTGATAAAGTCTGCTGGGAAGAACTTGTTTTCATCGATAAGTTCTTTGTTTTCAAATGGATAGTGAAGTTGAGCGTATGGCATAGCACCAGAGTCGAACCACACGTCGATAAGGTCAGACTCACGATACATTGGTTTGCCAGAAGCTGAAACTAGCACAATGTTGTCCACGTATGGGCGGTGAAGGTCGATGTTGTCTGTGCTGTAGTTTTCTTTTGAATAATCACCCACTTTAAAGTTTTTGAATGGGTTTTCTGTCATAAATCCTGCAGCGATAGATTTTTCAATCTCATTCATAAGTTCTTCGATAGAACCAATGCAGATTTCTTCTTTGCCTTCTTCTGTACGCCAAATAGGAAGTGGAGTACCCCAGTAGCGGCTACGAGAAAGGTTCCAGTCTTGTAGGTTTTCAAGCCATTTACCAAAACGTCCTGTACCAGTTGAGGTAGGTTTCCAGTTGATAGTTTTGTTTAGTTCAACCATTTCGTCTTTGCAAGCAGTAGAACGGATAAACCAGCTATCTAGTGGATAGTAAAGCACTGGTTTGTCTGTACGCCAGCAGTGAGGATAGTTGTGAGTGTGTTTTTCTATCTTGAATGCTTGACCTTTTTGTTTTAGGTACATACAGATAGAAATATCAAGTGTTTCGTCTTGGTCTGTTAGGTTAGCATCGTATGCATTTTTAACAAAACGACCAGCGAATTCTTTATATGCTTCAACGTTCACAAATTTAGAAACATATTCAGCGTCCATATCTTCAATAGCATAGAATTTACCTTGAAGGTCAACTAGTGGACGAAGGTTTCCGTTTTTGTCAAGAACTTGCATTGGAGGAATACCTGCAGCTTTAGCCACGCGTGCGTCGTCTGCACCAAAAGTAGGAGCAATGTGTACGATACCAGTACCATCTTCTGTGGTAACATAGTCGCCTGCGATTACTCTAAATGCGCCTTCTTCTTGTGGGGTGAAGAAAGGAAGAAGTGGTTCATATTCAAGACCTACAAGTTCGCTGCCTTTAAATGTTTCAGCTGGGCATTCAGCATCTTTAAAGTATGCTTTGAATAGGTCTTTTGCAAGAATTACTTCAATATCTTCTTTTGTATATGGGTTTTGTGTAGCGTAGCGAACATAATCTATATTTGGTCCAACACACAGAGCAGTGTTAGATGAAAGTGTCCATGGAGTGGTGGTCCATGCTAAAATATATAGGTTTTCTTCGCCTTTAACTTTAAATTGAGCAGTAACAGTAGTATCTTTTACATCACGGTAGCAACCAGGTTGGTTAAGTTCGTGAGAACTCAAACCACTACCAGCAGCTGGAGAATATGGTTGGATGGTATAACCTTTATAAAGTAGACCTTTATTGTAAAGTTGTTTTAATAGCCACCATAAACTTTCAATGTAGTCGTTGGTATAAGTGATGTATGGGTTTTCCATATCAATCCAGTAACCCATTTTACTGGTTAGGCTTTCCCATTCTTTTGTGTATTTCATCACGTCTTTACGACAGTGTGAATTGTAATCTTCTACAGAGATAGTATTACCGATGTCTTCTTTGGTAATGCCAAGTGCTTTTTCTACACCAAGTTCCACAGGAAGACCGTGTGTGTCCCAACCTGCTTTACGAGAAACTTTAAATCCTTGCATTGTTTTATAACGAAGGAATAAGTCTTTAATAGAACGAGCCATTACGTGGTGGATACCAGGCATGCCGTTTGCTGAAGGTGGCCCTTCGAAGAATACGAAAGGAGTGCAACCTTCTCTAGTTTCTATACTTTTTTTGAAAACATCATTCTTTTCCCATTCTGCTTGTACTTCTTTACCCACTGCAGAAAGGTTGAATTTTTGATACTCTGTAAATTTTTTGCTCATATTGTTTTTTGCTTATATTCTAGATTTAGTTTTTTTTACTCCTAATTACGGACAGCGTCCGTGATTAATGGCTGCACATTAATTTCTAACGTAGGCGGTCTAGCGAACGCACAAGCGCTTCGTCTTTACCAATGGCACGAATTGCCAAATATGTTAATATAATATTAACCAGTGGAAGAGCGAATACTAAAAGTATTTGCTTAGTATATTCTTCTGTTTCTTGAATAGTGGTTGCAAAATAAAAATATCCTACCATACTCAAGATTTGGAAAATCATTAAAATGATATTATAACTACAAAGTCGCATTTGTAAAATACGCTTTTTAAACATAAAAATACTAACTATTGCCATTAGAGGAATAATAACACTTATTCCTGCGTAAATCACACAGTTAGATACTCCTAATGCCATTTTTCCTACAGAGGCAAAAGGGTAAAAACATTGTACTATACTTAGGATAAATACAATGAATAAATATATACTTTGGATACGTTGAATCATAGCGACGCAAAGATACAAAAAAAACCGCAAAGCTAAGCCTTACGGTTTTATTTTTTTTGTGTTGAGAAATTATTCAGCAACAACAGAATCAGCAGCAGCTTCAACTACTTCTTCTACAACAACTGCAGAGTCAGCAACTTCAGCAACTTCTTCTACTGCTACAACTTCTTCTTCAACTGCTTCTTCAGCTTTTTCTTGGCAAGCGTTGCAAGATGCGAAAGCAACAGCAACAGCAGCAGCTACGAATAAAACGATTTTTTTCATTTTCTAGATTTTTAAATATTAAACAACTGTTGTTTTTTAGCGATACAAAGATAATTATAAGTAAAACCTTCTTATTAAAATTTAAGTTAAAAAAAGTTAATTACACTTGTATATTAGTATATAAGTATCTCTTAATACTTTTCTTAGGAGTTTTTTCAAACTCTGTAGGGTAAAGTATTAGTTTGGTAAGACCTTCGTATGAAGCAACAATTTTGTTAAGTTCTTTTCTGTTTTCTTCCATTACTACTTCAAGGTCTTTTGTACTAATGCATGCTGCGTCAACTGCTTCATAATCAGGATATACAAGACCATAAAGTTTGCCGTCTTTTTCAATAACAATACTTTCACCTACAAATGGCATGTTGTTTAATTTAGTTTCTATTTCTTCTGGGTAAATATTTTGACCATTTGCACCAAGAAGCATAGTTTTGCAACGACCTTTAATAAAGATAAATCCTTCTTCGTCAATTACACCTACGTCACCAGTTTTTAACCAGCCGTCTTCTGTGAAGGTGTCTTTTGAAGCTTCTACGTTTTTGTAGTAGCCACTCATTACGTTTTCACCGCGCACTTGGATTTCACCAGCTACATTATATGGGTCTGTAGAGTCGATTCTCACTTCCATAATGTCTAGAATCTTACCAGATGCACCTTGTTTGTTTTCTTGCCAGTTTGCATAACTAATAAGTGGTGCACATTCTGTCATACCATAGCCAACTGTGAAGCGGAACCCAATTTTGCGTAGGAATTCTTCAACTTCTTTGTTTAGAGGAGCGCCACCAACGATGATTTCTTTAAATTCGTCGCCAAATGCAGAGTGAAGTTTTTTGCTTATTTGTTGATAAATTTTGTTGTCTACTAGAGGAATGCTTAGCGCCATCTTCATGCTTCTCTTATTTAAAGCAGGTTGAAGTTGTTTTCTATAGATTTTTTCTAGAATCAATGGCACTGTGAAAATTACAGTAGGGCGAATTTCTTCAAATGCTTTTAAAAGAACCTTTGGACTAGGTATTTTGTTTAGTAAGTAGGTGTGAGAACCCACGCAAGTAGCAGTTAAGAAGTCGAATGCCATGCCATACGCGTGTGCAAGAGGTAGGAAGTTTAACACTCTGTCGCCACGGTTAAGAAGTTTGGTACGGATACCAAATGTAATGTTGCCAGCAAGAGCGTTAGCTGAAATCATAACACCTTTGCTAAAGCCAGTTGTGCCAGAAGTGTAACTGATCATTACAAGTTCTGTGTTGTCACGTTCTGCATACGCAATGTCTTCTTGTGTGTAACCTTTTGGATACTTTTCGTTGAATTTAGCATCAAGGTCTAACATGATTTTTTGAATACCTTGACCATCTTTTTGGTGAATGCAACGGAAGTCGTCTAGTGAGAAAATGCCTTCTAGGTTTTCCATTTTTTCTTCTTCAAGTTTGTCCCAAATATTGTCACTACAGAATAAAAGCACTGAGTCTGAGTGGTTTACAATGTGGTGAATGTCGTTGGCATTGAAGTCTTGAAGAATAGGTACAATAACTGCTCCGTATGTAACAGCAGCCACGTATGTAAGAGTCCAATTAGGGGTGTTTTTGCCAATAAGAGAGATTTTGTCTCCAGGTTGAATTTGTAACTCGTCGAATAGAAGGTGTAGTTTTGCTATTTGTTTAGCTACTTCTTCATAGGTAAGAGTTTGTTTCTTATAATAATTTGTATAAGCAGGTAGTTCCCAGTTTGTTTTGAAACTATGCTCAAAAAGCTTGATAAGATTTTGTTCAATCATTTTTGCACAAATTTTAAAGTTTTGTGCAAAAATACAAAAAAAATGAGAGATACAAAAGAATATCTCTCAAAATTTATGTTTTACAGCATAATTGTTACAAAATTACTACAAATTATATTCCAAATTCCTCTAAAAAGTAATCAGGTACCCCCGGTACAAATGCAGGAAGTTGCACAGCGTGAAGCTTAAATTGCATAAATTTATATCTTCTTACAATTTGCTCATAGTGTTCGCCTACTTCGTTTAATCTTATCACTTGATTGATTTCGTGATAAGTCCAACCTAGGTTATCTTCGTCTGTTTTGCCACACATACCATCAGATGGTGCTTTGTGTGTAAGGTCGTAAGGAAGTCCTAGGTAGTCGCCCATTGCCACCACTTCTTCGGTGGTAAGTTTTGCCACAGGAGCAAAGTCCCCAGCGCTATCGCCATAGTGAGTAGAGTAGCCTTGCACGTCTTCCGAACGGTTGCAAGTGTTCACTACGCGCGCGTTACCTATTATAGCACCTATGCCATAAAGGGTAGTCATACGCAGGCGGGCAGGGGTATTGGTTAAATATTGAGGACTTAGAGCATCAATGTTCATTTGAGTTTTAACTTCCTCTGTTAGTCCTGTGTAAGCATTGTTTATATTAATAGTAATATGAGGAATGCCAAGGTGGTCTACGATTTTTTGTGAGTCAGAAATATCTGGTTGAACACCGTTTGGCATCATCACACCAAGCACGCGTTCTTTGCCAAGTGCTTTTGCACAAAGTGCTGCCACCACGGTAGAATCCTTACCGCCGCTTATGCCAATAACCACTTTTGTTTGGTCATTGCCATTTTTTTGCATCCAATCTTGTATCCATTTAATACAAGCATCGGTTATTTCTGCTACATTAAATACGTATGGTTTCATATTAATTTTTCTTACCAAGTTTTTCTTGCCAACGCCATGCAGAAAGTAGGGTTTCTTCTACTGTTTTTTCTGCTTTCCAGCCAAGTTCTGTGTTTGCCCAAGTAGGGTCTGCCCATACTTGTTCGATATCACCAGCTCTACGACCAACTATTTTGTAGTTTAGTTTCACGCCGGTTACTTTTTGGAAAACATCGATAATTTCTAGCACAGAAAGACCTCTGCCGGTGCCAATATTGAATACTTCAACTTGTTTTTTGTTTAGGTTTTCTGCTAAACGTTTCACAGCCACCACGTGAGCTTTAGCAAGGTCGGTTACATTGATGTAGTCGCGGATGCAAGAGCCATCTGGGGTGTCGTAGTCGTCGCCATAAACACTTAAACATTCTCTAATGCCTGCAGCAGTTTGAGTAACGTAAGGTATTAGGTTTTGTGGCACACCGATAGGAAGTTCACCAATCTCTGCACTCTCGTGAGCGCCAATTGGGTTGAAGTAGCGAAGTAGAATAGCAGAAATATTTTTGTCTGCATTTACAGTGTCTGTAATGATTTCTTCGCAGATTTGTTTGGTGTTGCCGTATGGTGAAAGTGCTGTTTGGATAGGAGCATTTTCTGTAACAGGAAGAATTTCTGGTTGACCATAAACTGTACAAGAAGAAGAGAAAACAATATTCTTGATTTCGTGTTTCTTCATCAGTTCAAGTAGGTTTAGTAGAGAAACAAGGTTGTTTCTATAGTATAAAAGTGGTTTTTCTACAGATTCGCCCACAGCTTTGCTTGCTGCAAAGTGAATAATAGAATTAATACCTTTATTTTCTTCCATTAGTTTGTCTAGAGCGTCTTTGTCTCTACAATCCATTTCATAGAATTTTGGTCTTACGCCACAGATTTTTTCTATACCGTCTAGCACTCCAATGTTAGAGTTTGAAAGATTGTCTACAATTATAGGTTCGCAACCTGCATTTATAAGTTCCACCACAGTGTGAGAACCAATAAAACCTGTACCTCCAGTTACTAAAATTTTCATATTATCGTTGTTTTGTATTTTTAAGTATAAAATTAATTTTTTACTTTATAATGCGTTCTCACTTTGCCTTTAGCAAGAGATGAAAGCTTTGATGATATCATTTGTCTGCGAATGGTTGAAATGCGATCCACAAACACGTGACCCATCAAGTGATCATACTCGTGTTGAATGGCACGAGCTTCAAAACCAGAGTAAGTTTCAGTTTTTTCTACCCAATTTTCGTCGAAATAATGGATGGTTACAGAAAGTGAACGAGGCACTCTCTCAGAAATGCCAGGAATACTCAAGCAACCTTCTTCTTTAGTTTCCTTGTCTTCGCTAAAGAATGTGATTTCAGGGTTGATAAATACCTTTTTAAAATTTGCCCATTCTGGATTTTCGTCTTTCAAAAGACTTAAATCAACAATAAATAATTTGATAGGAAGACCTATTTGTGGAGCGGCAAGTCCCACACCTTCTGCTCTGTCTAGAGTTTTATACATATCCTCAATAAGGGCAGGTAGGTTTGGATAGTCCTTTGTAATAGGTTCTGCTTGTTTTTTAAGTACTGCGTTTCCGTAAATAACTATTGGGTAAATCATAAACTGTATTTTTTGAATTCTAAGTAATCTTGTAATATAATGGTAGCACTAATTTCGTCTACCAATGCTTTATTTTGTCTGTCTTTTTTCTTTAAACCACCATCAAGCATAGCTCTGTGAGCAAGTACTGATGTAAATCTCTCGTCAGAAAATTCGATAGGCATATTAGGCAGTTTTTTCTTCAAGGTATTCACAAAAGGAGTGATATACTTCATCGATTCAGAAGGTTGATTGTTCATTTGTTTTGGAAGACCAACAATAATTCTTTCTACATCTTCCTTTTTTACATAATCACAAATGAAATCAACGATAGAAGCAGAAGGGACAGTGGTTAGTCCATTTGCAATAAGTTGTAACGTATCTGTAACAGCCACGCCAACTCTTTTTCTGCCATAGTCAATTGCCAAAATCCTTGCCATAATGGTGCAAAGTTAAAGAATTTAACTGTAACTACCAATAAGAATGCAAATAATAGTAAAAATAATGTTTCTATAATTATAGTTAAAATATTTGCTAGGTTTCAATATTTAATTAAATTTGCCTATAGAAAATATTTTGACCTATTTAGAGTACACAAAATACATTATATTTTTTTTATTTTATGATTTTACAAATACTTACGTTGTTCGGTGCCTTGGGTATGTTCCTGTATGGCATGAACTTAATGAGTGCGGGACTTCAAAAAGCGGCAGGCGATAGACTTCGCAACTTCCTTTCTGCTATGACATCGAGTCCGTTTAAAGGTGTATTAACAGGTCTTGGTATTACCACAGTAATCCAATCTTCAAGTGCAACTACCGTGATGGTGGTAAGCTTTGTGAACGCAGGATTACTAACACTAGCTCAAGCCATTAGCGTAATTATGGGTGCTAATATTGGTACTACAGTTACAGCATGGTTGGTTTCTTGGCTAGGATTTAAAGCAGATATTTCTATTTTGGCAGTGCCACTTATGGCTGTCGGCTTCATTCTTTCAATGTCTAAAAAAGACAATAGAAGAAATATCTCAGAACTTATCGTCGGTTTCTCTCTTCTTTTCTTAGGCCTTTCTTTAATGAAAAATTCAGTGCCTAATCTTTCAGAAACCCCAGAAGTACTTTCATTTATTCGAGGTTGGCAAGGTTACGGATTTGGTTCTGTATTAATATTCTTAGTTTTTGGTACAATATTAACCCTTGTTCTTCAGTCATCTAGTGCTACTATGGCTCTTACCCTTATTATGCTAAATATGGGTTGGATTAAGTTTGATATGGCTTGTGCTATGGTGCTCGGTGAAAATATTGGTACTACTATTACAGCAAATATCGCAGCAGCGGTAGGTAATACTTCTGCACGTAGATCTGCTCTTGCACACACCGTATTCAACTTATTTGGTGTGGCTTGGGCACTTGTTACTTACACATATTTCCTTAAATTGGTAGGTTGGGTTACATCTACTATCTTTGGTCTTCCAAATCCTGCTTCACCAGACTTTGCAGTAAATGTGGAATATGATGCAAATGGAGTAGTTGTTCAATCAGATGCTCAAACTGCTTCTCTTTACGGTTTGTCAATGCTTCACACCTTATTTAATACAATCAACACATTTGTTCTTATTTGGTTTGTGCCAATGATAGAAAAACTTGTGTGCTATGTAATTAAAGGTAGTAAAAAAGCGGAAGAAGAAGAGCATACACTTAAATACATCAAGGCAGGTCCTATTGCTACCCCGGAACTTGCTCTTGGTCAATCAATGAATGAAATTATTCATTTTGCTCAAATTTCTAAAAAAGGTCTTGGATATGCTAAACAAGCCATTACAGAAATAGATGCAGAAAAATTTGAAACTCTTCGTGCAAAATTAGCTAAATATGAAGATATTTCAGATAGAATTGAGATAGAAATTGCTACATTCTTAAATTCAGTATCATCTGGTGATATTAGTGAAGATACTTCAAACAAGATTAAAGGAATGTATAAAATAATCGGTGAAATTGAATCACTAGGCGACTCTGGCGATTCTATTAGCCGTATTTTATCAAGAAGAAATGCTCACAAAAAATCATTCGACACAGAAACTATTAGCAAACTTTTAGCTATGGTTGCTCTAGTGGATGAAGCATACGATGTAATGATTTCTAACTTAGTGTCTGCAAACGAAGGTGTTTTAGCAAATATCTCAAACGCATACAAAGTAGAAGATAAAATCAACGTATTGAGAAACGACCTTCGTGAATTAGAAATAGACGAAATCGAAAACAATATTAAGAGTTACCAAAATAGTGTTTACTACATTGATATAGTAAACGAACTAGAGAAAATGGGTGACTATATGATTAATGTTTCGCAAGAATTAGAAAGAGCATTTAGCAAAAAATAATATCAACTCTCAGAATAAAAGAGGACCTAAGGTCCTCTTTTTTAGTATAATTTTTTGATTATTTCGAATATCTGCTTATTGACATTATCGTCTGGGTTATTGTGAAGAACGAAGTCTGCTTTTAGGCGTTTGTCATTGTCTGAAGATTGGTTTTTAATTCTCTCCTCTATGGCAGTGCGGTCTGCGCCATCTCTTTTCATGCTTCTTTCTATACGCACGTCTTCGTCGGCGTACACCATTATCACTTTATCTACCAATGAATCAAATCCGCTCTCATATAATATTGCACTTTCAATGAAGACTATTCTTTCGCCCTCTGCTTCTTTTATTGCACACCAATCTGTGAAATCTTTTGCCACAGCAGGGTGCATTATCTCTTCTACTTGCTTTTTTGCAGTAGGGTCGCTAAATATTATTTGAGCTAGGAATTTTCTGTTAAGACCATCTTCGGTGTAGCATTCTTCAGAGAAGAGTTCAATGAGTTTTGCGCGCACCTGTGCATTCTCGTTTTGAATTTTCTTACTTTCTGTATCGGAATAATATACAGGAAAATTCATAAGTTCTAGTAGTTTGCAGATATGAGTTTTACCAGAACCAATACCGCCAGTTACGCCAACTTTTATCATTTAGGTTCTACAAATTCAATTAACCATTTCACCTTATTGTTTTTCAAATAAGGATTTTTGATATATGCAGGGTAAGACTCTAAAGTGACAGTTTCACTATTAGAATCACTCTTTCTAAGCACTTCGTAGTCTAGAGAAAGTATAAAGTCTGAAGGTCTTATTTCTTTGTATTTGCTAAGCCCTACAAGGAAACTTACATTTAGTTTTTCAGGAATAGTTTTTACAGAAATATTTTCAGGTAGGTTTTTAATTCTAATAGATAAATCTATGTCGCTTTCGGTATAAAATTCAACAGGAGCAATTACGTTAATCTTATTAGGATTTGCCTTGCAATGCTCTGGTATATCTAGGAATAATATGGTGTTAAGAGTGTCTTTAAGCTTGTCAGAAGTGTATTCTTGTGTGTATATGCAACTTAAAGTGTCTAAAATCTCTTTGTAACCATATAATGTGATTGAGTCTGGAGAAGTGGTGATATTATCACAAAGAAAATATTGTTTTTGTAAGTTGAGATGAATGCGTGGTTCTACCTTTACTTTTTTAGAGTCTAATAGTTTTTTTTCTATAACTATTTCTTCTGGATAATAGTTTATAATTATAGAACTTTGGTCTATTTGTTTTTTTATGAATTTTTCAAATAGAGTAGTGGTAGGTATAGACCATGTGTTGTTGCTAGAATAAACAGAATAGTCATTGAAGTTTACAACAACAGGGTCGAAGTTTTTGTATTGATAAATTAACATAGAAGTACCCTTGTCTTTTAATTTTACACTAAAAGAACTTGGTAATTCTGTGGTGAATTCCAATTCTGGTGGAACATTTACGTACTCAATAGGAATTTCAATATTAAGTTCGTATGTTTTGTTTAGGGTATTTGTAAACCAAAAAATAGCAGAACATATAAGAAAGAACAAAAAAATGAGAGCATCCCTTGTAATAAGGAACGCTTTCATTTTTCTTAAAAATCTAGTGATTTTATTTCTTTCTATGTTATGCATATTATGCTTTATTAGCGTTAGCTTCAGTGTTTGAATCTAGTGCATTTGCATAAACAGAGTTTTTATCTATAGTAATGCGTACATTGTCTGCAATTTCAAGTGTAATAGTAGTTTCTTTTACATCTTTCACTTTACCATAGATACCACCAGCTGTGATAACTTTATCTCCGTTTTTAATGCTGTCACGGAATTTTTTAATTTCTTTTTGACGTTTTTGTTGTGGACGAATCATAAAGAAATAGATTACCACAAACATTAAAACAATCATAAGAATTGAGCTCCAACCTGAACCTTGAGTTGCAGGAGCTGCTGCTTGTAATAAGATATTGTTCATATGTTTAAAGTTATTTGTTTGTTTACTTATTTGTTAGTTACTATTTTACAAACATTCCTACCTTAAGTAGGCTGCTGTCTTCTTTGTATTTGTTTACTACGCGGTCTAGAATACCATTAATAAATAAGCTACTCTTTTCAGAACTGTAGTATTTACTAATTTCGATAAACTCGTTTAGTGTAACATTTACTGGAATAGTAGGGCAGAAGTTGATTTCTGCGATAGCTGCTTGCATGATAGACATATCCATTACTGCGATACGGTCTTTTTCCCAGTTTTGAGAGAAAGATTTAACAAGTTCTTTGTATTCCTCGCCGTTTTCGATAGCTTTAGAAAGTACTAACATAGCATATTCTTCGTCGTCAGCATCTCTATATTTAGGAAGTACCTCTATATCTGTGCTGCCTTCTTCTAGTTTCTTAATAGTTTTTTCAACGAAGCTAGCTACAATTTCAATATCGTCATTCCAATATATATCCATGCTTTCTAAGCGTTCTTCAAATGGTTTATATGTGAAAATGACTTTCTTGAAGATTTGTCTCCAAATCATTTTGTCGTCTGCAAATGAATTTTCTCTTGCAGACATATATTTTTTATAATATTCAGATGCGCAAATTGCTTCGAATAATCCTTTGATAAGGTCGCTATATTCTTCCCAAGAAATACCATTAGCTTTAGCAAATTCTCTGTGCTCCACGTTGTTAGATACAGCAAGAGCTACTTTGTTTAGTATAAAGCGTCTATTTGGATTTAGATCTTCGTCGGTTGGATAACGTTTGTTAAGACCAAATTCAATGCGTTTTTCGGCAAAATCTCTTAGGTCAATAATTAACTGAAGAAGCCAGTGATAAAGTTCGTAGGTTTTTTCAAGACTCTCAGACAACTCTCTTTTGTAATCTGCAATGCTCTTTCCCTCATTTAACTGATGTGAGTAAAGGAGTTGAATAATTTTAATACGGATTAAAACTCTGTTTATCATCGTTATGATATTAATGTGTATAATAGTGCAAAGTTAAGGTTTTATTTAATAAGAAAAAAGATGTTAGATAAAAAAGATTAAAAAATTTATAATTATTTTGTAAATAGAAAGAAAAAATGCATATTTGTAACCGAAATGTAAAAATTATATAAGATGTTAAACTTTTTTGGAAAACTGCAAGAGAGAACTTTTAGAACCTCTGCATCCGAGGTTAAAGAAGAACGCAGTGAGCAACGTATTGAACGTGAAGATAAAGAAATAGTGTTTTCTAAATCTATCAAAGCGGGAAAACGTATGTATTACTTAGATGTAAAGAAAGATAGAAGAAATGATTTATTCCTTTCTATTACAGAAAGTAAACGTAAATCGGTGACAGAAGATGGTCAATTTATTTTTGAGAAACATAAAATTTTCTTGTATAAAGAAGATTTCGATAAATTCGAGTCTGCTTTCAAGGAAGCATTAGATTTTATGCGTGCTCAACTTAATGAAGAACCTACAGAAGAGAAAGAAGCTGAATAAGACTTTCTTAGAAAATAAAAAAGCGGAGATTGTAAAATCTTCGCTTTTTATTTTGTTCTAATGTTGAACTTAAGCTGGATTGATTGCTCCTGTTGGGCAAGCTTCTGCGCAAGTTCCACAATCTGTGCAAATGTCTGGGTTGATAGAATAGATATCGCCTTCGCTGATAGCTTCTACTGGACATTCGCCGATGCAAGTGCCACATGCAATGCAATCGTCTGAAATAACGTGTGCCATAATATGTAAATTAGTTAATTAATAAATTTAATGCAAAGGTAATAAATTATTCCTAATTCCTAATTCCTAATTCCTAATTTTTTGAGTGCTTAATTGAAATAATAGGATTTTTTTTTGTATTTTTACAACCGATTTTGAATCATTGTGTAAGAAATTAAACAAAAACTATAATAAAATGACTAAAGCAGACGTATTACTCGGCCTACAATGGGGTGACGAGGGTAAAGGAAAAGTTATTGACGTGTTAACTCCAAATTACGACGTTATTACACGTTTCCAAGGTGGACCAAACGCAGGTCACACATTAGAATTTAATGGTGAAAAATATGTGTTACGTTCTATTCCTTCAGGTATTTTCCAAGGAGATAAAATTAATGTTATTTCAAACGGTGTGGTTCTAGACCCTGCATTATTTAAAGCAGAAGCAGAAGCACTAGCTAAATCTGGTCACGATTTAACTAAAAAACTATACATTTCTAAGAAAGCGCACCTTATTATGCCTACTCACCGTATGCTAGACGCGGCAAACGAAGCTGCAAAAGGTGATGCAAAAGTAGGTACAACAGGTAAAGGTATCGGTCCTACATATACAGACAAAGTTGGTCGTTATGGCTTACGTGTAGGTGATATTCTTTTAGATTTTGACAAAAAATATGCTGTGGCAAAAGCTCGTCACGAAGCTATTCTTAAGTCAATGAACTTTGCTTACGACATTGAAGAAGCAGAAAAACTTTGGCTAGAAGGTGTTGAATATCTTAAAAACTTCACCTTAATAGATAGCGAACACTATCTAAACGATATTCTTGCACAAGACAAAACTATTCTTTGTGAAGGTGCTCAAGGTACAATGCTAGATATTGACTTTGGTTCATATCCATTTGTGACATCTTCAAACACAATTTGTGCTGGTGCTTGTACTGGCATGGGAATTGCACCTAATAAAATAGGCGACGTTTATGGTATCTTCAAAGCATACTGTACACGTGTTGGCGCTGGCCCATTCCCAAGTGAATTATTTGACGAAGTTGGTGAGACCCTTTGCCAAAAAGGTCACGAGTTTGGTTCAGTAACAGGACGTAAACGTCGTTGTGGTTGGATAGACCTTGTTGCTCTTAAATATTCTGTAATGATTAATGGTGTTACCAAGCTTATTATGATGAAAAGCGACGTGTTAGACGATTTCGATACCATCAAAGCTTGTGTTGGTTACAAGATCAATGGTGAAGAAATTGATTACTTCCCATACGAAATCAACGATAGCATCGAACCTATCTACAAAGAACTTCCAGGTTGGAAAACAGATATGACAAAAATGAAGTCAGAAGACGAATTTCCTGAAGCATTCAATGCATATCTAGACTTCCTAGAAGACGAACTTGAAGTTCCTATTAAGATTGTGTCAGTCGGTCCAGATAGGGAACAAACTATAGTTAGATACATCTAACGACGACTTATTTTAAAGGGTGCTTTTCTCGTTGCCCTTGTCTTCGAAATCCTCGAGTACGTTTGTACACTCCGGTTTCTCAGGCTTCGGGACGCCTAAAAATCCCTCCTTTAAAAGTAAGTCTTATAAAAAGGTAATCATTAGGAGTTAGGAATTAGGAATAAGGAGTAATAAAAACTCCTAACTCCTAACTCCCAACTCCTAACTTTTAATATAAGAATTATGTATTGGATTTTATTTATTGGTATTGCAATTTTAAGTTTTGTGGTGCAACAAAGTTTGCAAAGCAAGTTTAAAAAATATTCTCAAATTCCTATGACAAATGGGATGACAGGGAAAGAAGTGGCAGAAAAAATGCTACGCGACCACGGGATTACTAATGTAAAAGTAATTTCTACATCGGGTATGCTTACAGACCACTACAACCCACAAAACCAAACAGTAAACCTAAGTGAAGGTGTTTACTCGTCAAACTCTGTAGCCGCAGCTGCAGTGGCTGCTCACGAATGTGGCCATGCTGTGCAACACGCTTATGCTTACAAATGGCTTAGTATGCGTTCTGCTTTAGTACCAGTTGTAAGTTTTGCATCTCAATGGGTGCAATGGGTATTGCTATTAGGTATTATAATGATAGAAACTACACCTATATTATTGGAAGTGGGTGTTGGTCTGTTTGCTCTTACTACCTTATTTAGTTTTATTACACTTCCAGTGGAAATCAATGCAAGTACCCGTGCAGTGCAATGGCTTACAGGTAAAGGTTTTGTAGAAGGTGAAAAACGCACTATGGCAATTGATGCTCTAAAATCTGCAGCATACACATACGTAGTGGCTGCGCTAAGTTCACTTGCTACACTTATATATTATGCGATGATACTTGCAGGTCGACGTGACTAAATCCTAATTAAATTATTTTGGATTTTCACCTTGAAAATTCAAAATAATTTATTACCTTTGCACCAATTTGAGCATACCCAAAATGGGGCTCTTTAATATTAAATAATTAAAGATATGAAACACACAGTAACACATTATAAATCAATGCTTTCTACTAAGTGGGATATCTTTTTTTATTTTTGTATGCGTTAGTTATTTTTTTATAACCAACGCATTTTTTTTGTGTTGAAATAAACAAAACAATATATAAACAGTATGGAAAATTGTAAAAAAGTAATTTTATTAGGTTCAGGAGCGCTTAAGATTGGTCAAGCAGGAGAATTTGACTACTCTGGTTCACAAGCGTTAAAAGCTATGCGCGAAGAAGGCATAGAAACAGTGTTGATTAACCCTAATATTGCTACCATTCAAACATCAGAAGGTGTAGCAGATAGAGTTTATTTCCTTCCTGTAACCCCATATTTCGTAACCGAAATTATCAAAAAAGAACGTCCAGATGGTATTTTACTTGCTTTCGGTGGTCAAACTGCACTTAACTGCGGTACAGAACTTTACTTAAATGGTACTCTAGAAGAATACGGCGTTAAAGTGTTGGGTACATCTGTAGAAGCAATTATGATTACAGAAGACCGTGACCTTTTCGTGAAAAAACTAGACGAAATCGAAGCTAAAACTCCAGTTTCTCAAGCTGTAGAATCGCTAGAAGATGCTCTAGAAGTAGCTCACAGAATTGGTTTCCCTGTAATGGTTCGTTCTGCGTATGCTCTTGGTGGTTTAGGTTCTGGTGTTTGTACAAACGAACAAGAATTTATCGAACTTTGCCAAAGTGCATTAGCATATTCAAAACAAATTCTAGTAGAAGAAAGCTTAAAAGGTTGGAAAGAAATTGAGTTTGAGGTAATTCGCGACAAAAACGACCACTGCTTCACTGTAGTTCCAATGGAAAACGTTGACCCACTAGGTATTCACACAGGTGAAAGTATCGTGGTGGCTCCAATTATTTCACTTCGCCAAGACCAAATCGAACTTCTTCAAAATATCGCTACTAAAGTGGTTCGCCACATTGGTATCGTGGGTGAATGTAACATCCAATACGCATTCAACGCAGAAACAAACGACTATCGTATCATCGAAATCAATGCTCGTTTGAGCCGTTCTTCTGCTCTAGCTTCTAAAGCTTCTGGTTATCCATTAGCATTCGTTGCTGCAAAACTTGCATTAGGTTACTCACTTGACCAAATCGGTGAAATGGGTACTAAAAACTCAGCATACGTAGCACCTTCAGTTGACTATATCATTGCTAAAATCCCTCGTTGGGACTTAGGTAAATTCGTTGGCGTGAGCCGTGAAATTGGTTCAGCAATGAAATCTGTAGGTGAAATTATGTCAATTGGTAAATCTTTCGAAGAAATTATCCAAAAAGGTCTTCGTATGATTGGTCAAGGTATGCACGGTTTCGTGGGCAACAACCTTAAATTTGACGATATTGAACACGCACTTTCTCATCCAACAGATATGCGTATCTTTGCTATTGCATACGCATTTGAGCAAGGTTACACAGTAGAACAAATTGAAAAACTTACCAAAATTGACCCTTGGTTCCTTACAGCACTTGAAAATATCTACAAATACACATTAGTTCTTTCTTCTTTCAACAAGATCGAAGACCTAACAGTAGATGTAATGGCAGAAGCTAAAAGACTTGGTTTCTCAGACTTCCAAATAGCACGTTATGTAGAAAAACCAGAAGGTAAAATGCACGACGCTGCACTTAGAGTGCGTGCACACAGAAAAGCATTGGAAGTGGTGCCTACAGTATGTAGAATCAATACTATTGCTTCTGAAAATCCAGACAAAACAAACTATCTATACTTCACATACGGCGAAGGAGTTAAATTTGCTCCAAAAAGAACAGGTGCAGAAAGCATCGTAGTACTTGGTTCTGGTGCATACCGTATTGGTTCATCTGTAGAGTTCGACTGGTGTAGTGTAAACGCTGTACAAACAGCTCGTAAACTTGGTTACGAATCAGTTATGATTAACTACAACCCAGAAACAGTATCTACCGACTACGATATGTGTGATCGTCTATACTTTGACGAACTTTCATTCGAACGTGTATCAGACGTGCTAGACCTAGAAAATCCAAAAGGCGTTATCGTATCAATGGGTGGTCAAATTCCTAACAACCTAGCAATGAAGCTAGACAAAGAAAACGTTCCAATTCTTGGTACAAAAGCTTACAATATCGACCGCGCAGAAGACCGTCACAAATTCTCTGCTATGTTAGATAGCCTTGGCATCGACCAACCACGTTGGAGAGAGCTTACAAGCTTTGAAGATATCGATGATTTCATTGCAGAAGTAGGTTTTCCAGTACTTATCAGACCTTCTTACGTACTTTCTGGTGCTGCTATGAATGTTTGCTACGACAAAGAACAAGTGCATGCATTCCTTTCTCTTGCTGCACAAGTATCTAAAGAACACCCAGTAGTAGTTTCTCAATTCCTTCAAAATGCAAAAGAAATTGAGTTCGACGCTGTGGCAAAAGATGGTGAAGTAGTTGAATATGCAATTTCTGAACACGTTGAGTTTGCAGGTGTTCACTCTGGTGACGCAACCTTAGTATTCCCTGCTCAAAATATCTATTTTGAAACAATGCGTCGCGTGAAGAAGATTTCTAAACAAATTGCAAAAGAACTTCAAATTACAGGTCCATTCAATATTCAATATCTAGCTAAAAACAACGATATCAAAGTAATTGAATGTAACCTACGTGCTTCACGTTCATTCCCATTTGTTTCAAAAGTGCTTAACCGCAATTTCATTGAAACAGCAACACGCATTATGCTTGGTGCAGAATACTCAAAACCAGATAAATCAGTATTCGATATCGAACACATTGGTGTGAAAGCTTCTCAATTCTCATTCGCTCGTCTTCACAAAGCAGACCCTATCCTAGGTGTGGATATGGCTTCTACTGGTGAGGTAGGTTGTATCGGCGACGACTTTAACGAAGCTCTTTTAAGCTCACTTATCGCTGTGGGTACTACAATTCCAGAAAAGAATATCATGGTATCTTCTGGTGATGCTAAATCTAAAGTGGACTTACTAGAACCATGTCGCGAACTTGCTAAAAACGGTTACAATATCTATGCAACTATCGGAACACAAAAATTCCTAGCAGAAAATGGTATTGAAGCTACTATAGTAGGTTGGCCAGACGATGAAGATAGCGAATTAAAAATCACTGATATGATGGCAGGTAAGAAATTTGACCTTGTTATCAATATTCCTAAAAACCAAACTCGTCGCGAACTAACCAATGGCTATAAAATCCGTCGTGCTGCTATCGACCATAATATTCCATTGCTTACAAATGCGCGTTTAGCATCTGCATTTATTCACGCATTCTGTAGTGTGAAGGAGAATGAGATCTCTATCAAAGCATGGGATGAATACAAAGCCTGAGCGCTTTTAAAGGGTGATTTTTTTCGCCTAGTTTGCCTTCGCAATCCTCATTGCCTAACGGCGATTCTGCTCACGTTCGGCATAGTTTAAGTAAACTTAACTCTGCTCTCACTAAATCGCAGAATTTACAGTAAACTCCGGTTGCTCAGGCTACACTAGTCTAGAAATCCCTCCTTTAAAACTCACTCAGGAAAATTCCTAATAATCTAATGCGGTCACTGAGCTTGTCAAGTGCCCGCATTTTTTTTGTACCATTTTCTTAAATTTTACCATTGATATGTTAAAAAAAGTGGTTTTTGGTGCAATCGTTTTAAAAATATTAAGTAAAAGGTACGTAGATTTAAAAAAATGCCTTATCTTTGTAACGAGTAAACTTAAAATGTAGAAGTATGAAAAAATTATTTATTGCATTTATGGGATTAGTTCTCTCAGCATTTTCATTAAGTGCTGCGCAAGGTGAATTAGTAGTTACTCCGGAGACTCCTAATCCTAATGGTGCTATAGTATTGACCTATACACCTAATGTGAACCAAAAATGGATGGAAACCGAAGACGTGTTTATCTATACTTGTTTAGAATTAGATAAAAATGGTGAATGGGCAAAAGAAAAAGCTGAATGGTCTAAATGTAATACCAGAAGCTTTATGTGGACCAAAAAATCTGATGGTACACTTACTTATACCATTTCTAATATTAAATCTTATTTCGGTTTAACAGACGAAGAAGTTCCTCATGTATCTGGTATCTTTGTTATTTTGAAAAACAACAACTACCAAACTGATGACAAATATGTTGCTGTATATGCAGATTCTAAAAAGAAAGAAAAATTCAAAGGTGTAGTTGAATTTAATGTTCAAGTTCCTGCAGGTACAAAAGAAGTTTGGGTAGCAGGTACATTTGGTAAAGAAGGTGATGCTCTATATTGGAAACACGCAGACGCTAAACTTCAACTTAAAAAAGTAGACGAAACTCACTTTGCAGGTACTTTAAAAAATGTTCCAGCAGACCTTCACTACCTATATGTATGGGGTCCACGTATGGATCAATCTGAATATCGTTTCAACCACCGTCCATTAGGTGCTCGTAGTGTAGTAAATGATAAAGTAGAATATTGGGGCGATATGACACTTAATGTATCAGTTCCTCGTGGCACAACAGAAGTTTACGTTAGAGGAAACTTCACCAATTGGAAATATTCTAGAATGGTTGATGCAGGTAACAATAACTGGACATTCCACGTTTCTCCAATTACTCTAGACGGCGAAACTGTTGAATACTATTACTATTATAAAGATAGTGATGAAGCTATAGAATCTGGTAACAAACGTATTGTTAAGTTTGAGGGGTTTGCTACTCAGTATGATGAGATTAAAGCATGGTAAAACAGGTTGTGTTTAAAGGGTTAGTCCTTTAAACACAATTTTATTAGAAATATAAATTTTAAAATCACTTATTTGTTTAACTTAAAACTTTATTTATTATGAAAAAAATTTTACTTTTCGTTGCAGCTGCTATGGTTGCAATGTCTGCTAGCGCGCAGCTATACCTTCGTGGTGCAGTTAATGGCTGGGGTGCTTCTGCAGATTATCAATTTACAGAAACATCAACAGGTGTTTTTGAACTAGTGAAAACATTCACTTTATCTGGTGAGTTTAAAATTGCTGACGCAACTTGGTCAACTGCAGATAACTATGGCGCTGGTGATCAAGCAGAAGTATCTGCAGGAGTTTCAGTTGCAGCTGTTAATGGTAGCAACACTAACTTTAAAGTTTCTTCTGGTAAAGCATTTGCTGTAAGCAAAATCGTTTTCGACAAAAATGCTTTAACCTTAACAGTTTATGCACAAGAAGAAGAACTTGTTGATGACTTTGCTTATTTCCTACATGGTAGCTTTGCTTCTTCAGATTGGGCTTCTGAGGCATTAACAGAATCTAATGGTGTTTGGTCTATTTCTGATTTCGTAGTAGCTCAAGACGCAGACTTCGGTGTTAAAAGAACAAATAATGGTTTCCAAGATGCATGGTACTGGACTGTTGCTGGTCTAGGTACTGATGTTTCTGCTACTGGTACATATCAATTAGGTGAAGAAAAAACTGCTACAGAAGGTGGTAACCCAAGCATCAAAGCTGGTACATATACAATTTCTTTCGACCCAGCTACTTTAATCTTAACAGTTACAGCTTCTGGTTCTTCTGACGAAGGCGGTTCTGACGAAGGTGGTTCTGACGAAGGTGAAGGTGAAGGTGGCGACGACCCAATCGATACTCCTACAGGCGCTGATTACTATCTAATTGGTTGGATTAATAATGCTGACTATGGTGACAAAGAGGATTATGCAAACCTAGGTGATTACAAATTTGTAGATGGTTCTCTAGTTGCAACATTTGAAGCAGACTCTTACGTAGCTATTAAAACTGGTGATTTAGCTAAATGGTATTTTGCTGAAGCTTATGCAGCAGGTTCTCCTGTTACATTAGTAGAAGGAAAAAATTATGCTGAAAAAATGTTTGTGCCAGGTGGTGTAGAAGTAACTTTCACTTTAGTAGAAAATGCTGATGGTTCTCTAACATTATCTTATACAACAGGTACTACAACAGGTATTGAAGATGTAGATGCTGAAGACGCAGTTGTTGCTGCTTATGACTTACTAGGTCGTCCAGTTGCTGCTGATGCTGCAGGTTATGTTATCCTTCAATATGCTTCTGGTAAGGCTGCTAAAGTATTTAATTATTAATAAATACTAATTAAAATATTAAAGTCGCAGACCATTTGGTTTGCGACTTTTTTTTATTAAATTTGCTATTGCTTCAAGAGAAATTATATTTTGTGAAAAAAGTACTTCTTATAACATATTATTTTCCGCCGAGTGGTGGGGCTGGGGTGCAACGTTGGCTAAAAACTATTAAGTATCTGCCTGAGTTTGGGGTAGAGACTATAGTGCTAACAGTGGACCCAGAGGTTGCTTCATATCCACAAGTGGATGAGAGTTTGTGCAAGGAAGTACCAGACTTTGTAAAGGTTTATAAGACTAAAACAAAAGAGATTCTTTCACTATATAAAAAAGTATCTCCACAAAAGCAAGTGCCATACGGAGGTTTTGCAAATGAGCCAAATCCAACACTACTACAAAAGATTTCACGCTTTATTCGTGGCAATTTCTTTTTGCCAGACCCCCGCAGAGGTTGGAATAAATATGCACTTGCAAAAGCTAAAGAGATAATAGAACAAGAGGGAATAGAAACTATTATTACCACATCTCCACCGCACTCTACTCAACTGATAGGATTGGAGCTTAAGCGCCTATATCCTCACATTAAATGGGTGGCTGACCTTCGCGATCCATGGACTGATATTTATTACAACGAAGACCTTTATCCAACTTGTTGGGCAAAAAAACGCAATCTACGTTACGAACGCTCTGTATTACTTGCCGCAGACCAGATAATCACTGTAAGCGAAGAGTGTAAGCGTCTTTTTGCCCAAAAAGCAGACGTAGCAGAAAAAAATGCTGTCGTCCCTAATGGTTATGATACAAAGGACTTTATTAATTCAACTATAATAATCCCTAACGGTCATCAACACGTCCTAACTCCTAACTATTTAACTTACGTAGGTGTTATGGCACCGCAATATGATTTAGTTCCACTTAAAACTCTTGCCACAGGAAGAAAAGACATAATGCTACGATTTGTAGGTGTGGTGAGCGATGATACCAAACAAGAGATTGAGTCTTGGGGTGTGCAAACGGAGTTTATCCCGTATGTGTCGCACGCAGAGGCTATCGCTTATATGCGCAGCGCTGATGCACTGCTTCTTTTTATCCCAAATGTGCCAAACAATGAGGGTATTCTTACAGGCAAACTATTTGAATATCTTGCTTCGGAAAGGAATATCCTTCTTTTCGGACCTGAAAATGGCGATGCAATGAAGCTTATAAAAGAATGTGAAGCAGGTGAGTGTTATTCAGAAGATTTTAATTTGGATAAGTTTTTAGTTATGCCTTATTCGGGCAACGATAATTATAAAAACTATTCTCGTAAGGCGTTAGCAGGTAAAATAGCCTCACTTCTGTAAGGTTTACTTCTTGATTTTTAGGAATTTCATAATGTAATTCCACAATTCTCTGTAGAAAATAGATATAACACCGATGTATAAGCTTAAGCTTACAGCGCCTTGTATTATTAGTTTGTAATAAAGGTTCTCTGTAAACAATCCGCTTAGATAGCCTAAATAGCAGATTATTATACTCCAAATCATGATAGGTGCAATGTCTTTCAGTTGGTCGCCTATCTTTAGTCCAATGGTTTTATTTACTTGTAGAAGTGAAATAAACCATGATAGTAGGCAAGACACTGCATAACCAATCATTAGCTCCATTACTCCGTAACTAAAGCACAATAAAACAGAAATTAGTATCAGACATCTTTTTATTATTTCTACCTTCAGACTTAATTTTGATTTTCCTACAGAGTTTAATGCATAATTATTTATTAGATATACTATATTGAGTAGGTTTGCTATGCAAATAAGTTGAAAATAAGGCACAGAAGCTAGCCATTTTTCGCCAAATAGTGTTAGGAATAATGGTTTTGCTGCAAATATTAGGAATATTGTAGTAGGAATAATTATTAGTGATGATTTTTGTATCATCTGCCTCATGGCATAGATTAATTTTTCGCTTTGGTCGTGGATTTTGGCAAATAGATTGTAACTTGTTTTACCAAATATGGCACTGAAAGTGAAGTTCGCAGTTTCTGCCATTTTATTGGCATGAGTGTAATATCCAAGTTGTTTTACAGAGTAGAATTTACCCAGCAAGAAGGTGTATATATTATTGAAGAATATATTCAATATATTAGATGAAAGGATATGAACACTAAATGATGCATATTCTTTGAATATCTTTTTAGAGAAAATAAGGCTAGGCAGCCAACGTTGCCAAGCATAGAAGCAGATACTGCGTATTAGGTGGTAAGAAGTCTGTTGGATAACTAGAGCCCAAACTCCTACGTTGTAATATGCAGATACAACTCCAGATAGACCACTCAGTGTGGTGCTAATAATGTTTATTTTGGCTAGTTTTTTGAAGTTTAATTCCCTTTCAATAAGGCCGTATGGCACTATGTATAGGGAGTTGAATATAAGGGCTAGGTTTGTTACTCTGATGAGTGGGGTAAGTTCTTCTTGTGAGAAGAAGCTGGCTATAAGTGGGGCTGAAACAAAGAATATGATGTATAAACTTATAGAAACCGCCAGATTTGAATAGAATACAGTGTTGGTGTGTTCTTTTGTGATTTCTTTGGTTCTCACTAGCGATGCAGTGAAACCGCCTTCTACTAGAATGTAGGAAAGTGTGGTGAAAATCATTACCACTCCCATTAGTCCGTAGTCGGATGGTGAGAGTAGGCGAGCAAGTATAATGCCTATAATAGCTTGAGTCCCTTGCTGGGCAACTCTATCTACAGAGCTCCAAGCAAGGGCACCAAGCATTTTATTTTTTAGAGTTTCACTCACGTGATTTGGTTATTATTAAGAATTCTGGCACTTCGACAGGCTCAGTGACCGAATTCTTAAATTACTATATTTACAATTTTCTTAGGAACAACAATCACCTTCTTGATAGATTTGCCATCTAGGTATTTTGCAGTTTGTTCGTTGGCAAGTGCAATTTCTTCCACTTGTTTTGGATTTAGGTCTGCTGCAAGTTCTAGAGTGAAACGTACTTTACCATTGAATGAAATAGGATATTTAACAGTGTTTTCTGCTAAGTATTTTTCATCGTGTTTTGGATATGCAGCGTCGCAAACTGTGGTGTCGTTGCCAAGTACGTGATAAAGTTCTTCTGCTACGTGTGGTGCAAATGGTGCAAGTAGAACTACAAGTGGTTCTAGGATAGCACGTTTGTTACATTTTGCAGAGTTTAGTTCATTCACGCAAATCATAAATGCAGAAATTGCGGTGTTGAATGAGAAGTTTTCAATATCACTTGTTACTTTCTTAATAGTTTTGTGAAGTGTTTTGTATTCTTCTGCAGTAGGTTCTGCGTCTGATACGTTCACATCGTCACCTTTATAGAATAAGCCCCATAGACGTTTGATAAAGCGGTGAACACCGTCGATACCGTTTGTATCCCATGGTTTAGATTGTTCTAGAGGTCCAAGGAACATTTCGTATAGGCGAAGTGTGTCTGCACCGTAGTTTTCTACAATATCGTCTGGGTTAACCACGTTGAACATAGATTTAGACATTTTTTCTACTGCCCAACCGCAAATGTATTTGCCGTCTTCAAGGATGAACTCTGCGTTAGCAAAGTCTGGCATCCAAGCGCGGAATTTGTCTAGGTCTAGGATGTCGTTTGAAACAATGTTTACGTCTACGTGAATTTCTTGTGTTTTGTATTGGTCTTTTAGGCCTAAAGATACGAATTGGTTTGTTCCGATAACACGATAAACAAAGTTTGAACGACCTTGAATCATACCTTGGTTGATAAGTTTTTGGAATGGTTCGTCTTTGCAAATTAAGCCAAGGTCAAATAAGAACTTGTTCCAGAAACGGCTATAGATAAGGTGACCTGTTGCGTGTTCTGTACCACCGATGTAAAGGTCCACGTTTTGCCAATATTCATTAGCTTCTGTGCTCACTAGAGCATCGTTGTTGCGTGGGTCCATATAGCGTAGGTAGTATGCAGATGAACCTGCAAAACCTGGCATAGTGTTAAGTTCTAATTGGTAGCCTTCTTCTGTTTTCCAATTTTCTGCACGTCCTAGTGGTGGTTCACCTGTTTCGGTAGGAAGATATGTGCTAATTTCTGGAAGTAGAAGTGGAAGTTTTTCCACGTCTAGTGTATATGGCATTCCTTCTTTGTAATATACAGGGAATGGTTCGCCCCAATAGCGTTGGCGAGAGAAAATAGCATCGCGAAGACGATAGTTTACTTTTACTTTACCAATACCTTTTTCTGCAATGTAAACTTTTGCTTTTGCAATAGCTTCTTTCACTTGAAGGCCGTTTAGGAAGCCTGAGTTGCACATAATACCGTCTTTAGCGTCGAAGCTTTCTTCGCTTACGTCGCAACCTTCAATTACTGGAATAATAGGTAGGTTGAAGTGTTTTGCGAAAGCGTAGTCGCGGCTATCGTGTGCTGGCACAGCCATAATAGCACCTGTACCATATCCTGCAAGTACATAGTCTGAAATCCATACTGGAATTTTGTCGCCAGTGAATGGGTTGATAGCGTATGCACCAGAGAAAACACCGCTCACTTTTCTGTCAGAAATACGTTCACGTTCTGTACGGCGTTTTACTGCGTCAAGATATGCTTCTACTTCTGCTTTTTGCTCTGCAGTAGTAATTTGTTTTACATAATCACTTTCTGGAGCAAGCACCATAAATGTTACACCAAATGTGGTATCGGCACGAGTGGTAAACACTGTCATTGTGATGTCGCTATCTGCAATAGCGAAGTCCATTTCTGCACCTTCACTTCTGCCAATCCAGTTTCTTTGAGTTTCTTTAAGTGAATCTGTCCAGTCAATTTTATCTAGTCCGTCAAGAAGACGTTGTGCGTAAGCACTTACACGCAAGCTCCATTGACGCATTACTTTTTGTTCTACAGGGAAACCGCCACGAACAGAAAGTCCTTCGCTCACTTCGTCGTTTGCTAGCACAGTGCCTAGTTGTGGACACCAGTTTACACTAATGTCTGCTAGGTATGCTATACGATAGTTCATCAAGATTTCTTGTTGTTTCTTTTCGTCGTAGCTTTTCCATTCTTCTGCTGTGAAAATAGGAGTTTCTGTGCAAGCAGCTTTTACTTTTGCATTACCTTGTTCGTTGAAAATGTCAACAAGCATGCTAATAGGTTTTGCTGCATCTGCTCTTTGGCAATACCAGCTGTCGAACATTTTAATAAATGCCCATTGAGTCCATTTGTAGTATTCTGGGTCGCAAGTTTTGATTTCTCTGTCCCAGTCGTAGCAGAAACCTATTTTATCCAATTGTTCGCGATAGCGATTGATATTTTTCTTGGTAGTAATTTCTGGGTGTTGACCTGTTTGAATAGCATATTGTTCTGCTGGTAGACCATACGCATCGTAACCCATTGGGTGAAGCACGTTGAAGCCTTGAAGTCTTTTGTAACGGCTGTATATATCTGAAGCTATGTATCCTAGTGGGTGACCTACGTGAAGACCAGCGCCAGATGGATATGGGAACATATCCAATACATAGAATTTTGGTTTACTTTTGTTTGTTTCAACTTTGTAAATGGCATTTTCTTTCCAATATGATTGCCATTTTTGTTCAATACTTTTAAAATTATATTCCATCTGAACGTATTTTTTATAAACGCCACAAAATTAATAAAAAAATAGGAGATATCAATAATAAAAAAGAGTTGATTCTTAAGGAGAACCAACTCTTTGCTTTATTTGATTTGTAGGAATTTACTTTTGATATAGGAAAGTAAGCGGAACGTCAACACGTTTGCACCATGAAGCCTCGTCGTGAGATGTGCCAGGGTAGAAACCATAGCTTAGTTTGCCATTTTCTACTGTGTAACCTTTTTCTTGTGGGATAGAAACTAGTTCTTCAAAGAATGGAACATAGTAGTAATCTGATGTTTTGTCGCCACAATCGAAATAGATTTTGTGCTCACCGTCGGTAGGAAGTTTGTCTCTTAGGTATGCAAATACTGCTTCTGCCCAACAAGTTTCGCCTTCTACACTCATGTGTGTTGACACGCAAATAGCAGTGCCGAAAATGTCTGGACGTTCGCACATCGCGTAGAATGAAGCAAGACCACCCATACTAGAGCCCATCACTGCAGTGTTTTCTTTGTCTGGTAGGGTAGAGAATGTAGAGTCAATCATAGGTTTAATTGTGTTTACAATTAGGTCTACATATTCGTCGCCTCTAATTTCTTTTTTGCAAAAACCTTCGAAACCTGTTGTGGTGTATTTTTCGTGGTCGAAGTATTCTGTAAGTACTTTTTCTGGCATAAGGTCGCAAACGCGAGTGGTGTTTATGCTATGAATACCCACTGCAATGAATGGTTTGATTTTGCCTTCTGCAATAAGTCTGCCACCAACTTCGTCAATTTCCCAAGCTTGTTTGTTCCAAGAAGATTTTGCGTCATATAGGTTTTGACCATCGTGTAGATAAAGTACAGGATATTTTTCTGTTGGAGTATAACAGTCTGGTACCCAGATGTCTAGTTGTAGTGTACTGTTGAAATTTTCGCTTTTAACCTCTGTTCTGTAAAGTTTACCAGTGGTAACCGCTTTTGGAGATTCTTTAAGGCTAATGCCATTTTCATCAACTGCAGGTGCTTCTGGTTCTGCTGGTTTTTCTGGCTCAGCAGGAGTGGTTTGCTCTGTGCCTTCTGGGTTTTCTGGCTTGTTAGGTTCGTTCCCATTTCCACTTACACAGCTAGCTAACGCAAGCGTCAATGATAGTAATAAAAAGATTTTTTTCATATTGATTTGATTTTAGTTAAGTTCGTAATTACAAAGATAATATTTTTTTTGGTATATAAAAAAAAGAATCTGAAGTCTTATGACTTCAGATTCTTGTGATCCCGGCGGGATTCGAACCCACGACCCACAGCTTAGAAGGCTGTTGCTCTATCCAGCTGAGCTACGAGACCATCCGCTAAATTTGCGAGCACAAAGATAATACAAATTATTTAATTACAAAAGATTTGTACTAAAATATCTTTCAATCCTATCTGCAAGTATTGTTGCAACTCTCTTCTCCTTGCCATATTTGTTTGCCATTTGTATTGCAGCCCACACGTTGGCTCCTGAAGAGGTCCCGCAAAGAAGTCCATAAACTTCTGCCATTTTGCGAGTAGTGTAGATTGCATCAGCGTCTGAAACTTCTACTACTTCATCTATTAGTTCTGTGTCTAGCACTTCAGGAATAAAACCATCGCCAATGCCTTGAATTTGGTGAAGACCAGGTTCATGACCAAGTAGGGCAGACACGTCTTTTGGTTCCACCGCTACGATTTTTATATTAGGATTTTTCTCTTTTAAGAACTTACCAATACCTTGAAGTGTGCCACCACTACCAAGACCAGACACAAAAATATCAATATCGCCAGCCATTTGCTCGTAAAGTTCCACTGCAGTGGTGCGATAGTGAATATCAGGGTTGTTTGGGTTTACAAATTGTTGAGGAATGAATGCATTTTCACCAAGTTCTGCTGCCAATTCTTCTGCTTTTTTCACCGCTCCGTCTAGGCTAAGTTCTTTTGGAGTAAGCTCAAGTCCAGCGCCAAGGCAACGAATAATTCTCTTGCGTTCCTCAGACATATTTTCTGGCATCACAATGATTACTTTATAGCCTTTTCTCACGCCCACAAGTGCAAGACCAATGCCAGTATTGCCAGATGTTGGTTCAATAATGGTCATACCTTGTTTAAGTTTGCCTTCTTTCTCTGCTTGACAAATCATATTGTATGCAACGCGGTCTTTAATACTTCCGCCTGGGTTTAAAAACTCGCATTTTGCATAAATGTTCAAATCTTCACTTACCCTCACTAGTGGGGTGTTGCCTATTAAATCTAGGATGTTATTCATTTTTTTAAGTGTAATGTTTAGTCGTTTAGTTGAAATAAAGCTAACAATTAAATTATTATCGGGTCATTCATTAGAATGGATATCCTACTGCAAAGTGTAGGGCGGTGTCTCTAAGTAGACGCCATCCTGGGGTGAATCTCCAACCTTCTCCCTCTGAAAGTGATGGGTCGTATGCTTTTATGCCCCAGTCTAATCGGATTACAAAGTAATCGAAATTTAGTCTGATACCTATACCATAGCTCAATGCTATTTGTTCATAAAACTCATTGAACTTAAATTGTCCACCTACCTGACCTTCGTCTTTTAGTGTCCAGATATTACCAGCATCAACAAATGCTGCAAGTTCTAGTAGCCAAACTAGTTTTGTTCTATATTCTAGGTTTAAATCTAGTTTTATGTCGCCAGACTGTTTCATATAGTCGATAGTGGTGCCCGCATTGTAAGAACCTGGTCCTAGTGTACGTGCAGACCATCCACGAACACTATTGGCACCACCAGCATAGTAACGTTTTTCAAAAGGTAGGATGGTTGAGTTTAGGTATGGAACGCCAACTCCTAGGCCTAAGTGATATACAATAGAGTTCTTTTTATCTACGGTATGAGTAAAACTAAAGTCAAAGTCTGCTTTTGCATATTGAGCAAATGGGATGTTACCTAAAAGGTATGAACCATTATTATCTTTATTGGCATTGGTTTCGTGGCTAATGCCATACAATAGGTTTCCTGCTATTTCTGCAGAAGCACGAAGGTTATAAAAGTTTTTATATGATTCGTTTTTCTTGTTTGTAAGTGAGATGCCATATCCAGCACTCATAATAAAGTGGTCTTCGTAACTATATTTTAAAAGAGAATTATTTATTGTCTCCTTAAAATTGTCTGAAATATATGGTAAATATACATAATTCAAGTCGATTAGGCTTATTGTATGGTTAATTCTGTTTTTTGTTTGCCAGTTGTATCTCATGCCTAAACCTGCAATCATACGAGAATATTCGTTTCGAATTTGAAAGCTGTAGTTTACATGTAATTCTGTGTTTGAGGTATAATCTTGATAGAATTTCTTTGAAACGTATGGGAATAAAATAGTAGGGAAGGCGATACTTGCTTCTGTGCCTACTTCCCAGATGGAACGATTGCCTATGATAGATTCGTTAGCTCCACGAACTTGGAATTTTAATTGTTCTCCGCCTTTGAATATATTGTTGTGGCTATATTGAAATTTTCCTGCAACGCCAAAGTCTCCTTCGTTATTTGTACCTTCCAATTCAAAACTATATGATTGTAGTTTGTCTGGTGTTAATACGATATTACAATCCAGTTGTTTTATTCTAATAGTGTCATTGGTAGATGATGTTTCTATACCATAAAGCAAACTATCTTGTTGTAGTGCATTTTCTACTATTTTTAAACTATCCTCAGTTTCCTTAAATGAGATATTTAGATATTTGAATATCTTTAGACCAGCTAGTTTTGCGTATGTTTGATCTACAGTTTTTTCGTTGTACAACGAATTACTATTTATACTTGTGAAATGGTGTAGGGTGTTTTTTCTTACGAAATTATTGTTGGAATAAATATTTATGTTCTTATATTTTTTATGTTCTAATGATATATTAATACTATCTCCAGATAATGAAATAGCATCATTAGTTAGGAAATAATTTACATTTTTTACATTGTATTTCTCATGTTCAACATCTATAAATGTATTTTTACCAACTAATTTTCTTATAGGACGAACTATCATGTGTAGTCTGACCTGTTTGTTTTCTAATGTAGTATCAGCCGTAAATCCAATATATTCTTTGTCAAAGTAGAAATAACCCTCAGATCTTAAAAGTTCAGCAATTCTTTTTCTTTCTTTCTCAAGATTATCAATATCAAAATTATTACCCCTTTTTATAAGTGAGTTTATAGTGTCATTAAGGATAATTTCTTCTATTTCTTCATTTTTAATCCTGTATTTAATATCATAGATTTTGTATGGTTGGTTGGCTACAATATTGTATTTTACTTTAGCTTTTTTCTTTTTATATGTGGTGTTGTGTGTTACCTCTGCATTTAGGTAGCCTTTATTGTTCATGGCTTTCTTTAGCTCCAATGCAGATGATTCCACTAATGTAGAGTCATATATAACAGGTGCGTCGCCTATTTTTTGTAGGAAACGGTTTATCCACAGTGTGGTGTCTGGACTAGAAATGCTATAAAGTCCAAGGTTGAATGGGATAAAGTTGAATAACTTTAAATTTGGTTGTTGACGTAGGTAGATGCTAAAGTCGGTGTCTTTCAGTTCTTTATCCTTTGTGGTGATTTTGACTTCGTCTAATAAATATTGTCCTTCTGGTACGTATTTAGTTACGTTACAACTGCTTAGTAGTAACGATAAAATAGCAATAATTAGAAGGATATATTTATTTTTAGACATTTGGTTCGTGTATGAATATGCAAAACAAACAAAATCTGTGCACTGAATACAAAAATAATATAAAAATGTAAGATATTGGCAAAAATTTAATGAAATATATACAAAAAAAGAAGCTCCCAAATATATGGGAGCTTCAATGCTATATAATCTAATAAGATTAAATCCAGCGTAGGTAGCAGAAGTCTTGACGGTGAGGAAGTGCGTCGTTTTTAGCGTACATACGGATTGCGCATTTGAATGAACCACCAGTAGTAGGAGTCATTTCAAGTTTAGCATTTACTTTGCCGCCTTCAACTTTAACTTCAGTGAATGGAACCACTTTGTGTAGTTTTTCAGCACCATCAATCATTTTAACGATAACTAGTTCGAATCCTAGACCATTTGCAACGCTTTCTTGTTTAGCATCAACAGAAACAGTCACAACTTGTTTGTCTAATGTATCTGCGATATAGTGAGACATATCGTTTACAGATGATTCGATTACTTCAATGTTATCCCAGTTTGCTGCCATGTTTTCTTTCCATGCAACGATTTCTTTAGCTTTAGCACAGTTGTTTGCTTTAAGAGCTTTAGCACGTTTAGCTTGTTTGCTATAGAAACGATCAATATAGTCATCTAACATACGTTTTGTAGTGTAGATAGGAGCGATCTTAGCTAAAGAGTTCTTAATGTATTGAATCCATTCTGGAGAGTAACCTTTACTGTTTTTAGCGAAATATAATGGAATGATTTCGTTTTCTAACATTGAGTAAATTGTTGCTGCGTCTAGTTGGTCTTGTTGTTGTTGGTTAACGAAAGTACGTTTTTCGGTTAGAGCCCAACCTGCACCTTCGCGGTAACCTTCATACCACCAACCGTCAAGAACTGAGAAGTTCAATACACCGTTCATTTCAGCTTTTTCACCAGATGTACCAGATGCTTCTAGTGGACGAGTAGGAGTATTTAACCAAATATCAACACCAGAGATTAAGCGTTTAGCAAGAGCCATGTCGTAGTTTTCTAAGAAGATAATCTTACCTAGGAATTCTGGACGACGAGAAATCTCGATAATGTTTTGGATCAATTTTTGTCCTGGAGCGTCAGCTGGGTGAGCTTTACCAGTGAAGAAGAATTGAACAGGATAGTTAGGATTGTTAACAATCTTAGCTAGACGGTTAAGGTCTGTGAATAATAGGTGAGCACGTTTGTAAGTAGCGAAACGACGACCGAAACCAATTGTTAATGCGTTAGGGTTGATGTTTTCAGATAGGCTTACGATACGAGCTGGGTCACCTTGGTTTTTCAACCATGTTTCTGTGAAACGAGCTTTAATATAGTCGATTAAGCGTTGTTTAAGAGCTTTACGTGTTTCCCAAATTTCTGCGTCAGAAACATTGTAGATGTTTTCCCAGTGAGCAGTATTAGATTGGTCTGCAAGGAATTGTTCACCGAATGATTTAACGTGAAGTTTTTGCCATTCTGAAGCAGCCCAAGTTGGATAGTGAACACCGTTAGTTACATAACCTACGTGAGATTCGCTTGGATAGTAACCTTTCCAGATAGTTTTGAACATATCTTTAGAAACTTCGCCGTGTAACCAGCTCACACCATTAACTTCTTGGCAGGTGTTGCAAGCAAATACAGTTACAGAGAATTTTTCTGTTAAATCACCAGGATTTTCACGACCCATGTTCATGAAGTCTGTCCAAGATAGACCTAATTGGTTAGCGAAGTCGTTCATATAATATTGGAATACGCCTTCTTCGAATTTATCGTGACCAGCAGGAACTGGAGTGTGAGTGGTGAATAGACCAGAAACACGTACAAGTTCCATAGCTTCGTTGAAGCTAAGACCAGTTTTGATATAGTCGATTAAACGTTGAACGTTTAAGAATGCAGCGTGACCTTCGTTACAGTGGTAAACTTCTTTAGAGATACCAAGTTCTTTAAGAGCTGCCATACCACCAATACCAAGCATGATTTCTTGTTTTAGACGGTGTTCGTTGTCACCACCATAAAGTTGGCTAGTGATTGAACGGTCAGCTTCGTTGTTTAAGTCTGTATCTGTGTCTAGAAGGATAAGGTTGATACGACCTACTTTAACTTTCCATAAGTTAGCGTAGATGTTACGACCTGGGTAAGCTACATTGATAGTTACAGCGTTACCGTTTTTGTCTAGAATTTGTTCGATAGGAAGTTTGTCGAATTCTTGAGCTTCATAAACAGCGATTTGTTCGCCATTCATTGATAAGTTTTGGGTGAAGTAACCAAAACGATATAAGAAACCGATAGCAACCATGTCAACGTTGCAGTCAGAAGCTTCTTTTAAGTAGTCACCAGCTAATACGCCTAGACCACCAGAGTAGATTTTTAAGATATCAGTTAAACCGTACTCCATGCTGAAGTATGCAACAGAAGGAATAGTTTTAGAAGGTTTAACATTCATATAAGCAGAGAATTTAGCATAAACTTCGTCCATACGTTTGATGAAGCCTTTGTTTTTAGCTAGTTCTGCGTATTGATTGTTGTTAAGAGTTTGTAGGAATAAAACAGGGTTGCCACCGCATTTTGTCCATAATTCTGGATTCATTTCAGTGAATAAATCCACAGCTTCATAGTTCCATACCCACCATAGGTTGTTAGCGATTTCTTTAAGTTTTTCAAACTTAGCAGGTACGTTGAATTGTACAGTAATTGGGGTCCAATTAGGATAATTAGAATTACTTACTTGTAGTTTCATTTCTTAAGTTTAAAGTTAATAATTATTTAATTTTGTTTGTTTTTACTCAAAAGTATATAATATGTGCAACAAAACACGAGTGCAAAGATAAGGTTTATTTTTGCAATTTCAAGTTTTTTTATAGAAAATCGGACTTTTTGTTGAAATCTTTTAAAAAAGTAGTGACGCACAATCGTGCGTCACTACTAACTATTCAACTATTCCATCGCGTTTAAGGAGCGCGTCGGTTTTTGGGGCGCAGCCTCGGAAGGCTTTGTAGAGCGTCATTGGGTGGTCGGTGCTGCCTTTTGAGAGGATATTTTCGCGAAAGCGGCTTGCCACAGAGTCGTTGATGCCACCTGCTTCTTGGAATACAGAAAAAGCATCGGCATCTAGCACTTCTGCCCATTTATAGCCGTAATAGCCTGCTGCATAGCCTCCTGCAAATAGGTGAGTGAAGTGTGTACTCATACAGCAACCATCAATAGCAGGGAAAAGTTGGGTTTTCTTCCAAGCATTTCTTTCAAATTCCATTACATTGCCATTAAATGCCTCTGTAATGCCGTGCCAAGCCATATCTAGGTAGCCAAAACTTAGTTGTCTGATGCAAGAATATGCTGCAAGGTATTGCTCAGATGCTTTAAGTTTGTTTACAAGTTCTGCAGGAATTACCTCGCCAGTTTCGTAGTGAATGGCAGTTTTATTTAAAAACTCTGGCAGACTAGCAAAGTTTTCCATTATTTGTGATGGAAGTTCTACAAAGTCGCGATAAACATTTGTTCCGCTTAGGCTTTCGTATGGTACATCTGAAAGAAGTCCGTGAAGTGCGTGTCCAAATTCGTGTAGGAAGGTTTTTACTTCTTCAAATGTAAGTAGGGCAGGACCATCACCAGTAGGAGGTGTAAAGTTCATTACAAGTGAAATAAGTGGTCTGCTATCTGTGCCGTCGGCGTTATAGTACTGACCTTTAAATTCTGTCATCCATGCACCTTGGCGTTTGCTCTTGCGAGGGAAAAAGTCTGTGTAGAGCAGACCCATAAATTTGCCGTCTGCATCATATACCTCAAACAAATCTACATCTTTGTGATAAACAGGAAGTTCTTTGTTTGGGATGAACTTAATACCATAAAGATCTGTTGCTAAACCAAATACGCCCTTTTTTACTCTTTCAAGTTCAAAATATGGCTTAAGGTCTTCTTCTTTGTAAGCATATTTTTCTTCTTTGTATTTTTCACTATAAAATGCCCAATCGTATGGCATTAGAGTGAAATTTGGGTCATTGTTTAGTTTTTTTGCATACTCTGCTATAAGTTCTCTTTCTTTAATAGCATGAGGCATGTATTTTGCGTGTAAATCGTCTAGCAAGCCATAAACAGAACTATCTGCCTGTGCCATAGTGCGTTCTAGGCGATATTCGCTGTAGTGTGAGCGACCCATAATTTGAGCCATTTCTAGGCGATTGTTTACTATTTTTTTGATATTTTCTTGGTTGTCGTTGTCGTCGCCCTTGCTAGTTTTGGTGTTGTATGCCATATAAAGTTCTTTTCTAAGTTCTCTATTTGTGGCATATTGCATAAAACTAATATAAGAAGGAGCTGAAAGGTCTATTACCCAACCGTCTAAGCCTTTTTCTGTAGCTTTTTCTTTTGCTGCAGCAATTGCATATTCTGGTAGTCCGTCTAGGTCTTCTATATTATTAAGGTGCATAGTGTAAGCATTGGTTGCTTGTAGGGCAAGACGACCAAAGTTGAATGTAAGCAAACTAAGTTCACTAGAAAGGGTTTTCATTCTTTCTTTTTGGTCCTTGTCTAGGTTTGCACCAGAGCGAACAAAACCAATATAAGAGTCTTCTATTAGTTTTTTCTTGATAGGGTCTTGGTAGTTTTCTATATTTTCATATACCTTTTTTACTCTTGCAAAAAGGGCTTCGTTTTGTTTTATTTTACTTGAAGCCTCTGATAGGATAGGAGAGTATTTTTCTGAAATAGAGTCAAGCTGGTCGCAAGTTTCGGCTTCTGTAAGGTTGAAAAGTACTCCGCAAACGCGAGAAAGCACCTCACCACTATTTTCAAGTGCTAAAATAGTGTTTTCAAATGTAGGTTCTTCTGTGTTTTCTACTATGTTTTTAATGTCTTGTTCTTGTTCTTTAAGACCAATTTCTATTGCTTCTGCATAGTGGTCTAATTCAATTTTGTCAAAAGGAACTGCAGAGAATTTTAGGTTAAATTCTCGCAAAAAAGGGTTTGCGTTAGCCATAGATAACGTACTAATAATGAATAATAAAATAAGTTTAAATGATTTAGATATCATGTTCATTTACACGTGTGGCACGCTCAATGCCATTGATTTTAAGTGCTTCTTTACAGATTTTCTTAACGTCATTAACGTGACTTACATAGATATTGATTCTGGCATTGAAAATACCGCCAAAAGTATTAACTGTAAGTTTTTTGATATTGGCATCAAGGTCTTCTGAAATGATTTTCAGGATATCCATTAAAATATGCTTCTTGTCTATGCCTTCTATTTCTATAGTGGCGTTGTAGACTTGTTCTTCTGCCTCTTCCCATTTGGTTTCCACAATTTTTGGACCATGTGCAGATTTTAGTCTCAATGCTTCTGGGCAATCCCTTTTGTGAATTATGATGCCCTCGTCAGATTTGAAACCGATAATATCATCGCCTGGGATAGGTTTACAGCATGGTGCAAGGCAATATTTATTAGTAGTTTCTTTTTCTTTTACTTTCTTTCCTTTGCTAGAGAATAGGCTAGTGAAAGAGATTTTTTTATTTTTATTTTTTACTAATGTAGGAACATCGATAAGTGAGATTTCTTCTTTTCCTAGTTTAGTAAGAACATCTTCAAAGTTTTCTAGTTTGAAATGCTCCAATAACATTTTGATAACATCATTATTGAAGTCTTTTTTCACCACGTAGCCCAATGCTTCTAGGGTGTCGCGCAAAATTCTTTCGCCTTTTTGGCGGAAAAGTTTAGAGTTTTGCTTGTAAATGGTGTTTAATTTTTCTTTTGCTTTAACGGTGGTAACATAGTTAATCCATTCTGGCTTAGGTTCTTGTTGTTTTGCTGTAAGGATTTCTACTTGGTCTCCACCTTGTAGCACATAGTTTAGTGGCACAAGTTTGTTGTTTACCTTGGCGCCAATACAATGCATACCTATGTCTGAGTGTATGTCAAATGCAAAGTCTAGTGCTGTGGCTCCAGATGGTAGGGTTTTCATTTCGCCTTTTGGGGTGAAAACAAAAACTTCTGTATCGTATAGAGCAAGTTTGAATGTATCCAAAAAGTGCATTGCATTAGAATCTGGGTTTTTAAGTAGCTCATTTACAGTACTTAACCATTCTTCTATTTTTGATTCACTTGATGAATAATCTTTTTTGTAATTCCAGTGTGCAGCCAAACCTTTTTCTGCGATATCATCCATTCTTTGGCTTCGGATTTGTACTTCAATCCATTGACCATCTGGTCCCATCACAGTAACGTGAAGTGCCTCATAACCATTGGCTTTTGGAGTGCTTAGCCAGTCTCTTGTTCTGCCTGGGTGTAGGGTGTAAATAGATGTGATAAGGTTGTAAATTTTGAAGCATTCAAGTCTTTCGTCTGCTCCTGGGTGTGGCTTGAATACTATTCTGGCCCCTAGAATATCATAAACTTCCTCAAATGGAATGCGTTTTGCCTCCATTTTCTTCCAGATAGAGAATGCAGATTTTATTCTTTCTTTCATAACAAACTCATAACCGTAACTATTAAGTTTGTTCATAATAGGAAGAGAGAAATTGTCGTACACCGCCATGCGTTTTTCACGCTCTTCTTCTAGGCGTTTTGAAATACTTTCGTATTTTTCTGGGAAGTTATACTTGAAACTTAGGTCTTCAAGCTCGGTTTTAATAGTAAATAGACCCAATCTGTGGGCTAGTGGAGCGTAAATATATTCGGTTTCACCTGCTATCTTATATTGTTTTGCAGTAGATTGCGAATCTAATGTACGCATATTATGAAGCCTATCGGCAATCTTAATTAGCACCACACGTATGTCTTCCGACATGGTGATAATAAGTTTTCTGAAGTTTTCAGCTTGAGCAGATGCTTGATCGCCAAACACACCACCAGAAATTTTAGTAAGACCTTTTACTATTTGTGCTATTTTTCCTCCGAAAAGGTCTTTAATGTCATCTACGGTGTAGTCGGTGTCTTCTACCACGTCGTGTAGAAGTGCCGCACAGATAGAGGTAGAACCAAGTCCTATATCTTTGCACACAATATGCGCCACAGCAATAGGGTGAATAATGTATGGCTCGCCAGAACGACGTCGCACACCTGCATGTGCAGTTTTTGCAAACTGATATGCTTTTCTTATTATATCAACCTTCTTACTATGAGGAGAATTTATATAGTCGTTTAACAGATCCTCAAATGCTCTGTCCATCAATTCATTCTCTTTTTGTAAAATCTGTGCTTTAGACATAGTCGTAATATTTAATTATCCACTCTACTATTATTAATTCCACTCTGCAAAACGTGGAGTCTTGTATTGGTCGTTGTTTGTTTTGAATCTTATTGTTAGGAACAATTCGTGTGTGCCTGATGTGTAATTTTGTAGGTGAGTAAGGTTATAATCGTATGCATAACCTAGTCTTACATAGTCTGTTATGTTGAAGCCTATCATTGGAACAATAGATTCTGCTACAAAAAGGTCGCTCATTCTGTATGCAACACCAAACCATAATGCTTTTGTATAGTTTACAATAAGGCTAAGTTCTTCGTTTACTGTTACACCATTGTAGTGAGCAGAGATAGCAGGAACTATATCCCAGTCTCTAGCCACTTCAAATTTATATTTTGTGTAAAGGTAATAATTTACTGGCGCAAAACGAAGGTTTTGTTTCATGAAAAACTCTTGAATATGTGTTAAAGAAGCCCCAATTGTCCAATTTTTCAATTGATATTGTACTCCAAAGTTGAAGTTTGGTCTTATGTGGGTGTCTTTATCATAATATTCTAGTGGGTCGCCTTCTTGCTCATAAATATTGCCTGCAGCATTATATTGAGTGAAAGAAGCGCCTACACCTAAACCTAATGAAAGTTTATGGTTTTCTGAAAATGGAATATGATATGCATAATTTATAGTGGCACTATATGTGTTTAGTGGACCAAATTGGTCATAAATCACAGATAAACCAAAACCAGAATTTATAGAAGGAGCAAGAATATCAAAATTTAATAATCCAGTGGTAGGAGCTCCGTCGAATCCCATAAATTGGTGGCGAGCCAACATAGTGACATTAGCATATATAGAGTTGCCTGATAATGCAGGGTTGTAATGTGTTTGTGTAAACAAATGTTGACTGATTTGTACGTCATTTTGTGCCATTAATGACATTGGCATTAATAAAAGCACTAACCAAATTTTCTTTAATATCTTCATTTGTTATATATTTTTAGTTTTCAACTATTTTAAAACTTGTTCTACGATTCATTCTGTGTTCACCTTCTGTGGCAGGGTTGCTTATTAGAGGGTGACGTTTACCATAACCTTTCCATGATAAACGAGTGCGGTTGATACCTGAGTTTACTAGGTAGTCAACTACTGATTTTGCACGTTCTTCTGATAGTTTGTCGTTGTATTCGTGTGTACCACGAGAGTCGGTGTGCGAACCAAATTCTAGTTTTAGGGTAGGGTTTGACTGAAGTAGTAAAATAATTCTGTCAAGGGCTGCCTTAGAATCTGGAAGCAGTTTTGCACTATCAAAGTTGTAATAAATATCATATAGGAAGATTTCACGTCCCCAACCAACGATAGCGCCTTCTTTATTATAACGTTTATCGTCTGTTGTATAATTAGTAGAACTTGGAATAGAAGCTAAGTCGAATTGACTGTTATTTATATCATTTTCTGAATAAATAAATGGTTTGCTACTAATAGATAGGAAGTTAGGTTTGTTTACTTTAACTTGATATTCTTTTCCGTTTTCTAGGTCGGTAAATGTGTATCTACCGGTAATGTCCGTTTTGGTTTGTTGTACCACTTTGCCATCTTGGTAAAGCATAACATCCTCATTTATAAATGGTTCGTTAGTTTCCATGTCGTAAACTCTACCGCTAATAGACATAGCTGCTTGAGAAAGGTAGAAGTCTTGTTCTACAGGGAAACTTCCGATAGATGTTTTCTCTGTTTTTGCCATAGCAATATCAGAAAGATAACCTCTGCTACTTGCTATAAGTTTGTAGAAGTCTCCTGCTTCCACAAATGCGTAGTAGTAGCCTTCTTCGTTGGTTTGAGCAGTTTGTGATTTGCCCATGCCATTTAGAATAACTTGTGCTCCAGAAAGTGGTTCTTGTGTTTTCTTGTCGTAAACGTGACCAGAAATCATTGTTGCAGAGAAGATTCCTTTAAATCTGTAAACATCATCTTGGGTTTCTGTTTTTCTGTTGCTTATAAGGAATGCTTCATCATTTTTTTCTGAAACAATAATGTTGATATCATCGTATGAAGAGTTGATAGGACGGTATAGGTTTTGTATGCCAGAAATAGATTTGCCGTCGATAATGGCGCTGTATAGGTCGTAACCACCAAAACCAACTCCGCCGTCTGAAGCAAAAATAAGTGTATTACCAACTATGTATGGGAAAGCTTCGTTGCCAGCAGTATTAACTACTGCGCCTGCATTAATTGGTGTGTAGTCCCATTTACCATTTTGTTTTTTCTCGATGTACCAAATATCGCTACCGCCATAACCGCCTGCACGATTTGATGTGAAATATAATCTTTTGCCGTTTGCCGATAGGGCAGGGTGTGCTGCATCTGTGTGACGGTCGCCTATAGGAAGAAGACCTTTATTTACCCATTTGTCTTTTTTGAATACTGAGTAATAAATGAAACAATCGTTGTTTTCGTTGTTGATACATTTTGTATAATACAATATATTATCTAATGTGTCTACTGCAAATGTGCCAAGATTTGGTTTTTTTCCTGTTTTTACCATATTATCAACAGAACGAGAAGTTGCAAATCCATCGTTAGCGTCTGAATAATACATTTGTGAACGATATTCTTCTCCTTTTTTTGTTGATGAAGCATAGATTAATCCAGATTTGTAAAATCCTATGCCATATTCCATATCTGTTGTGTTTATACCAGAAATATATTCTTCTGGAGAGATAGGATTTTGTGAACTAAAGCGTAGTGCAAAATCACATGATGCTTTTAGATTTTTTACTTGTGGATTTGTAGGTTGAAGTCTTTCAACTTCTTCAAAAGCTGCTTTCGCAAGTTGGTATTTGCCTAGTTTTTGAAGGTTTTTACCATAAACCATATAAGCTTCAGCTTCTTGGTAGCCAGAGGTAATTGCATTATTTAGATAATTAACAGCTTCTTCTGGGTTGTTTAAGTATGAATAACATTCACCTATACGATATAGGGCAAATGCTTCTTTGCTACTTTTTGTGCTATCTGCACCACTTAGTGTTTCTTTATATTCTACTATGGCTCCTTCATAATTTCTCTTAAGGAATTCTGTGTTTCCTGTTAGATTTGATGCCATCATTGGCATTGCTAAGCCTAATAGACAGAATATTATGGAAATGCGATTTAGTTTCATAGTATATTAGCGTTCTAGGGTTAGTGTTGATTTAATTACTTCTAAACTTCCATCTTCTGTTGGAATTAATACTGTGTATAGATATACTCCAGCATTTGCTTCTACTCCATTGTGGGTGCCGTCCCAACCAGTGGTGCCTTCATACATTAATGTGCCTTGACGGTCGTAAACTTTTAGGTCGTAGTCTGCAAGGAATACGTCGTTTACACCATCTCCATTTGGTGTGAAGATATTAGGGAAGATAGTTGCTTCTATTGTTTTGGTTTCTTCAAGTATCCACTGACAACCATTTTCGTCTGTAACAATTAGTTTGAAGTCATTAACAGACTCTCCGTATGGGAATTTTTTAGCCCAGAAAGTGTTGTTAGAGTCTTTTGCAGGAACTTCTTCTTCATTAATATATAATGTGTAGCCTACAAAACCTTCTGTTGCATCAACTTTCACATATCTACCACTTATCATAGGTTCTGGAACAGTGATGGTTATGTTAAGTTCAGGTTCTGGGTAAACTTTAGTTTCTACTGTGTTTATGTCGGTTCCAATAAATGCTGCACAATTTTGGTCTTTTAGAGAAGTTAATGTGAAAATTGTATCTCTAGCTGGAATGATTTCTTCTTTTGAATATACATCAGTTACTGTTTTTTCTGTGCCGTCAGGTAGGGTATAGGTAAATGGTCCTGTACCTGTTAGGATGATAGAAACTTCTGTTGGTTGGTTTTTACATAAATAACCTTTTGAAGTTTCTAGTTGTGCTGTTGGACGAGGATTAACTTGTACTAGAACAGAATTTGAAACTGTTGTACCACATTCATTTGTAACACTTAGTTTTAAGGTTTTATTGTTTTCCTCAAATATAAATGTATGTTTTAAATCTTTACTTTCTCCAATTAAAACATCGTCTAGTGTCCATTCATATTTTGTTACACTTGGTGTAGATATAATGGTAGGAGTTATTGTTACTTCTGTTTCGTTGCAGAAACCGCCTACTTCGTTGATAGAAGCAGTAGGAAGACTGCCTGTGACTTCTACGGTAAATGTAATTGGTTCTCCGATTTGGCATTCGCCTTTAAAGAAACTAATGCTATATGCTCCTGCTTCAAGTCCAGAAATTGTTATTTTGTCGTTGCAGTCGAAGCCAAACATTGTTTCATTGTAATTGTATTCTGCAAGTTCTGCTACTTTGGTTGGTTCGTGGCAACCTTCTGTCCAAATGGTATCTTTGTATGTCACCTCTTGTGTTACCACTTCGCCTAAATCATTTAATGTAGGTAGACCGTTTTCGTCTAATACAGGTTCGTTTTCTACTCTGTTTTCTGTAATTACAGGGTGGAAAATATTAGTGATTTTTACATCTGGGTTTGTAACTTCTTCTTGTTTGTTTATGTCAAATAGTTTCGCTGTGTAATATGTTGCAGTATCGGTGTCTGCAACTATGCCAGTTCTGCCAACTACTGTAAATGAGATTGCTGCATTTTTATCTGTGTCACATACTACTTTAGTGGCAGGTGTATTTTCTAATGGTTCGATAAAAAGTACATCTGGTTGTTTTACTTCTAGAGTGTTAATGTCTTTTTCTGCAATAGCTTCGCAGTTTTGGTCTTTCAGAGATAATAGTGTAAATGTTACGTCACTATCTGGATTAATTGCTTCCTTAACGATAACTTCTTCTGTAGTTTTTTCTGTACTATCTGGTAGCATGTATACAAATGGAGCTTTACCTGCAAAAGAGATAGAAACTTCAGATTGTGGATTTCTACAAATATCAGTGTTAGCGTTTAATGCTGCTGTTGGACGTTTGTTTACTTTAATTAAAACCGAGTTTGAAGTGGTAGAACCGCATTGGTTTGTAATGTCTAGTTTTAATTTTTTGTTATTATCTTCTAAAGTAAATATACGTTTTAGATTTATTGAATCTACTAATTCTTGTGCATTTTTAATTTTTCCAGCTTTAATTTCAATGTCGTCCAATGTCCATACGTATTGTTTTACAATTGGACTAGATGTTATTGTAGGGACGATAGTATATTCAGATTCGTCGCAGAAGCTTTCAATATCGTTGATTTGAGCAAGAGGAAGACTTCCTGTAATGCCAACGGTAAATGTCATTTCTTCTCCAATTTGACAATCGCCTCTATAGAAACGAATTTTGTAAGCGCCAGCACCAAGTGAAGAAACAGAAATTTTATCATCACAATCGAAGCCTTTCATGTCTTCGGTATATGTTTTGTGGCTTACTTCTAAAACTTCGTCATATTTGGTAGGTTCGTGGCAACCTTCTGTCCATAATGTATCTTTGTATGTTACATTTATTGTGATAGGGTCACCACTGTCATTGTATGTTGGGTTACCTTCAGCATCCAATACTGGCTCTTTTTCTACTCTGTTTTTTGTAAGTACAGGGTGAAATTTATTTGTGTATTTTAAGTCTGGAGCTAATACTTCGTGTTGATTGGTAATATCAAATAGTTCTACCCTGTAGTAACTAGCAGTGTCGCCTCTTGCAATTGTTTCTGTTCTGCCTACCACGGTAAATGTTACAGATGCTGTTTTCTCTCCTTCACAAACCACATTAGCTGCAGGGTTCTTTGTAAGCGGATTGACAGCAAGCAGATTCACTTTTACACTATTAGCTGCAGTACTAATTTTGCAGTCATTTGCATCTTTTACATAAATAGTATATTCTCCTTCAGCAAGAGAATCAAATGTTTTGCCTGGTTGCTGAGTAGCGAAACCGTCCAAACTATAATAGTATGGGGTGGTACCTCCTGTTACTTCTATAGCGATTTTACCATCTTTACATACGCTAGAGGTAGTAGAAGTTTCTGTAATTTCTAGTGGGGTAGTAGGTTCTAGGATAGTTACATTATCTGGTCCTACTATGCCGTTGTCATCCTTTACATAAACAGTATAACTGCCTGCTCCAAGATTTTCAAAAACATGGCTTGTTTGTTGAGATGCAAAGTCTGGTGTTAAAGAATAATAGCAATTTCCTACCGCATCTGAAATGGTTACTACAATATTTCCTGTATTTTCGCCATTACATCTAACGTCTTTTTTTGTAGTGCTAAATGTTAGAGCATAAAGAGAAGAGCTTACGCAGATAGTTATTAATAGCATTAAGTTGCGTAAAAGTGTAAATTTTGTTGTCATAGACAAAGTATTTGTTTATAGGTTTCCACAAAGATATAAAAAAAATAAAAAAAAGACGACTTTTTGTTATAAAAATCGTCTTTTGTATTAAAAATTGCAAACGTTCCATTAACGTTTAAACCTATTTATAAGGTATTTTGCTATGCTATATCCTATTGAGAACTTGCTAATAGGATTGGAAAGTAGAGTTTTTCTTAAGATAAGAGTTTTAATTATGCTAAACCAATTGCTTTTATCGGTGTAAAATGCTTTGGCTTTAGTGTAACTGGAAGTAAAAATTTCTTCCTTTTTTGCAATCTTAGACTTTAAAAGTGCTTTTTCAGCCATGACTGCATCTATGTTTTTAAGTTGAGAATATGTCATGACTATTGGTTTATTGGTTTAACATCAGTACTTGTTTCTTTATCTGAGAAAATAATTTTACTTAAGGCACTAACGATAGGATTTAAGAAAACTTTCTTTCTAAATATTATCATTGCGGTAAGTAAAATAGCATAAACTCCTGCCACTATACAAACACCAAGAATCATGCTAGAGAATACATTATTTAGCCATAATAAAAGTAGTATAGATAAATATGTAAATACAATAATAGATATGAGTATGCATACAAACACAAGGAGTATTAGAGAAATTATCTTAGATAGTTTCTCCAATAATTCTAGTCTGATTAAATCAAAACGCATTGAAGCGTATGATTTTATTTCACTTATGACTTCTTTGTAATTAGTTTCCATAAGTTTATTTTTCAGCAGTAGCGTCTTCTGCTATTACTTCATCTACTATTATTTCTATATCTTCAAGATTAGTTGCAGATTTTACTTTGTCTGTAATTTTAGCCAATAGCTCATCTATTTTTTCTTTGCTAAAACCTTTTGCTTTTAGCAATTCAATAATTTTGCTACGAAGCTCTGCTCCAGATGTTGGTGCAAGTAAAAGTGCTGCTGCAGCTCCAACTGCCATGCCACCTGCAAATATTAATAATTTCTTTAAGCTCATAATAACCTCCGCTTTTAAAGGATTAATAAATATCGCACTTCTGCTTCCCGTTTGGGTAAGTGCTTAGTGCAAATATAATAAAAAGTTAGGACGTGTTGATGACCGAAGGGAATAATTTTTGTGCAAGTGAGTGATTTTATAGTTTTTTTAATGATTTGTCTATTATTTTTGTGTTTAAAAGAAAAATATTTATAATTTTGTGAGATAATCGTTTTAAAGGGAATAATAAGAACTAAGAAATTTAGAAATTAGATTATAAAAGATATTTGATAGCGTTTATGCTATTGTTCGAGAAATAGAAAACTGCCAATTTTCATAAGCAACTGAACAATAAGCACTAATCGCCTACATCTTGGTGTGGGTTGTGTTTATATGTTGCTTGGGTATGGCAGTACCTCTATTTCATATAACCTGCCTGCACCTTTTTTATGGTAATGCTTTCAAAAAGAAAAATAGGTAGGTTTAAAACGCAAAATGGACTAAACAAGCAAAGAATAAGGACTAACAAGGACTGCAACGCCTAACATAATAAATATTATCTTTGTGATATGAATAAAAAATCACCAGAAATAGTCTCACTGCGTCAGGATATAGAAAGTGAAGTAAAACGTTTGATTAAAACACCTTACGACTTTGAATTCTTGGCTGGCGTTATTTGGGAGCGTCTGCACGAGTATATTTCACCTACCACTTTAAAAAGGTTGTGGGGTTATATAGAAGGTGCAGATACCACACGTCGTTCTACTCTTTGTCTGCTTTCTAAGTTTTTGGGCTATGAAGACTGGGAAGCATATTTGGAATATTTAAAACAAAGTGAAGACGACGAGAGTGAAACATTTCAAGATAAAGGTGTGCGTTCAGAAGAACTTAAACCAGGAAAAGAGGTAGAAGTAACATGGCTTCCAAACCGCCGTTGCGTGTTCAAATACCTTGGTCAAAATACCTATATGGTAACCGAAAATTCCAATGCCAAACTACAAATAGGCGACACCTTCCAAGCCATCTGCTTCCTAGAAGGTCATCCAATGTACCTAGACAATCTACTACAAGAAGGGCGTCAACCGACCTCCTACGTGGCAGGCTCCAAAAGAGGCTTGCTTACAGTGAAAATTAAAGAGAAATAACATAATATTCATAAACTCGTTGCTTAAAGTGGCGAGTTTTTTTATTTCTGTCTTTCTTCAAATCTACCACAAAAATAAGGACTAATAAGGACTTTGACACGTATTTCTGCAAACGTTATCTTTGTGAAAGATAGTTTATTTAACATAGATAACCGCAAAATAATGAGTACAACCACTTCTACCTTTAACGCATGGATACACCTGTATGCGTTAGCTCTTGCCACCATTATGTTATCAGCATGTAACGTGGAATCTTTGAACGAAAAGTTTGAAGAAGCATTAAAGACAGGCAACTTAACAGAAGCAGAATTACACCTAAAAAAAATGAACGATGATAAAGATTCTCGTCATTATGGGGGGCTTTTGATTCAAGAATATATATCCATTGATAATTTGGACAGAGCTATTTATGTATTTGAAAACATTACAGGACACTGTTCTATGTCTGACGCACAATATACTTCACTATATAGCAATGCCGAATTCACCCAAAAATACGCAAAAAAAATATACGATGCCCTACTTAAAAATGGCAGATATGACGAAGCATGGGAGTATCATACACGCTCCTATAAGAATGCTGACTACCCTGGCAATGCCCCCGATTACTTTGCCTATATGAATGACGTCATTATTGTGATGTGCCAAAAAGGAAAACATGCAGCGGCGCAGCAATTTATCAAACAAAAAAGCATATGGTTTCTAAAAAATGTCAACAATCACAAATACGGAAATACTTACCCCAATTATTATAGATACGAAAATATGTGCGAGGAACTAAACCATGTATTCAACACTGTTCAATAAAATAAGGACTAACAAGGACTTTGACTCATATTACCGAAAACGTTAATTTTGTCAAAACAATTTAACAACAGAAAAAAATGGCAAAAATTCCAGGATTAAGTTTTTCGCTTAAACGAGCGATAGGCATTTCGGGGTTTAAAAATAAAGTGGCTAGAAAGATTGGAATTCCAACTACCAAACAAGGACTAGAACGTAAAATAGGTGGAACTATTTTAAAAGCCATCTTTGGAAAGAAAAAATAATCACATATAAAATCAATAAATTATGCCAAGTAAAGTAAGAGTTTACGGTAAAGCTCAAAACCGTACTGTATTGGGTATTATTAATGCCTATCTTGTAATGTATCCACATGCAACCAAAGAAGATTTAGACAAAGCTTTCCCATGCAGTGAGTTATTGAAGCGTGCATCTGGAATGAAAGATTTTAAATCATTGTTTCGCACACCTGCAGAATGGAAGAAAGATGTTTCCAACCAAGGTCTTTGGTTTTCAGAAAGCGATGAAAGGTTAAAATTGCAAAACGGCACAGAATATATCTTGTTAAAATTATGGCCCAAAGAAGCATTCGAAGATATGGTCAGCCATGCCAGTATGTATGGCATTGAGGTAGCAAAATTTGAACAAGGCGAAAAAGGTGTAAAAGGAGGTTATCGTCTAGAATATTTAAATGGTTATATACCACCCGTGGTTGCCACCAAAAAAACACCTATCTGGTTGTGGATTTTAATTGGTCTTGCTGCAATTGCTATTCTATTGTGGTTATTGTTGGGAAAATCTGAACCACAACCTCAAACAATCGAGAAAATTGTTGAAGTAGAAAAGGTTGTGATTGTTAGAGATACCGTTTACATGAAAGAAATTGAAGATATTGAGAAAAACTTCAATGCAGCAAAATTTGAACAAGGCAAGGCAGATTTGGCAGAAGACGCAAAATTTGTTTTACACGATTTAGCAAAAGTGATGAATAAAAATCCTGAAGTGAAACTAAAAATTCAAGGACACACATCTGCCGAAGGTGATGCTGCTTACAATCAAAAATTGTCAGAAGCACGCGCAAAAGCCGCTGTAGATTTCTTAGTGGAACAAAAAGGAGTAGATATTAATCGTCTTTCTTACGAAGGTCTAGGTAGTTCTATGCCAAAAAATGCAGAAAACCCTATGGCACCAGAAAACCGCAGAACCGAGTTTATTGTAATTGAATAGGAACCTTAATTTAATAGAATACAATAATGAAAACAGAATCTAAAGTTTTAGCATCATTTATTGCTGCTGCTATTTGGGCAGACGGAGAATACAATGAATTTGAAAAAGAGTTTGTTGCAGAATTAGGCGAAGGTCTTGGTCTTAAAGACTTTGACAAGGTTCTAGAAAACGAAATTGCAGCGGTAGAATCCATGTCGGAAGATGAACTTGCAGACTACCTAGAAAAAAATGCAAAAGGCGTTAATGCAAAAGAAAAAGAAGGTGTTTTATCCATTTGTTTACAAGCATTGTGTGCAGATGCTTTCCTTTCTCAAGATGAAATTGAAAACTTCTTTGCATTTGCTGATATTCTAGAAGTAGAAGAAGACACAGCACAAGAAATTCTTGATGAATTTATCGACGAAGAAGAAGATTTAATTATTGAAGAATAACCTTAAGCAACTATACAACTATGGCAATACAAAGAACAGCATCTGGCAAGGTAGATAAACGTACAAAAGAGTACAAAGAAATGGTTGCACGTGCCAAAAAAGCTCGCGCAGCACAAAAAAAAGCGACTACAAAATCAACCATAAAGAAATCTTCTAAAGCAGGTCGCCGTGCAGATGGCAAACTAGACCAACGCACTAAAGCTGGTAAAGAAGCGGCAGCTCGCATGGCAAACGCTCGCAAAGCAAAAGGAAGCTTAAAAAATAAACTTAAACGCTTCTTTGGCATATAAGACCTTGTATTATAATTATTTATTCACTCTAAAACAGTAAAATCATGGCAGAAATTTCAGTAACTGGCAATAAAAAGATTGCTACATTACAAAAAGAGTTTAACAAACAATTTCCATACCTATGTTTAAGTATATTTGATCCTTCTATGCGCAGTGCTAGTAGTAAAACCCCACTTAGTGGCGACAAGACATTAGCTTCTGTTCGTACAAAAGATACGGGTGGTACCATTAGTATTGCAGGAAACAAAAAAATTAAAACCCTAGAAGCCGAATTTGACAAAGTATTTGGTTTGTATGCACAAGTTTGCTATACAAAAGCCGACGGATCAGGCTATTACACATCTGGTTCTCAAGACGATAAAACCATTTTTAGCTTCAATGCAGAATGCGAAAAAAATGGTTATAAAAAAGGTGTTTGGAAATAATCATTTATTAATCTATATTTTATATTCACTTTAAAAATTTAAAATTATGGCAGAAATTAAATTAACAGGAAACATGAAAGTAAAAACCCTTAAAGCAGAGTTTAAAAAAGCTTTTGGGGCAACATTACGCGTGTACAAAAACATAAGCTGCAAAGCTGGTTTTGCTGATGACGAAGCTACACTTGCATCTATCCGTGCAGCAGGAGCTAAAGGTGGCGAATTAAAAATTGTTGGCAACATGCAAGTGGGTAATTTTGAAAAGAAAATAGCCGACATGTATGGTATTGGCATACAAGTAGCAAACGCTAGCGATAGCGCATTGGCAGATAACAGCAGTACTATTGCTGCTGCTGGAAAATAATGTAAAGAAAAATTTTCAGAACAAGTGGGCTTAACGCTAACATAAAATGATTAAGTCATCGGCTGCACCTTGGGGTAGGTGCAGCCGTTTTTTATAATCGAATCAATACGTGGGATACGGCCACTTGGTACGGTTGGTAGAAACCTCTTTTATCAATGTATTGTACTTAGATGTAAAATATTGGTCCCAAACAGAACCTACAAAAATGGCAGAAGCAGGATCGTCGGCATACAAATTTACAAGCGAATCGCGTTTAGATAAGACATCTATTGCACCAAGCGCCTGGCAGGCATCTACATATGTATTTTTACTCTCTACTAGAGCATATATTTTACTGATATCTATATCCACCTGATTTTTGACATACTCTAGTATTTCTTGTTTTTTTACTTTCTCCTTAACACGGTCGTTTATTAAGGCAGCGCACAACAAAACCAGCACTACTAATAGCAACGCATACAGCCACTTTACTATTTGACTACGACGCAAAATAGCCTTGCGCAACGCACCAATGTGCGCATACGCCCCTTGCATACAGCGACGCTTAATGAGTGGATAGCGATGCGGAAACATACGCCCCATGAGTTTACCTACACCCACAATGTCTTTTCTTACATCGTTGCTTTCGGTAAGCACGGTATCGTCGGTATTAGAAAGGCCAAAATCAATTAGTTTTACATTACTACCATTGGTGGTAATCATGATATTATCTAATTTAATATCGTGGTGCACCAATTGCAAACTATGAATGTATGCTAGCGCATCTAAAATCTGCATCAGCACGCGACGACGTGCAGCTAACGAGGGTTTGGTCAACAACCATTTTCCCAACGTAACACCCTCTATCCATTCTGCCACAATACATAATCCTAAATCTTCCACTTCTTCTAACGAGTAGGTACTCATAATGTTGGGATGATTTAAAAGTATGCCCAAACGAAATTCCTTTTCGTGCAACACCTTGCTTTGCGTAGCATATGGACTAGTCACAGCATCCCCATACACGGGTTTTATGGCCTTGATAAGAAACTTTCTACCATGCCTAATACCCGTATAAAGCGCATTGCGCGATCGCACTTGCAAAAGGGTTATTTCGGACCATTTATTAGAAATAGGCCCAGACTGTATAAAAGCAGAAGACGACGACTCAGAAAACATAGTATATTATAATCCTATCACAAATATACATATTCTTGCCGATTCTGCAAATTTATAAAAAAAATATATCTGCCCCGTTACCATATTCAACTCTGCCAAAATAAGGACTAACAAGGACTTTGACACGTATTTATACAAACGTTAACTTTGAATAGTAGAATTTTATCAACAATTTAGATACGAAATTATGCTTGAAGATTTGAATAAAGTTTACAACAATGCTCATTAATATGAAAATAATAAAATATACCTTTCTCATACTTGTTTCCGCTGTACTATATAGTTGTGCTGATAGTGCAAGAACAACAGATGCCAGTGTAAGTCTTTCAGAAAGAGAGAGTTATCGTTACAATAAGGCGCTTACTGCACTTCAGGAAGTAGAATCACTAGGTAGAAGAGCAAGTATTTCACCTACACATGAGGTTGTTATTGAACTACTAACAAAAGCCAAAAATTTAAAATACGACTACAACGATGAGGGAATGAATGTGGCTACAATGATGCACTGTGATTCGCTAGTAATGCGTATTAATAATTATAAAAAGCAAGTTGAGCAATTTGCAGAAAAGACGATATTGCAATTGAAAGGGGTAAGTCTTGTAGAAATACCAGAACAACTATTTACAGAACGTACTTACTATCCTGTGTATTTGAAGAAGGGTGAAAAGTTCTATATTAAGATAGATGCATCTTCTAGTCTTACTACAAAACTTTACAATTCCGATACTGAAAGACTTATTAAATCGTACACAAAAAGTAAAATTTCAGACTCTCTTAGAATTTCAAACACAGGTATTTATCTAATTGAAATCACACCAAATGGAAAACAATATGCAAGCGTATCTTTGAGTTATCGCCCTGAGAACACATCAGATATTTCCAATCGTCCTGTTATTTATTCTAAAAAAGTGGAATGCAATAAAGGCGATATTGGTGCGGTAGGTGTTCCTGGTATTACTATGCGTAAATGCTTTGATGAACCTCGCAAATTTACTTTACGTGGTCAAATTAAAGCTTCATTTTCTGGAAATTCTAAGGCGTTAGTTGCTGTGCAAGTTCCAGCTGGTGCTACTGATATTCTCTACACGATGCGTATAGCAACTAGTGAAAGTAATCGTTCTGAGGATGGGCAGTTTCACGACAACCTTACTCGTTCCTACAAACGCATCAAATTCTTGGGGTTACCGCTTTATGAAAAAAGCACCAGTAATGGATTGCTAAATACTCTACTAGACGACAATCGTCCTATCAGAGAAGAGGATGCATATTGTAATATGTATGTTTTCCGCAATCAATCTCAAGCAAAACAATTTCAAGATGGAACAAAATCTGCTTCAAATCTCAACTATGATGTAGATTATTCAACTATCGGTACACAATCTTGCAATGGTCGTATTGCCACCAAAGGAGCAAAGACCATCTATCTTGCATTTGAAAACGAACGTATGAGATATACCAATTATCTTTGGATTGAAGTAGAGGCAGTAGTGCCAAATAAAGTTTATTACAGAACAAAATATAAAGTGAATTAATTATACCATAAAAACCCCATAAAAACAAGGACTAAAAAGGACTTTGACTCGTATTAATGCAAGCGTTACCTTTGGGCTATAAAAAGTTAACGAATGAAAAAAGCATTTTATTTAGTATCCTTATTAGTACTAGCATTTATGTTAAGTTGTTCTAAATCTTCACTTAGTGGCGAAGAACTGGAACAATATAATAGCACATTAGAAAAGGTGGAAGAGATAGAAAAACTATTAACAGAGTTGGAAGAATCTGCCGAGAGTGTGACATTTAATGCTAAACACATAAGAAAACTTATTACTTTCTCTGAATGTTTGCAATATACTCCTCCTACAACAGATATGGACTCAGCATCTGAAAGAGTATGTAAAGAACTTCAAAAACGTTGTAAGGTGTTAGAAAAACACATCGATAAATTTGCTAAAAACAATCTACATAGAACACATGTTGAAATAGTAAACGAGCAAGACATTATACTTGAGAAAAAGACTGTGTATCCTGTTTATCTACTTCGTGGTGAAAAATTACACATAGATGTGAAAACACAAAATCCTATTTCTTTAAAGATTTATAACTACAATACTCGTACTACTGTAAAAAATATAAAGAACCAACGTGGCATTTCATACATTATGGATGTGGAAAATGGTGCTATCTATTTAATTGAATTAACTCCTAGTAGTGCACAGTATGCAGATATTAAGGTGTCGTATACTACAAAATCATTTGATCGTTTCTACATAACAAGAATAAAAGAACGTACTGTAGAAGCTGTGGCATCAGATTATGGTGCATGGTCTACCAAGGGTATTAAAATAGAACCAATTTTTGACGAACCTAGAAAATTTACTCTTCGTGGTCAGCTAAAAGCAGCGTTTTCTGGATCGTATCGTGGGGTAGTGGCGGTGCAAATTCCTGCTGGTACAACAGATATTCTATATAGAATGCGTATTTCTACAAACGAAGCCGATTCTAGTAGCGATGGCGAGTTCAACGAAGATATGAATTATTCATATAAACAAATTAAAATGTTAGGACTTCCTATTTATGAATCTTCTAAAAGTACTGGCATTTTAAATACCATTCTAGGAGAATATACACCACTAAGAGAGGAAGACGCCTACATTAATATGTATGTATTCAATAGTGGTGCACATGCCAAGAAATTCAACGACCGTAAAACCAATGGCAATATAGTTTATGATATAGACCATTCTATTATGGGTATGCAATCTAGCAATGGCCGCATCCCTGTAAAAGGCAAAAAGACTATTTACTTAGGTTTTGAAAACGAACGTACAAGATACAACAACTATGTTTGGGTAGAAGTATTAGCCTCAAAACCTATTACAGAATATTTCAAAACAGAGTATTATATAGACTAAATCTATGGCTATAATTAAAAAAATATTATTACACATACTTCTTGTGGGGATGGGCCTTCTACTGATTGAACTCTCAGTAAAAGGACCATTTAGTGCAGAATCTTCTGAGTGGATACAACTAATTGGAGTATTCTTCTTTCTACCAACATTTTACACTGTTATAATATACTTATTCTCTCTGCTAGGTGATAGTCCGTTAGTAAAAGAAGCCGATGAAGATACCAAAAAACAAACAAGAAGAAGCAAAGTAATAGAAGAGGAAAGTGAAGAAGTTTCTACGAAAAGTAAACCTAAAAAAAGAAGTCGTTTGAGAGTGGCTGCATTTTCATTGGGCACTCTAGCTGCGGTTCAGATATTAAAAAAACTAAGAAAATAAGAATATGGCACTAAGTTTATTAGACAAGCTTAAAGAAGTAGATCTTGGTAAGACATTTGATACCATATCTAATATAGCATCTTCAGTTATGGGACCTTCTGAAAGTGATGAAGAAGTATCGGAAAGTGATAAAAAAGATAAAGTACAAACAATAGATTCTATAGAATCATTAGGTGATTATCTACAAGGACTACAAGAAGGCGCTTCTCCTGCCATAGTAATGGCATTACAATCTCAACTTCAATTACTTAAACATGTAAAATCGCCTACAATGTCTTTAATGGCGATAGATAATATTATGGTTTGTCTGTACAAATCACTTAAAAGTGCAGAAAGCATACAAGCAAAAGAGAAGTTGAGAGAAGTGTTTGCTTCACTTTTACAAAGTTTTATATTCGTTTCAGAAGCACAACTAAAATACGAGATAGATAGTAACAAAGATGAATCTGTGCGTCTGCTTGCAGAAGCAGGTGATATGTTGATGTCTAGTGTGAGTGCTGTTGGAAGTCTTGCTATTCCTGTGGCTGCAGGTGCAAAAGTAGGGTGCGCACTGCCAAAAATGGTGAATGTTCTTGCTACCAATACCGCACAAGGCAGTTTCTTAAGCAGATTGATTTTAGTAAGAGGCAGAAAAGATATTATTGAAGAGAAAAAACGTGATTTCGATAAGACTCTTAATTTTATTTTTGAAACACTTGATAAATATGCAGAATTAATAGGACCTTCTATTTTACTATATGGTATGCTAAACAGATATGCCCATGGACTTGTAGAACGCTTTTCTATGGAACAATACAAATCTGTGGCAAAATCTATAGGTTCTGTAGAGTGTGATAGATTGGATTCTTTAGTAGGGTTTAAAAAAGATGCTCCTGCTCCTAGTGAATCTAATCCTTTTTCTATGCTTTTCTCTTCTTTATCACAAAATACAGATTTGCAAGAAAGATACAATTACGAATCTATGCTAAGTATTAAACGTACATTGCAAAGTGATTTGAAAAATAAAGAAACCAAACTTGAAAAGATTAATAATGAAATAGCTGCAGTAGAGGAGGAAATAGGCAAATGTTCTATCCTACAAATGAGTAAAAAGAAAACTCTTCAATCTGAACTAGAAAACATAAAAACTAATTATAATGCAGCTTTATCTCAGGTAGAAGAAGTTGAAGAACGCATCAGGTTTGTGGCAGATATTATTGATCCTGTAGATAAGAAAATAGAAGATTATCGCACCAAATTGTATGCTACAGTAGCAAAATTTGAATTTAATATTAAAAAATAAATTTTATTATGGCATTTTTTGACTTATTAAAAAAAAATGATTCTTCATTACCACAAGAATTAGAAAACTTATTAAATATGGTTCTTTCAAAAGGTGAAATAACCGAAAAAGAAAGAGCGGTTTTGTACGCAAAAGCAGAAAAATTTGATATAAGTGCGGCAGAATTGGACATTATCATAGATTTTCGTTTGCAAAAAGAAACTCCAAAGAAAAAAGAAGAACCTGTTATTACAGAAGAAGAAATTGATAAGAAAATATCTGAGTTTAAGTATTCTGCAGAAGATTCTATTGATGAATTGATTAATAAATATATCTCAATTGGCAATTTACTTACCTTGCCAATAAATAAAAATCAGGAAAAGAAAACTCATAATGCTTTATTGGTATTTATCAATAGTATAACATTACCAAAAACAAAAGATGATGTATTAGAACTTATTGTTAGAACAAAACCATATTGTAAAACATCAGTTACATCAGAAGCGGCCAAAACATTTGCCAATGTTGGTATGACTGTAGCTAAATCTGCTTCTTTGGTTGGTAAAGTTGCTACTCTAGGTTTTGCTAGTAAGGTTATTAATAAAACAGAAGGCTTAGTTAATAAAGCAATTATGACAGATGATATGGAACTATCTGATGCATGGAAAACGAGACTTTTAGGTCTTATCAAAGAAGCTAAAAGTAAAGAAGATACTGGCTTGTTCTCAAAAACCAATGACTATATTGAAAAACTTAATGACTTCTCAAAAGAGATAAAGAATCTATAATAATATGAAGAAAGTATATAGTTTAATTGCTATAATTTCCACAATTGTATTATTATCATCGTGTGGAAATGATGAAAATGCAAAAGAAACAGCCTTTAGCAAAATAGAAAATATGGCGCAATTGGGAACAGTAGAATATACTATTTCCAAACTTATTATTGCCGATGATGATGCTTTTTACACTTTTGGTGACCGTAAGGTAATTTTTTCATGCAAAGCTACATTGAAGGCAGGTATAGATATGAAGGATTTTACCAAGGATGACATTGTTATTCATGATAATGCCGTAACTGTAAATCTTCCTGGACCAACTATTTTATCTATGAATATGCCAATAGAAGATATCAAATGTGAGTATATGAAAGTTGATATGTTGCGTCAAGACTTTGATACAGATGATCGTAATCAACTATTGGTACAAGGAGAAGAATCGATTCGTGCTGATATTGCTAGTTATGGTATTATTGATAAAGCAAAAGAGAATGCCACTATCTTTTTTGAGTCTTTACTTAACCAAGTTGGATTTGAGAATGTTAATGTAGTATTCACTTCTAAAGTTCAAAAGGAGAAATAGTAATGGAGACTCAAAATATAAATAAACCAGATACAATGTCTAAAATAACAAATGTAATTTTAGATAAAGGTGTAGAGAGTGTTAATACTGGTATTCAGGCTATAAAAGTTAAATTAATACTAATTATAGTATCTATTATCGCTATAGCAGCTACTATTGCACTACTTTATTATAATCCTTTTGGTTGGAAAATTGATTTAGGCTTTAAAAATAATACTCTTAAAATAGAAGATACAGCTAATGTGGTAGAGAAAGTACGTAGCATATCAGAGTTGACAACATGCTGTTTTTATGAAGAGTATATTTTAAAATCCGAGAAAGATGAAAAGCAAGAAACAAAGAGACTATTTGGTGGCACTTCAGAAAAGAATATTCATCACGAAATAGTAATTACAGTAAAAGGCTCTGTTAGAGCAGGATTTAACCTTGCAAAACTAAGTGAGAGTGATTTTGTTGTTCACGGTGATAGTGTTGATATAAATTTACCAGCACCAGAAATTTTTGATGTAATAAGTAACCCATCAGATTATAAAATATTTGTTGAAGAAGGCAAATGGAGTCATGAGGAAATTGTTGAATTACAATCAAATGGTAAAATGCGTACACTCAACAATGCTCTACAAAGTGGTATTCTTGAAAAAGCAAATATAAATGGTAAGGAACATATCACAAATCTACTTAAAGCTTTTGGATTTAATGTTGTAAATGTAAAAACGACTGAGAAATAATTAATTAAAATAAAATACTATGAGTAAGGAATATTACAAAAAACAAATTATTGATTTAAGAGCAGATCTTTTAAAAGAAAAAGAGGCTAAAAAGGAAGACAATGAGTATTATGCAAAATTAATAAAGAGTGCATCTTCTCCAAGTAGCAAGGCTTCTTATCGTAAAAATAAAATTGATAAAGCTGCAAGTCATGAACGTAATATTGAGTCGATAAAACGTAGAATTGAGAGTGCAAAAGAATCTCTAAAACGCTGTAAATAGTAAAGAGTTGTTTAGAACAAAAAACATGAGTTTTTATAGTATAAAGAAGATATTTTTAAACGAAATCTTCATTCTAAGTATTATAATTCTTAACTCTGCCATCATTTTTGCGCAGTCTTATCACCTAGAATACAGATGGTTAACAGCTATTGATTTGGTTTGTTCCATATTGTTTCTTATAGAAATGATTGTTAAGCATGTAGAGTATGGAGCGCGTAAATATTGGTCTGATGGTTGGAATAGACTAGATGGTATTTTGGTGATACTTTCTATTCCATCTGTTTTGGCATTTATTTTTCCAAGTCTATTAGGCAATTTGTCTTTCTTGTTAATTCTGAGGTTGTTGCGTGTGCTACGATTCTTTCGTATAATGCACTTCTTTCCTAACTTTTCAAAGATAGTTCATGGTTTTACAATGGCTATGCGTGAAACTTGGGGTGTGCTTTTAAGTTTTTTTGTAGTAATCGCAGTGCTTGGAATGGTAAATTGTAGTTTCTTTGGTGATGCAGACCCAGAGCACTTTTGTAACCCAATTAGATCTATTTATTCAGTCTTTCAAATATGTACAGTAGAAGGCTGGTATGATATTCCTAATACGGTGGCAGAATATTATGGAGCATCTACATGGATAGCTTCTCTTGTTCGTTTATACTTCTGCGTGCAACTTGTTTTAGGTGGTATTATTGGTATGTCTTTTATCAATTCCATTTTTGTGGATGCCATGGTGAGCGACAACAATGATGAGGTGATGCAAAAACTAGATGAAATGCAGAAGTCTATAGAAGAATTAAAGAAACAATTGAAAGAATGAAATACCAAAAACTTTTAGAAGAAGAATGTAGGAGCATTGTAGATTCTGTTTTAACAGAAATGAGTACAACACGTACATTGGTAAAACAGCTGAAATCGGAGAAAGTGCCCAAGGAACCTATTTTGTATAGTTGGTGGTTTCCTGAAGATGCAGAGGTGGTGAAACTAATTCTAAAGCGTGGAACTAAAGATGCAGCTTTAGCCAAATTTATAGAACAAATACATACTTGCACTATAAATGGTAAATTATATTATGCCATCTATTTTGGCAAGAGCAATAAAGGCTATCGCAGATATATTCAACACGCCAAAGGTAATGCTCATGTCTCTACCATACGCCATACCTTATATGGATTGTGCATCGGCAACAAATATGATAAAGCCAAAGAGCAATTAATAGATGAGATCTTAGAAAAATGCTATTTTGAGTGGATTTCATTTAAAGATGAAGAATATCTAATAGAATGCATAGAAGGTATATGCATAGCACTAGGCTCATATCCATTAAATATTGATGGCAACCCTTCAATAAGCGAAAACTGGCGTGAACATATACTAGAAAGCAGAAAATTGAAGAATTATTAATGAATACAATTATAATTTGGTGAAATGTATTTCTGAATAGAAACTTTTTAAACAATGAATTTATTAACCGAACTATATAAAATCTCTGCAAAGTCTGGTTGTGAGGGAGAGATTAAAGAGTTTGTTAGGTCATGCTTAAAAGGGCTATCCCTTCAGATTGTAGAGGATGAGATAGGCAATCTTTTCATTACAAAAGGAGTGGCCGATACGTATCCTTGCATTACAGCGCATCTCGATGAAGTTCATCTGCCATGCGAGCGAAATATTGTGGTGGCAGGTGATAAGGTATATGCAGTGAATGAAAACAAAAATCAGGTAGGGTGTGGTGCCGACGATAAAAATGGAATTTGGATTGCCATAAACCTATTGCATACACGTCCTGTATTGAAGGTGGCTCTTTTTGTTGAAGAAGAAAAGGTAGGCGAAATAGCAGGCTGTAGAGGCTCTAGAGCATGTAATCTTTCTTTCTTCGACAATGCACAATACGTGTTGGCATGCGACAGAAAAGCTTCCACCGAGGTGGTATATATAGGCAAAGATAACACCCAACTTTGCGACAAAGATTTTATCCCCGAAGAGTTGTTGTCCGAGTTCAATTATCAAATGGTAGAAGGCGGAAAAACAGATGTTGTAGAACTTAAAATGAGGGGGCTAAAGATACCTGTTTGCAATATTAGTTGTGGTTATTATAATGCTCATACTAGTGAGGAATACACAATTTTCTCTGAATTGCAACACTGTTTGCGTTTTGTAAAAACTATTATAGAAAGAATGTAATCTTACGTAGAACAAAAATAACAAGAAATGGATATACAAACTTTAAAATTAAATCTATCAAGAGTCTTTGACAATAATTTAAGAACTAAGCAATGGCATAATGTACTTGATTATGTTATTATTGGTTTGATTGTGGTTTCTACTTTAGAGGTGTTTCTTTCTACATATACATCTATTGTAGAACAATATGGAAAGTGGTTACACTTTGTGGATTATTTCACTACAATCTTCTTTACAATAGAGGTAACACTTCGTATTTGGTGTGCAGATTTGTTGGACACAAAATATAAAGGATTTATGGGTCGTGTGAGATACTGCTTCTCATTTTATGGTTTGATAGATATTTTATCTACTTATCCTTTCTATTTGCATTTCTTTATGCCTGTGCCATATATGGCTCTTAAAGTGCTTCGTATTGCGCGTTTAACAAGAATTTTCAGATACGTAAAGGCATTTAATATTTTGAGTAGAGCGCTTCAATCTAAGAAGAAGGAAATGATGGTTTCTTTGCAGTTTTTGTGTATCATAACCCTTATTTTATCATTTATACTATTCTTTGTTGAAAATGAGGCTCAACCAGATGTCTACAATAATGGTTGGAAATCTGTCGTGTGGTCATTTGCTCAGTATATAGGCGACCCAGGTGGTTTTGCAGATACTCCTCCGATTACGTTTGTTGGACGTATAATAGCTTGTATCATTGGTATTCTTGGTATTGCTATTTTTGCGGTGCCTGCCGGTTTGATAGGCTCTGCCTTTACAGGGGTGATGGATGAGGATGCCTTGGAGGAACACAACAAAAATTGTAAAGAAGCATTAGGCAAGGCTTTTGAACGTAAATTGGATAGAATTGCTGGTTATCAAATTGTGCCTCGTTATTTGTCTGTTACAGAAATTCAGGCAAGAATGGGACTAAAAAATGATGATATCTTTGATGCGGTTAGAAATTCTAACAACTTTAGATTTGCAAATATTGCATGTACACGTCCTGCCGATGAGCGCCCAGAAGACAAACTTGTAGTAGAACACTTCATTGTGAACACATGTTATGGTCAATGTATTGATAGGGGCTCTAAAATTACAATATATTCGCCTGCTAATATAGTTGACCCTGTTACTGGTTGGTGGGGATATTATCTTGCGTTAATAGGTGGATTTAACTATGTAGGAAGAGAAATTGGCGAGGTGCGTCCGTATAAATCATTTTATATATATGATAAAACAGTAGAAACTGCTGGCGCTAAAGAATGTATGGCAGACCTAAACCGTTTGGCAAATAGTGAAGATAGTTGGGTGATTTGTACGTTAGCTGCTAGTGGGGCAAATGAACCAACATATCCTACACAATTTCACTTTACATACGGAGCTAAAAAAGGTGATGATACCTACAATGATCCAAATATAACTCTAAACGATGTAGAAACATTTGATAAGATTTATAAAGACTACGCAACTTTGCTAGAGTTGTCATATAATTTGTTTGCAGATAAGCAACGTTATCACGCTAATAGTAACTCAAAATTCTTTGCAAGACATCTAGAAAAAAAAGTAAACGCAATATCTCTACGTGTTGCTTGGAGTGTGACCTGCTGGGATATGAGAGCTATAAAACTAGCCGAAGAATTGGCTACTGTTTTAAATAAACATATCAACAATAAAGAAAATCCCGAAGTAAAAGAACTTAAGGAAAAAGGAATAGGGTATATAGAAAGTATGTAATATCAAATCTTGGAAAAATTTATACATTATGAAGATACTTGTCACTGGATTTGAACCGTTTGCTGAGTATACAGAGAATTCATCGTGGGCAGTAGCAGAAATGTTGGCGGCTGCTCATGATTTGCCTGTGCATTTGATTATAGAAAGACTTCCTGTGAGTTTTACTATTACACCTATTGCGTTTCGTGACGTAGTTAGAAAACACAATCCAGATTTTGTGGTTATGCTAGGTCAGGCGGCAAAAAGTGAGGTGATAAGATTAGAAAGGGTTGCTCTAAACTTAATGGACGCTACTAAACCAGATAATGATGGTTATTGGGCAAATGAAGAGGTTATAGATAAGAATAGTCCTACTGCATATATTTCATCATTGGTAAATAAAAAATTATTGATATTTCTTAAGGAACAAGGTTTCCCGGTAGTAATTTCTAATTCTTGTGGGCTGTATGTTTGTAATAGGTTGCATTATGAGGCCCTAAAGTATGAAAGTGAAAATCCATCTATAAAACACATTTTTATACATGTGCCTTTAACTTCTACTTTACCTGTATCATTGATGGTGCAAGTTCTGAAACAAGTAATTTTGCATATTATAAAAGGTAATTGTTTGTAAATAGATGACATAGCAAAAGAGATTAAAGGTTAGGATATATTTTGCATAATGATGCCAGTAAAATGGAAAAGTTAACTAAACAGCAAGAAGTAATAGTTAGAAAATTACTTCATCGCTCTCATAATGGAGATTTTAATCAGTTTGTATTGAATATTATCGGAGAACAAAATTGGACAAGAGATATTTTGGGGGATAGTGTAGAGTTTTTAACAGAAGAACAAGAGGATTTATATGAATCACTTGGCGGAGGATATACAAGCGAAGAAATAGATGAATGTATATATAACGACAAAATTAACCTTGAAATATCTAAAAATTTAAAAGAACGTGGAGTTACAAAATACTTATACGAAAATGAGGAATATTTAACCGCTATACGTGAAGGAGAAGTTATATATGAGGGTATTAACGTTGAAGAGATAAAAAATAGCTTATAAATGAAATCAGCCTTGCGTTTGGTGCAACATCCCTCGAGTCATTTCAATGTGGCTCGAGGGTTTTTGTTTGCAAATTTGTGGGAAAATAGGTAAAATGCCATTTTGAATTTGTGGGAAAATGCAGTTTTTAGCATTTTAAATTTGTGGGAAGATAAAAAATGTGTATATTTGTCGCAGATAATCAAATAGTTATGCGTTATGGTTTTTAAAAGAAAAATATACGACAAAATTTTGCAGTGGAAACGTGAAAATAATGGTAAAACTGCATTATTAATAGAGGGGGCAAGACGTATTGGAAAATCTACTATAGTTGAGGAATTTGCTAAAAATGAATACAAATCTTATATATTAATAGATTTTAATAAAACATCAGAAGAGGTAAAGAAACTCTTTGATAATCTTATGGATTTGAATTATATTTTTCTATTTCTTCAAACCGTTTATAAGAAAAAATTAGAAGAAAGAAATTCTCTAATTATATTTGATGAGGTGCAAAAATGTCCTAATGCAAGACAGGCAATAAAATACTTGGTACAAGATGGTAGATATGATTATATTGAAACAGGTTCACTAATCAGTATAAAGAAGAACGTAGAAACCATTACTATACCAAGTGAAGAAGATAGAATATCTATGTATCCGATGGATTATGAGGAATTTTGTTGGGCACTTGATGATAATATGACATTTCCTTTTATAAAAAAATATTGGGAAGATAAGAAACCATTTGGGGATATGCATAGGGAAATGATGCGTAGATTTAGATTATATATGTTGGTAGGTGGTATGCCTCAGGCTGTTCTTGCATATCTAGAAACAAATAATTTTAATGAAGTGGACATTGCTAAGCGCAGAATATTAAAATTATATGAAGAAGATTTGCAAAAAATAGATCCTTCAGGAAAACTATCTATGATGTTTAATTCTATACCAGGAATGCTGGCAAAGAATGATAGGAGGTATATAACATCTAAGGTTTTAGGTAATATTAATGAAGAATTGCAAGATGATTTATTGCAGAAATTGGATGAAAGTAAAATTGTTAATGTAGCTTATCATACTTCAGACCCTAATGTAGGCATGTCTTTAACTAAAGATAAAAACATCTTCAAGTTGTTTTTATGTGATACAGGCTTATTCGTAACCTTAGCTTTTTATGATAAGAATTATACAGAGAACGTAATTTATCAAAAATTGCTTTCAGATAAGTTATCAGTAAACTTAGGTTATATTTTTGAGAATATAGTAGCACAGCAATTGGTTTCTTCTGGAAATAAATTGTTTTATCATACTTGGGAACGTGATGAAAAACATTATTATGAGATAGATTTTCTTTTGTCTAAAGGAAATAAGATTTGTCCAATAGAAGTGAAATCCTCTGGATATAAGACCCATGCTTCTTTAGATGTTTTTAGACAAAAATATTCTCAAAGAATAAGCAATAGTTTCCTAGTTTACAGTAAAGATTTTCAAAAAGGTGATAACGAACTTATGTATATCCCAACGTATGTGGTTAGTTTATTGTAATTCTCTCCCTCGAGTCATTTAATTTGGTTCGAGGGTTTTTCTTTATTCAACTTTATACTCTGCCCACTCTAGGAATAACTCAAGGGAGTTTTCCGCAGGGATAGAGGGTAGGGTTTTCTCAATGGAGTCTATGTGGGCTATGTGCTTATAGTAAACTTCGTAGTATGGTGAGTATTTGTCTTTTGGTAGTTTGGCAGCAAGGCTTGTGTAATAGTTTACATAGTCTTTTTGGGTATGAAAGGCAAGTTCTTTGTATGGGAACTTTTCTAGTTTCTCGCATGCTACTTTGTAGGCAGAGTCTAGCACCAGAGTGGCTTCTTGTTTGTACTCAGCGTGCTTGTAGTCATTGTACGCCACTTTTAAATGTGGCTCGGCAGAAAGTGCCACAAGCACACCCACCGCAATACTTAGAATAACCGTTTTTAGCCTGCTATTTTGTGCACCAAATGCTTTTTCTACAGCCTCAATATTTGCAAACTCGCCACGCAGGCACTTGCTAGCCATGCGAGCATATTTGTTTCCTAACAGCGAAACAATAATCTCGCCTAACTTCCTTATATCTTCTTTTGGGTCGTTAGACACCGCTGTAACAGCATCGTCGGTGTTCGACAGACCAAAATCTATGAGTTTTACATTGTTCCCATTGCTAGTAACCATTATGTTGCTTAGCTTAAGGTCATGGTGAACTAGTTGCAGGCTGTGTATGTATTTAAGTGCATCAAGAAGTTGCAAAAATGCTCTTTTGCGAAGCTCTAACGATGGATTTTGCTCTAGCCATGCGCCAAGAGTGGTGCCTTCTACATACTCTTGCACAATGCAAAGCCCCAAATCTTCTACCTCTTCCATAGAGTAGGTGGTGGCAATATTTGGATGCGCCAGCGAAATGCCAAGTCTAAATTCCTTTTCGTGCAAAATTTGATACTCGGTGAATGGGCGAAACTCTTTTTTTATCGATTTAATGATAAAACGCCTGCCATAACGTGTGCCCACATAAAGCGCGTTGCGTGAGCGCACTTGAAAGCACGAAATGCCAGTCCAGTCTTTTGAAAAAGAGCCTGGCTCCATAAAACCCGATGAAGAAGAATAATCTGCACTCATATACTGCAAAAGTATAAAGATTTTCTTATCTTTGCAAATTGAGATAATTTGTTTTTATCACGATTATGCAAAATAAACAATATACAATTTCGGTAACAGAGAATGCTCCGCTAATGGAGTTTTTGACAAAAAAGTTGAGTGATCATAGTAGAACATCGCTTCGTTCGCTTATAGTGCACGGCCAAATTTGGCTAAACGGCACTAAAATGCTTACGGATAGAGAATTTCATCTTAAAAAAGGCGATAAACTTGAAATTCGTTCTTCTAAAACTATGCTAAAGAAGAAAAAACTTATACACTCTCACATGCATGTGGTACACGAAGACGATGATATAATGGTGGTGTATAAGAAAGAGGGATTCCTTACTGTAGGTACAGAAAAAGATAAAATCAACACCGTATATCACGTGCTTAATAAATACATGAAGTCTTATGGACGTGACAAACGTATTTATGTGGTTCACCGTTTGGATAGAGAAACATCTGGTCTTCTTATTTTTGCAAAAAGCCAAGAAGTGCAAGAAACTCTACAAAAAAACTGGACCAAAATGGTGCCAGAAAGAAGCTATTGGGCTGTGGTTACAGGTACAATGCCAGATAAAAAAGGTGTGATTAAATCATATCTTACAGAAGATAAATCGCTGATTATGCACGCAAGTGAAAAAGATAATGGTGGTGACTATGCAGAACTAGAATATGAAGTTCTACAAGAAAAACACCCATATACTTTACTTAAACTTTCACTAGAGACTGGACGTAAGAATCAAATTCGTGTCCAATTAAAAAGTGTTGGTTGCCCAATAGTTGGCGATAAGAAATACGGAAGTACTTATAAAACAGCTGGTCGTGTATGTCTTCATGCTGGTATGCTGCATTTTGTGCATCCAGTTACAAAGAAACATCACCAATTTGAAGCACCACTTCCTGTTGAATTTAAAAAATTATTGAAATGAGAAAATTATTGATTCTTTCGGCATTGGTTTTTGCTACCATAAATTTAATGGCAGAGCCTATTTTTAAGCAAATAAAGTATCCTAATGGTCTTGTCAGAATGGAAGGTTTATTTGATGAAGGTAAACCAGTGGGAGAAATTAAGCGTTATCACGAGAATGGTCTACTTCAAGGTATTCAAGTTTTTGATGTTGAGGGAAATTCAACTGCACAGATTTATGCTGGCGATGGAACTCTTTCTGCCAGAGGTAAATACAAAGGTCAGAAAAAAGAGGGATTGTGGCATTATTATGCATCTTCTGGCTACACATTTATGATGGAAAACTATGAAGATGGCATAAGACAAGGTGAGGCATTAGTGTTTTCTCCAGACAGTGTGGTTCTAGAAAGAATGTTTTTTGTAGATGGACTTCTTAATGGTGAACGTCTTACATATTATCCATACGGAAACATAATGTTTAGATATACATACAATATGGGTGTGCTAAATGGCCCTTATCAATTCTTCTTTGAAAGTGGTAGTATTGGCGAAGAAGGTATGTTTATGAATGGTAAAAAGGAAGGTCTTTGGAAGGTGTATGATGTGGAGTCTCCAGAGGTGCAAGAGATAAATTATGTAGATGGTGTGGCAACAAATCAAGCAGAATTGGATGCTGAGTTGCAGAAAAAACTAGATTCGTACGAAACTGACCCAAAATTAAGGGACCCTGAGGACTATATACATAATCCAGAAGCATATATTAGAGGATTATGAGTCCTATAAGTTTATATGAACTAAATAACGATATAAAGTCTGTCTTGAAGGCAGGCTTTTCGGCAGGTATATGGATACATGCCGAAATAAGTAGCATCAGTGTGCAAAGAGTAGGGCATTGCTACATAGAACTAATAGAAAAAGATGAAAATACAGGTTCTATAGTAGCAAAATCTCGTGCTAATATTTGGTCGCATACTTACAAACTTATCTCATCTTATTTCTTTGAGGAAACAGGAAAAACATTATCTGTAGGCATGAAAGTGGCGTTTTGTGTTGATGTTACTTTTCATGAAGTGTATGGAATAAGTCTTAATGTTTCTGATATAGACCCTGCTTATACACTGGGAGAAAGTGCTCGCCGCAAAGCGATGGTGATAAAAAAACTTGAAGAAGATGGCATTATAGATATGAATAAACTTCTATCTATTAAGCCATTGTTGAAAAATATTGCAGTTATTTCTGCCGAAGGTGCTGCTGGTTATGGCGACTTTGTTCATCAACTTATGACCAATAAATATGGTTATAGTTATAATATAACTCTGTTTAACTCCTTGATGCAGGGCGAAAAGGCGGAAGAATCTATATTGATGTCTTTAGATAAGGTTTTGGCACGTCTTTCTGAATTTGATGTACTTGTGGTGATACGTGGTGGTGGGGCAACATCAGATTTGGATTGCTTTGATGGATATAATATTTCTGCTTCGATAGCTCAGTTTCCACTCCCAGTTTTAACTGGCATTGGTCACACTAGAGATGTGTCTGTAGTGGATATGGTAGCAAATATGCCGCTTAAAACTCCTACAGCTGTGGCTGAATTTATTATTAACCATACTAGAAGTTTAGAAGAAAAAATAGATTCTTATATTGAACTATTATCGAGGTCTGTAACTGTGCTATTGGATAAACAAGCAAGAAAACTTGAGCAAAGTCTCACTCTTCTTCCTTTATATGCCAATAGATTATTAGACAAGAAGTTGCATGCACTTGAGCTTATGGAAAGAAGTTTGGAACTGATGTCGCCAGAGTCTATACTAAAAAAAGGCTATGCTATTGTAGAAAAGCAAGGTAAGTCGGCGTCTGCGGCAAGTTTAAGCCCAGGCGATGAAATAAAAATAACATTAGTTGATGGGGTGGTGAAAGCAGAAGTAATTAATGTTTAAGTTGGGAACTAAGATTTTGGAATGTTTGCCGCAGGCTCTTTTTTTTATTCCAAAATCTTAGTTTCAAACTTAAACCAAATATATAGTTATGAACGATTTTGAAAAAAACATGCAAGAAATAGAAACCATTATCTCAAAAATAGATAAAGGTGAAGTTAACCTGGCTCAATTGGGCGCAGAAGTAGTAAAAGCAAAAGAACTTATTAACTCATGCAAAAGTGAGTTAAAAAATATTCAAACTAACATAGAAAGTTTAGTTACTAAAGAATAAAAAATTATTTTTGTAGTTTCTAAACAAGGACATAGCACGCTATGTTTCTACAAATAAAACATCAAAGATGAAAAAACTATTTTTATTAACTATCAGTGCATTAGTTGCTACCGTTATGATGGCAAAGACTAATTCACAACGTTTGGAAACAGAGATACCAACTTCATGGAACAACCTAGATACTCTGTTTGTGCAACAAGATAATATCGACAAGAAATGGTGGGCAGGCTTCAATGATGCCACACTTAATTCACTTGTTGATATTTGTATTTCTAATAACTACGACCTTGCCGAGGCTGCGTATCGTGTAGATGCGGCAAAGGCTTCGATGCGTAAGGCAGAAGGTGGTTATTATCCTTCTATTAGCATTGGTGCGGCATACGATTATAACAAAAGTGTTACCACACCGGGTGTTGTGTCTCACGTAGGTTCTTTGGGAGCAGAAATGTCTTGGGAAATTGATATTATTGGTGCAGTGAGGGGAAGAGCAAAATCTCAAAAATACAATTTCCAGGCTACTCAAGAAGAATACAATGCAGTAATGACATCGCTTATTGCAAACACAGTGAGTGCCTACATCAACCTGCGCACTGCACAAGAACGCCTTGAAGTGGTGAAATCAAACTTACAAATTCAAGAACAAACCAAAAATATCACAGAAGCGCGTTTCAACACAGGTCTTGCTTCTGCACTAGATGTGGCACAGTCAAAATCTATTTATTATGCCACAGCAGCTAAAGTGCCAGAACTAGAATCGATGGTGTCTGAGTGCTTAAATGCACTTGGCGTGCTTAGTGGTCGTATTCCATGGGAATTGGAGAAGGAATTAAATCTAAACCTTTCTGCAAGCATTCCACATAATTCAGAAACTATGGTGCCAGTATCTGTGCCAGCAGAAATACTTCGCCAACGCCCAGATGTGCGTGCTGCAGAAAAGTCAATAGACGCTTGCGCTTCTCTTGTAGGTGCAACAGTGGCAGATTGGTTGCCAAAATTCTATGTAACAGGACAAATTGGTGTGGCTTCAGAAGATTTTAAAAATATCTTCCAAGAAGACAAAATGTATTGGCAAGTAGCGCCAGCTATTAAATGGAATATATTCTCTGGAACAGGACTTTCTGGTCAAATTCAAGAAGCTAAAGCCAAAACAGAAATGGCAGTAAATGCTTATAATAATGTAGTGTTAAATGCTCTTCAAGAAGTGGATAACTCTATGGTGTCTTACAAGCACAGCATTTCAGAAGAACAAGCATACAAAGTGGCTTACGAGCAAGCTCAACTTACATTTGAACTAGCATTAGACCTTTACAAAAAAGGTTTGATAGAATTCCAAAATGTACTTGATGCTCAACGCAATTTGTTAAGCTACGAAGAAGCAAAAGTGGTGTCTGAGGCAAATGTTTCACTGTCTTTGGTGCAACTTTATCGTGCTTTGGGCGGTTATTAATACGTAAATAATTAAATTTCAATTATATGAGAAAGATTTTAAATCTTACATTGACTTTAGTCATGGCTGTTATGGTGACAGCATGTGCCGAAAAAGAGGTAAAACAAGCGCCTCTACCTCAATACTCTGTAGAGAAACCAGAACTTCGTGATATTGTTTATACACTACATTATCCAGGCTTTTTACAGTCTGAACAAGTGGTAGATATTATCTCTAGAACAGAAGGTTATCTTCAAAAAGTGAATGTAAAACCAGGTCAAACAGTAAAAGAAGGTGATGTTCTTTTTGTGATTGAACCAAAAAACTATGAAGACAAACTTAAAGAAGCAGAAGCAAGCTTAGAAACTGCAAAAGCAAATCTAAAACTTGCAGAAACTACTCTAGAGAGAATGCAAGAAGCGGCAAAAAGCCAAGCGGTGAGCGAACTTGACGTGATTCAATCACAAACTCAAGTAGATTTATGCAAAGCTGCTGTGAAAAAAGCAGAATCTGGCAAGTCTTTGGCTGCTACAAACTTAGATTATTGCTATGTGAAAGCACCATGCAGTGGTAGAGTGAGTGTAAATAAAGTGGATGTTGGCAACTATGTTACCCCAAAAACTATGCTTGCTACACTTTACAAAGACGACAAAATGTTTGTAAACTTCTCTATAGAAGCATCTAAACTAATTTGGGCACAAGGTCAAGCCAAAAACTCTAGCATTAAACTTGGTAAAAATGATACTTTTGAAAAGGTAACAGTTTCATTGGTTGATTCAAAAGGTAATGTTTATGCATACACCGCAAAATTGGATTATCTTTCTCCTTCTTCTGATATTTCTACCGGTACAGTAGATATGAGAGCCGTGGTAAACAACTCTTCAAAAGCCCTAAACAATGGTGTTTTGGTTAATGTGTCTCTACCATTCAAAAATGTAGAAAAAGCAGTGCTTATCCCAGAGTCTTCTATCGGTACAGACCAATCTGGTAGATACATTTATGTGGTAGAAAATGATACAGTTCGTTACAGAAGTGTTCAAGTAGGCCAATTGGAAGAAGACAACAAACGCGAGATTGTTAAAGGTCTAAATGCAGACGAATGGTATATTACCCAAGCTCTTACCAAAGTGCGCAATGGTCAAGTGATTAAACCAATAGAAAAAGAAACATCTAAATAAAAACTGATATGTCTAAGTTTTTTATTAATAGACCAATATTTGCGTTTGTTATTTCACTGCTTATTATTCTAGCAGGGGGAATAACACTTACAACGCTACCAATATCGTTGTATCCAGATATCACTCCTCCAACAGTGTCTGTTACTGCATATTACCCTGGAGCAAATGCTGATGTAATTGCAGAAACAGTGGCTGCACCTATCGAGGATAAAGTAAATGGTGTGGAAAACATGCTTTATATGAGTTCTTCATCATCTTCTGCAGGTGTTTACACTCTTACAGTAACATTTGAGGTGGGTACAGATATCGACATGGCTACAGTGCTAGTGCAAAACCGTGTAAACCAAGCCACATCAAGTCTTCCATCGGAGGTAACCCGTTTGGGTGTAACTACAGAAAAGAAATCTAGTAGTATCCTTATGATGATTGGTTTAACTTCCGACAATCCAGAACTTTATAACAATACATATCTTACCAACTATGCTTCGCTAAACATAGTTGACGAACTTAAACGTATCGATGGTGTTGGTTCTGTTAGTACCTTTGGTGCCGACGTGTATAGTATGCGTATGTGGTTAGACCCAGAAGTTTTGAGAATGCGTAATCTTACACCTTCTGATGTTCTTGCTGCAATTCAAGAGCAAAACGTACAAGTGTCTGCAGGTAAAGTTGGGGAAATGCCAACTGCAAATAGCGAACCATTCCAATATACACTTAATGTACAAGGTCGTTTGACCAATGTTGAGGAGTTTGGAAATATTATTATTCGTGCTGGCGAAAGAGGTAATGTTTTACGACTAAAAGATGTTGCAAAAATTGAACTTGGTAGTAAAACCTATACAATTGATAGTAAAATCAACCACCAACCTGCTACTTCTATCTGTATTTATCAGCTTCCAGGTGCAAACTCAATTAAAGTGGCATCTGACGTGAATGCAAAAGTGGCAGAAATTACCAAAAACCTACCAGAAGGCGTAAAAGCTGAGGTGGTGCTAGATACAACAAAATTTATCGAGGTGTCTATTGATGAGGTGTATCACACACTATTCGAGGCATTTGTGCTGGTAATTATTGTGATTTTGCTATTCCTTCAAGACTTCCGTTCAACACTTATTCCTGCCATTACCATTCCAGTATCTCTGATTGGTACTTTCGCTGTGATGGGTGTGATGGGATTCTCAATTAATACACTTACACTGTTTGGTCTTATCCTTGCCATTGGTATTGTGGTGGACGATGCCATTCTGGTAGTGGAAAATACTGCCCGACACATGGAAGAAAGCGGATTGTCGCCATACGAGGCAACAATTAAGGCGATGGAAGAAATCACAGGTCCAATTATTGGTACTGTGCTTGTGCTTCTTGCTGTGTTTGTGCCAACAGCATTTATGGGTGGTATTACAGGTGAGATGTACAAACAATTTGCCATTACCATTGCGGTGTCAACAGCATTCTCTGGTTTAAATGCGCTTACATTGAGCCCTGCTCTTTGTTCGCTTATTCTTAAACCAAAAGAACCAGGCAAAGAAAGCAAATTCTTTGTTTACAAATACTTCAATAAGATATTCGACAAATTACATATTGGATATTCAAAAGTATTGGAAGTATTCTTGCGTAAATCTTCTGCTATTTTAGCTACATTCTGTGTGATTTTAGCTCTTGTAGCATTTGGATTTAAGAAACTTCCTACAGCGTTCATTCCAACAGAAGACCAAGGTTACTTTATGATTCAATGCGAATTGCAGCCGGGCGCTTCACTTGTGGAAACAATGGATGTGATGGATAAAGCAGGAGTAATTTTAGATTCTATCCCTGGTGTAAAAGCCCATGTAAGTATCTCTGGTAACTCTGTGTCTGAACAAGCTCAAATTTCTAGTAAGGCTACAATGTTCGTTATTCTAGAAGACTGGGCAGAACGTGAAGACCCTTCAATGAGTCACTTGGCTATTATCCAAAGATTTAATAAAACAGCTGCCGCAACAATAGAAAATGCAACACTGTATGCCTTCCCAATGCCAGCAATTCAAGGTCTTGGTACATCTGGTGGTTTTGAGCTTTATGTGCAAGATAAATCGAACCAAGGTGTGCTAGAACTTCAAAGCATGGCAGAAGAATTGGCTGCAAATGCCAATGCAAACGAAGAACTGAGCGCAGTGCGTTCTTCATTTAAAGCTACTGTGCCTCAATATTATCTAAATATAGACAGAGATAAAGTAAAACTACACAATCTTTCAATTAGTAGTGTATTTAGTACTCTTTCTGCTTATTTAGGTTCTTCATACGCAAATGACTTTGTGTTATTTGGCAAGGTATATCAAGTGCGTCTGCAAGCAGAATCAAAAGACCGTTCTTCAATAGAAGACCTTCTTAAACTTTCTGTGCGCAATGCAGAAGGCAAAATGGTGCCATTTGGAGCATTTGTTACAGTAGAACAACAACTTGGCACAGAGGTGATTGCTAGATACAATATGTACAAAGCAGCTTATATGTCTGGTAACCCTGCCACAGGATATAGTTCTGGTCAAGCACAAGAAACATTTGCCAAAGTGGCAGAAGAATCACTTGGTAGTAGTTTTGGTTTTGAATGGACCTCTATGGCCTTCCAAGAACAAATGGCAGGCGATTCTACAGTAATGATATTTGCACTTGCTATTATAGTGGTGCTTATGGTGCTTGCCGCACAATACGAGAGTGTAACAAGTCCTATTGCGGTAATTATGGCTGTGCCAGTGGCACTTCTTGGTATTATCATTGCTTGTGTTATAGCAGGTCGTTCAAATGATATTTACACCCAAATTGGTATGGTGCTTATGATTGCTCTTTCTGCCAAAAATGCCATCCTTATTGTGGAATTTGCTCGTGACTATAGAAAAGAAGGTAAGAGCATTTACGACTCTTCACTTGAAGCAGGTAAAGTGCGTCTTCGTCCTATTCTTATGACATCATTTGCGTTTATCCTTGGTGTGTTACCACTTGTAACAGCCACAGGTGCAGGTGCAGAAAGCCGTGTGTCACTTGGTCTGTCTGTGTTTGCAGGTATGTTGATGTCTACATTGGTGGGAACATTCTTTATTCCAAACTTCTATCAGTTCTGGCAAAAGATTCAAGAAAAATACTTTGAGAAGAAAAAATAATGACAGTAAAGCAAATAAATATATCCGACTATAATTATGAATTACCAGACGAGAGAATTGCAAAATTCCCTCTTGAAAAACGTGATTCATCAAAACTTTTAACTTACATTTCTGGAAGGGTTGAAACTAATGTTTTTAGTTCACTTCCAGAAATATTGCCTGCTCACTCTTGCCTTGTGTTTAATAATACAAGAGTGATACAAGCGCGTTTGGAGTTTTTTAAATCTACAGGTAGTAGGATAGAAATATTTTGCTTAGAGCCACAAGAACCTTCTTCTTACGAACTATCGCTTTCTAGCACACAGTCTTGTGTGTGGAAGTGTATGGTGGGAAATCTGAAAAAGTGGAAAGGTGAGGTCCTTAAAAAAGAAGTTGGCACGGACAATCTTATCTTAGAAGCGGAAAGACTTGAAACGAATGGTAATACATCATTTATAAAATTCTCTTGGAATAATGGTGTTTCCTTTGCTGAGGTGCTAGACTTGCTTGGCGAACTTCCGATTCCTCCATATTTGAATAGAAAAACTCAAGAGAGTGACAAAACCACTTATCAAACCGTTTATTCAAAGGTAAAAGGTTCTGTAGCTGCTCCAACTGCAGGACTTCACTTCACTCCAGAGGTGATTTCTGCTTTGCATACAAGGGGCATTAAAACCATGGAACTTACTCTGCATGTGGGTGCTGGTACCTTCCAACCTGTGAAAGCAGAAGAGATAGGCGGTCATGCCATGCACGCAGAGAAAATAGAAGTATCAAAAGAGTTTATACAAAATCTAATAGAAAACCTAGGTAATATCGTGGCAGTGGGTACCACCTCTGTGAGAACATTGGAAAGTCTTTATTATCTTGGAGTGCAACTTCACAATGGAGATACTAGTTTGCTGGTAAACCAATGGGAACCATACGAATCTGAGAAAGTCTTGTCTGCTCGTGAGGCGCTTGAGGCCATATTAAATTATATGGAGAAAAGTCAGTCTAATATTTTGTATGCCACTACACAAATCATGATAGTGCCAGGATACAAGTTTAATATTGTAAATGTTCTTATCACAAATTTCCACCAACCTAAAAGTACACTTTTGTTGCTATTAGCAGCATTTGTGGGCGAAAAGTGGAGGGAACTTTACAAATACGCATTAGAAAATGATTATAGATTTTTAAGTTACGGAGATTCATCAGTTTTAATACCATGAAAAAATTATTAGTTTTATTGTCTGTATTTATGCCAATGGCTATGTTGGCAAGTACATTTACTGGAAAAATAGAGGAAACAACTATTGTTAGTAGTGTAAATATTCAGAAGCTTACTAACAGTGGTACTGAGTTTATTACAACTGTAGTGGTAAGTCCTGCTGGCATGTTTTCTTTTTCTGATGATATTAAGTCTGCAGAAATTTATTCTATATCTATGGTATTAAATAATGGTAGAAAAGTACCTTCTTATGTGGTGCTTCTTCCTGGAGAAGATGTTTCTGTGGTATATAATAAAGGATTAATGATGACTTCTACTCAAGGCTCTAATAATATGGAGTTTATGCGTAAATATCAAGTGGAGTCTATTAAATTTTCTGAAGTATTAATGGCGTTAGAGCAACAATATAAATCTGCTACAGATGAAAAAACTAAATTAAATATAGAACAAAGATTTAACCAAGAATATCATAACTTTAAAAATATTTCAATTGGTTTATTAACTGCAAATTCAGATTTATTGGCTGCCGCTTTAATGACTTATGTAGATTTTTCAAATCAAGCAGATGCCACTTTAGGCTTGTTTGAGCTAATATATTCTAAACAAAAATCTAAGTATCCAAATAATGTTATTATTAAAGAAATATCAGCGATAGTTGATAATCCTATACAAGTGGGTAAAAAGGCGCCTGAAATAGAATTGACAGACGTTAATGGCTCAGTAGTTAAACTATCTTCGCTTAAAGGTAAAGTGGTACTAATAGATTTCTGGGCTTCTTGGTGTCGTCCTTGTAGAGCAGAAAATCCAAACGTGGTGAAAGCATACAATATGTTTAAAGACAAAGGTTTTACCGTGTATAGCGTTTCGTTAGATTCTAATGCAGCTTCTTGGAAAAATGCTATTCAAGCAGACGATTTGGTTTGGCCTTATCACGTAAGCTCTCTAAAACAATGGAATTGCCCTGTAGCAAAAGAATACAGAGTGCGTGGCATTCCGTATTCAGTTCTTATAGATAAGGATGGAAAAATCATAGCACTTTCTTTAAGAGGTGAGGAACTTCACAAAAAGTTGGCAGAGATTCTAAAATAAGCCTTTATAGATACAATAAATCCCGTAAGTTTCACGACCTACGGGATTTGTTATTTTGTTGAGTGAGTTGTTAGGTAAACAGTATCTTAAACGCCTCCTCTGTCTTCTTCACTGGTAGCAGTTTAATTTTGTAGTTTTTCTTTGTTAGGCTTTGGTAGTTGTGTTCTGGAAGAATAATTTTCTCAAAGCCCAATTTTTCTGCTTCGGCAATGCGTTGTTCTATGCGGCTAACTGGTCTAATTTCTCCTGAAAGACCAACTTCTCCTGCAAGGCAAATGCCTTTACGTATTTCCAAATCTAGATTTGAAGAAAGTATTGCAGAGATTACTGCAAGGTCTATGGCAGGGTCGTTTATTTTTAGCCCTCCAGCAATGTTTAAAAATACGTCTTTTTGAGCAAGTTTGAATCCTGCACGCTTTTCTAATACTGCTAGGAGCATATTTAGTCGGCGTAGGTCAAAGCCAGTGGCAGAACGCTGAGGTGTGCCGTATGCTGCTGTGCTTGCCAATGCTTGCACTTCTATTAAGAATGGTCTTACGCCCTCTATAGCAGATGCAATGGCTATGCCGCTCATACCATCGTTGTTTTGTGTAAGTAGCAACTCAGAAGGGTTGCTCACTTCTCTCAGTCCCTCTTGACGCATCTCAAAAATGCCCATTTCGCTAGTGTTACCAAAACGGTTTTTGATTGCCCTCAATATTCTATAAAGATAATGTTGGTCGCCCTCAAATTGTAGAACAGTATCTACGATATGTTCTAGGATTTTTGGGCCTGCAATGTTGCCATCTTTGGTAATATGCCCAACAAGGAAGATTGGAGTGTTGGTTTGTTTTGCGTAGCGGAGTAGGGAAGCGGTGCATTCACGCACTTGTACTAGGCTACCTGCCGAAGAATCAATGCTCTCCAAATGTATGGTTTGTATAGAGTCAATGACCAAAATATCTGGATTGATGTCTTTGGCTTGATGATAAATTTGTTCAAGTGAAGTTTCACTCAAAATATAGCATTCGTTGTTTTGAATGCCTATTCTGTCGGCTCTAAGTTTTAGCTGACGAGTGCTTTCCTCGCCAGAAACGTATAGAACTTTGTTGTTTTTTAGTGAAAGTACAGTTTGAAGTAGTAGGGTAGATTTACCTATGCCCGGCTCACCGCCAATAAGAACAAGAGAACCAGCCACTAGTCCACCACCAAGTACACGATTAAACTCGTTGTTTCCCAAGTCGATGCGGATTTCCTCCTCGGTGCTAATCTCGTGAATAGAAATAGCCGCTTTGTTTTCGTTTGGGATAAAGTTTTGAGGAGTCTTTTTGCTAGTCTTAACCTCCAATTCCTCTACGCAAGTGTCCCACTCACCACATGCAGTACATTTGCCAAACCATTTACCCGATTTGTGACCGCATTCTTTACATATGTAGGTTACTTTTGCCATAGTTTTGATTTTTCGTTAAAGTTTGAAACTAGTATTTTGGAATAAAAAAAAGAGCCTACGGCAAAATATTCCAAAATACTAGTTCCCCACTTTAACAATAATTAGTCTTATTAGAAGTGAGTGGTTAAGAAGATTAAATTAAAAGAGGAGTTAGGAATTAGGAGTTTTGCCGCAGGCGTCTTTCTTTAACTCCTAAGTCCTGACTCCTCATTTTAATTTATCAGTACTTCAATTCCTAAGCACTAACCCTTCACTTAACTGTAACTTTATTTCAATCTGTTTGTTGTTGAATCAGGATGAACGATTTTTGGTTTGAAAGTTTTTGCCTCTTCCAAATCCATGTAAGCGTAAGCAGTGATGATAAGAATATCGCCTGGTTGTACTTTGCGCGCAGCAGCACCGTTTGTGCAAATAACACCAGAGCCTCTTTCACCCTTGATTACGTAGGTTTCGAAGCGTTCACCATTATTATTGTTTACAACTGCTACCTTTTCATTTTCAATAATACCAGCAGCATCCATTAGGTCTTCATCTATGGTAATGCTACCAATATAGTTAAGATTAGCATCTGTAACGCTTACTCTGTGAATCTTAGATTTAAGAATTTCTATCATCATATCTTAGTAGTGTATATTATCTATTAATCTTATTTTGCCACAATAAATAGCAATGCAACCTACGATGTAATCACTTTCTTCCCAAGAAGAAACGCTTTGTAGAGTATTGCCATCTACTATGTCGTAATAGTCCATTTTGAAGACTTCGTCAACTTTAAATTGGTCAATTACCCAATTTTTGACTTCTTCCACAGACATATCTTTTGCAAAGTTAACACTTTTACTTAAAACTTGTGATATTAAAGCTGCTTTTTTACGTTCTTCTGCAGATAAAAGTTCATTTCTACTACTGCGAGCAAGACCACTTTCTTCACGAATAATAGGGCAAGCGATGATTTCTACAGGCAAGTTTAATTGTCTTACCATATCTCTAATAATAGCAACTTGTTGGAAGTCTTTTTCGCCAAAATATGAGCGAGTAGGTTCTACGGCGTAGAAAAGTTTGCTAACAATTTGTGCAACACCATTGAAGTGACCAGGTCTGTATTTGCCTTCCATTACGGTTTCGATAGAGCCGAAGTTGAATACGCGAGTGTCTTCTTCTGGATACATCTCTTCTACTTGTGGCATAAATACAATGTCGCAACCTGCGGATTCAAGAAGTTTTTTGTCGGCTTCTTCGGTGCGAGGGTAGCGTTCTAGGTCTGCTTTGTCGTTGAATTGGGTAGGGTTTACAAAAACACTCACTACTGTAACGTCATTTTCTTCAACACTACGTTTAACAAGAGAAATGTGACCGTTGTGAAGTGCACCCATTGTTGGTACAAATCCTATATTTTTTGAGCAATATTTCTCTAGTTCTTGTTTAAGTCCTTTTATAGTTTCTACTACTATCATAGTCTGGTTTATTTGTGGGCACAAAATTAGATAAAATTACCATTGTACCAAAGTATTAGAAGAAAAATTATGACCAAATAATTGTAAAATTAAGGATTTTTTTTTATATCTTTGCAAAGTAATTGTTTTTTTATTAATATGGCAGTAAAAGTTTTATACATAACACAAGAAATTTTCCCTTATTTACCAGAGTCTGAAATCGCAAATAAGAGCCGTCAGTTGCCCCAAGCAATTCAAGAATTGGGTAGGGAAATACGTACTTTTATGCCAAAATATGGTTGTGTAAACGAAAGAAGAAATCAATTACACGAAGTTATTCGTCTTTCTGGTATGAACCTTATTATTGATGACACCGACCATCAATTAATTATTAAGGTTGCTTCTATCCCAGCAGCGCGTATTCAAGTTTACTTTATCGACAATGAAGAATTCTTCAAACGTCGTTTTGTGGTTAAGGATGAAGCTGGAAATGATTTTGCCGACAACGACGAAAGAGCAATTTTCTTTGCTCGTGGCGTATTAGAAACAGTAAAAAAACTACGTTGGACTCCAGATATTATTCACTGTCATGGTTGGATGTCTGCTATTGTGCCAGTAATGGTGAAAAAGGCATATAATGATGACCCATTCTTCCAAAATTCTAAGGTAGTATATTCTTTATACGATGACGAGTTTACAACTCCTATGTCAGATAGATTAAACGAGAAAATTCTTATGAATGGAATTGAACTTTCTGATGTGGATACTGTGGCAGGTAATGCAAACTATGAGACTCTTTCAAAACTTGCTATGCAGTACTCAGATGGCGTAATACAAGCATCTGAAAAGGTAAATGCAAACTTGTTGGAGGATATTAAAAATTCTCAAAAATTGTTCCTTCCATACGTTTCTGAAGAAAATTATGTAGCTTCGTACAACGAATTTTACGATAAAGTTTTAGAAAAATAAGTTACAGATGAAAAATTGGACTGGAATAATATTATTCCTTACTTCTTTATTGTTAATAGCTTGTGAAGCAAATGAAATAGGCTCAGAAATTCAGCCTGTAGAGGATAAGGTTTCTGTGAAAACAGATTCTTTTCATGTGTCAGCTGTCTCTGAGTTGGTTTCAAAAAGGTATTCTGAATCTGATAAACTCCTTTTAGGAAGTTATAATGATCCAATATATGGGTCATCTAAGTTTGACTTCTTGTCGGAGTTTAGATATATGAATTCTAGTTATCCTAGTTCAGCTAAAGCAAGATCTATTCAAGTAGTACTTTATTATAAAACATTCTTTGGTGATTCTACTGCTGTGCAAGAAGCTACGGTATATCAGCTAAACAATCCCTTAATATTTGACGAAAATTATAATAGTGATATTAAGGTTGAAGATTTCTGTGATAAATCTGTAGTCTTAGGTAAGAAGGTGTATGTGGCGTACGATCCAACTGTTCCAGATTCTACTTTAGAAGCGGAAGATTATTGTAAGACTGTTAAGATAGATTTACCTATTTCAATGGCAGAAACACTTATTTCAGATATTAGTATAACACAAAATCAAACTAATTTCTTGAATTTTATCAAGGGTGTTTATGTTACAAATGAATATACAGGTCAAGTGGTTTTGGATGTAGATTCTGTAAATCTTGAGGTGAAATTTGATTATGTGCCAGATGCTTCGAAACCAGATGAATATGCTACTGATGTTAAAATTTATCCGTTAAATAAAGAAACAACAGGTGTATTAAGAATTTCTGATATTGAAACTCCAGATTTAGATGAAGTTCCAGATAGTTTAATTTATCTTTCTTCTTATTTGGGTTTAGTGCCTAAAGTTGAACTTCCTATTAATAGAATTAAAGAGAAGTTAGGTTTTGAGCAAGGTGGTGTGGTTAGTATTAATAATGTTACTTTAGTGCTGGAGGAGGCAATTTGTGCTGATAGTTCATTAACCGACCTAGATGTTCCTCCTTATGTTATTCTGATACGAGAAGCAGATATGGAAGAGTTCTTTACTCAAAGTCTATATCCTGCAGAAGGAATACATACAGTGTTGGGTGTGTATGAGGAAAATATTAGAGCGTATAGATTTAATTCATTTGCAGATTACATGCATGATATTATATATAATGGAACTAAAGAATCTGATGTAAATCCTTTTTATATATTACCTGTAACAGGTGTAACAGACATAGATGGAACAGATGCTGTGATTCGTCACCAGTTTAGACCTTCTGGAGTAAGGCTTCGCAGTAGTAAGAATGAGAATTCTAGTATGAGACTATCAATAACATATACTAAGTTATAAATGAGAGCTGAAAAAGGAGAAATGATTGCATTTCTCCTTTCTTCTTTCTTATTTATTTCATTCGGTCTTCAATACTTCTAAATTAATTCTTTAATAGCCTCTCTTGATGCTTCTTTATATGCATTTATAAGCCCGCCAGTGCCAAGGAGGGTTCCTCCGAAATATCGCACTACGATTACTAGTAGGTTCTCTTTTCCCGATGCTTCTATCTGACGTAGGATAGGGCGTCCTGCTGTGCCAGATGGTTCTCCATTATCATTGGCACGAATGTCGTTTCCTATCTTGTAGGCATAACACACGTGGCGTGCTTTATGGTGTTCTTTCTTATAAGCGTTTACTATTTCTTTCACTTTGTCGGTGCTATCCACGTGCAAAGCATAGCCAATAAATTTACTCCCTTTCTCTTTATATATGCCTTCGCCTATAGGACCCAAAGTGTTAAAATCTAATTTCTTCATATTGCAAAAATACACTATTTTAACCGAATTTTTATTAATTGTTAATAAAAATCATTATTTTTGGCACTTGATTTAAACTTTAAACCAAAAAAATCAATATGAAAAAAATCAAATTATGGCAATCTGTGCAGCGAATAGCTGTTTTATTGGTTGCTCTTTTCAGTGTGAGTCATGTAATGCAGGCTCAATCTATCTCTATTTCTGTAGATAAAACAGATGTTATGCTAGGAGAATCTGTAGTAATAACTGCAAATTTAACAGGTTTCCCTAGTGATGCGACTCTAACTTGGTATCAAAAAGAAGAAAATACATTTTTCCCATTAGCATTGAGTGATACCTCAAATCCAATCACTCTTGCACCTCAAAAAAATACAGAATATTATGCTGAGTGTGATGGAGTACAATCTAATATCGTAACTATAAAAGTAACAATCCCTAAACATTTGGTTATTTCTGCAAGTAAAACCGAATTAGCATTGGGAGAGTCTGTTACATTAACAGCTTCTTCTCAAACCGGTTTAGACTTAAATGATATTTGGTGGCAAAAACGTTTTGGAAATCCAGATTTCCAAAACATACTTGATCCTAGTGGAGCTCCAAAACTAGGCGAAACAGTAACAGATATACCAGAAGCAGGTGAAACTTGCTATCGTGCAGTGGCATTAGTAAGTGGTACAGAGGTTTATTCAGAAGAAATTTGTGTAAACTCAGAATATAAATGTGCTACAAACTCTGCACAACACAATCTTTTCATAGAAGACTTTGGCGATTTATCTTACGAAACAGACCGTGATAATGGTGGTTATGGTGGAAATGTAGAGTATATCAACACAAGCATTTATCAATATGTAGGGGATTGTAAACCACTTAAAGCCGAAGGTACATACGCACTTATGACCAACCCTAAATATGCTGGTTATGGTGATTTGGGTGCTGATGGAAATTCTTGTTCGCCAGGATCTAACAGTTTATGGTTCCGCGACCTTTATGACCACACTTCTGGTGGACTAAAAAATGGAGAGTGGGGTGCAATGCTTATGGTTAATGCAGCAAATCTTCAAGGTCAATCAGAACAATTGGTATATTCTCGTACAGTAGATATGCCTTGTTCTAATACAAACATGATTTTCTCTGCTTGGTTTGCAAATGCTGCCAATCCAGAACGTGTAAGTACACAAATCTCTATGAAATTTGTGGTTCGCGACCAAAATAGAAATATTATAGAATCGGCTACACTTCAAATAGATGAAATAAAACCAGAAGATGGTTGGGTGAAAGGTGAGACTTCATTCAATTCTGGCAATAACGATAAACTTACAGTAGAAATCTACAACTGCATAGAAGGTGGTAATGGCAACGACTTTATGGTAGATGATATTTCATTTAGCATTTGTGTGCCAGAAGTTAGTTTGTCAGTTTCTAGCTTAGTGCCAGAGGTAGAAATAAAAGACGACCAAGTTTCAGGTTCATGTGGTTCTGCTATCTATCTAGATTTAGAAGAAGGTATGGCAGAAGTGGTGTTTGACAATCCTTATTATTTATGGTATGTAAAAGAGCAAGGCAGCACTGAGTTTGTTCACAAGGCGGAATATGATAACATAACAGCGATAGATACACAAATTACCCCATATACTCAATATTATGTGGTGGCAACAGCAAATGAGGCAGATGCATTGGACTATATTGCAGGAAATTTATCAAAATGTGCTCCTGTGGCAGTATCAAATACTATTACAGTGCTTTGTGCTCCAAACTTAGAAGTATCAGTAAAAGAACGTAGTTGTAACGAGGTTACATTAGAAGCAAAAAAATACGATGACCCAAGTGGTTTAATAGATTTCTGGTGGCAAATCTCAAAAGATGGTAAAAATTGGAGCAATCTAGACGCACCAAAAAATGCTTATACATTGGAATACACTCTTACTGCAGATACATACTTTAGAATTTATACAGACTTAGTAACTAGTCCTGCTGTTAAAGTGTCTCTGAGAGGAATAAACCTAGTTGCAACTCCAAATAAAACTTATATAGGAAGCAATGTAAAATTAACAGCTTCTACTATGAAATATGATTTGGGAGAAAATGATAAATATCAATGGTTTGAAAAAGATTTAACCTCTGCAGGTTCAGAATATAGCTTAATAGATGAAACCACAAATTCATTTATCTATTATACTCTAAAAAGCGAAAAAGCATCTGTAAAAGTAGTAGCAGAAGGTTGTGAAGCAGAAGTTACAATAGAAAAACTTTTACCTATAGAAATTCAAGAGAAATCTAGAGATTGTAATGAAATTACTATAGAAGGAATCACAGATATTGAGCCAAGTAAGATTAAATGGTATTATTCTGCAGATGGAATTGAATATACAGAATATTCTGCTGTGGGAACTCCTATTACATTTGATGTTCCAGAAGAAAATACAAATGGGGTTTATATCAAAGCTCAAACTACAGACGGCAAAGAAAGTGAACCAATTTTTGTAAAACCTATTGTAATTACAAATTCTGTTTATAATGCAGAAGGTCAAGAATTAAATACTCAGGCGTCACTTATTGTAAATGACGAAGAAAATATCACTATCAAAACTTCTATCGAAGGTTGGACACTATCTGCTGCAGATTTAATTACCTATAAGTCTTGTAGTGGCGAAGTTTTAGCATCTACTGCTGAAACAGAATTTACAACTGCTATTACAGAAAGTAACAAATGTTTCATCACCGAGTTCAATGGTTGTGTTACAGAAGATATTGAATTTAGCATTAGAGAAAAAGAACTTATTTGGCCAACAGCATTCAATCCACTAAACCAAGATGGTGTAAATGATACTTTCGTGCAAGGTTATGGTATTAAAGTAATGATTATGGACCGTTATGGAAATGTGGTAGCCGAAAGCGAAGACGGTTGGGATGGCACAATCAAAGGCGCTAATGCTATGCCAGGAGTTTACTTCTATGTGGCAACACTTCCAGATGAAACCATCAAAAAAGGTACAATAGAGTTAGTTCACTATGTAAAATAAGGAGAGATAAGATATGAAAAAGATATTTAGTATTTTAGTTTTACTTTTTAGTAGCGTGGTGATGATGGCTGCTATAAGTGAAAAGTATTCAGATGGCACATATTTATTCAAATCTCTTAAATGTAATACAGGAAAAGACGAATATAATATGTCAAAATTTGGAGAAAATTCAATCATTTATTTCTCCAGAGGTAAACTAATGAAGGTGGATATTGATACCGAAAGAGGTATTACTGCCAAACCACAAGTTTACAAAGAATTAAGAAGTTTAGGTATTCACGGAACAGTGGCATACGATGAAAATAAAGGAATAATTTACTATTCAGTAAAAGAGTCTGACAAATGCGAGTGGCTTTATGCTGCAAAAAAACAAGGAAAATCTTGGGTGGCAGAGCGTCTTGTAATAGACGGTATGGAAGATGCTCGTGGCAGATCAAATTTCTTGATGAATGCAGGATGGAACTACATGGAAAAGAAATTCCATATAATGCTAAATCCTGTGATGGCAAAAAATGGTTCTCGTATTTACTTTACATCTGCTACACTGCCAGATGGTGAGGGTGGACTTGATATTTGGTATATAGATGCCAAAGGTGATGGCACTTGGACAGCACCAGTTAATGCTGGCTCAAATATCAATAGTAAATACAATGAAGACTTTGCGTTCGTAGAAAATGATGAGGTTATTTACTTTTCATCAAATCGCGAAAGAGATGTAAACTTATATATGGCCAAGACAAGTGGTGATGGTTGGGAATTTGCTCAAAAAATGCCAGAACCATACAACTCTAACAAACTAGACCAAGCAATTGTGGTGATAAATGAAACTCCACTTGTGGTGGCAAATAGGGTAAAAGGTAGAAGAAGAGATATTTATGCTTTCGTTAAACAACCAGAAGACCCAGAGCCAATACCAGTGGAAGAACCAGAAGTTAGCGAAATTGAAAAAGAATATTTCTGGACATTCTTTATCTTCGACTTCGACAAAGACGTTCTTACAGACGAGTTTGAACAAGAACTTGAAATGCTGATAGCAGAAATGAATAAATATCCAGATGCAATGTTTGAAGTGCGCGGTCACACAGACGAAAGAGGTTCAGATGCATATAATGATGAACTTTCTCTACGTCGTGCAGAAACTGTTAAGAAAATGCTAGTAGATAGAGGTTTCAATGCAGATAAACTTATCTGTATAGGTCGTGGCGAAAGAGCACTTAAAGTGCCAAATGCGCAAACAGAAGAAGAACACGCAGAAAACCGTCGTGTAGAAATTAACATTATTAACCCTACAAATAAATAAGCCATGAAAAAACAATTTTTATTAACCGCAGTTTTGTTATTCGTGTGCACAGCAATATTTGCACAGGGTGACTTTAGACTTTCAGAACAGATGTTTTCTCGTATCAATCAGAACCCATCTGCTGTAGGCAACAACGATAAAATACAGATTTTTACAGCCACACGTCTTCAATATGTGGGTATGGGATTGGAACAAGCACCTACATCAGCTCTTTTAAATGCTCACTATTATAATGAGTCTTTAAAATCTGGTTTTGGTCTTAGCTTCACATACGATGAACTAGGTCTTCAAAATCAAACTATCAATGCAAAAGTTTGTTATGCATACAACTTAGATATTTTTGAAAATGGACTTCTTTCATTGGGTCTTTCTGCAGGTGTAATCAATAAAACATTCGACCCAGAACGTCATATATGGGAAAATCCAACAGACCCTAATATTCCAGAAGGTAAGTATACACAAACAGATTTTGACCTAGATTTTGGTTTTGAGTTCTCTTACAAATACATTATGGCAGGTTTCTCTATTACTCACTTGCCTAATATTACAAAAGAACTTACCACCGTGGCTGCGCCTTCACAACTTAATGCATACGTGCGTGGAAATGTTTATTTGCCAGAGAAATTTAACTTAGTTCCAGCTGTGGCATATAGCAACGTGGGTGCACTTAATAAGGTGCCAGAAACAGCCAAACTAGATAAATGGTCACAAGAACACTTGTTGGACTTTAGCGTGACAGCTATGTATGATGGTAAATATTATTTAGGTGTTGGCTATCGCCTAAATAATATGGTGTCTATCATGGCAGGTTTTGAGTGGCAATGGCTTCGTTTAGGTTATTGTTATGATATTAGTGTTGGTAAGTTGGCAAATTTAACAAGCAGTACACACGAAATAATGCTATCATTTATAATTCCAACAACAAAACCTGTAGTGTGGTAAGGATGCCTAAAAATTGCACCTTAAAAAATAACTCTTGTAGTACGTACGAAAAAAAATATTATCTTTGCGGGGGATTCGGTGAGTCCCTCGCAATTTTTTTGTAACTAAACTAAACAACAAATATGAAAAGAAACTTTTTTATTGCTCTTATTTTAGGAGCATCTTTAATGGCTTGTTCAAAGCAATATTATCCTCAAATGTATGAAAAAGCTGGTGAGGATGCTTCAGAAAATGTAATTATTGCAGAACCAGAAGAAAAATCAGAAGTTGATACTGTTAAAGTAGAGCCGGTAGCTGAAAAAATAGTAGAATCTACAGACAAATATACCACAGAAGATGGTAAAGATGTGGTTTATGCATATCACGTGGTAGTAGGAAGTTTTTCTAGCAGAGCAAATGCTAGCAACCTTTCTATTGAATTAAATAAATCTGGTATTAAAGCTACTGTGGCAAGAAACCAAAATGGTTTGTATCGTGTGTTCTATTATTCAACAGACAACGAACCAGAAGTAAGACAAGTGCTTGCAAAAGCAAGAAAAAAATATCCAGATGCTTGGATGCTAAAATTGGTGGCTAGATGAGAAAATATTTAATTTTTTCTTTATTGATACTTATCTGTAGTGCCTGCTCCGAAAAGGGCAGGTTCTATAGTAAAGAGGCTGAAAGTCTTGCTCTTCAGGTGGAAATAGAGCGTTTCGACCGAGATTTCCTATCTATGGACTCTGCATCTTTAGCAGAAGAATATCCAGATTTTTATCCTCTATACATTAGAAATGTCCTTGAATTACCTGCTTCTGAGATTGAAAAATTCAAAGCAGATAGCACTGTGCGTGCTTTATTTGCCGATGTTGAGAAGGAATATTCATCTACTGATGATATAGAAAAAACTTTAACCAAGGCATTTAAGTATTACAAATACTATTTCCCAGAAAGAAATGTTCCAAAAGTGAGTTTTCACGTGTCTGGTTTTAATCAATGTGTGATTACACTTGAGGATAGAATTTCTGTAAGTGCAGATTATTACTTAGGAAAAGATTATCCTATGTATTCTTCTGTGGCATATAAATACGAATTGCCATATCTTACACGTGAGCATCTTCCTGTAGATGTGATGCTTGGTTGGCTTAGTTCAGAGTTTCCAACCAATGAATATAGACTGCTAGAGTCTATAATAAATCACGGAAAACTAATGTATTTGCTAGAAGTTTGCCTGCCAGATTATAAAATGAGTGAGATTCTTTCATATTCCGACGAACAATTTGCTTGGTGTGAGGAACATGAGAAAAGAATTTGGTATTCAATAGTAGAAAATAAAGAACTTTATTCTACAGATTGGCGTACGATTATGAAATATACGCAGCCAGCACCATTTACCAATGGTTACTCACAAGAGCATTCTCCTGGACGCTTAGGTGTGTACATGGGCTGGAAAATAGTGTCATCATTTATGAATGCGCACAAAGAACTCTCCCTTTCAGAACTAATGGCAGCTACCGATGCACAAGAGATTATGAGATATTATTAGTAGAAAATCGCACGAAAAGCGTCCTTATTGGTTATACTTAGAAAAATAATTTTATATTGAAATCGTTTGAAAATTAACACGCAAAAAATTTTATTTTTCAAAAAAAACATTAATTTTGCATCAATAAAATCAGAAAATTTTATATTACAAATGTAAGATTTTCTTTAAAGACATATTTAAAAGCGTTTACTACGCTTGTTTTGACACATAGAAACTTCGCAACTTTCTTTACTGCAAGTCAAAAACAACGCAACGTAAATGCTCCAAGGATGTGTATAAATATTTGCACATTGTTCATGGCAGACGTACTAGTTGCGTCTGCTTCTATGGGTATATAGTGCGCTATTATATTACATATCAGCGTGGGGCTTATGCGTTGTTCGTTTCGACTTGCAGGGCAATGCGAAGGCCTCTATGTGTGAAGCGAGCAACAATGCAAAGCTTCACGCTTTTTTTATGCCTATACGTTTCCAATAGTAGTTGAACTTTAAATAACATATAATAACTTAAAATTTAAACATTATGAAAAAATTAGGACTTTTTGCTACAATAGCAATGTTATTAATTAGTTTCGCATCTTGCGAAAAAGTAGAGCCAACTGCTCTTGAAACAAGCAACTTAAAAGGAACTACTCTTGCTGGTTATGTATATTATCAAAAACTAGATGATGCAATGGCACCAGAGGGAAATCAACTTTTTGAAGGGAAAGCCAATGTAAGCATCGAAGTAACAGAATTAGGTGCTGACGGTAAGGCAACTGGCAATGTTATGATTGTTACAGCAGCCCTTAAAGGAGGAAAATTTCAGGCAAGCATTCCTGTGTCAGTAGGTAAAAAAGCTTCTTGCAAGACCACTTGTATCTTCCAACAAGAAAACTACGATGCAGAAGTGAAACCAGATGATTCAGATATTAAAAAAGTAATGATTACCTACAAAGCTGAATCAAACCCTACACTTACATATGGTGAAACAGTTTATGTGGACCTAATTGGTAAAAGAGTAGGTGCAACAAATGATCCATATCACTTCAATCCTTAATAGCGAATCTTTTTTATCAACATTTAAAGCGTATTATTATGAACAAAATAAAAACAATAACAGTATCGCTATTATGTGCCTTATCTATGGGTGCTATGGCACAAACAGAAAAGGAGGCTAAGGTTTATACTCCAGAAGTTGGAAAATTTGCTATAGGTATAAACTTCAACCCAGTGGCTGCAGCACAAGGTGGAAATGCTGCGTCTTTCTCTACAGTAGGTCAATTTCTTTATGGAAGTGAATCTTCTGATGATGGCGTAATAAAAGATGCAGAAAGCAAACCACATCAAATGTATATCTTAGCTCAACAACCTATGGTGGCTTTTTCTTTTAAGTATCAACTAAAAGAACAGTTAGCTTTTAGAGCTAGCATTGGTTTTAGTGGAGCTGACATTAATTATCGTGAATATGTAAATGATGATAAAGCCTTAGCTCTAAATCCTATGGCAGCAGACCAAGTTGCTGATGCAGTCAATCTAAAATATGCTGGCGGTGGCATTACAGCTGGTATCGAGTATTCTGCAGGAAAAAATTTACGCTTCGTATGTGGAGGTGGTTTAATGTATTCTTTTGGTGGAGGACAAGTAGATTTCAAATACGGAAATTCTATAACAGAAGCAAATCAACATCCAACTACCATGGAAAAAATAGACAAAAACATTAATGAGTTTGCTTCTAGTGGTTGTACATGGATGGATTATGGACGTCCTATAAAAGAATATAATATAGGAGTAAGTCATGGTATAGGTATTTATCTAAATCTTGGTATAGAATGGTTCTTTATGAAGAATGTTTCTCTAGGAGCCACCGTAGATTTAACTCCTATTATGGTAGCATTCCAACCACAAACCTACACTATTTACGAAGGCTATGATAAATATAATGGCAAGGTCGCACAATACAACGACTTAATAAGCCCAGGAAGTTCCTATTTATTGTATGGCACAGAAAATATAGGTGTTAATCTTTCGTTCCATTACTATTTCTAATATGAAAAAGATAATTCCTTTCCTATTTTGCATGTTGATAACTTTATTCTCATGCGAAAAAGATAATGTTAATTCTTCAGCTTCTGTGGAATCTATGAAGTTTGAAGGTGTGCCAAGTAAGGTTGATGAGGGTACTGATATTAATTTATCACAGTATCTTATTATAGCTCCAGCAGCTGTTGGTGATACAGTTACAGTAAATTGGACCAGTAGTGATGAAGATCTTGCCATAGTAAGTGCAGGCGGTAGTGTGGAATTTTTACGTAATGGAAATGTTACAATTACTGCTAAAGCAATGGGTAAATCTGCTCGTGCAGAATTTACAGTTGAAAAAGTAAAAGTAAAAGAATTTACTATTCCTGCCAAATTGGAAGTATATGTTGGTGAGAAAATAAAATTTCCTATCAACGATTTAAAACCTAAAAAGGCTCCGCTTTATCGTTTTGATTGGGAAGCTGATAATGATGGTAAACTTCCTACTTATAGCGAGGGTAAATGGTATTTAAAAGCCGATAAAGAGCGTGAATATACTCTTACTGCTTCTGTTGATGATGCAAATGATGCTACTTGTGTAGTGAGATTTGTGAAACCGTCAGTAAATAAATTGGCGTTTAATCCTACTTCTTATACTATAGAAGAGGCTGGTAGTTTGTCTCTGAAAACAAACTTGCAAATTATTGCTGCTGAGGGTTTTAAATCTGATACAGTAAAAGTTGTTTGGAGTAGTAGTAAGGTGTCTGTTGCCACTATAGACCAGAATGGTAAGGTGAAGGCTATTGCAGCTGGTACTGCAACTATTACTGCAAGTGCAGGTGGTAAAACAGCAACTTGTACTATTACTGTAAAATCTAAATCAGACCCAGATACCCCAGAAGACCCAGAAAAACCTTCAGATCCAGAGAAACCAGAAGACCCAGATGGTCCAGATACTCCAATGGATCCATCAGACCCATTTGAACCAAGTGTTATTCAATATACTTTGTATTACAATGCCAATGGAGGTGTAGGCTCAATGAGTGCTGTTACAGTAAATGAAAATGAGTTAGCAACTGTGTCTCAAAATACTTTCTCACGTAGTGGTTATGAATTTATCTCTTGGAATACCAAAGCCGATGGAAGTGGTACTACTTATAAATCGGGAGATAAGATTACAATGACTTCTAATATAACATTGTATGCTATTTGGCAAGATAATGCCAATGGTCATGAATATGTAGATTTGGGACTTTCTGTTAAATGGGCTCTCTGCAACGTAGGTGCAAGTTCTTCTATTGCGCGTGGCGACTACTACGCCTGGGGCGAAACTGCCACAAAATCAGATTATTCATACAGTACATACGAACAAACATGGAAGGCTACCAACATCTATTCTAGCGAAGATGTTGCAATAAAAGTAATGGGTGGTAAATGGCGTATGCCTACCAAAACCGAAATGGAAGAATTACGAGATAATTGCACTTGGACTTGGACAGTAGCTGTTAATGGTGAAGAAGGCTATCTGGTAACCAGTAAGAAAAATGGATATAGTATCTTCTTACCAGCAGTAGGACGTAAAATTGATACAAATACAACCGAATACGGAGAACGAGGTTATTATTATTCTAGCACTTCTCCTCAAGATGTATATAATAGAGGTTGTGGTTATGCATTGATACTTGATAATACTTCACAGACTGTGGCATATGTAAGTGGTTCACAAGGATTTTCTGTTCGTGCTGTATTACCTTAATACATTCAATAAATACAAATCAAATACAAGTAAATATGAAAACAAACACACGTTTATTGCTTTTACTTCTATTCTTTGCAACTTCTGTGAATATGGCATTTTCTGCCACAGCGGTTGAAAGAGAATGTAGATATACAGATTTTTCTCTTACATCTATACCAGATAAAGGTGAATATGGCGAAGAAGTGAATTTAACTGTATCAGCAACAAATCTACCAGAAAATGGTCTTGTTTTCCAATGGTTTAAATGGGGTATAGATGATGCCTCAGGTCAAGAAACAATTGTGCCAATAGCTATTACAACAGAAGGCAGTTTTACATATACTATAAAACAAGATACCGTTACTATAATGGTGCTAGCTGAGGCTTGTACAGCTGACGTTATAATTAAGAAATTTTCTCTAGGTTTAGAACCAATAGACAGAATATGTAATGACATTATTTTGCAACCTGTAGTTAATTTAGGTGTTGATGAAACTATTCCATACAAATGGCAAAGTAGTGCAGATGGTGTTTTGTGGAAAAACGTTAAAACTTCTGCTGTAAAACCAATCGAAGTAGAAGGACTAGATGGTTGTTTTAAAATAACTATTACAGAAAACTTAATGTTCCGCCTAGCAGAAGTAGATGCTTCAGGAGCAGAAACAGGGCGTTATAGCGATGAAACTGAATTATATGAAGCATGGGACTTAGAACACATAGAAGGATGTTCTTCTTCTTCTTCTTCAGAGGATGAGGAAGGGGTGTTGGATGACTTTGTTTGGCCAACAGTATTTACACCAATGCTAGTGGATGGATTTAATGACGATTTTGTAATGGGAATGCAACCTGCTATTGCGTTAAAAATCTTTGATCGTTATGGCAATCTTGTAATAGAAACCGCAGATGGTTGGGATGGTAAGTATCCTAATGGTCAATATGCTATGCCTGGTGTTTACTATTATATAGCTACATTCCAAAATGGTGACACATTTAAGGGAAATGTAGAGTTATTAAATGAACATAAATAACCTATTATTTAATACGATATGAAAAAAGTAATAGTAATGCTTATAGCTTGTGCCAGCACATTTGCTTTAAATGCTGCTATAAGTGACAAGTTTAATGAAGGTTATGATTTTAAGGCATTGTCTGTAAATACAACTGATGATGAAACAAATATATCTTTGTTTGTAGACAATCAAATGTTTTTCCTAAAAGATGGTAAAGTATATCTTAGTGAATTTGCTGATAATCAAGAAAATTTGCAAGAACCAAGAAAAGGTAGAGCTGAAGTTTATTTAGGAATAAATGGTAATGTTGCATACGACGCTTTGTCAGGAAAAATGTATTTCTCAGTAGAAGAATCTTCTGATACAGAGTGGTTGTATGAATCAACCTATAAGAAAGGTTCTTGGACATCTATCAAACGTTTAGAAATAGATGGAATGTCTGTGGTTCGTGGTAATAATCCATTTGTAACCAATGCAGGTTGGAGTTATATATCAAAGGTAAAAGCAGTATTACTAAACCCTGCCATAGCAAAAGATGGTAAAAGATTGTATTTTACATCAGCTTCTTTGGACGGAGGACAAGGTGGCAAAGATATTTGGTATATAGATCAAAAAGAAGATGGTACTTGGAGCAAACCTGTGAATGCAGGTGATGCTATAAATACACCATCAGACGAAGACTATGCTTTCATTGAAAATGATGAAATTTTATATTTCTCATCAAATAGAGCAGGGGTGTATAACCTTTACCAATCAAATGCATTAGGGGAGTCATGGGCAAATGCATCTTTAATGCAAGCACCATATAATAGCGAAGTTAACGACTATAATATAGTAGTTGTAGAAGGTGTGCCATACGTCACAACAGATAGAAATGTCGGTAATGGCACAGATATTTTTGCATACACAAAATATCCATGTAAGGTAGCTTTTGGAAATATTGAAGTTCTCCAAGAGTTTACTGGTGGTGGCTACACTTTAGTTGGTGATATTAATTTTGAGAATGTACCTTCAACAGGAGAAATTAATATTAAAGACGAAACAGGTGTTACCAAAACACTTCAACTTCCTCAAATATCTCCTGTTAAATTTGAAATGAGAGACTTAGATTGTGATACAAAAGAAGTAAATAGAATTCTAACTGTTTCATTTACACAGGAAAATTGCGAAGCAAAAGTAGAATATTTAGCACCTGCAGAAATTAAAAAAGAGTTCTACTGGGTAGATTTCTTCTTTGAATTCGACAAGTCAGACCTTACACCACAGTCAAAAGAAGATATGGAACGTCTTGTAGTAGAAATGCGTAAGTTCCCAGATGCTAAATTTGAAATTTCTGGTTATGCCGATGCTCGTGGTAGCAACGAATATAACGACAGACTATCTGAACGTCGTGCAAAAAGTATAAAAGAGGCTTTGATTCAAAAAGGTCTAAAAGCAGAAAACTTAAGAATTATAGGTAAAGGAGAACGTTTCTTGCATGTTCGTGATGCTATAACAGAAGACCAACATGCACAAAATCGTCGTGTAGAAGTTCGTATTATTAACACTGAAAATGATTAATCGCCATGAAAAAAGAATTATTAATTTCTGTACTTTTGTTTGTGTGCACTACAATTTTTGCTCAAGGCGATTTTAAATTGTCTGAACAAATGTTTTCACGTATCAACCAAAACCCAGCAGCGATAGGTAATAATGAAAAAATACAGATTTTTACAGCCGGTCGTATGCAATATGTGGGTTTAGGTTTGGAACAATCTCCTAAATCAGCGCTTTTAAACGCTCACTATTTCAACGAACAACTAAAATCTGGTTTCGGTATTACCTTTTCATACGATGAATTAGGTCTATTTAACCAAACTATCAATGCTAAAATCTGTTATGCCTACAACATAGACTTATTTGATGGTGGACTTTTATCTTTAGGTCTTTCTGCAGGTGTTGTAAACAAAATTTTTGATCCTTCAAGACATATTTGGAGAGATAATGGTGACCCGCTTGATACTGGTGAAGAAAAAACAAGTACCACAGCATTTGACTTAGACTTTGGTTTTGAGTTTTCTTACAAGTATTTACTTGTAGGTGCATCTATTACACATCTTCCTGGTATAACACAAGATATTCGCACAACAGCGGCACCTTCACATATCAATGCATACGTACGTGGTAATGTGCCTCTACCAGAAAAGTTTAACTTAATTCCAGCATTCACTTATACCAATATAGGTGCTTGTAATATGGGTAAACTTGTTTCTGGTGAATATGCAGAAGTTTTATCTATAGGGCAAGAACATTTAATGGATTTAAGTGTCACTGCTGTGTATGATGGTAAATATTGGTTAGGAGTAGGTTACCATGTTAACTCAGCTGTGAGCATTATGGCAGGTTTTGAGTGGCAATGGCTGCGTATAGGTTACTGCTACGATGTGAGTGTTGGTCCAGTATGGGATTTAACATCAAGCACACACGAAGTAATGTTGTCATTTGCAATCCCAACCAAAAAACCAGTAACATGGTAATTTATTAGTACATAAAGTTTAATGATTTAATAATTATCTTAACCCCGCAGCCGCGCATAAAGAAATTTATGTGCGGTTGTTTTTTGTATCTTTTTTATTGTTCGGGTTTGTTAATTTTTTTGTATCTTTGCAAATTGACAATCAGAATATAATTACATGATTACTATAGAACAATTAAAAGAGACACAAGAACGCGAGACCGCGTTGAGGAGGTATCTTTGACATTGACAGCAAGTTAATTCAGATAGAGGAAGAAGAAATTCGTACTCAAGACCCAGATTTTTGGAACGATAATAAGGCTGCAGAAGCCCAAATGAAAAAGATTAAAGACCTAAAAAAATGGGTAGAAGGTTACAATGCTGTAAAAGAGGCTACAGAAGAACTTGTTTTAGCCTTCGATTTTTATAAAGAAGAAATTGTTACAGAAGAAGAGGTGGATGTTGCGTATTCAAAAGTAATGACTCTACTAGAGGCTATTGAAATGCGTAATATGCTTTCTTCTGAAGAAGATAATTTAGGCGCAGTACTTAAGATTGTTTCAGGTGCAGGTGGTACCGAATCTCAAGACTGGGCATCAATGCTTTTAAGAATGTATCAACGTTACTGCGAACGTAACGGATACAAATGGACCATGGAAAACTATCAAGAGGGTGATGAAGCTGGTATTAAAACAGCAACACTAAAGATAGAAGGCGACATGGCGTATGGTTATCTTAAAAGCGAAAACGGCGTGCACCGCTTGGTGCGTGTTTCGCCATACAACGCACAAGGTAAGAGAATGACTTCTTTCTCATCTGTGTTTGTTGTGCCTTTGGTAGATGATACCATAGAGATAGAAGTAGTACAATCAGCAATTACATGGGAAACCTTCCGTTCTGGTGGTGCGGGTGGTCAAAACGTAAACAAGGTGGAATCTGGCGTTCGCCTTCGTTATATGTACAAAGATCCTTACACTGGCGAGGAGGAAGAAATCTTAATTGAGAATACAGAAACTCGTGACCAGCCAAAGAACAAAGAAAATGCTCTTCGTCTTCTTCGTTCTCAACTTTACGACCGCGAGCTTCAACATCGCAATGCAGAAAAAGCGAAAATAGAAGCAGGTAAAAAGAAAATAGAGTGGGGTTCACAAATCCGTAGTTATGTGTTCGACGACCGTCGTGTAAAAGACCACAGAACAAACTATCAAACATCAGATGTTCAAGGTGTTATGGACGGTGATATAGACGAGTTTATCAAACAATATTTAATGACATTTTCAGAATAATAACATAATCAATATACATTATGAGCCACGAACTTAATGATCAAGAGTTATTTCGCAGACAAAGTCTTGCTACAATGCGTGAAATGGGTATTGAACCATATCCAGCTGCAGAATATGTGGTAAATGCACACGTAGAAGAAGTAAAAGAAAACTTCAACGAAGAAGAAAAACGCGAAGTAAGTATGGCAGGTCGTCTTATGAGCCGCCGTATTATGGGTAAAGCATCTTTTGCAGAGTTAAAAGATTCTACTGGTAGAATCCAATTATATATCTCTCGCGACGAAATTTGTCCAGGAGAAAATAAAGACATGTACAATACTGTCTTCAAAAAACTTTTAGACATAGGTGACTTCATCGGTGTGAAAGGTTATGTTTTCCGCACCCAAACAGGTGAAATATCTATTCACGTGTCTGAACTTACAGTGCTTTCAAAAGCACTACGTCCCCTTCCTATCGTAAAAACAGACAAAGACGGCAACGTTCACGATGCATTTGAAGATCCAGAACTTCGTTTCCGTCAACGTTATGTGGACTTAGTTGTAAATGAAGGAGTTAAAGATATTTTCGTAAAACGTAACAAGGTTTACACCTCTATGCGTGAATACTTCAACTTAAATGGTTATATGGAAGTAGAAACCCCAGTGCTTCAATCTATCCCTGGTGGTGCTTCTGCTCGTCCATTTATCACTCACCACAATGCACTTGATATCCCATTATATCTTCGTATCGCAAACGAACTTTACCTAAAACGTCTTATCGTAGGTGGTTTTGAAGGCGTGTATGAGTTTTCTAAAAACTTCCGCAACGAAGGTATGGACAAAACTCACAACCCAGAGTTCACTTGTATGGAAATTTATATTTCATACAAAGACTACAAATGGATGATGGAATTTACAGAAAAGATGCTTGAAAAAATCTGTCTTGATGTAAATGGCACCACAGAAGTGAAAATGGGTGACAATATCATTAGCTTCAAAGCTCCATTTGCTCGCAAAACCATGACAGAAGCTATCAAAGACTTCACAGGCATAGACATTACTGGCATGGACGAAGCACAACTTCGCGACGTATGTAAACAACTTCATATAGAAGTAGACGACTCTATGGGTAAAGGTAAACTTATAGACGAAATCTTCGGCGAAAAATGTGAAGGTAACTATATCCAACCTACATTCATTACCGACTATCCAATAGAAATGTCTCCACTTTGTAAACGTCACCGCGACAACCCAGAGCTTACAGAACGTTTTGAACTTATGGTTAACGGTAAAGAACTAGCAAATGCATATTCAGAGCTAAATGACCCTATCGACCAACTTGGACGTTTCCAAGAACAACTTCGCCTAAGCGAAAAAGGAGACGACGAAGCAATGTTCATTGATATGGACTTTGTGCGTGCCCTAGAATATGGTATGCCTCCAACATCAGGTATGGGTATTGGTATGGACCGTCTTGTAATGCTTATGACTGGTCAAACCACCATCCAAGAAGTATTATTCTTCCCACAAATGAAACCAGAAAAAACTCAAAACGCATAAGATATGTTTTCTAAATTAAAAATATGTATTATGGGTGGAGGTAGCTGGGCAACAGCTATCGCAAAAATGAGTATGGCCAATGGAAATAGAATCAATTGGTACATGCGTCGCCCAGAGCAGATAGAAAAATTTAAAGAAACAGGATGCAATCCATCATATTTGAGTTCTGTTAAGTTTGATATCAAGAAAATTAAATTCTATTCAAACATAAATTTAGCTATCAGACATTCTGATGTTTTGGTATTTGCTACACCATCGCCTTTCCTTAAATCACACCTTGCAAAAGTGACCACTTCACTTAAAGGTAAAAAGGTGGTAACAGCCATTAAAGGTATTGTTCCAGAGGAAAATATGATTGTGTCAGACTATTTTATGAATTTCTATGGTGTGAATGAAGAGGATATTGCAGTAATCGCTGGTCCTTGTCACGCTGAAGAAGTGGCACTAGAGCGTCTTTCTTACCTTACCGTAGGTAGTAAAAACCTAAAATTTGCAGAATTCTTTGCTAACAGAATTGAAAATCCATTCCTTAAAACATATATCACCACCGATGTACGTGGTATAGAATATGCTTCAGTGCTTAAAAACGTTTATGCGATAGCATCAGGTATATGTCATGGACTAAAATATGGCGACAACTTCCAAGCAATTTTGGTTTCTAATAGTATTCGAGAAATGTCTCGTTTTGTAAACACCGTTTCGCCAGAAGAAGAAAGAAACCTACAAGATGCGGCATATTTAGGAGACCTTCTTGTAACAGCATATTCAAAATTTAGTAGAAACCGTACTTTCGGTTCAATGATAGGCAAGGGTTACTCAGTACGCTCTTCTCAACTAGAAATGGAAATGATAGCAGAAGGCTACTATGGTACAAAATGTATCAAAGAAATCAATGAGAAATACAATGTAGATATGCCTATTTTAGATGCTTGTTATAATATTCTTTACGAACGTATTTCTCCAAACATTGAAATTAAATCATTAACAGAAAAAATTAGATAAAACTATGCAAGACATTAAATTAATTATTGACAATTGTACTAGCTTTGTTTCAAAAGAAACAATCATGGGTTTTGAAAACCAAGTTAAAGCTTGTTCTCAAACATTAGAAAACGGTACAGGTGCAGGTAACGACTTCTTAGGTTGGTTACATCTTCCATCATCTATCACTCCTGAGTTCTTAGATGATATTCAAGAAACAGCAAATTTCCTTCGTGAAAACTGTGAAGTAGTAGTAGTTGCTGGTATCGGTGGTAGCTACCTTGGTGCAAAAGCTGTTATCGACTCTCTATCAAACAGTTTCGAATGGTTACAAAACAACAAACCAGTGATTGTTTACGCAGGTAACAACATCGGTGAAGACTATTTAGCAGAACTTAGTGAATACCTAAAAGGTAAAAAATTTGGTATTATCAATATTTCTAAATCTGGTACTACTACAGAAACAGCTCTTGCTTTCCGTCTTCTAAAAACTCAACTAGAAGAACAAGCTGGAAAAGAAGCTGCTAAAAAACTTATCGTAGCTATCACAGACCAAGCTAAAGGTGCTCTTCGTACTTTAGCAACACAAGAAGGTTACAAAACATACGTAATTCCAGACAACATAGGTGGTCGTTTCTCAGTGCTTACTCCAGTAGGTCTTCTTCCAATCGCAGTAGCAGGTCTAGATGTGAAATCTCTAGTTGCTGGTGCTCAACGTATGGAACAAGTTTGCGGCGTAGATACTCCATTTGAAGAAAACCCAGCTGCTATGTATGCTGCTACTCGCAACGCTCTATATCAAAGCGGTAAAAAAATCGAAATCCTAGTTAATTATCAACCAAAACTTCACTTCTTCGCAGAATGGTGGAAACAACTTTACGGTGAAAGTGAAGGTAAAGAAAATAAAGGTATCTTCAACGCTGCTGTTGACTTTACTACAGACTTACACTCTATGGGTCAATGGATTCAAGAAGGTGAACGTACCATCTTTGAAACTGTTCTTTCTGTAAACAAACCAAACAAAACTATGGTTATACCTACAGACGAAGCAAACCTAGACGGTCTAAACTTCTTAGCAGGCAAACGTGTTGACGAAGTTAACAAAATGGCAGAACTAGGTACTATGTTAGCTCACGTAGACGGTGGTGTTCCAAACTTAAAAATCGAAATTCCAGAACTTAACGCTTACTATATCGGTCAATTAATCTACTTCTTCGAAATTGGTTGCGGTATTAGCGGTTACGTTTTAGGTGTGAACCCATTCAACCAACCAGGTGTAGAAGCTTACAAGAAAAACATGTTCGCGCTTCTAGATAAACCTGGATATGAAGCAGAGAGTGCAGCAATCAAAGCTAGACTATAAGCAAAATATAACACCCCGTTAGGGTGAAGCAAAAAAAGAGTTGATAAAATTTTATCAACTCTTTTTTTATTACGGCGGAAAATTTTTATATTTGTACTTCGTGCAAAAAGCACGCAAAATCAAACAAAAATCAAAAAAATATAATAATATGTATCAACAACAATCAACTCCATCAGCTCCAAAACTAAGTTTTAAAACTTTAATTTCAGGGGTTATTATAGCAGTTATTTTAGTTATTTGCAGCACTTGTTTCTACACAGTGGATACAGGCGAAAGAGGTGTAGTTCTACGTTTTGGTAGCCTAAGTTCTGTGGCAAATGAAGGTCTAAATATCAAAATACCTGTGGCAGACAATGTGAAAATTATTTCAATTCGTGATAAAAATCTAACAATTCACACAGAAGTGTCTTCTAGCGATATTCAAACCATTTCTGTAGATGTGGCTCTAGTTTATTCACTAGACCCAAATGAAGTGGGCAGAATTTTCCAAACATACGGTGAAAACATTGAAAATACCCTTATTCGTCCAACACTTTCAGAAAAAGTGAATGCTGTTATTGCAGAATATCCTATCGAAACATTCGTAGAAAAACGTGCAGAAATTTCATCAAAAATCAATTCATCTTTCTCTGAACAAGTGGCTGGCACAGGTATCAAGGTGAAAAGCCTTCTTATTACCAACCACGACTTTAGCGACGATTTCAACAAAGCTATCGAAGATAAAAAAATAGCAGAACAAGGTGCTCTTACGGCTAAATTTACCCTTGAACGTATGAAACTAGAAGCAGAAGCTCAAAAAGTAAAACAAGCTTCACTTTCTCCACTTGTGCTTCAAGAAATGGCAATCAACAAATGGAATGGACAACTTCCACAATATTTTAGTGGTGATCAGCTACCTTTTTTAACCATTAAATAATGTTTTTAAAGAAACTCTCATTAATAAATTACAAAAACCTTCCCGAGATAGAAGCTGAATTCTGCTCGGGAATAAATTGTTTTATAGGTCAGAACGGTGTAGGTAAAACCAATCTGCTCGATACGGTATATTATTTGGCATTTTGCAAAAGCCACACAAACAATATCGATAGCCAAAATATTCGTCACGACGAAGGTTTTATGATGCTTTCTGGCATATTTCTTAGAAACAATATCGAAGAAAACATTTCTGTGGGCGTGAAAAAAGGTCAAAAGAAAAGTTTTCAACGCAACAAAAAGGAATACGAACGCCTTGCAGACCATATTGGGCTTATTCCGCTAGTAATTGTATCGCCAAAAGACGATGTTTTAATAAGCGAGGGTAGTGCAGAGCGCCGTAAATTTATCGATGGCGTTATAGCTCAATACGACAAGGAATATCTAAACCAACTTTTAGAATACAATCACGCACTAACGCAACGCAACTGCCTGCTTCGTGCTCATAATCTAGATCCAGACTTATTGGCTGTAAGTGAGATGGTTATGGTGCGCAAAGCAGACTATATCTACCAAAAACGCATAGAGTTTTTAGAAGAATTTTTGCCAATATTCTCACAATATTATACTGTGGTGTCTGGTGGTAAAGAGGTGGCAGGCATACAGTATCGTTCAAGTATGCAAGAAGGTGATTTGGCAGACCTTTTAGCAGCAAACCGATACAAAGATGATATTTTAGGTTATACCACAAAGGGTATTCACAAAGACGAACTAGAAATGTTCCTAGGTGAATATCCGCTTAAAAAAGTAGCTTCGCAAGGGCAAACTAAAAGTTTCCTTGTGGCACTAAAATTGGCTCAATTTTTCTTTCTTAAAAAGTCTAAAGGGGTTACTCCAATTCTTCTTCTAGACGATATTTTTGATAAATTAGACTCTTCTAGAGTAGGGCAAATTGTAAATCTTGTTTCTGGTAATGATTTTGGTCAAATTTTCATAACAGACACAAACAGAGAGCATCTAGACCTTCTTTTAGAAAATGTAAATGGAGAAAAGAAAGTCTTTTATTTAGAAGAAGGCAGAATAGTATGAAACGTAAAAAATTTGAACAAGTAGGAGGATTACTAGAAAATTTTCTTATAAGTCAAGGCTTGTATGAAAATTTTAAAGGAGCAGAAATCTGCAACAAATTTACGTTTATACTAAACAAAAAAGCGCCGTTTCTTATTCCTTGTATCGACCGTGTTGAGGTAGATAGAAAAACTTGGCAGTTAATTGTTTATATTGTAAAAGGTGAGTCTTCTGTGGTGGTGCAAGGTTTTAAAGAAATAGTGAGCAGACATAAAATATTACAACTTCTAAACGCAGAATTGGAAGGTGTTTTTATGGTAAAAGAGATAATTATTAGAAAATAATGGTAAAGGACAATTTATTAGCAGTAAAGCAAACTCTAAAAAATAATGTAAAGCTTGTGGCAGTGTCTAAATATCAGCCTATGGAGTTGCTTGTAGAGGCATACGAAGCAGGACAACGAGTGTTTGGAGAGAGTCATGCTTTAGAGGTGAGAGACAAGGCTGAAGCACTTCCAAAAGACATTGAATGGCACTTTATTGGTCATCTTCAAACCAATAAAGTAAAATATATTGCACCATTTATCTATTGCATTGAGTCTGTTGACTCTCTAAAACTTATGCAAGAAATCAATAAACAAGCCCTTAAAAACGATAGGGTTATAGATTGCTTACTACAATTTCACGTGGCTCAAGAAGAAACAAAATCTGGTTTCACACTTGAAGAATGTGAGCAAGTTCTTTCTTCTGAGGAGTTCGCAAATCTTAAAAACATCCGCATCGTAGGTGTGATGGGTATGGCTACCTACACCGACGAAGAAAAACAAATAAGAAAAGAGTTTAAATCACTCGTTTCTATCTTTGCCTACCTTAAAATGGTATATTTTTCTACTAACGTAGACTTCAAAGAAATCTCTATGGGCATGACCGACGACTACCAAATAGCCATGAGCGAGGGATCCACCATAGTGCGAGTAGGAAGCGGTATCTTTGGTGAAAGGAGTTAGGAGTTAGAAGTTAGGAGTGAGTGGCGAGAAATTTTGAAAAATAAGTTGAGAAATAGACAAAATAATTTAGGTATTATTACTTATTTATTTGTCGTTTTCTTAACTTTTTTTACTATATTTGCAGTCCTTGATACGAAGTGCTGTTTTTTAGGGGTTCTACGACAATAAAATCAGAGTTTACTCCTTGGAAATGAGCAAAATGAAACATAATTGAAACAATTTAAAACAAAAATATTTTTAATTTTTTAATAGTCTTATGGATAACAAAAAACGCGTTTATACCTTTGGTAACGGACAAGCTGAAGGTAAAGCAGACATGAGAAACCTATTAGGCGGTAAAGGTGCTAACCTTGCTGAAATGAACCTTATCGGTGTTCCAGTGCCTCCAGGTTTCACTATCACAACAGATGTTTGTAATGAATATTACGAAGTAGGTAAAGAACAAATGGTTGAGCTACTAAAAGACGAAGTTCTTGCAGCTCTAGCACACGTAGAAAGCCTAATGAACTCTAAATTTGGTGATATCGAAAATCCACTTTTAGTTTCTGTTCGTTCTGGTGCTCGTGCTTCTATGCCAGGTATGATGGATACCATTCTTAACCTAGGTCTTAACGATAAAGTTGTTGAAGGTCTTGTTGCTAAAACTGGTAACCCTCGTTTCGTATGGGACTCATATCGTCGTTTCGTACAAATGTACGGTGACGTAGTTCTAGGTATGAAACCAGTTAACAAAACTGACATCGACCCATTTGAAGAAATCATCGAAGCAGTTAAATCTGCAAAAGGTGTTCACTTAGATACAGAACTTGAAGTTTCTGACCTTCAAGAACTTGTTAAACGTTTCAAAGAAGCTGTTAAAGCTCAAACAGGTAAAGACTTCCCAGAATCTGCATACGATCAACTTTGGGGTGCTATCTGTGCAGTATTCGACAGCTGGATGAACGAACGTGCTATCCTTTACAGAAAAATGGAAGGAATCCCAGCAGAATGGGGTACAGCTGTTAACGTTCAAGCAATGGTGTTCGGTAACATGGGTGACACATCAGCTACTGGTGTTGCATTTAGCCGTGACGCTGCTACTGGTGAAAACCTATTCGTAGGTGAATACCTAATCAACGCTCAAGGTGAAGACGTGGTTGCTGGTATCCGTACTCCACAACAAATCACCAAAATCGGTTCTCAACGTTGGGCTCAACTAGCTAACATTTCTGAAGAAGAACGTGCTTCTAAATATCCTTCAATGGAAGAAGCAATGCCAGAAATCTACGCTGAACTAGACGCTCTTCAAACAAAACTAGAAAACCACTACCGCGACATGCAAGACATGGAGTTCACCGTACAAGAAGGTAAACTTTGGTTCTTACAAACACGTAACGGTAAACGTACTGGTGCTGCGATGGTTAAAATCGCTATGGACCTTTTACGCGAAGGTATGATCGACGAACAAACAGCAGTTTTACGTTGCGAACCTAACAAACTAGACGAATTATTACACCCAATTTTCGATAAAACAGCTCTAAAATCTGCTAAAGTTCTTACTAAAGGTCTTGCTGCATCTCCAGGCGCTGCTTGCGGTAAAATCGTGTTTAGCGCAGACGACGCTGCTCTTTGGGCAAGCAAAGGCGAACGCGTAATCATGGTTCGTATCGAAACATCTCCAGAAGACTTAGCTGGTATGGCTGCTGCAGAAGGTATCTTAACCGCTCGTGGTGGTATGACTTCTCACGCTGCTGTTGTGGCTCGTGGTATGGGTAAATGTTGTGTATCTGGTGCTGGTGCACTAGTTATCGACTATGTTGCAAAAACAATGACTGTAGACGGTACAGTTCTTAAAGAAGGTGATTATATTTCACTTAACGGTTCTACTGGTGACGTTTATCTAGGTGCTGTTGCAACAAAAGAAGCTGAACTAGACGCAGACTTCGCAGAACTTATGAACCTTGCTGACAAATATACACGTATGCAAGTACGTACCAATGCAGATACTCCACACGATGCAGAAGTTGCTCGTAAATTTGGTGCTGTAGGTATTGGTCTTTGCCGTACAGAACACATGTTCTTCGAAGGCGACAAAATCCGTGCAATGCGTGAAATGATCTTAGCAGAAACTCAAGACGGTCGTCGTAAAGCTCTTGCTAAAATCCTTCCTTATCAACAAGCAGACTTCAAAGGCATCTTCAAAGCAATGGAAGGTTGCCCTGTAACTGTTCGTTTATTAGACCCACCTCTACACGAATTCGTACCACACGAAGAAAAAGAACAACGTGAACTTGCTGAAATCATGGGTGTTTCATTTGACTATATCCGTCAACGTGTAAACTCTCTACACGAAGCAAACCCAATGCTTGGTCACCGTGGTTGCCGTTTAGGTAATACCTATCCAGAAATCACTCAAATGCAAACTCGCGCTATCTTAGGTGCTGCTCTAGAACTTAAGAAAGAAGGCGTTGAAACACACCCAGAAATCATGGTTCCTCTAACAGGTATCCTACACGAGTTCGCAAACCAAGAATCTGTAATTCGTGCTGAAGCTGCTAAACTATTTGAAGAAGTAGGTGATAGCATCGAATTCAAAGTTGGTACAATGATTGAAATCCCACGTGCTGCATTAACCGCAGATAGAATCGCTACTAAAGCTGAATTCTTCTCATTCGGTACAAATGACTTAACTCAAATGACATTTGGTTATAGCCGTGACGACATCGCTTCATTCTTACCAGCATACCTAGACATGAAGATCCTTCCTAATGACCCATTCCAAGTACTAGACCAAAACGGTGTAGGTCAACTTGTACAAATGGCTACTTCAAAAGGTCGTGCAGCTCGCCCAGACTTGAAATGCGGTATTTGTGGTGAACATGGTGGTGAACCTTCTTCAGTGGAATTCTGCCACAGAACAGGTCTTAACTATGTATCTTGTTCTCCATTCCGTGTGCCAATCGCACGTCTTGCTGCTGCTCAAGCTGCTATCAAAGAATCTAAATAATAACTAGATACTTTACATCAAAGAGCCTCACCACTAAAGGTGAGGCTCTTTTTTGTTTTAAACAATGTTAAAATACTACCAACCTATTAAACTATCGTTTTCACCTGTTGTCAAACGGACGTAAACAATTTAGAAAACAACATTAACAAATTAAATTTATAGCTTATGAAAAAGATTATTAAATTAGGTTTAGTTAGCCTACTTGCAGTGATGGTAGCTTCATGTTCATCAAACAATACAGAAGAAGTAAAAGATTTTCCAAAAGGTTGCCCAATGAAGGAAATGGGACATCGTCCAAAAATGAAATTTGACAAAAAACAATGTAAAGAAAACTTTGAAAAATGGGCAAAATTCGATAGCCTTTCTGAAGCAGAACAAAAAGAGTTAATCAATAAGGCAAAACAATCAATCGACGAAAGAGAAGCAAAAATAAAAGCATTTAAAGACTCAATAGACGCTCTTTGGAAAGACTTTGATAATTTAACCATCGAACAACAAAAAAGCCTTTTAATGCACAAAATGCACGGCTTTCATAAACCAGTATTTGGTAAGCCAGGTTTTCATAAAGATGGTCATCACAAACCACACAAAATGAAAGATTGTAAAAAAGATTTCAAAAAATGCCACAAAGGCCCACGCCCTGAAGGTTGCCACCACAAAGGTCCACGCCCAGAATGCCCAAGAAAATAAGTTCTATATTTAAGTATTAAACAACAACGAAAAAGAGTTGACTTTTTTGAAAGTCAACTCTTTTTATTATTCCTAAAAGTTGGTTTTTAAGGAGGAATTTTCTTGATGAGCGTAGCGTGAGAAACCGGAGTTTAGTGAGCCTAAATGAGGATTTCGAGCGCAAGTGAAGCGAGAAAATAACCCTTAAAAATAACTTTTAATTATTCCCATTCGATTGTTGCATTTGGCTTCGGAGAAAGGTCGTAGCAAACGCGGTTTACATTGGCAACTTCGTTTAAGATACGGTCTGTAATCTTTTGAAGGATAGGCCAATCGATAAGTTCGATGCTAGCAGTCATGGCGTCGATAGTGTTCACGGCGCGGATGATTACTGGCCAATCGTAGCTACGAGCGTTGTCTCTCACACCTACAGACTTGAAGTCTGGAACTACGGTGAAGTATTGCCATACTTTTTTGTCTAGACCTGCGATTTTGAATTCTTCTCTAAGGATAGCGTCAGCGTGTCTTAGAGCTTCTAGGCGGTCGCGAGTGATTGCACCAAGGCAACGAACACCAAGACCAGGACCAGGGAATGGTTGACGATAAACCATATCGTATGGAAGACCAAGTTCTACACCGCAAGCACGTACTTCGTCTTTGAATAGTTGTTTAAGTGGTTCAACTAGTTCAAATTGTAGGTCTTCTGGAAGACCACCTACGTTGTGGTGAGATTTTACCATTTTTGCAGTTTTGGTACCAGATTCTACGATGTCTGGGTAGATAGTACCTTGTGCAAGGAAGTCGATACCGTTAAGTTTACGAGCTTCTTCTTCGAATACGCGGATGAACTCACCGCCAATTATTTTACGTTTTTCTTCTGGATCTGCTACGTTTTCTAGTTTGCCAAGGAAACGGTCTGTTGCATCTACATAAACAAGGTTTGCGTCTAGTTGGTTGCGGAATACTTCTACAACGTCTTCTGATTCACCCATACGCATTAAACCGTGGTTTACGTGTACGCTTACTAGGTTTTTACCAATAGCTTTAATTAAAAGAGCTGCTACTACAGAGCTATCTACACCACCAGAAAGAGCAAGAAGAACTTTTCTGTCACCAACTTGGCGTCTTATTAGCTCAACTTGGTCTGCAATAAAGTTCTTCATATTCCAGTTTGCTTCCGCTTTACATTCGTCGAAAACGAAACCTTTAACAGCTGCTTTAATAGCTTCAATATCATTTGTAAATGCTGGTAATTTTACTTCGCATTTTGCTTTATCGTGACCTGCAGCCATAATAGGGAAGCCAGCTTCGTAAATTTCAGGAAGTACGTCTATTTCTACTCCGTCAATAACATTGTTTGGACCACCATTGATAATAATACCTTTAACATTTGGCAATGCTTTCAATTCAGCTGCTGTAATGTCGTGTGGATAAATTTCACTATAAACGCCTAAGTCACGGATGCCTCTGGCTAAAACTGTGTTTTCATGACTTCCTAAGTCAAGAATAACTATCATATCTTGTTTCATATTGTGGAATGATAAATTTGGGTACAAATTTAAGAAAAAAGAAAAAAATATAAATAAAATGCAATATTTTTTTTATTGAGAGAGTGCATTTTTTTTGTTTACGGAAGAATAAAAAAACGTCCATATCAGCACCCCTACATGATATGGACGTTGTTCTAAAAAATTAGAACATAAAGAACAATGATAAATGATATTACAAAAGTAATATATTTTTTCTAAATAGATATAGTTCTTTTTAAATTTTCTTTAATAAAACCACTGCTTGTGCAGCGATACCTTCTTCTTTGCCTACAAAACCCAATTTTTCTGTGGTTGTTGCCTTTACAGAAACGCAGTCTGCATCTATTTCTAGAACACCTGCAAGGCACTCTCTCATTGGGTCTATGTAGTCTTTAAGTTTAGGTTTTTGAGCACAGATAGTAGAATCTATATTTACAATTGCGTAACCTTTTTCTGCTATTAATCTGTTACACTCTTTAAGCAAGATTTTACTATCTATGTTTTTAAAGTCTGATGATGTGTCTGGGAAGTGATAACCTATATCCTTTAGGTTTGCAGCTCCCAGCATAGCATCACATATTGCGTGGATAAGGACATCTGCATCTGAGTGACCAAGCAGCCCTAGGGTGTGAGGCACTTTTATGCCACCTAGCCAAAGTTCTCTATCTTGAACTAAGGCATGAACATCATATCCAAATCCTATTCTATACATACTTATTATAGTCCTAAGTTCCAGTCTGATGCTTCTTCTGCTGTGCCAGAAAGCACTTTCAGACCATTCATATTAAATCCTAGAGTGAAACGAAGTGTTTGATCTAGAGGATTGTTTTTAGTTACTGAAAGCACGTAAGCTACGTCTAGTGCGAATACGTTTAGTTTGAAACCAGCACCGAATGTCATGTATTTACGATTACCCATTTGTTTGGTTTCGTTAGAATAACCTACACGAGCAAAGAATTGTTCGTTATAGTCGTATTCAAGACCTAATGCAAAGTTTACTTTGTTTAGCTGTTGCATAAAGTCGTATGAAGAACCATCTGGCATATCGTAGAATGAACGACCTATAGCTGTGATAGGGTCCATTTGCCAATATTCTTCTAAACGTGCTTGATATTCATCATTTGTTTCATTATCTCCTTGAGTAGGACGAGAAGGAACAAGAAGTTTGTTTAAGTCAACGTTTAATGAAATATGGTTGTACATATCAATAGGCATAGTAAAGCTACCACCTAAGCGTAGGTTGGTAGGTAGGAAAGCTGCACTTTTGTAGTCGCCGTATTCTACTTTTTTACCAATGTTTGAGATGTTGAAACCAAATGCTCCAAAACCAGTACCCCAAGAGAATGGTACTTTTTGACCATAGTAACCAGAAATATCGGCTGCGATAGACCAACCTGGTTCTACATATTCTCCATCTGCAGAATAACCTCCAGTTAAATCAGACCAAATAAAACGTAAAGCCACACCCATAGAGAAGTTTTTAGCAAGGATACGTGAGTAAGATACGTCCACCGCAAGGTCGTAAGGTTTAACATTAAGGCCTTGGTCGCCTGGTTCTTTTTGAATAAGAACTTCACCTAGTGAGAAAAAGCGGAATGAAGCTGCTACTGTTTGAACATCTTTAATTTTATAGTATCCAGAGGCTGAAACAAGGTCGATGTCTGTGACTAATTTTCTAAGCCATGGTACGTATGACACGGTTGCACCACCTTCAGCACTAATAAATGCATATTTAGCAGGGTTCCAATATTGAGCATCTGCATCTGGAGTAGTTGCTGCACCAACGTCACCCATACCACCGCCACGAGCATCAGGTGCTACTGTTAAGAAAGATACACCTGTTGTAATAGGGGTAAATGCTTTTATAGTTTCTTCATCTGCAGCATCTTGTGCCCATGCTATATTAGGGATGCAAAATAGTAGGGCAATTGCAATAAAAATTTTGTTCTTCATAATATGTTTTATATAGTTTATTTTAAAAAACGGCTACAAAGGTAACGAAAAAATATTGTTTTTATTGTGCATTTATGATAATCTTTTTACCTTTATGTGTAATTCCACCCTCTGCTGTGATAATTGTAACCTGTGCTACGTATATACCATTGTTACCTGGGTGATAAGAATTGAAATCCCATCTAGAAGTATATGTGGCATCATCTGATTGGTATTCTCTGGTACTTGTCCATAGTGTTTTTCCTGCTAAATCGAATACTCTAAATTCTATGTCTATAATATCTTCTGGTCTGTCGTATTTTACATAGAAGTTTACATATTCGGTGGCAGGGGTAGGGTAAACTGTAAAATCTTCTATTACCGCAGGAGCATCGCTTTTTACTACAAAATTTAGTTCATTTGTTGTAGAAATATTTTGTAAACTCCATGCTCTAAACAGAAGTGAATATTCTCCATCGCTAAGTTGTGGTAGGTTGAATTTTACAGTTCCACTCTTATAATCGCCCAATGATGCTGTGTAACAGTCGTTTATGACGTATGTTTGGTTTGGGTCGTTATTCAATTTCACAATAATGTCGTGTCCAATGCCTGTACCAATGGTGTTAATACCAAATTCGTCCCAAAGGTGTGCATAAAAGATAGGAGTGTTGTCCACTTCTTGACCATTTTCGAAGTTTGGAGTGTTTATATAAGCTCTTGAAACAGGTCCTTTTTCTGTGATAGGAGCATTTGGATCTGTATCTCCAATTGTGAAATCTTGACAATAACCATGGCCATTTTCATCACCCTCTTCATTAATAATAAAGTATGTCAATCTTCCGTTTCCTACTTTATAATTTATGTCTTTAGGGACCATAAATGTTACTTCAATTTTCCCATCAACAACAGGTACTTCGCCTGTGAATATAATGTTGGTATAATCTTCGTATTCAAAAGGAGTATTATCCCCTTGCCCTAGTGTTTGAAGACCTTCTTTTTTGTCGTAAAGAGTTACTAAAGCAGTACCGTTAAAGTCAGAGTGTAACTCGTTATTCTTTTCTACATGGGCTTTTATTGTTGTAAGGCCTAAGGCCATGATTTGTGCATTTTCTGGAGTCTCAGAGTTGATGCTATCAGTAACGACAATATTGTTAGGATAGAAAAGTTTAATTATAGGGTCACCTAATAGGGTAAAGCTAAGTTTGTTTTTATCAGAACCAAGAGATCTTTTTGCATTTTTCATTATTTCTCCAACTGATAAGATATTGCCAGTTTCAGTATCTTCTTTGGTTGGTAATAGGTATTTGTATGCAGCTTGCACCAAGGCTAGGTTGCTTGATGAATATACAGAACGTGTGGTAGTAAGTGAAGCAATGGCTCCACCTCTAGGGTTCAAAATAAGTTCCATTCCAGCGCTTCTTTCATAACTGTCGTATCTACTAAAGTCGCAAGTTGCTGTAATCCAAACGGCTAAATTATTGTTTCTCATATTTACAATATCTGCCTTTGTTATCATAAGCTCACCAGTTAAGCTGTTCATGCTTCCGTGTCCTGTATAGTTGAAAAGTAGAACTCCGTCGTTTAAATATCTCCAGATTTCATCTTTTGCATCGGGATAAGTGCTTCCAGATGCAGATTGAATCATTTTATATGAATCTAGAAATAATTTTTTAGGTGTAAATTCAGGGTGTCGTGCATATACTGTATCTGCCAATAAATTTGCTTGCTTAGTATGTAAATTGGCATCGCCATCATCTCCAACAAATAGAATTTCATTTGACCATATTCCTTTGTCTTTTGATTTTACATAACTTTTTACTTTTTCTATGTAGTTATATGCTTCTTCTTCAGAATTTACTGGTATTCTTCCTATAGAAATGTCTAATGTGCCAGATTCTATGTATGAACCTTCATTATCTTCAAGAAAACCTAGATAGTCATCTGTAACGTATGAGTTAATAGTATTTAGAGATTCTTTTGCCTGAAAACTTAAAATATCTAATTTTTCATTTTTTATACCTCTGTTGTCGTATCCGCTAAGTCCAAATAATATAAGATATTTAGGTTTATCTTCCTCATCTTTAGCTTTATCGTATAGCATTTTTAGTAGCATTCTATAGGCGGTGATGTCTGGAGTGCCAGAAGAAAATTCATTATAAATAGGATTGACAGTTAGTACTTTATAGGTTAAATTGTCATTGTTTTTATGGAATTTACCTAGTTCTTCTGCAGCATTAACTAGTTTACTATCACTTATTATAATGACATCAATATCTTTCAGTGAGTGTAAATCTTGATTTTTTACAGAACTATATGAAGAAATTGTAGGATAATCAATATTAGGGTCTAAAGCGATAAATGTGCGTTCTATATCGTATGGACTAGAAAATGTATATCCAGTTTCTGTTGTTGTAGGTGTTACATTAGCAACGTTTTGTGGGTCTGTAATTTCCCAAAATAAAAGGTTTTTATTGTTACTGCTCACTGTGTAATTTGCAGTTAAGTATGGATAGTAATCGCCTGGATATGATATGATTAATGGTTCTTTACCGTCTGTAATAAGTTCTCTATAAGCATTGAGACTTATGTAATCTATATATGCTTCAGCTTTAGTGGTGTTGTAATTAAAGTTTACATTAATTTTAATGTTGTCACTACTATCGTTTAATCTGAAAGATGAATTTATAGTGCCTTGTGTTCCTCCTTGGTGGCTGTCTTGAGTGGCACTTAGTTGTACATTAAATGTTTGTATTGAGTTAACGTCTACACTTAACGAATTTTGCATAGTAGAAACACCTATTGCCTTTAGGTTAAAAGCAACATAATCTTCTTTTATTCTGTTAGGAATATTAAAATTATATGTTCGTTGGGTGGTTTTAGAATTGAATTTATCTCCGACCCACATTCTGCCAGAATTTATGATATTAACCTCTTCTTTATCAATAAAATAGTAATTTAATGTGCTTTTTACATTCATTGGAATAGGAGGTAAATCATATTCTGCATTGGAAATATTTTTTTGAGGTGTAGAATTTTCTGTAATGAAATAATATCCGTAGTTGCTATATGGATTTATTGTATGTTCGTATTTCTCTTTAGACTCGTTATAGGTTATTTTTACAGGACCTTGTGCATAAAAAAGAATGTAATCATTGTTGTTGAAAATGCTATCTGAGCCTTTATGAAAGTAAATTGCATTTTCTGGTAGGTCGTCTTTGTATAATTCTAGTCCTGTGGCAAAATTTTCATCTAATATAGCACCTCCATATCCGTGAATATGCACATTTGCAGGGTTACTTATTCCCATATCTTTTAGTTGCTGATATGTGATTTTGTGTATTCCTGTTTCTTTTACGGAAACTTTTATCCATTTCCCTTCTTTAAGAACAGATTGCTCCGCAAAATTGTATTTTGCGTAGGTAGAAAGGGTAAATAGTGCCAATATTATGGTGAAAAGTTTTTTCATTATTTAATTTCAAAGTCTAATAATAGTTCGTCTTGAAGATAACCTTTTAGTCTGTCGCCACGTTTCACAGGGCCAACGCCATCTGGTGTACCTGTATAGATAAGGTCGCCAATTTTTAATGTATAAAATTGACTAACGTAATTAATAATTTTATCAACAGAGAAGATCATTTCGCCGGTATTGGCAGACTGAACAGTTTCTCCATTAATTTCTAAACGGAAATTTAGGTTGTTTATTGCTCCAATATTTTCCAAATCTCTAAATTCGCTTACTACAGCACTTCCGTCGAAGCCTTTACATAAATCCCAAGGAGCACCTGTTTGGCGTGCCTCATTTTGCATATCGCGAGCTGTGAAGTCTATGCCTAGAGCTACTTGTGTATAATAGCGTGGAGCAAATTTTTCTGCAACACTTTTGCCTAGTTTATTTATACGTACCACCACTTCTAGTTCATAATCCACTTGATTTGAAAAATCTGGAATGTAAAAATCTTTATTTTCTTTTAATAGAGCAGAGTCTGGTTTGCAAAATATTGTAGGCACTGCAGGTGCTTCAGCTCCGCCCAACTCCGCATTATGTTTAGGGTAATTCCAACCCACACAAATCACTTTCATAAATACATTATTATATTAAGTTACAAAGATAATAAAATGTTGATAACTTTACTCTGTGAGATGTTATGAAATTTATTTTTAAATGCTATTTTTGGGATTCTAAAAAATAAAGAGAAAAATGAGTTTTGTACACCTACATGTTCATTCAAATTATTCCATTCTAGATGGTATGTCTAAAGTTCCAGACCTTGTTAAGAGGGCTATGGAGCTAGGAATGCCTGCGCTTGCACTTACCGACCATGGTTGCATGTATGGGATAAAAGAGTTTGTCGACTTAGTGGGCAAGGCCAATAAAGGTGCGGAAAAACCACTGAAACCTATTATTGGTATAGAAACTTATTGTGCACGTCGTTCTCGTCTTTTAAAAGACAATCAAGTTAAGGAAATAAACGGCGAAGGGAAGGAAATTATAATAGATAGAGGGGGCTGGCACTTGATTTTGCTTGCAAAAAACAAACAAGGTTATAAAAACTTATGTAAACTTTCTTCTATTGCGTTTATTGATGGTTTTTATAATCGTCCACGTATAGATAAAGAACTTCTTGAGCAATATCACGAGGGATTAATTGTTACTTCTGCTTGTTTGGGTGGTGAAATTCCACAACTTATTCTACAAGGTAAGATAGACGAGGCAGAAAAGAGTATTCGTTGGTTTAAAAGCTTATTTGGCGATGATTTTTATCTAGAAGTTCAGGCTCACAAAGGTAATATAGAGGCTCTAAACGAACTTATTTATAAACGCCAAGAGCAAGTTAATAATGTGATTTTTGAGCTTGCAGCCAAAACACAAACCAAGGTGGTGGCTTCAAACGACGTTCACTTTGTTCTAGAAAGCAACGCTGATGCTCACGAACGTTTGGTTTGTATGAATACAAAGAAAGAATTGGGCGACCCTTCTGGAATGTATTATACAAAGCAAGAATGGCTTAAGTCTGCAGATGAAATGAGACAATGCTTCCCAGACCATCCAGAAGTGATTTCAAATACTCTGGAAGTGGCAGATAAGGTGGAAGTTTTCTCTATTGAGTCTGGACCTATTATGCCTAAGTTTGATATTCCTGCTGAGTTTGGTACAGAAGAAGAATATAGACAAAAATATACAAACGAAGACCTTTTCAATGAGTTTACTCGTGATGAAAAAGGCAATGTGGTAATGTCTCAGGAGGATGCTGAGTCAAAAATTAAGAAACTTGGCGGTTATGACAAACTATATCGTATAAAGCTAGAGGCGGATTATCTTGCAAAACTTGCTTGGGAAGGTGCTAAAAAGCGATATGGTGAGCAGCTTACAGACGAGCAATATGAACGTATAGTATTTGAACTTCATATTATGAAAACCATGGGTTTCCCTGGTTACTTCCTTATTGTTCAAGACTATATTCGCGCAGCTCGTGAGGAGTTGGGTGTGAGTGTAGGTCCTGGTCGTGGTTCTGCAGCAGGTTCCGTGGTGGCGTATTGCTTGAAGATTACTGACGTTGACCCACTTAGATATGACCTTCTTTTTGAACGTTTCCTAAATCCAGACCGTATTTCACTTCCCGATATCGACGTCGATTTCGATGACGAAGGTCGTGGAGCCGTGCTAGATTGGGTTACCAAAAAATATGGAAAAGAAAAAGTAGCACATATTATCACGTATGGTACTATGGCTACAAAATCTTCTATTAAAGACGTTGGTCGTGTTCAAAAGGTGCCACTTTCTGATGTTAATAAGCTTGTATCTTTTATTCCAGATAAATTTTCTGAAAGTTTAGCAGATCCAAATACTAAAAAAGTACCAAAAGTAAATGTGGCAAACTGTATTAAATATGTACAAGAAATTAAAACAGCTTGTTACGGTCCAGATGCAAATATTTCATCAATGCTTGAATATGCATCTCAACTAGAAGGTACTGTTCGTCAGGTGGGTATCCATGCTTGTGGGGTGATTATTGGTGCAGACGACCTTACAAATTATGCTCCTCTGAGTGTGGTAAAAGATAAGGTTTCTGGCGATGATATTGTGGTAACTGAGTATGATGGTCACTATGTGGAGTCTGTTGGTCTTATAAAAATGGACTTCCTTGGGCTAAGTACATTATCTATTATAAAGGAGACCCTAAAGAATATAAAACTATCAAAAGGAATAGATGTTGATATAGACAAAATTCCTTTGGATGACAAAAAAACTTTCCAACTTTATTGCGAAGGAAAAACTATTGGTACATTCCAATTTGAGTCGGCTGGTATGCAAAAATATTTGCGTCAGCTTAAGCCTTCTACTTTTGAAGATCTTATTGCGATGAATGCCCTTTATCGTCCAGGTCCGATGGATTATATCCCTCAGTTTATTCGTCGTAAACATGGTGAAGAAAAGATAGAATATGATATTGATATAATGGAAAAATACTTAAAAGATACATACGGTATTACAGTATATCAAGAACAGGTGATGCTTCTGTCTCGTCTTTTGGCTGGATTTACACGTGGTGAGTCCGACTCGCTTCGTAAGGCTATGGGTAAGAAAATTATTGCTATTCTAGACTCTTTGAAGATTAAGTTCCTAGAAGGTGGTAAGAAAAATGGCCATGACGAAAAGGTTTTGGAAAAAATTTGGGGCGACTGGGAAAAATTTGCATCTTACGCATTCAATAAATCTCACGCTACATGTTATTCTTGGGTGGCATATCAAACAGCTTATCTAAAAGCTCATTATCCATCTGAATTTATGGCAGCCCTTCTTACTCAAAATAAAGATGATATTACCAAGGTAACCACCTTTATGGCAGAATGTAAGAAAATGGGTATTAATGTGTTAGGTCCAAATGTAAACAAGAGTGAACTTCACTTTAGTGCCGATAAAGACGGAAATATTCGCTTCGGTTTAGGTGGTATTAAAGGTGTAGGCGAGGGTGCAGTAGAAAGCATTATCAACGAAAGAAGGAAAAATGGCGAATATAAAAATTCATTTGACTTCTTTGAGAGGGTAAATCAAAGCCAATGCAACCGTAAGGTAATGGAAAGTTTGGTTTTAAGTGGTGCTTTAGATGAGCTTGAAGGTATTACTCGTGAACAATATATGGCTCCTACTGGTAAAGGAGAAGAGACCTTCCTTGAAGTTATAAACCGCTTTGCAACCAAATATCAAAATGATACTATGAATAGTGCCATGTCTTTGTTTGGAGATATGGAAGAGGTGCAAGTGCAACGTCCAGTACCACCAAAAGTGGAAAGTTGGTCTGTTATAGAAAAACTAAATAGAGAAAAAGAACTTATAGGAATTTATCTTTCTGCTCACCCGCTCGATGATTATAAGGTGCTAATGCGAGTGTGCTGCAACGCTAGAATGCAAGAATTAGTGGATTTGAATACTCTTGCAAGTCGAGTTTCTATCGGTGGAACAGTTGCTGTGGCAGGTATTGTGAAAAGTTTTCAAATAAGAACTTCTAAACAAAATAAACCATTTGCCATATTTGAACTAGAAGATTATTCAGGTACAAATCAGCTATATTTGTTTGGCGAAGCCTTCAAAAATTATGCAAATCTTCTGGTAGAAAATGCTTATTTGGTGGTTTATACTACTTTAGATTATTCTTTTAAAGCAAAACGTGAAAGGCAAAATAGAAAGAAAGGTATGTTGCCTAATGTGGAAGTAGATATAGAGGAGCTTTCGCTTACTGTTAATAAAGTGGAACTTCTAGAAAATCTAAAAGGTGCTTCTATGAGTAAGCTAACTGTGAAAATACCACTATCATTAGTTACTCCAGATTTAATAGAAGAAATTTCTGCATTTATAACGCCAAATCCTTCAGAAAATGATAAAGATTTAGTAGATTTGTATGTTGAAGTTTATGATGCAGACTTAGGAGTTCAAGTGCCTGCCAAATCTACTGCCACTATAAAAACTTGTAATGAATTGTTGGCAGTGTTAGATGCATATTCAACTAGCTCAGAAGATGAAGATTCTGCAGATGAGGTAGAAATTTCATCAGATTCTGAAGAAGATAATGTTCAACAAGTAAAAACTATTTCAGAAAAAATATATTATTCAATTAACTAAATAAAAAATCAAATTATGGCAAAAGAATTTACAGATGCAAACTTTGACGAGCTACTAAGCTCAAATAAAGTAGTTGTTGCAGATTTTTGGGCTACATGGTGTGGTCCTTGTAAGGCAATGGGTCCTTCTATCGACGAACTTGCTACAGAATACGAAGGCAAAGCTTTAATCGGTAAAGTAGACGTAGAAGAAAATAACGACTTAGCAGAAAAATATGCTATCCGTTCAGTACCAACAATCATTTTCTTCAAAGATGGCGAAATGGTTGATAAACAAGTTGGTGCAGTGCCAAAGGCTGTATTGGAAAGCAAAATCAAAGCATTATTATAAAAATGTAGGGACACAGCGTGCTGTGTCCTTTTTTATATGGTTGCACGAATTGTACGTGCATAATGTCACAAAAAAAGAGACTCACTAGTGAGTCTCTCTTTTTTGTCGTATAATCTTAGATTATTTATTTCTTTTGTAACGAGAGTTGAATTTATCAACACGTCCTGCAGTATCCACAAGGGTAGATTTACCAGTGTAGAATGGGTGAGAACTGCTAGAAATATCTAACTTGATTAATGGATAAGTTTCGCCTTCAAACTCGATAGTTTCTTTAGAGGCAGCTGTAGAACGAGATAAGAACATATCACCATTAGACATGTCTTTAAAAACTACAGGACGATAATTTTCTGGGTGAATACCTTTTTTCATATTCTTCTATATTATTTTTAAATTCTACTCAATTCGGACTGCAAAGGTAATAAATTTATTGATATAAACAAAACTTTAGATGAAAAAACTTTTCATTGTTAATAACTTAAGGTTGTGTTTTCTTGTTTTTTTGTATTTTTAAGCATCCTCAGTGGTAAATTTCTTAGTTTTTTCTTTAAATTTGTGTTTGTAATGTAAAACTAATAGACTATGAAAAGAATTATTTTAACCGCAATATCTGCATTTTTGATGCTTTCATCGTTTGCAGTAAATATAACTACATATACATTTGCAGAAAAAGATGGTCATGAACTTAAATTGGACCTATATATGCCTGAGGATACACTACAAGAGCATCCTTGTCTTTTATTTGCTTTTGGTGGTGGCTTCAAAATGGGTGCTCGCGGCGAGGCTTCTTATCAAAAATTCCTTACTGAAATAGCAGAGAATGGCATAGTAGGGGTAAGTATCGATTATAGGCTTGGTTTAAAGGATAAAGAAGTAAAGAATTTAATTAAACTAGCTCAACTTTTAGAACTTTCTGTAGATATGGCAGTGGAAGATATGGTTTCTGCTGTGAAATTTGTGTTAGATAATGCTACAGAATTCAAGGTGAATCCGAAACAAATAATGATTTCAGGATCTAGCGCAGGTGCGATAACTGCCTTGCAAACAGATTATTATTTGTGTAATTCAAGAATAAAAAACTTGCCTAAAGATTTCCGTTTTGCAGGTGTAATTTCTTTTGCAGGTGCGGTGGCTTCGTTTGGTGAAAAACTTGAATATAAAAAACAGCCAGCTCCAGTGCTTTTTATGCACGGCACAAAAGATGAACTTGTTACATACAACAAAAAAGTGGTGTTTAAACGTGGTATGTATGGTACAAATTATCTAATAGAAAATCTTTGGATGAAAAATTCTTGGCCATATATGGCACTAAGATTTAGAAATTTTGGTCACGAAGTAGCAATGATAGGATTTAAAGAAAATGTTCCAACAATTTTAGAATTTATAGAAAAATTTGTTCTAAATCCAAATAAAATCTATGTTACAGACGTTACTATAGCAGAGCAAGGAGTAAATGAGCCTCTTTTGCAATTAGGAACAGATGGACTTTATGGTGATGCTCAGGTGGTAATCTCAGATGAGGTGGCAGAAAGAATAAAATGAAAAAAATAACTTTACTATTTATATTTTTAGGCTGTTTGTCTGCTTGTTTTGCAGATACGCTTGTGGGGATGGTGACAGATGGCACTTCTCCAATGTCTTACGTGTCGGTTTATCTTAAAAACAAACCAGAAATTGGCACGGTTTCCGATCTTGATGGTGTTTTTACATTGCCAGATATAGAGAAAAATACCACTGTGGTCTTGTCTTTTGTGGGGTATAAAACTATGGAACTAAAGTTTAAGAAAATACCCGCTGATACTCTTCAAATCACCATGGAGGAACAACCAATTTTGCTTACCGAAGCGCTAATCCCTTCAAAAACTAAGAAACTAAGTAAACGTAAGCAAATGAAGTTGTTGCTTGCCGATGTAAAGAAGCAAATGCTTAAAGATTTTCCAGAAGAAACAAGAAGATACAAGATAGTTTCCGACTACGATTTGTATGAAAAGGGTAGGGTGGTTGCAAAAGAAGAAATTATAGGTACTGTGGCAGAAATTCCAAATATTGGAATGAAAGAAACCGACTCTATTCAGATCGTAATAGACGTGTGCAAAAGGTATAGAGATAGGCTTGTGCAACACAAACTTGACTCTATCGAAGGGACTATGAAGGAAGGTAAGAGTCAAACTTTGGTAGAACTTACAGATTCTAGTAAGTTTATACACAGGGTGTTATGGGGCTCGGATATAAAGTGGCCATTTCTTGAAATATCAGAAAAAGTATCGAAATGGACGGTTGAGGAGCAAGACTCAACTTTTCTTCTCACATATAGAGATAAGAAAAACTACTTTGGAATTGTGAAGTATGAACTTGTGCTAAATTACATTTTAGATATCTATTCATATCGAGTAAAATGCCTATCTCAGTCGCTTCAGGTGAATGCAAATATCCCTTTTGGTTATAAGCTTGATGCAGACCAACTTGCAATTATCAATACAGTGAATTTTGCAGGTCAGGAGTTTGATAAATATCGTGCAAAATACATTAATGCTGATATAAAGCGAAACATAATTTATCGCGAAGAGTATAGTCAAGTTATACCTTCTGAAAAGAATGTGATAACCAAGGTGGAAATGGCAGAACGCAAGCATAAAAAACCTATTACAGCGCACCAAACAGGGTCTATCAAAGTGATTTCTGCTCAAACTTCAGAGGTGAAAGAGTTTACAAAATCAGAGATTAGTCAATCGTTTCCAGTAGAGGTTACATTATTGGATTAATTTGGTTCCAACGATAATTTAATCGTCAATTAATCTTGTTTCATCGAATCGTCGAAAAATTCTTATTAAATAAGGTGAATATCTAAATAAAAATAGTTAAATTTGCGTGCTTATAAAAAACTACACATAAAAATTAAATAGTATGACACAAAAGAAATTAAACTTTTTGGCAGACTTTCCTGCGATTTCAACACAGGAATGGATGGACAAAATTACAGCAGACCTTAAGGGCGCTGACTTTTCTAAAAAGTTAGTTTGGAGAACTCCAGAAGGTTTTAATGTAAATCCTTTCTATCGTGCAGAAGACATAGAAGGTTTACTAACTACTAAATCTGCTCCAGGCGAATTCCCATACGTTCGCGGTACAAAAACCGACAACAACTGGAAAATCCGTCAAAACATTGATGCAAAATGCGCTAAAGCTGCAAATGAAAAAGCATTAGACATTTTATCAAAAGGTATCAATTCTTTAGGTATTAAAGTAAACAAAGCTGAATTATCAGAAGAATATATTGCTACTCTTTTAAACGGCATCGATGCAACTAAAGTAGAATTAAACTTCAAAGTATGTGTTAAAGAAGCTGCTAAACTTGCTTCTCTACTTAAAGCTTACTTCGCATCTGAAAAATATGACCTTTCTCAAGTTTACGGTTCTATTTGTTGTGACCCAATCAATAGAATGCTTTTAAAAGGCAAAAAACTATCTGCAGAAGAAATTACAAAAATCTTAATTGAAGTTCTTCAAGAATCAGAAGCACTAGTAAACTTCCCAGTTATTGGTGTAAATGCAGTTAGCTTCAATAATGCAGGTGTTTACTGCGCACAAGAGTTAGGTTATGCTTTAGCATGGGGTAACCAATACCTAGAACTTCTTACAGAAGCAGGTGTTGACCCAATGGTAGCAAAATCTATCAAATTTGCATTTGGTGTAGGTGGCAACTACTTCATGGAAATTGCAAAATTCCGTGCAGCTCGTTTATTATGGGCTAAAATCGTAGAAGCATATAATCCTTCTTGCCTATGCGCTGCAAAAATGAAAATTCATGCAGAAACATCTACATACAACAAAACTATTTATGATGCACACGTAAATATGCTTCGTACTCAAACAGAAGCTATGAGTGCTGCTCTAGGTGGTGTAGATTCACTTACAGTTCTTCCTTTCGATGCTACATTCAAAGCATCTGACGATTTCTCAGAACGTATTGCTCGCAACCAACAATTACTATTAAAAGAAGAATCAAACTTCGACAAAGTTATCGACCCAGCTGCTGGTTCATACTATATCGAAAGCCTAACTGCAATGATTGCAGAACAAGCTTGGAAAATCTTCTTAGATATTCAAAACGCTGGTGGTATGCTTGCAGCAATTGAAAGCGGTGCTATCTTCGCAGCTGTTAAAGAAACTGCAGACAAACGTAAAAAAGATGTTGCATCTCGCAAAGAAATCCTTCTTGGTACAAACCAATTCCCTAACTTTAGCGAAATGGCTGCAGAAAAAATCGTAAATAAAGAATGTGCTTGCAAATGCGGTTGCACAGTAGAAACTTCAGGCGTAGTTCTTCCTACAGAACGTGCTGCAGAAGAATTTGAAACTCTACGTCTTGCAACAGAAGCATCAGCTAAACGTCCTAAAGCATTTATGCTTACAATTGGCAACTTAGCTATGCGTCTTGCTCGTTCTCAATTCTCTTGTAACTTCTTCGCTTGCGCTGGTTACGAAGTTATCGACAACCTAGGCTTCTCTACAGTAGAAGAAGGTGTAGCTGCTGCTAAAGCTGCAGGTGCAGATATTATCGTACTATGTTCAAGTGACGACGAATATGCCGAACTAGCTATCCCTGCATTCCAAGCAGTAGGTGGCGAACAAATCTTTGTAGTTGCAGGTGCTCCTGCTTGTATGGAAGATTTGCAAAAAGCTGGTATCGAGAACTTTATCCACGTTCGTGTAAACGTGCTTGAAACTCTAAAAGGCTTTAATAACAAATTAGGCATTTAATAAAAGGAGACATTATTTATGAAACCAAATTTTAATAATATAGATATTAAGTCTGTTCAAGCAAGTGCTTTCGCAGGCAACAACGAATCAAACTGGACTACAGCGGAGCAAATCCCAGTAAAACCAGTTTATACAGCTGAAGATACAGAAAACTTAGACTTCTTAAACTATGCTTCTGGTCTTCCTCCATTCCTACGTGGACCTTATAGCGCTATGTACCCAATGCGTCCTTGGACTATTCGTCAATATGCAGGTTTCTCTACTGCAGAAGAATCAAACGCATTCTATCGTAGAAACTTAGCATCTGGTCAAAAAGGTCTTTCTGTAGCATTCGACTTAGCTACACACCGTGGCTACGACGCAGACCACGAACGTGTTGTAGGTGACGTAGGTAAAGCAGGTGTATCTATCTGTTCAGTAGAAGATATGAAAGTTTTATTCGACGGTATTCCATTGAATAAAATGTCAGTTTCTATGACCATGAACGGTGCCGTTCTTCCTATCCTTGCATTCTATATCAACGCTGGTCTAGAACAAGGTGCGAAACTAGAAGAAATGGCTGGTACAATCCAAAATGATATCTTAAAAGAATTTATGGTGCGTAACACATATATTTACCCTCCAAAATTCTCTATGAAGATTATCGCTGACATCTTCGAGTACACCTCTAAAAATATGCCTAAATTCAACTCAATATCTATCTCTGGTTATCACATGCAAGAAGCAGGTGCTACAGCAGATATCGAGTTAGCATATACACTTGCCGACGGTCTTGAATATTTACGTGCTGGTATCAATGCTGGTATGGATATCGACGCATTCGCTCCACGTTTATCATTCTTCTGGGCTATCGGTACAAATCACTTTATGGAAATCGCTAAGATGCGTGCTGCTCGTATGCTATGGGCTAAGATTGTAAAACAATTCAATCCTAAAAACCCTAAATCTCTAGCTCTACGTACACACAGCCAAACATCAGGTTGGTCTCTAACAGAACAAGACCCATTCAACAACGTAGGTCGTACATGTATCGAAGCTATGGGTGCTGCTCTTGGTCACACACAATCACTTCACACCAATGCGCTAGACGAAGCTATTGCACTTCCAACAGACTTCTCTGCACGTATTGCTCGTAACACACAAATCTATATTCAAGAAGAAACTAAGATTTGTAAAGAAATCGACCCATGGGCAGGTTCTTACTATGTAGAATCTCTAACCAACGAACTAGTAGAAAAAGCTTGGGCTCACATCGAAGAAATCGAAAAACTTGGTGGTATGGCTGCAGCTATCGAAACTGGTATTCCAAAAATGCGTATTGAAGAAGCTGCTGCTCGTACTCAATCTCGTATCGACTCTGGCAAACAAACCATCGTTGGTGTTAACAAATATCGCCTAGACCACGAAGATCCAATCGATATTCTAGAAGTAGATAACACTGCAGTTCGTAAACAACAAATCGAACGTCTAGAACAACTTCGTGCAAACCGCGACAACGAAGCTGTGAAAAAAGCTCTAGAAGCTATCACAGAATGTGTTAAAACTGGTAAAGGTAACTTGCTAGAATTAGCAGTTGAAGCAGCTCGCGTACGTGCATCTCTAGGTGAAATCTCTGATGCTTGTGAAGCAGTAGTAGGACGTTATAAAGCAACAATTAGAACAATTTCAGGCGTGTATAGTTCAGAAATTAAAAACAACGAAGAATTCAAAGAAGCTAGCGAAAAATGCGCTGCCTTTGCTAAAAAAGAAGGTCGTCAACCTCGTATCATGATTGCTAAAATGGGTCAAGACGGACACGACCGTGGTGCTAAAGTAGTAGCTACAGGTTATGCAGACTGTGGTTTCGACGTGGATATGGGACCTCTATTCCAAACTCCAGCAGAAGCTGCAAAACAAGCTGTAGAAAACGACGTTCACGTACTAGGTGTTTCTTCACTTGCTGCAGGTCATAAAACTCTAGTTCCTCAAGTGATTGAAGAACTTAAGAAACTTGGCCGCGAAGATATCGTAGTTATTGCAGGTGGTGTAATTCCAGCTCAAGACTATGACTTCTTGTATAAAGCAGGTGTGGCTGCAATCTTTGGTCCTGGTTCTTCAGTGGCTAAGTCTGCAAGCCAAATTCTTGATATCTTAATGGCAGAATAATATACATTAAGTATAAATATTACAAAAAAAGGGATTGACCATGCGGTCAATCCCTTTTTTTTGTATTTTTATTCCTATTCGCTTCGCTCATGATTCTTGGCTGCACTCGGGATAACTCAAGCAAGCTTGGTTCTCCTCTCGTTTGCACAAGAATTGTAACAATTTTGTAACACTTGGAAACTTTTTGAGTAAAAAAGTTTCCTTTTATTATATTGATAATCAAGTAGATATAAAATATTAACAAAAATCGATTTAAAATTTAACAAAATAATTTAATGTTGAACAACATAAATTATATATTTTTGTGTGCTTTTTTGGCGAAAAATGGATTTAAACTTAAGAAAATCGATATTAAAGACAGCCGAAGGACTTTTCGTTAAGTATGGAATTAAGTCTATCAAGGTAGATGATATATGCAATGAACTGCATATATCAAAGAAGACTTTTTATACCGAGTTTGAAAACAAAGAGGCACTTATCGAAGTTGTTTATAACTCTATATCAGATAAGACACCACGTAGATTTGATATGAAAGAGGAGATAGAGGTGTGTGATAATGTTATAGACTTATGGCTGAAACGTCCATCTATGGCAGTGCGTGAGCATCATAAAAAATATGAGGTATTTATGTACGATTTGCTTAAATATTATCCAAATATACGCGAGGCTAGAGATAAAAAAGAATTTGAAAAAGTTCACACTGTATTAACACTATTATTGGATAAAGGAATAGAGCAAGGGTTGTTTAGAGGTGATATGGATAAAGAATATCTTATTTCATTCTCTCTTGATATGAACAATCAAGCCATAAATAGATTGCTTCAACTTCCTAAACACGAACATGTAAATTATGTTCTTTTTCTATTAGATTTGTGGGTGAGGGCAGTATGTAGCGAAAAGGGACTTGAATATTATTTAAAAAATTATACAAACGCAGTAAAAAAATAAATATATAATAATAAAGTATGAAAAGATTAATTATTAGTTTAATTACCCTTTTATCTTGCGCCTCAATTATGGCACAAGAAGCAGTTTCTAAAGATTCCTCATTAGCAGTGACTCTTGATGAAGCAAAACAATATGCAGTAGAACACAATAGAACTGTACAAAATGCTGGACTAAGTGTAAAACAAGCAGAAGCAGCACGTTGGCAGTCTATAGCATCTATGTTGCCTCAAGTGTCTGGTACTTTAGGTTATAACAATATGTGTGGCTATGAAATGAGTTTGGCTGGTATGCCAGTTCCTATGAATCCAACAGGAGAGTTAGGAATTAAAGCAACTATGACTATTAGTGGTCAACAAATACTTGGTTCACTTATTTCAGACTTAGCAAAAGATATGCAAGATGTGGCTAAAGCTAAAACCATTCAAGCGATAGAAGCAAATGTTACCAATGTTTATGTTAATATCCTTGCTACCCAGGAAACTGCAGATTTGCTACGTAAAAACATGGTAAACTTAGAAACTCTATATAAAATGACTGAAAATGCAGTGAAAGTAGGTACTGCAGAGCAAATCGATGCCGATCAACTATCTGTGCAAGTAGCATCTATGGAAAGCGCAATTAATACAACAGATCGTACCATTGAAGTATTAAAAAGCTCATTGCAATTATTATTAGGTGTTGATGCAAACACAGAAATCATTTTGAGCAATAAATTAGATGATATTCTTAATGCAGATGAGGCGATGAAATTGTTGTCATCAGAATTAGTTCTAGAGGACAATTATGATTATTTATTATCAAAACAACAAGCAGATCTTGCTAAAAAGCAAGTTACAATGAAAGCAATGGAATATGTTCCTTCTATAACAGGTTTTTACCAATATAGTACAAAAACATATTTCGGTGAAGCAGAAGGTATGAATATGACTCCTCCAAATACCCTAGGTGTTACATTAAGTGTTCCTATCTGGTCTAGTGGTGTGCGTGCTGCAGGTGTTACAGAAAAGAAACTTGCTTATCAAGCAGCTCAAAACACACTATCAGACACAGAAGACCAATTGAGAGTGTCAGATCGTCAATATCGTTACGATTTAGTAACTGCATACGACAACTATCAAATCCAAAAACGTAATATTGAAGTTACTCAACGAGTATTTGATAATATGGCTAAGAAATTTGAGTATGGTTATGCATCTTCTTTAGATGTAACAAATACAAGTACAAACTTAATTTCTGCTCAACAAAATTATATTCAGGCGCTTACCTCTATGGTTAATGCCCATATCAACCTTAAAAACTTGCTAAACAAATAATAATGCGAGTAATATCAGTTAAATGAATAAAACAATAAATAATAATTATATGAACAAGATTTTAATTAGTTTATCTGCATTAGCGTTAGTATTTACGTTATCTGCATGTTCAGAAGAACAAACTACCGTTCAAGAAGTAGAAAAGGTAGAAAAAGTTCAAGTAATGAAATTAACTTCTACAGTAATTGAACGTGAAGTTGTTTTACCTACCACATTGGAAGGTTATGACAATATGAAGATTTCTTCTTCTGTAAGTGGTATTATCAACGACATTCTTGTAGATGTTGGTGATAAAGTTTCTAAAGGTCAAGTACTTGTAAAAATGGACCCAACTCAATACACTACAACCAAATTGCAATATGCAAACTTAGGTGTAGAAATGGGTCGTATGGAAGCTTTAAAAGAAGCAGGAAGTATTTCTCAACAAATTTATGACCAAACTAAAACTCAATACGAGCAACTAAAAGAACAACTTGCTCTTTACGAAAAAAATACATTTGTTCGTGCAGATTTTGCTGGTGTTATTTCTGCTCGTAACTTTGAACCAGGTGAGTTGTGTGCAGGTCAACCAATTCTTCAACTTACACAAATCAATAAGTTGAAAGCATACATAAATGTACAAGAAGCGTATTTCCCACAATTTAAAAATGGAATGAAATTGTCTATCGTTTCAGACATTTATCCAGGAAAAACTTTCAATGCTACAGTAGAAATGGTTTATCCTACTATAGACCCTGCTTCTCACACATTTACTGTGAAGGTTGTGATTCCAAATGCATCTGAAACATTACGTCCAGGTATGTATGTATCTACCTCTATTCCAGTAGGAAAAGTTAATGGTTTATTAGTACCATACCAATCTGTATTGAAACTTATTGGTTCTAACGAACGTTATGTATTTGTAAACAACAATGGTGTAGCAAAACGCGTGAAAGTAGAGCTAGGCAAACGCTACGACCGTGATATTGAAATTATTTCTGAAGAATTGAATGAAGGCGACGAACTTGTAGTTGTAGGTCAAGGTCGTCTTGTGGATGGTGTAAAATTAGAAATCGTTAAATAATAGAGAGTTATGAGTATTTATAAGACGGCCATTAATAAACCCGTTACCACTATACTTATCTTTATAGCGGTAATGATCATTGGTGCGTTTTCATATATAAAACTGCCAATTGACCAACTTCCAGAAATGGACCCACCATACGTGATGGTGATGTGTACATATCCTGGAGCTAACGCAACTGAAATGGAAACCAACATTACTAAGGTGTTGGAAAACAGTTTGAACTCTGTAGACGGACTTAAAGAAATTACTTCTCGTTCAAAAGATAATATCTCTGTGGTAACCCTAGAACTAGAATGGGGTACAAACATGGACGAGGCTGTAAACGACGTTCGTTCATACATCGACATTGTGAAAGATAACTTACCAGATGGAACATCAAACCCATTCATCTTTAAGTTTAGTTCTAGCTCAATGCCTATTATTCAATATGCTGTTACAGCAGACGAATCATACGCTGGTCTAGAAAAATTGTTGGATGATGAGGTTATTCCACTTCTAAACCAAGTAGATGGGGTAGGTAATATTTCAATGTCTGGTCAACCAGAACGTTATGTTTATGTAGACATCGACCAAGCAAAACTAGACGCTTATCATATTCCACTAGAACTAGTTGGTAGCGCAATTAGTGCAAACAACTTAAACATGGCATCAGGTAGTGTGAAAATGCTTGACGAACAATATCAAGTACAAGTACGTAGTGAGTACCTAGAAAGTGCTGAAATAGAGAATGTTGTAGTAACAACTACTCCTCAAGGAAAACAAATCTATGTACGCGACCTTGCTACAGTACGTGATACTATCAAAGACCTTACACTAGACGAAAAAATCAATAGTCGTGATGGTGTGCGTCTTGTTATCATGAAGCAATCTGGTGCAAATACCGTAAAAATCTGTCAAGAACTTAACAAGAAAATGGAGCAAGTGAAAACTCAATTGCCTCCAGATATCAATATTGACGTGGTTTACGACTCATCAGAAGATATTCAAAACTCTATCGACTCGCTTATAGAATCTATTCTTTATGCGTTACTATTCGTGGTGCTTGTGGTATTATTCTTCCTTGGACGTTGGAGAGCTACCTTTATCATTAGTGCTACTATTCCAATTGCCTTGATTGTAGCATTTATCTACCTATTATTTGTAGATAGTTCGCTAAATATTATCTCACTTTGTTCGCTTACCATTGCGATTGGTATGGTGGTGGACGACGCCATTGTGGTACTAGAAAACATTACTTCTCACATTGAACGTGGTTCAAACCCTCGTGAGGCTGCTATTTATGCTACCAATGAGGTGTGGATATCAGTTATTGCTACCACACTGGTAATTGTAGCCGTGTTCGTACCTCTAACCATGCTTACTGGTTTTGCAGGTATCATGTTTAAAGAACTTGGTTGGATTGTAACCATAGTAGTATGTACTTCTACTGTTGTGGCTATTACGCTTACTCCAATGCTTTCTTCAAAACTTCTTCGTGCTAAAAAAGTGCACGTAGAAAATGGTAAACTAATAGAAGAAAGTGTACAAGCAGGTTGGTACCAAAAATATGTGGTAAAAATGTTAGACAAAGTGGATGCTTTTTATGCAAAAGCATTAGGTGCTTGTCTTCGTCACAAAGGTTTAACTTTAGTAGTTGTATTTGTATTCTTTATAGCATCATTACTTCCTGCATATTTAGGTTTTGTAGGTACAGACTTTATGCAAAAAACCGACAATGGTCGTTTAACAGTTAAAGTAGAATTGCAACGTACAACACGTGTAGAAGAAACTGCAACACTTGCTCGTCAGTTGGAGGCTCGTATTATGGAACTTGTACCTGAAGTACGTATGATTTCTTCAACAACAGGTTCTCCAGATGATGCAGGTTTCACAGCCTTAATCAATAGTACTTCAAACAACAAGTTACAAATGACTGTGGTTTGTAGTAAAAAATATGAACGTGAACGTACTATCTTTGAAATTGCTGAGGTTATTCGTAAAGAACTAGCTCAATATCCACAAATCCTAGACTATAGTTGTGAAATGGCAAGTGGTATGGGTGGTGGCGGCGCTTCTACTGTAGATATAGAAGTGTATGGTTACGACTTCGATGCAACAAACCTTTTTGCAGAACAAATTAAGCATGCAGTTAAAGACCTAGAAGGTGCTCGTGACATTGTGGTGAGCCGCGACGAAGACCGTCCAGAACTTAAAGTGGTAGTTGACAAAGAAAAAGCTGCACGTCACGGATTAAACTCTGCTACTGTAGCAACTTACGTACGTAGCCGCATTAATGGTTACACAGCTGGATACCTAAAAGAAGACGGTGATGAATACGATATTCTAGTTCGTTTATCAGAATCAGACCGTAACTCAATTTCTGATATCGAAAACTTAACAATTCCTACACAAGCAGGTAAGTTGATCAAACTTAGCGAACTTGCTACAGTAGAAGAATATCTTGCTCCACCAGAAATTGAACGTAAAACGCGTCAACGTATGCTAACTATCAAAGTTACTCCTCACGAAGTATCTTTAGGTGAATTGGCAGCAGCTATCCAATCTGTAGTAGACCCAATGGAACGCCCTGCTGGTGTAACAGTACGTTACGGTGGTGACTACGAAGAACAACAAGAAAGTTTCGCAGATATAGGTCTATTGTTTGCACTTATCATTATCCTAGTATATGTGGTGATGGCTTCTCAATTTGAGTCTCTATCTAAACCATTTATCATTATGATGTCTGTGCCATTTGCTATCTCTGGTGTGATTATCTCACTTTGGGTAACAAGCACTTCTTTAGACATGATTGGTGCTCTTGGTATAGTGATGCTTGTAGGTATCGTTGTGAAAAACGGTATCGTGCTTGTGGACTACATCAACCTAATGCGTGACCGTGGTTACGAACTTAACGAAGCTATACAACTTTCTGGTCAATCTCGTCTTCGTCCTGTGCTTATGACCGCGTTTACCACACTTCTAGGTATGGTGCCAATGGCAGTAAGTAGCGGTGAAGGTTCAGAAATGTGGAGACCTCTAGGTATCGTAGTTATCGGTGGTCTATTGGTTTCTACCTTAGTAACTCTTATCGTAGTACCTGTAATGTATGGTATTATGTCTCGCCACGGCGAACGTGATAAAGAAGAACAACAACGTCGTGACTATGTGTTTATGCAAATAGATGATAAATCAGCAAAATAATAAGCCATGAAATCAGTATTTATAGTATTTAACCAAGCCAATACCGAACGTGTAGAATACATGTTGGATACACTAAAAATCAATGGCTTTACATTCTTTGAACAAGTTCAAGGTCGTGGTACCAACGGGGGTGAACCTCGTCGTGGTACTCACACCTGGCCAGAAATGAACTCTGCCGTAATGACAGTAGTAGAAGATGACAAAGTTGAAGAACTTTTAAGTGTAATAAAAAGACTAGATATGCGTAATCCTGCGGTGGGGGTGCGTGCATTTGTCTGGAACATAGAAATGTCTGTATAAAGTTAAACTTTATCCAAGACATTTAAATAAATTTTCCTAAAATAGAGTCGACTTTCTGTAGAAGTTGACTCTTTTTTTGTGTTTTTGCATTTTGGGACGAAATTCCTCTATATGGGGCGAAATTCTGGTTTTTGGGACGAAATATGGGTTAAAAATATGTTGTTTAGCATAAAAATCTAAAAATTTCTCATATATTTTTCGTATCTTTGTAACCGATTTTTAAACTAAATTTTAAACGATGGTAAAGAACTTAAAATTAATTTCGTTATTTTGTTTGTTGTCCTTTGTAGGTGTTACCTTACAAGCACAAACAGTAATGACAGGAACAGCTAAGACTGACGGTTTTCAAGTCAAAGACCAAGGCTTTGAAAATTGGAGTCAATCATTTGATGGTGCCCCAGCTCTTGGTGGTGGCTCTACTGGTTCTAACACAGGACAAGGACTATGGTATGGAGCAAATGTTTACAAGAGTGTATCTGGCATTGATGTTTATGGTCAAGTAGTTTATCAAACAACAGATGCACATGGTGGTACATACGCAGCCAAATTACAAGATACAGAAGTTGGTGCTCTTGGTATCACAGAAGTATCTCCTTCTTGGGTTACTTTAGGTACACCATGGGCATATCTAGAAGGTATTAAGACTGGTTCTGCAACTGCAGGTACCGATGGTGGTGTCAAATTTACTGCTCGTCCTGATACCATGGCAGTGTGGATTAAACGTTCATCAGATGGTGTAGAGCATATAAATCTAGTTTATTATTCATGGAAAGGTACATCAATGGCTAGTTCTTATAAAAATAAGGATGGTGATTGTACTTCTACTACTCACTATGATGAAGAGTCTGATATTCGTTTTACAGCCGACCCTAATGTATGTGGAACAAATGTAATGGCCACACAAATTGGTGAAGGGGCATTCCAAACAAGTAAACAATATTCAAAATGGACTGAAATAAAGGTTCCTATCAAATATTATAATGATGATGTTCCTGAAAAGATGAATATTATTCTTTCTGCGTCAAACTATCCAGAAGGTCGTAGAAATGATGGTCTTGTTGCAGGAAACTACATGATTGTGGATGACTTGCGTTTCATATATAGCTCAAAAATTGATGAAATTCGTTTTGGAGGAAAACCATATACAGAATTTAGTTCTGACATATATGAATACGAATATGGATTGGGTGAAAATGCTACAACTGAAGATATTCCATCAATTAAATGTAAGAGAAACGGACGTATTTTGTCTGATTCTGAGGTTGAGATTGAGTTAGGTAATCTTGGCGAATTTACTACTATTAAGGTAACAGCAGAAGATGGTTCTTCTACTACCACATATAAAGTTAAATTTTCTCGTGCAAAATCTAAAAACTCTAGACCTGCGGCAATTTATGTAAATGACGAAAAATTAGCAGGCTTTAATGGTTATTTATATAATTACGATGTAGAGTTACCATACGGAACTACTGGGGCTCCAGAGATAACCGTTGAAAAAGCAGATGAAAATCAAGTTGTTGAAGTTACAACTTGTGAGCCAGAATGTTCAGCAAAGGTTAAAGTTACTGCACATGATGGTATTTCTGTTTCTGAATATACTTTAAATTTATCAGTGGGGGAGCTTAAAGATAATACACTAAAGGATATTCTTTTGGATGGAAAATCATTAGAGGGGTTTAAACCAAATACAAACTTATATACAGTTTATTTGTCTGCAGATGCAACTGAAGTGCCTACTATTGAGGCTGTATCTGCTTATGAAGAAGGTTTACAAAAGGTAGAGATAGTTAATAATGGTTTTTCTGCTCCATCTACAATTGTTGTAACTCCTCCTGCAGGTACATCACGTACATATAAGATTCAGTTTAAAATAAAACAATCTACTAATTCATACTTAAACAGTATTATGTTGGATGGAGTAGAAATTAGTGATTTTGCTCCAGACAAACTGAATTATGATATTTCATTACCTATTGGTACAACTTCTTTGCCTGCAATAACATGGGTACAAGGCGATGAATACCAAACAGTAAGTTTAGTTGAAGGTTCTATCAATGGCGTATCACGTATTACTGTTACAGCTCAAGATGGTTCTGTATCTCTTTACAGATTGTCATTCAGCACACAAAAATCATCTAATGCTAAACTAAATAATATCTACTTAGATGGTGTAGCTTTAGAAGGATTTAACAAAGATGTATTCAACTATGCATATACAGTTTCTTCTCTAGCAACTTCACGTCCAGTTGTTACTTGGGAAAAAGGTGATGAGTTTCAATCTGTTACCAAAAACCCTGCATCAGAATTAACTTCTCCTATTTCAGGTGAAACTAAATTAACCGTTTATGCAGAAGATGGTAGCATTAATATCTATGTAATCACATTCTCTCAAAATATTTCAGATAACTCTAAATTAGCTTCTCTATCTGTTGCAGGTGCAGAATTATCACCAGCGTTCTCTTCTGATGTGTATGCTTACACATGCGAACTAGAACGTGGAACCACTTCTTTACCAACAATTACATATACAAAAGGTGATGAAACTCAAACAGTGCGCGTTGTAGAAGGTGGAGTTAATGGCGAAACAAAAATTACAGTAAAAGCACAAAGTGGTGCAGTTACAACATATACAATTAAATTCTCTGTTAAAGTTTCTTCAAATGCAGACCTTGCTGCAATAAATGTTGGTGGAAACTTAATAGAAGGATTCGACCCTAAAACTCTTGAGTATAATTATTCTTTACCTTCTGGTACAACAACTTTACCTCAAATTACCACAGAAAAAGGTGATTATGCGCAAACCGTTTATACTGTAAATGGTGGGGTAAATGGTACTACTCAAATTATCGTAGTAGCAGAAGATGGTACTACTCAAACATATTTAATTCATTTCTCAGTAGAAAAATCAGCTAATGCATTATTACAAAATATTTTCCTAAATGGTGTTGCATTAGAAGGATTTGATCCAGAAGTATTCTCATACACATACGTGATAACAGAAGATATGACTTCTGCTCCATTAATTTCTACAGAGTCTTATGATGGACAATCTATTAATATTACACAACCAAAACTTTATGGTTTAGCTCGCATCGAGGTGAAACCAGAAGTAGGAAACTCTAACGTTTATACAATCTTATTTACAACTCCACTTTCTGATGACAATAAATTATCTTCTATAGAAATAGATGGTAATCAATTAGAAGGTTTTGATTCTGCTGTCAATACATATCAAGTAGAATTAGAAGAAGGAACAACAACTATGCCTTCTATAACATATACTAAAGGTGATGACACACAAACAGTAGAGTTAGTAAATGGTGGATTGAATTCAAATTCTGTTATATATGTTGTAGCAGAAAATGGTTCAGTTAATGTTTATACAATACAGTTTACTGTAAAAAAATCTGAATCAGCAGCTCTTAAGAATATCTTTATAGATGATGTTGCATTAGAAGGCTTTAATCCAGAAAATGCATACTATAAAGTTACTCTTCCACTAGGAACAACTAGTCTACCAGAATTAACAGTAGAAAAAGGTTCTGTAAATCAAGTGGTTCAAATTTCTAAACCATTATTAAATGGTCTTACAAACATAAATGTATATTCTGCAAGTGGCACTATGATGTTTGAATATATCGTAGAGTTTGCAGTAGAAAAAAGCTCAGTTTCTACATTGGCAGAGATTACTGTTAATGGCGAATCATTAGAAGGTTTCTCTCCAGAGATAACTGATTACACATTAGATGTTCATTATGGAAATCTTCCTGTTATTAGTTATGTTAAGGGAGACGACAAACAGTTTGTTGCAAACTCTGTAGTAGACGAAACAGGTATGGAGTTCGTTGTAACAGCAGAAAATGGTGATACAAAAATTTATAATATTACGTTCAATATCATTAATAGTAATAATGCAGAACTAAGTAATATTGTAATCTACAATTCTATTTCTAGAGAGTATGAACCACTACAAGGTTTTGCTTCTGATAAATATGAATATGAAGTAGAACTTCCTTGGCGTACAGAAATGTTGCCTCCAATGTTACCTGTTGGTAGAGATGAACAACAAGTAATTTCTGTAGAAGAGGGTGGTGTAAATGGTGTAACCATAATTTCAGTTTTAGCTGGTGATAAACAAGTTACAAATGAATATAAAATTACATTCTCTACCAAAAAATCAGATGTAGCTGCGTTAAGCATGATTTATGTTCAAGATGTAGAATTCGAATTTGACCCAGAAGTAACAGATTATATTGTAGAACTTCCATACGGAACTACTTCTGTTCCTTTCATTTCTTATGATAAAGCTAAAGCAAATGATAATTCAGAAATTTGGGAACAAAAAGTTCAAGTTGAATACAACGATATACATTCTGCTTCAAAAGTTAAAGTTACAGCAGAAGATGGAACAGAACGAGTTTATTCAATTAACTTTAAAGTGGCAGAATCTGACAAAGAAAATGTTTTAACTGGTGTATCTTATCTAGTTAACGATGAATTAGTTACAGTTCCATTTGAAGCTGGTAAATACGATTATACAGCAGTCCTTCCTTATGGTATAGCAGAAGTTCCAGAACTAATTGTGAATAAAAGCTATCCAGAGCAAACATATTCTGCATCATTGCCAGTATTTGGAAGACCAACTGTAATTAATGTTTACTCTAATAAGAATGATAATGAAGTAGTTACATATAAAGTAACATTTGAAGTAGAGAAGAATTTAGCAGTATTATCAGGTATTAACTTGCCAGAAGGTTCTACTTTATATCCTGCATTCTCTGCTGATGTTAAGGATTATGTAGCTGTTATTCCTTCAAATAATTCAAATTCTGATATAACTTTCAATACTGAATCTTATAACAGTGTAGAAAAACTAACAGATAGAGCAAACTTTATAGAACTTAGTGTTGTAAATACTAACAACACTAATATGAACAGTACCTATAAAGTATATGTTCACTATGCAGGTGACGTTATTCCTAATGCCGATTTTACAGAGTGGGATACTCCATATTATAATGCAAGTCGTGGTGCGATTAAACCTAAATATTGGAATGTTCCTGCTGACGCTGATGAATCATGTACTTCAATAGGTACAGACTATACAGGTTCAGAAATCCAAAAAACATCTGCAAGTATAGTAGGTATTAAAACTGATAAATATAATCGTCTTGGTTGGGCTGGTAGTATTATCCCTGCGTTTATTACATTAGGTGAAGTAACTGGTTCATTGGAAGTTAGTGCTGGTACACACTTTGAAGTTAATGGTGGTATTAAGTTTAGAAATACTCCAGATATAGCAACAATTAACTATAATCTTGAATCAAAGAAAGGTGATGGAACATTGTTTGCTTTCCGCTTCTTTGAAGGAAATACAGAGATTAATTGTGACTACCTAGCAACAAGTCAAACATCAGGTTATATTGATTATGAACATAAATTGAACAATGTTGCTGGTAAAAATATCTCTCAAATGAATATTATAGTAAATGCTACTAATCAATTTAAGGGAGATAATAATACAAAGAATAATGGTGCGTTAGTACATGTTGATGAATTAGGTTTCAAATACTTATCAACTATTTCAGGTGTTAGAGTTAACGGTGTTGATGCCACTAGAAACACCTTTAATGAAACAGTATTCTTTACAGTGAACATCAACGATGGCACTACAATAGTTCCTGAAATAGAAGTAATAGGAGATGTACAAGACCAATCTTATTCTGTAGTTTGGAATGAAAATTACACAGAAGCTGTTATTACTTCATACGCAGAAGATGGTTCTTCAACCTCTTATAGCTTAATGGTAACTCGCAATGATAATTTAGCGTTAGCAGATTTATATGTAGATGGCGAGATGGTTCCTGGTTTTGCTCCAAGTAAAACAGAATACACAGTAAATAGAAAATTTGGTGATAGAAGAATGCCAGATGTAATAGCAGAGGCTTCTTCATACAACCAAAATATTGTAATCTACAATACAGAAAATAAATCAGAAATCATAGTTACTGCAGAAAGCGGTAAAACACGTACATACGTTATCAACTTTGTAGAAACCCAATCTAGCGATGCAACTCTAAAATCACTTTCTGTAGAAGGTTATGACATAGCATTTAGCTCTGATGTTAATGATTACACTATTACATTGCCAGTTGATGCTACTATCTTACCAGCAATTAGTTTTGCTAAACAATCAGAAGGTCAATCTGTAGTATTAACAGAAGGTGGTGTGAATGGTACAACTACAGTTAAGGTTATTGCAGAAGATGGCAATGCAGAAGCTGCTAATGTATATTCTATCATATTTAAAACAGAAATTCCTGTGGTAAATACCACTCTTTCTGAAATAGCGGTAGAAAATGGAGAATTAGTTCCTGCGTTCTCTCCAGATGTATATGAATATACCTGCAATACTCTACTAGGAGAACAAGTGGCTGTATATTATACAGTGGCTGATAAGAATGCTAAACTAGAGATCAATTTAGGTGAATATTCTATCACATGGTCATTAGTTCCAAATCCACAATCACAGTTACGCAGTGCAGCAGTGCCTACTGTTTATACAATGACATTTGCAAGAGAACTTTCTTCAAATACCGATTTAAAAGATATTACCATTAATGGTGTATCTTTAGATGGCTTCCATGCTTCTGTTAAAGACTATACATATCATTTAGATTTAGGTGAAAATCTTGAAATAGTTGCTCTTCCAGTTGAAGAAACTCAAATAGTAGATGTAAGCTTTGATAATAGTACTTTAACATATTCATTCTTAGTAACTGCTGAAAATGGCGATACTCAAACATATACTCTAAAACTAGAATATAATAAGAGTATAGATGCTACACTGTCTACAATATTAATAGATGGTGTTCAACTAGAAGGATTCTCTCCTGAAAAACTAGATTATGAATATGAAATTCCTGCATCAGATCCAAAACTTGTAGATCCTGTAATGCCTCTAGTTGAAGCATTTGCAAATGCTAATGCTCAAGTTATCGATATTGAATATAATGGCGTTCATGGAACTACATTCATTACAGTACAATCTGAAAGTGGTGCAGAAAAAACATATAGCATTACATTCTCTGTAGAAAAATCTTCTAATTCACTATTGAAGAACATTTCTGTAAACTATGTAACTATACCTGGATATATGCCAGAAGTGAAGAACTATACAGTAGTAATGTCTTCTACTTCTGCTCAACCAGTAATTACATACGAAAAATATGATGCTTATCAAACTGTAGAGGAAATTACAGAACTTGGTGTTACTAAATTAAAAGTAACAGCAGAAGATGGTACAGTATCTGTATATGAAATTAAATTTGAAGTAGAATACAATCGTAATACTAGACTAGAAGATATTCTTGTTGATGGTGTTTCTTTAGATGGATTTAACCCAGAAGTATTCTCATACAAATATGAACTTCCTGTTGGCACAACAGAATTACCTGAAATACTAGTAATAAGTGCAGTGGAAGGTCAAACATTAATAGTAGAAGAAGGTGGAGTAAATGGTGTTACTCTAATTACAGTAAAAGCTGATGATAATATTTCTTCTGCTACATACATTATCAACTTCTCAGTAAAATTATCTGATGTAGATTATCTATTAGATATTCAATCTGCAGGTGCAAGTTTAGCAGACTTTGCTTCTGATAAATATGAATATACTGTGGAACTTCCTGTAGGTGAAACAAACTTACCTATTGTTACTTGGATTCCAGGTGATGAGTTCCAAACAGTAGATACATTATCTATTAATAAAGATAAATGGAATACAGAAGTTAGATTTAATGTTAAATCTCAAAGCGGATTAAGTAATGTTTACAAAGTAAATTATCAAACATTAAAATCTTCTGATGCTACATTAAAAGCAATTTTAGTTGATGAAGCTCCTATTGAAGGCTTTGAACCAAATGTATTCGATTACGTTGTAGAACTTCCAGTAGGAACAACAGAATTCCCTGAAGTTTCATACGAAGGAGCTGATGATTATCAAGTAGTAAATAAACTAGGTGCAAATGAAAAACTAAATATCTTTAATGTTACAGCAGAAGATGGTACTACTAATACATATAAAGTAGAATTTACTGTTAAGCTATCAGAAAATGTAGAACTATCATCTATTGAACTAGATGGTATTCCATTAAGAGACTTTGAACCTACTAAATTAGAATACACATACGTGTTGGAAAATGGAGTAGAATCTCATCCTGTGGTTAATCCAATTCCTATGGATGATTACCAAAAGATAGAAGTAGACGATAGCGGTGTATTTGGTGATTATAAGATATATGTAACTGCACAAAATGGAAATAGACAAGTGTATGTAATTCACTTTGGAGTAGAAAAATCTAAAGATGCTACTTTAGTAGATATTCTAGCTGATGGTGAATCTATTCCAAATTATGATAGTGAAATTTTTGATTATACGCTAATTCTTCCATACGGAAGCACTAGAATTCCTATCGTAACATACGTTAGTCCAAACCAAAAGTTACAAACTATTACAGTGTCACAAGCTAAGAGCCTAGCAGATACAACAACTATAGTAGTTGTGGCAGAAGATGAAACTATATCTAATACTTATCGTATAGCTTATAAGGTAGAAGAGTCTTCAAATGCTAGCCTTGGTGGAATTTATTTAGATGGAACTCCTCTTGCAGACTTTGATAATGATAATGCAGAGTATTATGTGTTACTTCCATACGGAACAGAAAATCTACCAGAGGTAACTGTAGTACAAGGTGATGAAGACCAAAATGTAACTATTACAACTGAAGGATTAGAAACAAGTGTTTTAGTAGTTTCTCAAAATGGTTTAAATATGAGTGAATTTGTTATCTATTACACAATAGATAAGAACTCAGAGAATAGATTAAAATCATTATTATGGAAAGGTAAGAAAATATCAGATTTTGATCCATTGGTAGGTGAATATCTAATAAGTTTCCCTGCAGGAACAGAACCTGATGCATTCCCTAAAGTTGAAGAAATTACTTATGAGGTATTTGATTCAACAGAAGTAGTTACAGTATCTGAATCTAATGGTAATATAATTGTTACTGTTGTAGCAGAAAATGGTGATATTAGAATATATGCTATCGCTTCTGAAGTATTACTATCAGACGACACTCATTTAGAAGCAATCTTTGTAAATGGTGAGTTAATTAAAGACTTCGATCCTGATCAATTAGAATATGTTTATAAACTTCCTTTTGGAACAGTGGTAGCTCCAACTGATATAACATATATAACAGGTTCTGATAAACAAGAAGTTGTAATGGCAGAAAATCCAGTTTCTGAACCTACACAGATTTTCGTTACAGCAGAAGATGGTACAACGGTTGAATATCGTATTCACTATGAGGTTTCAACCTTTAACCCATCATCAATACCAACAGAAAATAATGTATGTATATCAAGCTTGCCAGGTGGTAAATGGAGATTTACTACAGATTGTAATATGGTAAGCGTAATGTTGACAACATTGGATGGTAAAGTCTTCTATAACGAGAAAATAGGTCTTGTAGATCCAAACTGCTATGATATATGTAGTGAGGATGCAGAAGGTGCGGTGTTTACTCCGTTTGATGATAGAATTATTGTATATTTCTTTGTATATAATAACAAACACGTTATTAAAGGAGGAAAATTCCGTTCTATACTACGTGATTAATCAGAATTGATTAATATCTAAAAAAAAGTCGAAAATTTGTATTTTCGACTTTTTTTTATTATGTTTGCGAAGATAAACCTTTAAAAATCAAATTTAAAATGAAAAAATCTTTACTATTATTGTCTGCATTTTTTGTATTTGTTACTTCTTTTGCATTGACTATTCCGAAAGGAAAAATATATTTTGATAATTCAAAAACAAAGTTTGAAGCTGTACGTTTTGCATACGGTCCTAGAGATACAGAAGGCACAGTGCTTGTTACTATGACAAATGAAGGGGATGGGGTGTGGTCATATAATATTCCATCAGATGTAAGAAATGTATATCGTTATATATTCTTAGAAACAGAATTGGAAGATGGAACTTATAATTACACTTTCCCAGATTTTAAAGAATTAATATCTAGCCGTGGCGAAATAAGAACTGCTACCTCAGATAAAGAAATTAAATCAAATTATATCTTCGTGCCAGAAGATAATACAAGCAAAAACTGGTATCAAGGTGCTTGGCAAAGCAAGTCTTCATTTGATAGTGGTGAAAGTTCAGGTTCAGGTTCTGGTTCTGGCTCTACTACAGATCCATCATTGCCAGCAGCAAACTGTAATCCACATTCAGGAACACTACCTGTTGTTTATTTAAAAACAAATAGTGGTGATGAAATTACTTCAAAAGAGGAATATGTAGATGGTGGTATCTATATTGATGCTTTAGATAATACTGAGTTTACAGACTTTGGTACTTCAAGTTCTTATGTAGCAACAGAATTAAAAGGTAGAGGAAACTGGACATGGAATGGCTTTGATAAAAAACCATATCGTATTAAGCTTAATAAAAAAGCTCAATTACTTAATTTAACTACTGATAAAAGTTATAACTTATTGGCTCATGCCGATGATAACTATGGTTTCTTGCGTAATACAGCAGGTTTTGCATTGAGCCGTTACTTTGGTTTGAATTATACTCCAACTCAAGTGCCTGTTGAACTTTATTTAAACAATAAATATAGAGGCTTATACTTCATGGTTGACCATATTAAGGTGTCTTCAAATCGTGTAAAAATAGAAGAACAAGAAGATAACGAAACAAATGCTAATAATATTACAGGTGGTTGGTTGCTTGAAATTGACAACTATAGTGAAGACCCACATATTACTATTAATAAACCTGATGGTGAAGAAATGTGGTTTACATATAAATCTCCAGAAGAATTATCTTATCAACAAGAATCTTATATTACCAATTTCTTAAATAGAGCTACTTCTGCTATATATAGCGAAGATAAAAATAGCACAGAATGGGAAAAATATATTGATATGGATACTCTAGTAAACTATTATTTAGTATATGAAATTATGGGTAATAGAGAAGGTTTCCATGGTAGTTGCTATATGCACAAAGATAGAGGTGAAAATACTAAACTAGTCTTTGGTCCAGTTTGGGACTTCGGTAACTCTCTATGGAATATGGATGATACATATATTTATGAAGATTATCCATACGGAATTAAATGGATTGATGAGATTGCAAAATTCCCTCGTTTCCAACAAGCAGTACGTAAACGTTGGATTGAAAAACGTGGTTCTATGATGCCATATCTACGAGTTGAAGTAGATAAATTTATAGACAATATTACATATGCTTCTCAATGCGACTGTAAAAAATGGCCAGAATATGGAAATAAGAATGTGTTAGAACGTAAATCTGCATTCTATGATTTATTAGATAGACGTCTTTCTTGGTTAGATACCCAATTTGGAACAGTAGGTTTAACAGAAGAAGAAGCAGTAGAGTTAAGTGTATTCCCAAATCCAACAACAGATAAAATTAGTGTAAACTCTAATGAAGAAATCTTATCTATCTCTGTTTATAACCTTGCTGGTAATAAATTGTTAGACCTAGATGTAAATAAAACAGAGTGGAGTTTAGGTTTAGATGCAGGCACTTATATTTTAACTGTAGAAACAGCTAAAAATACTATTTCTAGAAAGATTATTGTTAAATAATTAAGGTAAATACCAAATTTATAGGTATTTGAGTAAAAAAAACTTATAATTTTTACAATTAATTATTTTTTTACAAAGAAAAAAATACTATATTTGCACTCTGTTTCGAAAAAAATAAATATTAAATATAAATTGTCATGACAAAAGCAGAAATAGTAAGTAAAATAGCTGACAACACTGGCGTAGATAAAACAGTAGTTTTAGCCATTGTAGAAGAATTTATGACACAAGTAAAAGACTCTTTAATTGAAAGAGAAAATGTGTATCTTCGTGGTTTCGGTAGCTTTATCGTAAAAGAAAGAAAACAAAAAGTGGCTCGTAACATTTCAAAACAAGTTACAATTACAATTCCAGCTCACAGTGTTCCTTCTTTCAAACCAGCTAAAACATTCGTTGAATCAGTAAAAGAAAAATAATATTATATAACTAAAATTTTAAAGCTATGCCAAGCGGAAAGAAAAGAAAAAGACATAAAATGTCTACACACAAACGTAAAAAAAGATTGAGAAAAGATCGTCACAAAAAGAAAAAATAAGATTTTTCACAATCATACATAGAACAAACTTTCCGCGAAGAAAGTTTGTTCTTTTGTTTAGTAAATAATTCTCATGGAAAGCAAATTAGTATTAGATGTACAAGATTCTCAGATATCTATCGCACTTGCAGAAGATGGTAAGTTGGTAGAATTTAGCAGGGAAAGTAGGGAGGCTACATTTTCTGTGGGTAATATTTATTTGGCTAAAGTTAAGAAGATAATGCCAGGGTTAAACTCTGCATTTATTGATGTGGGTTATGAGAGAGAAGGATTTTTGCATTATCTAGACTTAGGTTTAGACTTTTCTACAATTAAAGATTTTTTTGCTAAACATAAAAGTTCAAATTCTTCATATAATATGAAGGATGTTGTCTTCAAAGAAGAACTTCCAAAGGATGCAGAGATAACTTCTTATCTTAAGGTGGGTGATTCTATATTGGTTCAGGTGGTAAAAGAACCAATTTCTACAAAAGGTCCACGTCTTACTACAGAGATTTCTATAGCAGGACGCAATCTAGTATTTATTCCATTTTCAAATAAAGTTTCTGTTTCTACAAAAATAAAATCTCAAGGAGAAAGAAATAGACTTAGAAAGGCGGTTTTGGCTGCAAAAATACCAAATTGTGGAGCTATTATTAGAACTGTAGCAAAGGATAAACCAGAAGAAGAGATTATTTCTGAATTAAAATCGCTTGAACAAGTTTGGAAAACTATTCTAGATAAAATTCAAGGTAAAAAAGAAACTCCATATTTGGTTTATGAAGAGATGAGTAGGGTGGAGGCTATTTTGAGAGATAGACTTAATGCAAATTTTGACCAAATTGTGGTGAATGATAGGGCTGTTTATGAAGATTTACATTCATATATTAGTCAAATTGAGCCAGAGAGAGCATCTATTGTAAAATTTTATGATGATACATTGCCTATTTTTGATGTTTACAATCTAACAAAACAGATTAAATCATCATTTGGTAAAATTGTGCCATTTAAAAAAGGTGCATATTTAGTTATAGAGCATACAGAAGCACTTCATGTAATAGATGTGAACAGTGGGGTGAGAAACAAAAACTCAAATGACCAAGAGGATAATGCCTTTGAGGTAAATATGGCAGCAGTTGATGAGGTGGCACGTCAGGTAAGGCTTAGAGATTTGGGTGGTATTATTATTATTGACCTTATAGATATGCGTTCTGCGGAGCATAAGCAAGCAGTTTATGAACGTATGTGTGAAATGATGCAAAATGATGCTACTAAGCACAATGTTTTGCCTCTTTCTAAATTTGGTCTTATGCAGATTACTCGTCAGAGAGTGCGTCCTGCTACAGTGATAGATACAAAAGAAAAATGTCCTACTTGTGGTGGTGTGGGGTCGATAAGATACTCTCTACTATTTATTGATTTGCTTATAAATAAGATAGAAAAGGTGCGTAAAGAACTTAATTATCATAAGTTTACTTTATTTGTTCATCCATTTGTATATGCTTATATGAAACAAGGTTTCCCTAGTCTTGCGTTCAAATTGAGATTAAAATACGGATTGTTATTTAAAATTTTACCAAATCAGTCTTTCTCACTGCTAGAATATAAATTTATTAATAGAAGAGGGGAAGAAATAGATGTGTTAGATGCTAAAGAAATGGCTTAATATGTCATTTCTTTTTGTTTTATGAAGCTTAAAGAAAAATACGAAAATATATTAGATTGGTTCGCAAAGAATATGCCTGTGGCAGAGTCTGAACTAGATTATACCAATCCTTTTGAGTTGCTAGTAGCTGTGGTTTTGTCTGCTCAATGTACAGATAAAAGGGTAAATCTGGTTACTCCAGCTCTTTTTAAGGCGTATCCTACAGCTTTTGAAATGTCTAGGGCGAGCCTAGAAGATATTTTGCATTATATTTCCTCTGTATCTTATCCAAACAATAAGGCAAAACATTTGTTGGGGCTATCTAAAGTGTTGGTAGAAAAATATTCTGGTGAGGTGCCTGCTTCGCAAGAGTTGCTTCAAACATTGCCTGGAGTGGGTAGGAAAACTGCCAATGTGGTAATGGCAGTGGCTTTTGATAAACCTGCAATGCCTGTTGATACTCATGTGTTTAGAGTGTCGCATAGGCTTGGTTTAGTGCCTGCTTCTGCTACCACTCCTCTTGCAGTGGAGAAGAAATTGGTAAAAAATATACCAAATGAAATACTTGGTCTGGCGCATCATTGGTTGCTTTTACATGGTAGATATGTGTGTAAAGCGCTTAAACCAGATTGTGAAAATTGTGGTTTGCGTTTATATTGCTCTTTTAAGAGCAAAAAAATAGGAAAATAAAACAAAATTTGCTTTTTAATTAGTAAATTTGCAGTTAGGATTAGAAATAACTAAAAACTAAGAGATATGATAAAAATTACATTTCCTGATGGCTCTGTTCGTGAGTATGAAAGCGGAGTAAATGGATTTCAAATAGCAGAGAGCATTAGTTCAAGACTAGCTCAAGATGTTATAGCAGTGCAAGTTAACGACGATGTTACCGAAATCAATCGTCCTATAACTGAAGATGCTACAATTAAACTTTTTAAATGGGATGACGCAGAAGGTAAACACGCTTTCTGGCACACATCTGCACACCTTATGGCTGAAGCTCTACAAGAACTTTATCCTGGTATTCAATTTGGTATCGGTCCAGCTATTGAAAGTGGTTTCTACTACGACGTAGACCCAGGTACAGCTGTTATCAAAGAAGGTGACTTTGCTGCTATTGAAGCAAAAGTAATGGAAATTGTTGCTCGCAAAGAACAAGTTGTTCGCGAAGAAATTTCTAAAGCTGATGCTTTAGCTATGTTTGGTGCTAAAAATGAAACTTATAAACTAGAACTTATCAACGACTTAGAAGACGGTAAAATTACTATCTATCGTCAAGGTAACTTCGTAGACCTATGTAAAGGTCCACACATTACCAATGTTGGTATGATAAAAGCGTTTAAAATCACTGCAGTGGCAGGTGCTTACTGGCGTGGTGACCAAACTCGTAAGCAATTAACTCGTCTTTATGGTATTTCTTTCCCTAAGAAGAAAATGCTTGACGAATACTTAGAGTTGATGGAAGAAGCAAAAAAACGTGATCACCGCAAAATTGGTAAAGAACTAGAATTATTTACTTTCAGTGAACCTGTAGGTAAAGGTCTTCCATTGTGGTTACCAAAAGGTACTGCACTACGACTTCGTCTAGAAGATTTTTTGAAGCAAATTCAAAAACGCTTTGGTTACCAACAAGTTATGACTCCTCATATCGGTCAGAAAGAACTTTGGGTAACTTCTGGTCACTATGCAAAATATGGTCAAGACTCATTCCAACCAATTCACACTCCAGAAGAAGGAGAAGAATATTTATTGAAACCAATGAACTGTCCTCACCACTGTGAGATTTACAAGTTCAAACCACGTTCTTATAAAGATCTTCCACTTCGTTTTGCTGAATTTGGTACAGTATATCGTTACGAACAAAGTGGTGAGCTTCACGGTTTAACACGTGTACGTAGCTTTACTCAAGACGATGCTCACATTTTCTGTCGTCCAGACCAATTAAAAGAAGAGTTCTTAAAAGTAATGGACATTATCTTCATTATTTTCAATGCTTTAGATTTCAAAAACTTTGAAGCACAAATTTCTCTTCGCGACCCAGAAAACAAAACAAAATACATTGGTAGCGACGATGTTTGGGAAAAAGCAGAAAGTGCTATTATCGAAGCATGCCAAGCTAAAGGCTTAAATGCTCGTGTTGAACTTGGTGAAGCTGCATTCTACGGTCCAAAACTAGACTTCATGGTGAAAGACGCTATTGGTCGTCGTTGGCAACTTGGTACAATCCAAGTGGACTACAACTTACCAGAACGTTTCGACCTAGAATACGTAGGTGATGACAACCAAAAACACCGTCCAGTTATGATTCATCGTGCTCCATTTGGTTCTATGGAACGTTTCGTGGCTGTGCTTATCGAACATACTGGTGGTAAATTCCCATTGTGGTTAACTCCAGACCAAGTAGTAGTGCTTCCTATCAGTGAAAAATACATCGATTATGCAAATGAAGTGGCTCGCGCTCTTGAACTTGCTGATGTTCGCGTAACAATCGACGATAGAAATGAAAAAATTGGTCGTAAGATTCGTGACAACGAATTAAAACGTATCCCTTATATGCTAATCGTTGGCGAAAAAGAACAAGAAACCAAAACTCTTTCTGTTCGTCGTCAAGGTGCTGGCGACCTAGGTGCAATGTCTGTTGAAGAATTTGCTAAATTAGTAAATGACGAAGTTTATGAACAAACTTCTAAATATCTAAATAAATAAGATATGAAAAAGATATTTTTATTGGCTTTGGCTAGTGTTTTTGCTACATTATGCTTTGCAAAAGAAGATGGAATTAAAATTTCTGTTGATCAATTACCAGAAAAAGCTCAACTATTTATAAAAGACTATTTTACAGGAATTAAAATTAAGGCTGTATATAAAAGTTGGGATGAGGGAGTGGCTGAGTATAAAGTTATTCTAAAAACAAAAACTACTGTAGAATTTGATATGGTAGGTGCTTGGTCTGAAATAGATGTAAATATCAAAAAAGATAAGATGCCACGTTTTATCTATTCAAAAGACGTAAATGAAACTATTGATAGAGAATTTTACGATAAGGTAATAGATAAGGTAGAGTACGATGGTGTTTATTACGACTTTGATTTTGCAGATCATTCTGAGGCAAAAATTAAATCTACAGGTCAAGTTTTAGAATTTGAGATAAAATAATTAACTATTTTTTGCTCAGTTAATTAAAAAGTAGTATATTTGCACCCGATTTTTTATAACTTAATTAATAAACGTTTGGAGGACGTATCGTATCGCAAAAACTTTTGTACCGAGAAATAACAACAATGTTAAACCTCGCCAAAAAGAAGACCAACATCGTATAAACGATAATATCTACGGTGTAGATGAGGTTAGATTAGTTGGAGATAATGTAGAACCCGGTATCTACAAATTTAAGGAAGCAATGCAAATTGCAGATGAACTAGAACTAGATTTAGTTGAAATTTCACCTTCTGCAAATCCTCCTGTTTGTAAAGTTATAGACTATTCTAAATTCCTTTATCAATTAAAGAAAAAGGAAAAAGAACAAAAGGCTAAGAATGTTAAGGTAGTGGTTAAAGAAATTCGTTTCGGTCCACAAACAGACGAACACGATTACAACTTTAAACTTAAACACGCTATCAGCTTCTTAGAAGAAGGTGCGAAATTAAAAGCATACGTGTTCTTCAAAGGTCGTTCAATTTTATTTAAAGAACAAGGTGAAGTTTTACTACTTCGTTTTGCAAACGACTTAGAAGAATATGGAAAAGTGGATCAAATGCCACTTCTAGAAGGCAAGAGAATGATTATCATGCTTTCTCCAAAGAAAAAGAAATAAAGATTTTATTTACCTAATAATTTATTTACAATGCCAAAAATGAAAACTAATTCCGGTGCCAAAAAAAGGTTTGCCCTTACCGGATCAGGAAAAATTAAAAGAAAGCACGCTTTCAAACGTCACATTTTGACTAAAAAGACTACAAAAGCAAAACGTAATTTAACTTACTCAGGACTAGTGTCTCCAGCAGACGAGTCAAGTGTAAAATCATTGTTGGGTCTTAAATAAGAGTTATTAACCGAATGTTTAGCTTTAAGTTCGCCTAGTGCGACGCTAACAATCAAAAAAATTAAAGAAAATGCCAAGATCAGTAAATCATGTTGCTTCAAGAGCAAGAAGAAAGAAAATTTTGAAATTAACCCGTGGTTATTTCGGCGCTCGTAAAAATGTTTGGACAGTTGCTAAAAATACATGGGAAAAAGGTCTACAATATGCTTATCGTGACCGTAAAAACAAAAAACGTAACTTCCGCGCATTGTGGATCCAACGTATCAACGCTGCTGCACGCTTAGAAGGTATGTCATACTCTAAACTTATGGGTGCTATCCATAAAGCAGGTATCAACATCAACCGCAAAGCTCTAGCTGATTTAGCTATGAACGAACCTGCAGCTTTCAAAGCAATCGTAGATCAAGTAAAAGCTTAAATATAATTGCTAAGAATAAAAGCCTCGATTCTCTAAAGAGTCGAGGTTTTTTTATTGGGCTTTGCCTATATTTTTCTATCTTTGTAAAAATAAATGCAAAACTTATGTTGTCGAAGGCTAAAATAAAACTTATAAACCAACTTGCACAAAAGAAATATCGTAATCAGACTGGACTTTTTATAGCAGAGGGTCATAAAACAGTGGGGGATATGATGGAATATTTTACTCCTGAATATCTTTATTATACTTCTGAGTATAAAGGAAATACAGTTGCAAATGAGTCTTGTGAAGTGACTTACGATGAACTTAAGAAGATCTCTCGTTTAGAAACTCCACAAAATGTGCTTGCTGTGTTTAAAATGCCAGTTTATGACAATGTTGCAATTAATCCAGATGAACTTACTTTAGCTTTAGATGGCATTCAAGATGCTGGAAATATGGGTACCATAATTAGAATTGCAGACTGGTTTGGTATAAATAATATTTTTGCATCTAAAAATACTGTTGATATTTACAATCCAAAGGTAGTACAAGCCACTATGGGGGCTCTAGCTAGAGTGCGTGTACATTATGTGGATTTGCCTTTTGAGTTATCTAAGATTGATGCTCCTATTTATGTTACTGCACTTGATGGTGATAATATCAATAAATCTTCTCTTACCAAAAATGGTGTGATAGTAATGGGTAATGAGGGTAATGGAGTGTCTGCAGAGGTGATGGCAGTGGCAAATAAAAAACTTTTAATACCAAGTTATCCTCCTGAAAGACCAACTTCTGAATCACTAAATGTATCTGTTGCTACAGCAATAGTTGTTTCGATGTTTAGGAGTCAGATTTAATCGCTTCAAGTCTTTTGATTTCGTCTCTAAGCTGAGCTGCAGTGATAAAGTCCATATTTTTGGCCGCTGTAGCCATTTCTTTTTTAAGGTCTTCAATAATTGTTGAAAGGTCTTTGTCTGATAATTTCTTCTTGTTTACAGAGTATTGAACTTTAGGTTCTGATGCTACTTCTACAGGAATTTCTGTCTCCTTACTTAAAGCAAATTGGTCTTTTGGTTTAAGTGGTTGAGGAGTGATATTGTGTTTGACGTTATATTCGTGTTGTATCTTTCGTCTTCTATTTGTCTCATCTATAGTGAGTTTCATGCTATCTGTGATAGTGTCGGCATACATTATTACTCTACCATTGATATGACGTGCTGCACGTCCTGCTGTTTGTGTAAGTGCACGATGCGAACGCAAGAAACCTTCCTTGTCGGCATCTAAGATAGCAACGAGCGACACTTGTGGTAGGTCGATGCCTTCACGAAGCAAGTTTACCCCAATAAGTACATCGTAAAGTCCTTTTCTTAGGTCTTCTAGTATTTGAACACGTTCTAGTGTGTCTATATCGGAGTGGATATATGTGCTCCTGATGCCGTTTCTTTTAAGATAAACGTCTAGTTCTTCTGCCATTCTTTTGGTAAGAGTAGTTACTATGGTGCGTTCATCTTTTTCTGCTCTTATAGCAATTTCTTCTAGTAGGTCGTCTATCTGATTTTTGCTTGGGCGAACATCAATTTCTGGGTCTAGAAGCCCTGTTGGACGGATAAGTTGTTCCACAATGATACCTTCGCTGCGTTCTAGTTCATAGTCGGCAGGGGTGGCACTAACGTATATGGTTTGATTTTGTTTTGCTTCAAATTCTTCAAACTTCAGTGGTCGGTTGTCCATGGCTGCAGGAAGACGGAATCCATATTCCACTAAGTTTTTCTTTCTAGCAGCATCGCCACCATACATAGCTTTAATTTGAGGAATACTCACATGAGATTCGTCTATTACAAGAAGGAAATCTTTTGGGAAGAAGTCGAAAAGACAAAATGGGGGAGTGCCAGCCTTTCGTCCATCGAAATATCGTGAGTAGTTTTCAATGCCAGAGCAATAGCCAATTTCACGCATCATTTCCACATCGTAAGTGGTGCGTTCGTAAAGTCGTTTAGCTTCGTATGGTTTACCAATAGAATTTAGGAATTCTACTTGTTTGCCTAGGTCTATTTCAATTTCGCCTATGGCGCGGTTTACGTTTTCTTGGGTCGTAACAAAAATATTGGCAGGAGAAATAGAGTATTCGTCCATGCTTTCCATTTTTGTAAAACTTATTGCATCAATTAGTTCTATACTTTCTATTTCGTCGTCCCAAAATACAATTCTTACTACTATGTCTGTGTGAGAAAGCCATACATCTACAGTTTCGCCTTTTACTCTGAAGTTTGCACGCCCCAGTTGTAGGTCGTTTCTGCTATATTGAGCACTAACCAGATTCCTTAAAAGTACATCACGCACTATTTTTTGACCCACTTTCACATGAATCATATTTTTTGTAAAGTCTTCTGGGTTACCAATACCATAAAGGCATGATACAGAAGATACTACAATAATATCTTTTCTACCAGAGAGTAGGGCAGCAGTGGCAGACAAACGAAGTCTATCAATGTCTTCGTTTATTGCTAAATCTTTTTCAATATAAGTGTCTGTGGTAGGAATATATGCTTCTGGTTGATAATAATCGTAGTATGAAACAAAATATTCCACAGCATTGTTTGGAAAGAAGTGCTTAAACTCGCTGTAGAGTTGTGCGGCTAGTGTTTTGTTGTGACTAAGTACTAAGGTGGGTTTATTTATTTTTTCTATTACGTTGGCAATAGTAAATGTTTTACCCGAACCGGTAACCCCAAGAAGAGTTTGGTCAGAAACTCCGTCTTTTAGTCCTTGGACTAATTGTTTTATGGCTTCTGGCTGATCTCCTGTAGGGCTATATTCCGATTTGAGTTTAAAATTCATTATTTACTTAAGATATACATTACTAATGCAATGATTAAGTAACCCATAACACCGATACCACCGCAAAGTGCTAGGATAACGGTAGCTAGTCTCATGATTTTAGTGTCGATACCGAAGAATTCAGCTAAACCAGCGCAAACGCCTAAAATCATTTTGTTGTCTGAAAGTTTTAATTGTTTTGACATAGTTTTTAAATATTAAAAAATTTGTTCTGCAAAGATAGTTATTATAATTAATATATTAAAAATATCATATAAAATTTGTATCTTTGCACTTTGTGAGGTAGAATTTTCTACTGCAAAATGAAATATAATTGAAAAATTTATCTTTAATTTTATTTATATGACTAAAAGTGCATTACAAATTGCAAGAGCAGCTTACCAACCAAAGCTTCCTAAAGCTTTAAAAGGTGCTATCGCTCTTAAAGAAGGTGAAGCTACTCAATCTGTAGCAGACCAAGAAGCTATCAAAAACTTATTCCCTAACACTTATGGAATGCCAGTAGTAACATTTGAAGTAGCAGAAGAAGCTAAAGAACTTCCAGCTATCAATGTTGGTGTTATCCTATCTGGTGGTCAAGCTCCTGGTGGTCACAACGTGATTTCAGGTATCTTCGACGGTCTTAAATCTTTAAACAAAGACAGCAAACTTTATGGTTTCTTAGGTGGTCCTAGCGGTTTAGTTGACCATAAATATATGGAACTAACTGCAGAAATCGTTGACGAATATCGTAACACTGGTGGTTTCGATATCATCGGTTCTGGTCGTACAAAACTAGAAGAGACTGCACAATTCGACAAAGGTATTGAAATTTGCAACGAACTAGGTATCAAAGCGTTAATCATTATCGGTGGTGACGACTCAAATACTAACGCTTGCGTTTTAGCAGAATATTATCTACAAAAAAATACAGGTATCCAAGTAATCGGTTGTCCTAAAACTATCGACGGTGACCTTAAAAACAATATGATCGAAACTTCATTTGGTTTCGATACTGCTTGTAAAGTTTATTCAGAAGTTATCGGTAACATCATGCGTGACGCTAACTCTGCTAAAAAATACTGGCACTTTATCAAACTTATGGGTCGTTCAGCTTCTCACATCGCTCTAGAATGTGCTCTTCAAACTCAACCAAACATCTGTATTGTTTCTGAAGAAGTTGAAGCTAAAAAAATGACTCTAGGCGAAATCGTTGACGACATCGCTAACGCAGTTGCTGCTCGTGCTGCTCAAGGTAACAACTTCGGTGTAATCCTTATCCCAGAAGGTCTTATCGAATTCATTCCAGAAATGAAAGTTCTTATCGCAGAACTAAACGACCTACTTGCACACGAATCAAATGTTGCTAAAGCTCTAGAAGGCCTAACAGCTACTTCTGCTGCTGTTTACGCTTCTCTTCCAGAAGCTATCGCTAAACAATTAACTCTAGACCGCGACCCTCACGGTAACGTACAAGTTTCTCTAATCGAAACAGAAAAACTTCTTATCGAGATGGTTAAAACTCGCCTAGCTGCTATGAAAGCTGAAGGTAAATTCGTAGGTAAATTCTCTGGTCTAGGTCACTTCTTCGGTTATGAAGGTCGTTGCGCAGCTCCATCTAACTTCGACGCAGACTACTGCTACTCTCTAGGTTTCAACGCTGCTCAACTTATCGCTGCTGGTAAAACTGGTTATATGTCATTAATCCGCAATACTACTGCTCCTGCAGAAGAATGGGTTGCTGGTGGTGTTCCTGTAACAATGATGATGAACATGGAACGTCGTCACGGTGAAATGAAACCTGTTATCCGCAAAGCTCTAGTAGAACTTGAAGGTGCTCCTTTCAAAGAACTTGCTAAAAACCGTGCTGCTTGGGCTATCGAAACAGCATACGTTTATCCAGGTCCAATCCAATACTTCGGTCCATCTGAAGTTTGTGATCAGCCTACAAAAACTTTACAATTAGAGCAAAAATAAAATTGTTTTAAAGGGTGCTTTTCTCGTTGCGCTTGTCTTCAAAATCCTCGAGTACGTATGTACACTCCGGTTTTTCAGACTGCGCGACGCCTAAAAATCCCTCCTTTAAAAGCAATTTTATGAGTACTGCATAAAAAAATCTGGCGTTGTAAAACGTCAGATTTTTTTTATTCCTAATTTTCTATTTCACTGGGTTCAGTGCTATTCCTCTTGCTCTTGGGTGCGACATAAATACCTTCATTAGTTTGTCGGCATGCGCTTTAGGGAAGTCGAAGAAGGTAAATTTAGATGTAATATCTATGTTTCCTATCTCAATACTTCTATCGTTAAGAATTTCATTAATCATACCTAAGAAGCGGCGTGGATCCATTTTATCCTTCTTGCCACGATTTATCTTAAGTCTAATCATATCCTTTCTGTTGCCTTTGCGCATTTCACGACGAGAAAGTTTTTCTTGCTCTTGATTTCTAGCTTCGCGTCTGTTCTCTTTTATCTCTTTGCGTACAAGGGCATTTAGGTCTTGAGCATTTTGATAATATTCTAGGATAGGGTTGAATGCAAGTGAAACAAAACGAGATATTACTTCCTCTTTGTCCATATCTTTTAGTTGCTCATAGATGTCTGGCAAGAATTTATGAAGTTTCTCATTTTTCTCTACTGTTTGCATTTTTTCTACCATATACATAAGTTGACGTTGGCAAACTGCCATGCCAGTAGGGATTTCCATTTGAGAAAATGTTCTTTTGATTTCTTTTTCAATAGATTTAATAGACATTTTTTCTCTTGGAGTAACAATAGCAATTGAAACGCCAGATTTGTTGATACGACCAGTTCTACCACTACGGTGAGTATAGGTTTCTTTGTCGTCTGGAAGCACATAGTGTACCACATGGCTTAGGTCGTTTACGTCTAGACCACGAGCAGCCACGTCTGTTGCCACCAATATTTGTAAGTGTTTGATTCTAAATTTGTTCATTACCGCATCACGTTGCACTTGAGAAAGGTCGCCGTGAAGGGCATCTGCATTATATCCATCTATCATAAGTTTTTCTGCCACATCTTTGGTTTCTTGACGTGTTCTACAGAAAACTATACCATAAATATCAGGATTGTAGTCTAAAATACGTTTAAGTACATCGTATCTATGTGTACTTTTTGTAAGCACATAGTAGTGTTCCACATTTTTTGCAGCCTCGCCACGTTGGCCTACAGAAATTTCTATAGGATTTTTCATGTAGCGTTTAGCTATATTTGCTATCTCTTTTGGCATGGTTGCAGAAAAGAGTAGGGTGCGTCTGTCTTCTGGAGTAGATGAAAGGATGTTTGTAATATCATCTAGGAATCCCATATTTAGCATTTCATCTGCCTCGTCTAGTACTAAATATCTTAATTTTGAAAGATCTACTTTGCCTCTTTCTTTTAAGTCGATAAGACGACCAGGTGTAGCAACTAATATATGTGGAGTGCGGTCTAGTTCTTTAAGTTGTTTTCTAATGTCTTCCCCTCCATATACAGCCACAATGCGTATTTCTTCTAGCATAGTGCTGTAGCGTTTTAGTTCTGTGGCTATTTGCACACAAAGTTCACGAGTAGGGGCTAGTACTAAACCTTGAATAAATTTATCTTTTGCCTCTGCCAAATGTATTAACGGAAGACCGAATGCTGCAGTTTTACCTGTACCTGTTTGGGCAAGTCCTACGATATCAGATTCGTTGTTCAATAAATAAGGTATAACTTGTTCTTGAATAGGAGATGGAGTTTCAAATCCCAATTTACTTATACTTTCTAAAATACTCTCCTTAAGTCCTAAATCTTTAAATGTCATATATTATTGTTTTTGTTCTTCTTTTAATCGTTTCTCTTCTTCTTTTTTACGTTGCTTTTCTTCTTTTAGTCGTTGTTTTTCTGCTTTTTGTTTTGCAACATATTCTTTATGTCTACGTTTTCTGTCTTCTCTAAGGATTCTTTTATTTTCGCGCTCTTGCTCTTTTCTTAGGTTTTCTTCTTCTTTTTCTTTTTCTGCTTTAAGTTTTTCCTCTGGAGTCTTTTTGCGGAATACTTCTTTGTAATATTCTGCTAAATTTCTCCATGTATCAAAGTCTTCTCGATACATAAGCCCTAATCCTTGAGTATATAATGCTGTAGAATATAATCTGTCATTAGTTTTGTTGTATGCTTTAAGGCGTAATCGTCCAGATTTTACCAATTTATATTCTAGGTCGAAGTCTCCAATGAAGTCTTGGTTGCCATATTGTGTTCTGTATCCTAGGTTTCCGTTAAGAATAAGCCTGTTATCAAGGAAATTGGTTGAAATGTTAACTGCAAATTGTCTATTATCAATTTCAGTCTCAGAGTTGTCTATATAATTTAATCCAAGGTTAACATTGTTACTAATTTGTGATAACCAATAATTTAGTTGACTCGAAATGGTGGCTGTGGCAAATGATGCCGCTAATTGGGTTGAGTAACTATTAGTTTTATTTTGATTTTGTTGTTGTGTAACTGATGGATTATAGAATTTTCCTGTTAGAAGAAGGAAAACCATCTGTTGACTCATCATCTCATCTGTATTAATTGCTGCTTTTACTAAACGTTGGATTTCCTCTTCAGCAGTAGGGAGTTTTATGTCAAACTTAATAATAGGTGATAGTAGTGGCCCTGTGATATTTGCCATGCAATCTACTTTTACAATATTATTATTTAGGTATGACGTAACACTACTTTCTAATAAATCTGATAGAGAAGCTGTTGTTTGGTATTTAGCATTGATATTCATGTTGCAGTTACTCATTGGGTCGCCATCAAATGAAATGCTACTTTCGTCGCCAACCTCAAATCTTTTACGCAAAGCTCCTTGAAGCGAGAAATTATACTCTCCTTCAGTTATATTGTAATTGCCATATATCTTAACATTTAGGCTGTTATCTATTTCTACTTGCAAGTTACCATTGCCTCTGGCTTTAATAACGTCGTCACTAGTATGGCTATCCATGATTATTTGTGCTTCTAAATCTGGGGTGGCCTCTACATTGAGTTTTACATTTAGTTTTGTTGCAGCACTTTCTAGTTTTCTTTTTCTACGTAGCTTTTTCTTTTCTTCTTTAATATTCGTTCCTTTTTTAGGCGTAATATATGTTATGAATTCATTGTCAGTAGCAGATGAATAACTATCTATAGGAATAGAGAAATAACTGTTTTTTTCTGGTTTCGCTATTACATCTATATTAACAGAATTCATATCTCCTACAATACTAGCATTGCCTGTAGCGAATAATCTTCCATAGAAATCAGGACTATCAACTTCTGTGGTATTAAATGCTAGGATATTATTAACGTCGATATTTATTTTATATTGAAAATCTCTAAATAAATGGTGCGTAACCATACCATCTACCTTGCCTGTATGGCCATATCTATCTTTTAATTCTATATCTTTTAGAATAAATGCGTTTTTCAATATTTTTACAGAGTCTTCAAAATAAAATTCAGATTTTAAGAAATCTATTGATAACATAGCATCTTTAGCGTAGGCTTCTCCCCATATTTCAATGCCATCAAATGGACCTCCAACGTACAATTTACCATTAACTGTGGCTCTTAAGTCGTTGGCAAAAGAACTTAAATAAGGTTTAATAAATCCTAGTTGTAAGTCGTTGATATCTATGTCTAGTAGCATTTCATTTCTTACAATAGAAACAAAACCATTTACCTCTGATGTATCTTTAGTGGCATTTTCTACCAAACCGTGTAGGTCTATTTGTTCTTTATCGTGGTTGTATTTTGCTTTGGCTTCAATTACATCTCCTAATGGAAAATCATTTAAACCAAACTGTTTGCACGAAACTTTTGCATTTAGAATAGGTTTTTTTAGTACGTTACCAGCTAGAACATCACCACTAACTATACCTAGTAGTTTAATGTCTGGCATATAAAAAATCTCACTCAAATATTTTAAGTCTATTTTTTTGAGAGAAACATGAATTAAATCTGCTTCTCTTTCCTTACTAGAGACTCCATCTATTCTTAAGTGTTGCTCTGGACCGTCAAATCTAACGCTATCTACCTTAAGTAAGTTGTCATTGTAGTGAATGTTACCCTCTCTAATATTCCACAGAGAATCTGCAAGTATCATTGTGCTAGGCAGTAGGTGACAGTCTAAGTTTATATTTTGACCATCTTTTACTTTGTTGAAGTCAATGCTAGTTTTAATTTCTCCTGAAATCTCTTTTCCCACACTATTATCCCATAGGAAACTTAGCTTTGCATTATTATCGCCAATATTTGTGTGTATATTAATGTCTGTGGTGTCAATTCTGTTTTGAGTGATAGCACCTATGTTTAGATTTAGTCTTTCTGTAAAGTTATGTAAGTGAATGTTCAAACTATCAATGCTGGTCTTGCCCAAATCAATGTGGTTTGAGAATAGATTTAACTCGATTTTGTCAGTTTGGTCGTTGAAAAATGCATTTATATGTGTAGTGTCATCTACACTCAAATGTTGTGCAAAGAAATAACTATAATCGCTCAAAGGAGCAATATCTGCATTAATTTTGAAGTTGTTGTTTCCTTTTTTCTTTTCTGTGGCTAACTGTGGAATATTTGTTAATCCCTTGCTTATTAGATATTTAATATTATTGACTAATGTATTAAAATCTAAATGACCATTTAGATCTAATGTTGCAATGTCCGAGTCTAACCAAATATGTTTACCATCTTCTGTATTTTCAGCTACAAGAATGATGTCGTTAGGAGTCATCTTTATGTTGTCATTAGACAAATTGATAGAGTCTATAGCGAAGTATCCTTCTATATCATTGATATTACTTAACTTAAATTTACTTTGTAGGTTTGTAGAAAATTTGAATGTAGGTAACACATCTATAATCTTCATTGATGCTAAACAGATAGTATCAATTTTACCATCTAGAGATACGTTGTATGTTTTATCCTCATTAATATCTAAATTTGCTAAAAAATTAAAACTTCCATTGTTAGGATCTTTATAATTTATTTTAGCATAAACATTTTCTTGACTAAAATTACTGTCTATTATGATGTTTGCAAACTCATATTGCTTATAATCAAATGAGGATATTACACCATGTATGTGCCCAGAAAGAGGTTGCTTATTTTTTTTCTCCCCATTGAATGTAACGTCTAAGTGAATGTCATTAAAATCTGAATATTTATCTAGGATTTTTCCTAGGTTAATATCTTCGGTACCAATTTGACCATTAAATTTCCATCCTTTGTTTTTTGTATTGTATTTTGTTTTTAAGTCGGTGTGGATTTTACCAGCTGCAGTATTTAATGTTCCTATAGCTACAATATCTGAAAGGAAACCTACTATATTACCATTAAATTTTAGGAATTCTAATTTTTTTATCTCTTGTGGAAAGATATATGGTTGTTGTTTTATGCTAGAAATTAAGTCCTCTAGTTCGTTTATGTTAGTACTAATTTGTTGAATATTAGCAAAAATATATGTGTCTTCTATTTTATCTAGTCCGTTGATTCCTGCGTTAAGTTTCATTACTGTATTGTCGCCATACTTTGCTTGGAATCCATGTAAATCTACATTATTGTTGAAATATGTTATTCTACCATTAGCAATAAGCGGTTTGTTTAGTTTTTTTAATTGAGGAACTAAATTCTGAAAATCTTTGCCGTAAATTTTAGAGTTCTTTAAGCTGAATTTTATTTTAGTACGCTTTTTTAGAGAGTTTATGTCAAAGACTTGTGGTAAACTATCGTATGTTAAAGATAGTTCATCAATATTAATCTTTGAATTTTGAAGTTTTATTTCTATGGGAGAGATGTATGACTGTTTTTTACCTATTCCTAAATTAAAACTTATGTCGTTTAATTTAAGTCCATTGCTCTCTGTTGCAGAAAATCTATTAAGGTGGGCTAGAAGACTGTCTTTAGAGGCATGTTCTACTGAGATATGTGTATGAATGTCATTAATTTGGAAGTGTGCAGGGTCAAATCCTTCCTTAGGCGTTTTATCTAAGTGATCAAACTTAAATTTGCCATTAATGATTTGAAGAGAGTTTAATTGTACTAAAATATTAGGAATTCTAATTGGTTTTTCCCTTTTAGGAAAAATATCAATAAGGAATTGAAGATTTGTTTCCCCGTTGTTGTTTGTAGTTAAATAGAAGTATGGATTGTTTAAAATGATTTCTTCAACTTGTACTTTTTTGCGGAAAAGTTTTCTCCATCTCACATCTAGATGAAACTCATCCATACTAGCTACAAGGTTACCATTAGGGTCTTTTAGACTAACATTTTCCAATATAAGACCCGAATAAAAAGAAAAATTAATTCCCTGCACAGAAACTTCTCCTTTAGATTGGGTAGAAAGTTCTGTGGTAACTTTATCAATAAGTGTTTTTTGGATATACTTGTTTGTAATAACAAGAGGAATGCTCATGAATAAACAAAAAACAAATACAAATAAGAAAACTAGTATTTTAAGGAAATTTTTAATAATTTTTTTAATAAATTTGTAACCTGTTTAATATCGAACAAAAATACAAAAAAAATAGCACTTATGAAAGAGCAAAACATAAAAAAAAATGATGTTGTTATTTTAGGAATTGAATCTTCTTGCGACGACACATCGGTGGCTGTGATACGAGATGGGTATTTATTGTCTAATGTCATCTCTTCGCAAGCTATTCATAGTGCTTATGGTGGGGTGGTGCCAGAACTTGCTTCTAGAGCACATCAACAAAATATAATTCCTACTATTCATGAGGCAATTCGACGTGCTGGAATAACAAAAGAAGATATTTCTGCCATTGCGTACACTCGTGGACCTGGTCTTATAGGTTCTCTTTTGGTAGGAACTTCATTTGCAAAAGGTTTCTCTCTTGCTCTTAATGTGCCTATGATAGATGTAAATCACCTTCAAGGTCATGTTTTAGCTCACTTTATAAAAGAAGAGGGAGAAGATGCACATATCCCAGAATTTCCATTTTTATGTTTATTAGTTTCTGGTGGAAATTCACAAATAATTCTAGTTGAAGCCTATAATAAAATGACTATTCTTGGCCAAACAATAGATGATGCAGCAGGCGAAGCGTTTGATAAATGTGCAAAACTTCTTGGTGGTCCATATCCAGGAGGTCCATTTGTTGATAAACTTGCAAAAGAGGGAAATCCAGATGCATTTACTTTCTCAAAACCAAATATTCCAGGTTACGATTATAGTTTTAGCGGACTAAAAACATCATTTATGTATTTTCTTCGTGATGAATTAAAAAATAATCCTAACTTTGTAGATGAAAGAAAGGCAGATTTATGTGCTTCTATACAAAAAACGGTGATAGAAGTGTTGATGAAAAAACTTAAAAAAGCCTCTGATGATTATAAAATAAAAAGAGTAGCTGTGGCAGGTGGTGTTTCTGCAAATAGTGGCTTAAGAGCGGCATTTGAAGATTATTCTAAACGTTATGGATGGGATATTTTTGTGCCAAAATTCTCTTATACCACAGATAATGCTGCCATGATAGCTATAGCCGCATTATTCAAATATAAGGATGGTATTTTTGATGTAATTGATTCAGTACCATTCTCAAAAGTTGTTATTTAATACATGGAAAAAATTAATGATTTACTAAAGAAATATTCATACCTAAAAAGTGTGGTCTATTTCGTTATTATCCTTCTAATTTCACACTATTTGTGGAAATTTAGTTTTATAGAAGGTAAAGACCTACGTGGTCTGCCACAAATTTTCTTATGGAGAAGTTATGATTTGTCTTTTATTTTCAATAATGCTGTAGAATTTCTTTCATCACAGGTCTATTGGCTTATTCATGATTTGTTCAATATGGATGTGGTGATGTTGAAAAATTCAGTGTATGTGAAAGAAATTTCATCTTTAGTGAAAATAGTTTGGAGTTGTTCAGGACTTAAACAAATTTTTGTATTCTTCTGTATAATAGCATTTTATCCAGGTGCTGATAAACATAAATTATGGTTTATTCCACTAGGTATTCTACTTATTTGGATATTAAATGTAATAAGAATTTCTTCTTTAATAGGACTGTTTGAATCATTCCCAAATCAATTTGAGTTGTTCCATGAATTATCTAAATATGTATTCTATTTTGTCATATTTATGTTCTGGGTATTTTGGGAAGAAAAGATTAGAAAATAATGAATTTAGTATTAGATTTTGGAAATACTAAGATAAAAGCAGCTGTTTTCTCAGAAAAAAATGAAATCTTAGAGATTTTTACTTGGAATAATTACAGTGCTGAAATTATAGATGAAATTAAGTTTAAGTACTTGATTGATAGTGTAATATTATGTTCTGTAGTAGCAATTTCTGAAGAAATAGAAATTCATTTAAAATCTAATTTTGCGTATTATTTAAGATTAAATTCAGATACTCCGTTGCCAATAAAAAACAATTATTCTACTCCCAAAACCCTTGGTTTAGATAGAATAGCGGCTGCGGTGGGAGCTAATAAGTTAAAGCCAAATACTCCATTATTTATAATAGATATGGGGACGGCAATAACATACGACTTTGTAAACGAGTACAATGAGTTTGTAGGAGGGAATATTGCTCCAGGTGTAAATATGCGTCTTCGTGCAATGAATACTTTTACAAATAAGTTGCCGTTGTTGGAAGCAAGAGAAGAAGAAAAGTTGCTTGGTGATGATACTGCATCTGCTATGATGGCAGGTGTTTTAAGAGGAATTGAATTTGAAATTGAGGGATATATTGCAGAAATTTTGAAAGAAAATCAAGATCTTTCAGTTTTTTTAACGGGTGGAGACGTTTTTTTCTTTGAAAAAAGATTAAAAAGTAGCATCTTTGTAGTTTCAAATCTATTGTTAGTAGGTTTGAACGAAATTTTAAGATATAATAAATGTTTATGAAGAAATTTATAAATATAATTTTTTGTCTATTTTTTTCATTCTCAACTATATGGGCGGCAGATACTGTGTCTCCCTTTTCTAGGTATGGTTATGGGGAATTTCAAAATCCTGTATCAGGAGCTCTTTTGTCTATGGGCGGATTGAGCTATGGTATGAGAACAAATAAAGTAATTAATCCTGCCAATCCTGCTTCATATACCTCTATAGATAGTTTAACATTTATGATGGATTTTGGCGTTTCAGGTGTTATTGATGGATGTAAAACTAAAGCTGGTGAAAATACCAAGTTTGCAGGAAGTATAGACTATGTTTCATTTCAAATGCCATTGTCAAAGTGGGCTGCTGTTAGTTTTGGTTTGAGCCCATTAACTGTGGTTGGATATGAATATTTGAATTCTAGCACTCAATCAATCTATGGCTATAGCAAATCATTAGAAGTGCAAGAATATTTTTCTGGGAAAGGAGGGATAACGCAAGTATATCTAGGCTTTTCTTTTGATATATATGATAGGGTAGCGATAGGTGTAAATGGAAAACATCTTTTTGGGAAAATATCACACAATAGAACAGTTGAATTCCCAAATGCTAGTCTATTTCAATCAACTGCATATCAAGATGTGATTTATGTTAGTGCATGGGAATGTGATTTAGGTATTCAATATCATCAACCAATAGGAGAAGAAGATCAACTAGTTTTGGGCGCTACTTATACTATGCAACTTCCTATGGATAATAAAACTGAAATCCAGACACAAACCAACGTTGTTGATATTGATGATAGAAAATATGAATTTGATTATCCTCAGACAATAGGTGCAGGTTTTTCGTATTTATGGAAAAATAGATTACTAGTTGGAGCAGATGTTACTTGGATGGAATTGTCTAAGGTAAGATATTATTCTAAAGAAAATGAATTCTCTGATAGATTTGTGTATGCGATAGGAGCTGAATATGTACACAATCCAGAGTCTAAGAAATATGCTGATCTTATGAGATTTAGATTAGGTGCAAACTATTCTAATTCATACGTAAAAGTTAATGGAAATGATTATGGGAAATGGGCAGTTACATGTGGTATGGGATTTCCTCTTCCTAATACAAAAACAACTTTAAATCTTCACTTTGAGTATGGTCAGCAAGGCAGTCTTAAAAATATTGGTTTGCTAGAACAATACGGAAAGATTGGTATAGGTGTATCACTTAATGAACGCTGGTTCGTTAAACGTAGGTTTAATTAATAGGTCTAATAGACAGAAATTAACTCAAATAAATATAGTATTATGAAAATCAAAACATTATTATTAACAGTTGCTACAATGGTTGCGCTTCCTTCATTTGCTGTAAAAGGTATTGAGGATGGAAGTAAATACGGTACAGGCGAAGATTCAATTCGTTGTTTGGAAAACCTAAGTAATTACACTAGTTACTACAAAATTAAAGACTATAATGCTGCGTATGATAGCTGGAAAGTAGTTTATGATGAATGCCCAAAAGCAAATGGACGTACATTATACCAACATGGTGCTTTCTTGATTGCTGCAAAAATGTCTCAAGAATCAGATCCTGCAAAAAAACAAGCTTGGTTTGACGACTTAATGAAATGTTACGACCAACGTGTTAAATATTTCGGAAATGATAAGAAATATCCAGAAACATGGGTTCGTGGACGTCAAGCTATGGATTATATTACTTATTCTCCAGAAAAAGATTATTTAGCAGTAGCACTACCATGGTTGGAACAAGCTGTTAATAGTGGTAAACACAATGCAGATAGCGATGTTATCCAAAAATATTTTGAATTATTAGAAATGCGTTATCAAACAGATAAAGCAAAATATAGCGAAAGCTTTATTAATACTTACCTAGAACTAGGTGATATGGTTGACAAACGTATTGCTATGGGTGATAAATATAAAGAAGCTTATACTATCACAAGAAACAACTTAAATGCAATGTTTATCAATTCTGGTGCTGCAGATTGCTCTACTCTAGAAGGTGTATTTGCTGCTAAAGTTGAAGAAAATAGAAATAATGATGCAGAACTAGAAAAAATAATCAATCTATTTGATAAAGCAGATTGTAAAGAATCTGAAGTATATTTTACCGCTTCTGGTTATGCACATGCATTAAACCCAGTTGCTAAAACTGCTGTAGGTTGTGCTCGTCAAGCATTTAAGAAAGATGATTATAATAAAGCAGTAACATATTATAATGAAGCTATTGCATTAGAAGAAGTAGATTCTTTAAAATATGTTTATGCATTTGAAAAAGCTAATGCTTTATATTCAGCAAAACGTTATGCTGAGGCTAAATCTTCTGCATTACAAGCTATTTCATTCGATTCTAAACAAGGTGAACCTTATTTATTATTAGCAACAATTTATGTTACAGTAGATCCATATTCAGAAGATCCAATTCTAAATAAAACAAAATATTGGGCTGCTGTAGATAAATTACAAACAGCTAAATCTATCGAACCAGAGCTTGCAGAAAAAGCTAATACATTAATAAATTCATATCGTAAATTCTATCCTACAAAAGAAGAAGTATTCTTTAAACCAGAGCTTGCTCCAGGCGCAGACTTCAAAGTAGGTGGTTTAATTAACGAAACAGTTCGTTGTCGCGACTAATAATAAAATTGAAAACAATATATAAAAATATAAGTTTTGGTATAACGGTTGCTTTACAGGCAATCGTTATACTTGTTTTACAATCTTGTTCTTCTTCTGTAGAAAATTCTGCATCATTAGGTGTGGTAAGAGATTCTGCAGCAGTGATGAAGACATACAATGTAACAACATTAGTTTCAGATTCTGGTATAACTCGTTTTAGAGTAAAAACACAGGAATGGCTTGTGTTTGATAAAAAGTCTCATCCAGCGTGGGAGTTTCCTCAAGGAATACACTTGGAACAATTTGATGAAAATCTAGATGTTCATTCTGAAGTGGATGCTAAAAATGCAATATACTACACAGATTTAGAACAATGGATTCTGTCAGATTCGGTTTATGCAGTTAATGTAGATGGTGATAGATTTGAGTCTGAAATTTTATATGTTCATCAAAAAGAAGACAGAATTTTTACAGATAAGTTTGTGAAAATTACTCAGAAGGATAAGATTATTACAGGGATAGGAATGGAATCTAATCAAAGATTAACTAAATATAAGGTACTTAAGCCACAGGGTGTTATACCATTGGATGATGATTCTGAAAATACAGATAGTACATCTGTGAATAATGACTCTGTGTTGATAAAAGAATAATAAAAAAAGTAGTTTATTATATAAAAAATTCTTATCTTCGCAATCTAAAAATTTAAAATTAACATAGCAAAATGGCTACATTAGAAAACATTAGAAAAAGAGGTCTGCTTTTAAGTATTGTAATTGGCGGCTCTTTATTAGCATTTATTTTAGGAGGTATTGATTTTCAAACCATGTTCGGCGATAGCCGTACTACAGTAGGTACTGTGGATGGTAATGAAATTAGTATCCAAGAATATGAGGCACGTATTGATGAGATGACTACATTCTACAAAATGGAAATGGGTCAAAGCAGTTTAGATGAAAACACTACACGTCAAGTTCAAGCTTCTGTTTGGAATACTTTTCTTCATGAACAACTTATTGTATCTCAATGTGAAGAGTTAGGTATTGTAGTTACTGATGAAGAAATTACAAAACAATTAACAGGAGATGTTCCTCATCCAATGATGGCTCAACTTCGCCTATTCTATAATGCAGAGAAAAATGGTTACGATAAAGATGTTCTTTACAGTCTTTTAGCTGCTATCGATCAAGAACCAAATGGTGACTTAGCAAAATATTGGTCATTCATTAAACGTAATGTAAGACTTCAAATGTTAGAAGATAAATACAATGTATTAGTATCTACATCTTTCAATTATAGCAATGTTGATGCAACAGCTGCATTTGAAGGTAAAAAAGTTGCTAATATTAGTTATGTTAGCCTGCCATATTATACAGAAGCAGATTCTGCATTCTCTGTTTCTGAAAATGAAATTAAAGCATATTATAATGAAAATATCAACAATTATAATAATGCAGAAGAAACTCGCAAATTAAATTACATTACATTCGTAATTGAACCATCTGCTAGCGATTTTGAAAATATCAAAACTTGGATAGAAGGTCTTAAAGAAGAATTCTCTACTTCAAAAGATTTTGTTGCTCTTTGCAACCAAAACTCAGATGTAGCATACAACGATATCGCTTTAAGCAAAAACAAAATTGATGCAGACTTCCGTGAATTTGCATTCTCTGGCAAAGTAGGTGAAACTACTCTTCCAAGATTATATGGCAATACTTACAAAATGGCACGTATTGTAGAAACTGGTATTTCTTCACCAGATTCTATTAAAGTTCGTCATATTTTAGTTCAAAACCAAGCTAAAGCTGATAGCATTTTAGCGGCATTAATAGCTGGTGCTGATTTTGCAGAACTTGCTAAAAATAATTCTTTAGCAGGCACATCTCAAAATGGTGGTGAACTAGGTTGGATGTCTGAAGGTGACTTCGATGCTGAATTTAGCAAAGCTTGTTTTAAAGGTAAAGTTAAAAAAGCATTTTCATTCCCATTCTCTGGTATGGTTCAAGTTGTAGAAATTACAGAAGCAACCAAACCAGTAGAAAAAGTAAAATTGTGCGTTCTTTCTCGTAAAGTAGAAGCTAGCTCTCAAACATACGGTATTATCTATAATAATGCTAGCCAATATATCGCTAAAAATTCTGATGCACAAGCATTTGTAGATAGCGCTAAAGCAGAAGAAGGTTTATTCTTACGTACTATCGATGTTAAAAGCACAGACAATGCAGTTTCAGATTTAAAAGACTCACGTCAAATTGTTCGTTGGGCATTCCAAAATAAAGCTGGAAATGTAGCTGACCAAGTATTTGAATGTGGTGATAGATTTGTAGTTGCAATGTTGGCAGATGTAACTCCTAAAGGTGAAAAATCTTTAGAAAGTGTGAAGTCTGACGTGAAATTAGCAGTGATGAATGCTAAGAAAGCAGAAAGCATGATTGCTGATATGCAAGCTAAATTAGCTGGTTCTGATGATATTTCTGTGTTAGGAGCAGTTAAAACAGCAGATAATGCTTCTATGGCTAGTGCATTTATTCCTGGTATTGGTAGAGAACCTAAAGTTGCTGGTGCAATACCATCTTTAATTGCTGATGGTGGTATTAAGTTTGTTGCTGGTAATAATGGTGTTTATGTTTTAAAACTAAACAATGCACCTGCTGCAGGTGAAATTAATTATCAATATGAAATTAATAACTTATCTTCTCGTACTCCATATCAAATGATGATTTTTGAAGCTCTTAAAAATCAAGCAGAAGTAGAAGATAATCGTGTTAACTTCTATTAATCAGAAACTTACAATTATATAAAGGGGCTGACTTAATACGTCAGCTCCTTTTTTGTCCAAAAAAAATTGTTCAAAAATGAATACCCTAAACGAAAGCCAATACAATGCAGTAATGTATAATGATGGGCCATCTCTTATTATTGCGGGAGCTGGTTCTGGCAAAACACGTGTACTTACCTATAAGGTAGCGCAGCTGATTCGTGAAGGTTATGCCCCAAATTCTATTCTTGTTCTTACGTTTACTAATAAAGCAGCTAGAGAAATGAAATCTCGTATCACCGATATGGTGGAATCTACTTTAGCTAGATATGTGGCTATGGGTACATTTCACTCTCAGTTTTCACGTATATTACGAGACGAACACGAGTATTTGGGCTTAACCCGTGATTTTACCGTGTATGATACCACAGATAGCAAGAGTCTTATAAAAAGTATTGTCAAACAAATGGGTTTGGACGAAAAACTATATACGACCAATGTGGTAGCTAGTAGAATTTCTTCTGCTAAAAATAGATTAATAACTCCAGATCTGTACACTGATAAAGAAGGTGTAACATACGATGTGTTGCACAGAATTCCTAAGGTAAAAAATATCTTCAAAGAATATGTGGAAAGATGTAAAGTGGCAAATGCAATAGACTTTGATGATATGCTTTTGTTGATTTATAAACTTTTTGTTGAACATCCAGAAGTTTTAGAAAAATATCAAGAGAGGTTTAAGTTTATACTTATTGATGAGTATCAAGACACGAACTTGGCTCAGTATAAGATAATTAAACTATTAGCAGATAACCACCACAAGGTATGTGTGGTGGGAGATGATGCTCAAAGTATTTATTCATTTAGAGGTGCGGATATTAATAATATTTTGCAGTTTCAGAATAATTATCCAGAAGCAAAACTATTTAAACTAGAGAGAAATTACCGTTCAACAGAAAATATTGTTAAGGCAGCAAATTCATTAATAAAAATGAATAGCCAAAGAATTCCTAAAACTTTGTATTCTGAAAACGGTGATGGTCATTTAATAAAGGTTTATAATCCAGGCTCAGAACTTGAGGAAGCAGATGTTGTTGTAAGACAGATAAATAGAATAAATAGGGATGAAAATGTTTCTTATAACAATTTTGCTGTTCTTTATAGAACAAATTCACAGTCGCGAGTAATAGAGGATAAGTTAAGAAAGTCTAGAATCCCATACGCTATTTATGGTTCACTTTCTTTCTACCAACGTAAATCTGTTAAGGATATGTTGGCATATTTACGATTGGTTGTCAATCCTTGTGATGATGAATCTTACCTTCGTGCAATAAAAACACCAAGTAAAGGTATTGGTGATACCACTCTAGAGAGATTGCGTTCTGCTGCTATTGAAAGAGGAGTATCACTACTTGATGCAACGGACGATTTGGAGGGTACTGAGATAAAATCTGCTGCAGGTAAACGTTTAATAGCATTTACTGATGGTATAAGAAAGTTAAGATCTGAAATGTCTGAAATTTCTCTTGAGGAATTGACTAAAAAGATATTAGATTTTAGCGGATTGATTCCTTATTATTCTGCTGATACACAGGAAGATGAAGATGCAAAGGAAAATATTTCAGAGTTACTTAATAATATAGCTCAGTATGTAGAGGAAAAGGAAAATAATGATGAGATTCCAACTCTTTCTAGTTTTCTTTCTGATGCTGCTTTGCAAACAGATTCAGATACAGAGGAAGATGTAAATACAGAAAAGGTGTCTATCATGACTGTTCATGCTTCTAAAGGATTGGAGTTTGATTATGTATTTATAGTGGGGGCTGAAGAAGAGCTTTTCCCTTCACCAAGATGTGTTTCTGATGATGAAATAGAAGAGGAAAGACGACTTATGTATGTGGCAATAACACGTGCTGCTAAGCGTTGCTTTATTCTTTATACCAAGTCAAGATTTAGATTTGGAAAGACAATTTACCCTGTAAAAAGTAGATTTATTTCTGAAATAGACGATCAATATTTAGAAATGAGTAATTCATTTATTGAAAGAGATTTTGAAAGAAATAAACCTACTCACATAAGCACTCCTACATCTAGACCTGTAGCTACAAATCCAGCCCTACACAAACTAGTGAAACCAAGCATTGGTTTGGGTGCAATGGCGTCTGATGATGCTAGCAGAGTAAAAGTTGGAGATATTATTGAGCATAGTCACTTTGGCGTGGGACAAGTGATAGAACTGCTTGACGCACCTTCTGGACGTCAGATGAAAGTAAATTTCAATTCTCAGGGTGTGAAACTTATGATATTAAAGTTTGTAAAATTTAAAATAATCGGTTAGTTTTTCCGTTTTAATTATATTGAAGAAATTATTAATCATATTATTAATATTCACTTGTAATACAGTTCTTTGGGCTAAGGAGCATGTTGTTACAGGTTATGTGCGTACGGAGCTTGGTGAACTTATGCCATACGTGGATGTGTATAGTGCAGACCATAAATCTTTTGCTATAACAGACACATTGGGTAAATTTACGCTAGAAACTTCTCAAGATACTATAACCTTATTTTTTAGTCATATAGGATATTTAACGGAGAAATTATTTATTAAGTTCTACAATGCTCCACAGAGGTTTTCTAATGTAGTTTTAAAAGAAGAAACGTTGGGACTAAGTGATATTTTGGTTCAAGGAGAAAAACTACAATATACCACAGCGCAAACTGTAGATTTAACTAATCTTTCTGTTTTGCCGCAGGCTTCAGGTGATGGAATAGAGTCATTAATCAAAACGTTTCAGGGTGTAAGCTCTAATAATGAACTTTCTTCTCAATATTCTGTTCGCGGTGGTAGCTATGATGAAAATAGTGTTTATGTAAATGGTATAGAGGTGTATAGACCATATTTGGTAAGAAGTGGAGAGCAAGAGGGGCTTAGTTTTGTGAATCCAGATATGTCTGGTAGTGTAGATTTCTCTGCAGGTGGTTTTGATGCGGTTCATGGTGATAAGTTGTCATCTGTATTAAATATTGAATATAGAAAGCCACGTAAATTTGAAGCAGGTGTATCTGCTAGTTTTACTGGAGCTTCAGCGTATGTGGGTAGTTCTAATGAGAAATATTCTCAGCTTCATGGTTTTAGATATAAGAATGCTTCTTTTATATTAGGAACTTTGCAAACTCAAGCAGAGTACAACCCAAATTTCTTTGATTATCAAACATATATTACCTACAAACCTCACGAAAAGGTAGAACTATCATTTTTAGGTAATATTTCACAGAATACATATAATTTTATTCCAGAAACTCGTTCTACAACTTTTGGCTCACTAAATGATATACAAAATTTTACTGTATATTTTGATGGTCAAGAAAAGGACGTATTTAGAACATTCTTTGGAGCACTTTCTGCTAAATATCAAGTGAATGAGAAACTTAATTTAGGACTTACAGTTTCATCTTTTTATACTGATGAAAGGGTGAATTATGATATAGAGGGGGAATATTGGTTAAATAAAGTGGAATCTTTTGATGGTAGTCATTCACAGCAGACTGGTGTGGGAAATTATTATGAACATGCTAGGAATACAATGTCGAGTGTAGTGGCTAAGGTTTCTCATGATGGGGTATATTCTTTCAATAAAAATAATGATTTGAAGTGGGGGGTAGAATATGTTTATGAGAGAGTTAATGAGAGTGTGAATGAATGGGAACTACGAGATTCTTCTGGATACTCTATTCCATATACTCCTGAAGTGAATCTTTATTATAAATTAACTGCAGAGAATAGACTTTCAGAATCTAAAATTAGAGCATATATCCAAGATACTTATCGTTGGCACTTAAATAAAGGAGGAATGATTTCTTTTACTGGTGGTGTGCGTATGAATTATTGGACATTCAACAATGAATTTACTGTAAGTCCTCGTGCCGTAATTGCATATTTTCCTGATATTAAGCCAGATATACGATTTAGGTTTGCGACAGGTTTGTATTATCAGTCTCCAACTTATAAGGAGATTAAAGATACAACCACCATAGGAACATACCATACAAATTATCTAAATAAGGAAATTCGTTCTCAGAGGTCAATGCAGTTTATTGCAGGTATGGATTATTATTATAGGGTATGGAATCGTCCGTTTAAGCTTACTGCAGAAGTGTATTATAAACATTTATCTAATTTAATTCCATATACTTTAGATAATGTGAGTATAAATTATATGGGTAAAAACTGTGCTTCTGGTTATGCTGCTGGATTTGATGTAAAACTATTCGGTGAGGTAGTGCCTGGGGTGGATTCATGGTTGAGTTTTTCTCTTATAAGAACAAAAGAAGATATAGAAGGAGATGGTTATGGATATATTCCAAGACCAACAGACCAATTGTATAATGTGTCACTTTTCTTCCAAGATTATATTCCTGGAATACCACAATATAGAATTCATGTATTGTTCAACTGGGCGCAAGGTCTGCCAACAGGACCTCCACATAGTTCTAAATACATAGCATCTAGTGCACGTATGCCAGACTATAGAAGGGTGGATATAGGTCTTTCTAGGAAGTTTGAAAAGGGTAAGGATGCTTGGATGGGTCGTGGTTTCTTTAAACCATTTAGAGAAATATTGGTAGCATTTGAAGTGTTGAACTTATTTGGTTTTAATAACGTTAACTCATATTATTGGGTGACAGATATTTATAATATTCAATACGCTGTGCCAAATTATTTGTCTGGGCGTCAATTTAATCTTAAATTACAATTAAAATTTTAGAATATGTACAATTTCGTATTTTGGATAATTATAGCTATTGTTTTAGCTGAATTTGTATTAAATAGAGTGGTGTCTTATCTAAACTCTACATGGTTTGGTAAGCCAATACCAACTGAATTGGAAGGTATTTATGATGAGGATAAATATGCTAAACAACAACGTTATAGTATGACTAACTATAAGTTTAGTACAGTGATGGCTTCTATAAATATTGTAATATCTTTGGTAGCATTATTTATAGGCTTCTATGGTTGGTTTGATGGTGTTTTAAGAGAATTTATTAATGATCAAATCTTACTTTCAATAGGTTTTCTTGTATTATTGAATGTAATTTCCTCTATAATTGATGTTCCATTTGCGTATTATTCAACATTTAAGATAGAGGAGGAGTTTGGTTTTAATAAATCTACTAAAAAAACCTTTTGGTTAGACCAACTTAAAGAACTTTTAATCTCTGTGGTGATTAATGTTGTTTTGTTTGGTGCTATTACTGCTATTTATGTTTGGATTCCTGAATATTTTTGGATTTTGGCGTGGGCAGTGCTTATGGCATTTACACTATTTATGACAATGTTTTATTCACAACTTATTGTGCCATTGTTTAATAAACAAACTCCACTAGAAGAGGGTGAACTTAGAACTGCGATAGAAGATTTTGCAAAAAAAGCAGATTTTAATCTTACAAATATTTATGTAATGGATAATTCTAAACGTTCTACAAAGGCTAATGCTTATTTTACAGGTTTTGGTCCTAAAAAACGTATAGTTTTGTTTGACACTTTAATTGAAAAATTAACTACAGAGGAGATTGTTGCTGTGCTAGCTCATGAGATAGGGCATTACAAACACAAACATATTGTGGGTTCATTGATTAAATCTGCTGTAGTTTCTTTGTGTATGTTTGCTTTGCTCGGATATTTTGTATCTTCTGAGGCTCTTACTGTAGCTTTAGGTGGTAGTGAAGTTTGTTTCCACTTAGGTTTCTTTGCGTTTATGATGATTTATAGTCCAGTGTCTATTTTATTAGGTGTTTTGACTAATATGTCTTCTCGTAAGAATGAATATCAAGCTGATGCTTTTGCAGCAAAATATGGCTTGGGTGAGGCTTTGTGCTCTGCTCTTAAGAAAATTTCTTCTGAGGCTCTTTCAAATCTTCAACCACACCCTGCCTTTGTTTTCTTTAAATATTCACATCCAACTTTGTTGCAAAGAATTAGAAAAATTAAAGGTTAATGAAAGATTTTACAGTTTCTACGGCGGAGAGTTGCACTGGGGGGAATATTGCTCACCAGATAACACTTGTGGCAGGAAGTTCTGCTTACTATGTGGGCGGAGTGGTGTCATACGCCAATGAGGTGAAGATAAATACACTTGGTGTGCCAGCTGAATATATAGAACAGAATGGTGCTGTGAGCAAACCTGTTGTGGAGGCTATGGCAATGGGTGTGCGCAAAATTACAGATAGCGATTATTCTATCGCTACATCTGGCATTGCAGGTCCAGGGGGCGGAAGCGCAGAAAAACCTGTTGGTACTGTTTGGATGGCAGTTGCTGACAGAGAAAATGTTTATAGTCAGTTGTGTAAGTTTGATGGCACTCGAGCAGAAGTTATTGCACAAGCCACAGAAGCTGCTTTTGAACTATTCAGAGAGAAATTTGGATTCCCACTCGCTCATAGTGAATAACAAATTTTCTATGGTATAAAATTCTTGGTGATGTGTATTTAGGTGTAAGTCCCATTTACCATCACCTTTTATATTTATCCAAAGTGGAGAGTTTTCTGTTATTTTATAACCATTTCTAAGTAGAGCTCTTTCTGTCCAATAATAAAATACTCCCTTGTCGCCGTTTAGGCTAACTTCTTTATTAGCAGAGTAATTCATTCTAAATCCACCTGTTGTTTCATCGAAACGGAAATGCTCTGTTCCAAATGTCTTTTGAAGGCTTCCACTTAAAATTAAATCTTCTGGCAGACCTCTTGTAAGTTTGTTTGGAGTCATCATCCATATTTTATCTGCCACTTGTAGCGTAAGCTCAAGCTCGTGTGTAGAAAGAAGAATGGCTTTTTTAGTTTTACGTGCCAAACTTTGCAGAAGTTGCATAATTTCTATAGTGTTAGGCAAGTCTAGATGCGATGTTGGCTCGTCGAGGAAGATAATAGGTGTGTCTTGTGCCAAAGCTTTGGCTATCATGGTGCGTTGCTTTTCACCATCGGAAAGCGAACTATACCTATAATTTTTTTTGTGTGAAAGATGAACTGCATTGATAGAGTCATCTATTATTTTCTTATCTTTTTCAGAAAGTTTTCCAAACAAATTTGTGTATGGGAAACGTCCCATTTCTACAATTTCACTCACTTTAAGCGAACCTGTAGGCATAGTGTCAGTTAATACCCATGAAATAAGTTTAGACTTCTCGGCAAGTGAAATCTTATTTAGTTTCTTATTTTTTATCTCAATTTTTCCACCCAGAGCATCTTGCAAGCCTACAAGTGTGCGTATAAGGGTGGATTTTCCACATCCGTTTGGCCCAATAAGACAAACCATTTCACCTGCATATAGGCTGAGCATAAGATTTTTAGCTATGTATGTGCTACCATAGCCAATATCTAGTTTTCTAGTATTTAATATTACTTCTGCTTCCATTATGAGTGAAGATGTTTGTTTTTAAATATTACCCAAAGTATAATAGGTGCGCCAATAAGCGAACTTACAGAGTTGATTGGTAGTACAGAGTCTGACCATGGCATTTGCGAGATAATATCACAAAGAGTAAGTAGGCTCGCGCCAACAATTATACATGCAGGAAGAACTATTCTGTGATCTGATGTGCGGAATAGCCCTCTTACAATATGAGGAACTGCCATGCCTATAAAAGCAATTGGCCCTGTAAATGCTGTTGCTGTGCCAGCGAGTAGGCAACACAAAATAATCACAGTGATTTTAATGCCACTTATAGATACGCCTAGTCCCATTGCATAACGTTCGCCAAGTAGTAGTGCATTGAGTTTTTTAGGTAGAAATAGAGAAATAATAAGGCAAATGATAATAATAGGAGCCATTACATTTAAAAACTGCCAAGTAACAGAACTCAAACTACCCATGCTCCACATTACGAATAGTTTTAGTGAGTCGGCATTGCTTGCGCTTTGAAGTACATTTACCACAGAACCTGCAATGCTACCAAACATCATACCTACTATGAGCAACGAAACAGTGTCGTTTACCTTGCTTGAAACTGCTAGAACGAGTAAAAGTACTAGTAGTGAGCCTATTATGGCAGCGCCAACTTGTGCCCATGTGCTTGCCACGAGTGCTGCAGGCAGAAATGCACTTCCCATAAGCAGTAGTGCCACACCCAAACTTGCACCCGAACTAATCCCCAATACGTATGGTCCTGCAAGTGGGTTTTGGAAGAGTGTTTGCATATAAAGACCTGCCACTGCAAGTGCCGAGCCTGTGAGTAGGGCAGTTATTGCCTTTGGCAAACGGAAATTGTAGATAATGTGCCAAAGTCCTGTGTCATTTGCTCCGCCCGAGAATATTTCTTGTATTTCAGAAAGTGAAATGTGTACACTTCCAAGGATTAAATCCAAAGAGAAAAATGCTAGGCATAAAAATGACCAGAAAAGCAGTAGTAATATGTTGGATGTGTTTTTCAAACAGTTAGGAATTTTAGTGCAAATGAGAGCAATGATAAGCTTGCTTAATCATTGCCGAGTGTCGCCTAAAATCACGGACAACGTCCGTAATTAGGAGCTGCGAATAGTTCTCTGGTTTTAGAATTTAATTCTTCCCAGCTATATTTTTGTTTTTCGGTGCGAATATGTGGTAAAAATTCTGCTGTTCTATTATTGCTGTAGAAATCCTGAATAGCGTCAGCCACAGCTTTAGGGTCCACTTCTGTTACATAACCCACTTTGCCATGAGGTACAATTTCTGCCAGACCACCCACATTGGTCACAAGCATCGGTTTTTCTAGTTGATAAGCCACTTGTGTTACACCACTTTGAGTAGCAGTTTTATACGGTTGAGCCACAATTTCTGCAGCCGAAAAATATGTTGCGACCTCATTTGTAGGAATAAATTCAGTAAACCAATGAATTCTTTCCGTAAGGTTTAGTTGCTTTTCAAGGCGTTTATATTTCTCCGAATTGTTATAAAATTCGCCTGCAACAATAAGTTTTATATCATTTGGAAGATATTTAAATGCTTCCATCAAAATATCTAGTCCCTTGTAATCGCGGATAAAACCAAAGAAAAGCACGTATTTATACTTAGGGTCGATGCCAAGCTTTTCGCAAGCCAACTTTTTCTCGCAAGTTTCACCATATATATTATATACAGGGTGAGGAGTGCAGATTTTTGGTTTGTTTTGCTTGTCAAACTTGTTTACGTCATCTAAAACCGATTGAGAAAGCGTGATAAAACCATCTACAGAGTTTACAAAATATTTGCCAAAAGTAATGTCGCCAATACGTTTTTCGTGTGGAATCATATTGTCCACTATAGCGTAAACCTTGGTGTTTTTGTTTTTGCGAATAATTCTGCTTATTGTACCCAAGCATGGAGCCATAAATGGAAGCCAAAATCTTACAAGCACAAGGTCGTAGTTCTCTTTACGAATTCTTCTACCCACGCTAATCCAATTGAAAGGATTTACGGAATTGATTGTGCGAGATATATTTAAGTCTTCTGGTGCAGGGTCTGTACTATATTGTGTAGTGCCAGGGAAAAGAAAAGAAGGGTATTGGAGAGTAAATGTTTCTAACTTTACATTTTCTCCTTCTTTGATAAATTGGCGCGCCATACATTCGTTGAATGTTGCAAGGCCACCACGATATGGATATGCTGGACCGATAAATAGAATTTTCATAAATACAAAGATAATATTTTTAGTTGAGATTAGATTAAAAAGTTGTAATTTTGTCACCAATGAAAAATTATGTTCTACTTATATTATCATTGTTACTTTTTGGTTGTGTGACGAGTGAAACTGAGACTTCGTCTGAGCAAGAAATAACCACATCTTCATTAGAGTTTGCTTGCAATTTCAATATTGAGCACAGCAACAATTACACCAAACTCTCTATTTTGTCTCCTTGGGAAGAAAATAAAGTGTTAAATACGTATTATTTAGTAAAAAACGATAGTGTTACAGTGCCAACTGATGGAGTACGAATAAAAGTGCCAGTGGCGAATATTGCTGTGAATTCTTGTTCTCATGTGGCTTATATAGATGCTTTATCTGAAATAGAAAAACTGATTGCTAGTACAGATCCAGAATATGTTTATAACGAAAACTTTAGAGATTTACTAGGCGAAGGAAAAATAGAAAACCTAGGTGGGGCGTATGATATGAATTTTGAAAAAATTCTAAAGGTGAATCCTATGGTGCTTATGGTAACTGGCTTTAAAGGTGTGGATAATATGGCGCTTAGAGTTCAAGAAGCAGGCGTGCCTGTGGTTTATAATTATGAATGGGCAGAGAAAACTGTGCTTGGTAGAGCAGAGTGGATAAAACTTTTTGGAGAACTGTTTGATGCAAGAGAAAAGGCAGATAGTATATTCAATGAGATAAAAACAGAATATATACGCTGTGCAGAACTTGCAATACAAGCTACTAATAAGCCAAAAGTACTTAGTGGTGCTCCATATAAAGGTACTTGGTATATTCCTGGAGGACAAACCTTTATGGCAGAGTTTTACAGAAATTCAGGAATGGATTATTTCTACAAAAATAATAAAGATAATTTCAGCCTAGCACTAAGTCTAGAAACTGTAATGGGTAATTTCTTGAACGCAGACATTTGGGTCGGCGTAGATGCTAAAACTTACGAGGCACTTGCATCGCAAGACGAAAGATTAATGTTATTTAAACCTGTCAAAAACAGAAAGGTTTATCATTATCTAAATCGCACTACCTCCACTGGTGGCAATGACTTTTGGGAGTCTGCTATGCTTCGCCCAGACATCCTCCTAAAAGACTTCATCCGCATAGCCCACCCAGAATTCCTACCAGACTGGGATTTGTATTACCTCGGAGAACTTGAATAACCCCTAACTATTTATTACCAGTACACCACAGGACAAAGATCCTTCTTCTTTGTTGGTATGGTGTAGACCATAGATAGTTCGTGAGAGAAAGAACCGTTTTCTTTGCTTGAGGCGAACACATCAAAGGTATAGTAAAGTTGGAAACCTTTGTAGTAGCCACCCACGGTGAAAGATGGGGTGTGCACCTCTTGTAAGTCGGTTTTGTAAGAAATACCCACTATTACGGGTTGGTAGCAGATGCCGGCGCCTATTCTAAATTGTTTAAAATCAGATTGTTGTTGGTAAGAAGCATTAGCAAAGAAATAATTGTCTGAGAAACCATAACTCATTAGGCCATGATTTAGTTTTAAGTCTTGAATAAAGTTTGCGTGCGCCACATACTTTCTATGCAGACGTTGAGAATTTTCCTCAAAACCATTGTAAGGCTCTGCCAAATGATAAACTGCAAAACCTACAGTTAAGTGATTTTCAAACACATAACTAGCACCCACAGAAAAATCAAAATAATTAGTTTGAGTAATAAGTTGACCTTCTACTGTGGTAGGTAGGGTGTTGCCTGTGTATGGGTCAAATTGGTCGCCGAATGTTAGTTTTGTTGGGTCGTATTGATGGTAAAAGAAGCTTCCTTGCAAACCAAGACGAATAAAATGTTTGTCGGCACATTTAAAAGTATGAGCATACACCACATCTATTTCGTGGGAGCCAAACACCACAGAATGTTGGTCATATGAGTAGGCTACACCCACAGAACACATTCTTTTGTATACATTTTGGTCATAAGAAAGACGCACAGTGTGATATGCATTTACCAGAGTAGGCCATTGCATACGATAATTTAGACCAAGTCTTATAGTGCCCGCCGCACCCACAGAAGATGGGTTTATACTAAAAGGCACGGTGTTATGATTACTAAGTGAAAAGTCTTGTGAAAAAGTATTAAAACACCAAGACACACAGGCTATACAAAATATTAAAACTCTTTTTCCCATAATTCTATCTAACTAATGTTACCTGTCCTTTTAAAATTCCCTCACGTATTACTCCATCTATATCAGATGTATATTTTAGCACCCAGCCATATGTTCCCCATGGACAATCTTTGCCTTTATAGGTGCCATCCCATTTGTCATCTTTAGAGAAACCTTCGTAAACTATTTCTCCTAATCTATTATAAATGTAGAAATAACAATCTTGTATGTAATTTACTCTGTAGAAGCCAAATGCATCGTTTAGTCCGTTGCCGTTAGGCGAAAAAGCATCTGGAGCCCATGCCTCTTTCCAAATCTTAACTTCTGTTTCACCATTGAACACACAACCATTTTCATCTATAGCAGTAACTTCCACTAGGAATGGTTCTGTGCGCATGTTTATATCGTAGGTGTAAATAGAGTCGTGAGCTTTTATCACATCAGAACCATCGCCCATGCTCCAATACCACTCAGAAATGCCTTGTGCAGGTGATAAACCTAAAATACGAACATCAGGTTTGCTATCTTCCACTATATTTGGTTCTACTTTAAAGCTTAAAACAGGTTCAGGTAAGGTGTTTAGCATAATTTCGGATTCAGAAGAACATGCATTATCGTTTATGCCTTTTACCTTAATTAGTGTGGTGTTATCATAAGAAATGTGTAGCACGTCAGATTTGTTGTTTGATACTCCTTCTATCTCTGGAATGCTAATCCATTGGTATGTTAATGCCCCATTTGCTGCTATCACGGCAGAGTCTGGCTTACCTGGGCAAGCAATGTATTTTTCTACGTGTAGACTTACTTGGTCTGGGTGGTTTACTGTTACATTTATTTCTAACTCATTTGAAAAACATCCCTCGTGAGAAACGCCTTTTACAGTGTAGGTTTTGCTTTCTGTAGGAGCAACGGTTATTTCTGATAGGTTATCTATAGACTCAGACCATATGTATTCATTTGCTCCGTTTACTTTAATATGTACATCTTCACCTTCGCAAATAGTAAAATCTGTTTGCTCTGCAGTAATGCTTGGGGTAGGTAGGGTAGTTAAGTCAAATTTATAAGGCTCAGACGCGCAATTTCCTATTTTTCCTACCACTGTTACGTGGTGCTCTCTGTCTGATGGTGCGGTGAATGGATTCCCCTCTGTGATGCCGTTCCATATGTATGTGTCGGCTCCGTGGGCGGTAATCTCAAAGTCTTCAGTATTAAAGCAACGCACCAAATCGCCTTCAATACTAACAATTGGGTTTTCTTGTACTTGTACTGTAACTACTTTACTATTAGTACATCCGTGCTCGTTGTAGCCAGTGACTAACATGCTTGTGGTTTCTTGAATGTCCTTAATTACAATTTCACCACCGGTGTATGTGCTATAATTTGGGTCGTGCCAAAGATAACTTTGAGCACCACTTATCTTCACTACTGCATCAGATCCTATACACGCCACAGGTGCATCCACGTTCATAGCAGGACGTGAGTGTACATTTATACTATGAGATGCTTCCACCTCGCATCCGTTTTTGTCTGTAGCAGTGGCTATATAAGTGGAATTTTCGGTAGGGAATACCTTAATAGTATGTGAGTCTGTGGTATTGTGCACATTCCAGTTTATGTTTGTAAGGTCGTTACCCACAAGCTCTAGTTCCACTTCGGCCGAAGGACATGCTACAGTGGCACCTTTAATATGTACGTGAGTCTTGTCAAAGACTATAACTTCCTTACTAGCAGTGTATTCGCAGTTTCTGTTGTCTGTTACTTTTACTGTGTATTTTTGAGATTTTGTAGGATTTGTTATAAAAGAAGTTTCATTTGGAAAAGTTTGACCACTAGCGGTGCTAAACCATTCTATGTTGCTGTCGTACTCTGCATTTTGTACAGAAATATCAAGGTCTTTTCCGCTACAAACAATAGGTTCTGCATCTATTTTTAAGTCTGGGAAGTATGGAACAGTAATAGTTTTGGTGAATGATTGTTTACAACCATTTTTGGTGGTAGCTGTAAGTTTTACTTCATAATCACCTGGTTTAGAGTATTTATGATTAGAAATTTCACCTGAAGTTTCGCCTTCGCCAGCATCCCAAAGCCAATTTACCATATCGTCTCCCGATACAGTAGAGGTAGAAGTAAATTCTATTTCGCCACCACATTTGGCAGTGTATTCAAAGGAAGGTTTTAGTACCACAGGGTCTAGTTTGGTATCTAATTTGATAGCAGCACAACCAAGTTCGTCAGAAAGAGTACATGAGTAGGTTACATTTGGCACCATATCAGCAAAAGGAATTGTAACCAAATTTGGTGTGCTAGCATCGGCAGAAATAGGGAAGTGGTCGCTTCTGCTCCAGTTGTATCCAAAATAGTTTTCAGGGGCGGCTATGCTTGCACTTTCTTCGTTACAAACCCTTGTAGAAAGTTTTAAATCCATAGCTTCTGCTCTAAAGTATCCGTACGCCTCGTGGCCACCAGCAGCAGGTTGCACACCGCTACAACGAACCAAGCAGTCGTGAGTTATTACAGAAATAGTAACGTTAGAACCTATATATTCCCTTAAGTCCACCATTGCAGAAGTCCAAGGTTGGTACATATATTCGGTAGGATTACCTTTTGAGGCAGTACAACCACCCGTTGGAGCTGTACCTCTTTTAAGTAATGCAGAAAATTCGTTTACCACAGTAGAATATGAAGAGCAAGCCACTGTGGCCTCTGTGCCGTCTGGTTTTACCACCTTAATATTTATAGCAAAAAATGGTCTTTCGTCTCCTATGTGTTGTCCACCATGGTCTGGAAGGTGTAATACAGCAGCAAAACGATATTTTAAAACAGAAGTAGCTTCTGTAATAGTGTAGGTGTATTCTAGTTTTTCTGCTGCTGCATCAAGTTCAGACATACTACATCCAGCACCAGACATACCTTCTGTTTTTTGAGGTTGGCCTATTCTGGCCACATTTTTACCTGGATCTGGATTTGTTTGTAGGTCGTCGCATTGCATAATAGGGTCAAGTGTGCTAACGTCGCCCAGCAATTTTATGCGCTCTGCAGAGGCAGTAACCTCTGTCCAACTATGGTAACTATAAGTTTTGTCTTGGTCCGAAGCATTAGGGTTGTCACACCTAAATTTACCATAATATCTCTTCCAGTTTGTAAAATCGCCCATGGAAAAGTCTAGGTTTGGGGCGTCGATAGCCCTTTGTGCTACTTGCGCATATGAAGAAATAGTACCTATTAATATAATAAGGCACCAAAATATCTTTTTCATAGAAATAATTTTATCGGTTTTGAATAAACTAAAGACAAAATTAAGATATTTTTATAAATAAACACTATATAATTAGGTATCAATTATTAATATTTTTGATTGTTGAAAACTTTTTTGATTTTTCTTACTTAAAAATTTGTGTATTAATAAAAAAATTACTTCCTTTGCACTCTGAAAATTAGGAATAACAAAAAACAAATATAGCAATGTCAAAAGTTTGTCAAATTACAGGTAAAAAAGCGGGTATCGGAAACAACGTTTCTCACTCAAAAAGACGTACAAAACGTAAATTCGATGTCAATCTTTTCACCAAGAAATTTTACTGGGTGGAACAAGACTGTTGGGTTAGTTTAAATGTTTCAGCTAATGGTCTTCGTATAATTAACAAAATGGGATTAGATGCAGCTATCCGCCGCGCATCTGAAAAAGGTTATCTATAATCGTTAAATTAGAGGAGATCTAAAAAATGGCTAAGAAAGCAAAAGGAAATAGAGTACAAGTAATTCTTGAGTGTACAGAACACAAAGAAAGCGGAATGCCAGGCACTTCACGCTACATTACTACTAAAAATAGAAAAAATACTACAGAACGTTTAGAGTTGAAAAAATACAACCCTATCCTTAAACGTGTAACTGTTCATAAAGAAATTAAATAATAAAGATATACCATGGCAAAGAAAACAGTCGCAACCTTACAAAAAGGAGAAGGTCGTTCTTTCTCTAAGGTAATTAGAATGGTACGTTCTGCTAAAACTGGAGCATACGTATTCCAAGAAGAAATTGTTCACAATGACAAAGTAAAAGAACTTTTAGCAAAATAATAAAAGTTTAAACACTATATAATCGGGAGAATCACAAGTTCTTCCGATTTTTTTGTCTTTTTTTAACAATGTACATATAGTAAAGGAAAATTTTATTATATTTGTAAGTTAAGTGTAATAAACATTGGGTGTTAGTCCGAATAATAAGTAAAATTAATCAATGGGATTTTTTTCATTTTTCAAAAAAGATAACTCTAAGGAGAAAGAAGAAGTTTTAGACAAAGGATTGGCTAAAACAAAAGAGAGTGTGTTTGGCAAAATTTCTCGTGCCATAGTGGGTAAGAGCAAGGTAGATGATGAGGTGCTAGACAATTTAGAAGAGATTCTTATTACCTCTGATGTGGGTGTGGAAACCACACTTAGAATTATAGAACGTATAGAGGAACGTGTGGCTCGTGACAAATATGTTGGTACTGATGAACTTCATACTATTCTTAAAGAAGAAGTAGTTGCATTACTTGCAGAAAATAATCTAGACGATTTAGCTGATATAGATTATGATTCATCAGAAAATCCATACGTTATTTTAGTTGTGGGTGTAAATGGTGTAGGTAAAACTACTACTATTGGTAAACTTGCTGCTCAGTTCACTCGTGCAGGTAAAAAAGTTTACTTAGGTGCAGCAGATACATTCCGTGCAGCAGCGGTGGAACAACTTGATATATGGGGAGAAAGAGTAGGTTGCCCTGTAGTGAAACAAAAAATGGGTGCAGACCCTGCTTCTGTAGCATACGATACACTTGCTTCTGCAAAAGCAAACAAGGCAGACGTGGTAATTATTGACACAGCAGGTCGTCTTCACAACAAGGTAGGTCTTATGAACGAGCTTACCAAGATTCGTAACGTAATGCAAAAACTTGTGCCAGATGCTCCACACGAAGTGTTATTGGTGCTAGATGGTTCTACAGGTCAAAATGCATTTGAACAAGCAAAACAATTTACCAAAGCAACACAGATTACAGCACTTGCAGTGACAAAACTTGATGGTACTGCAAAAGGTGGTGTGGTGATTGGTATTTCAGACCAATTTAAAATTCCAGTAAAATACATTGGTCTAGGAGAAAAAATAGACGATTTACAACTATTCGATAAAACAGCTTACGTTAATACATTATTGGGTAAACTATAATGAAGAAGCCTTCTGTACATTTTATAAGTTTAGGTTGTTCTAAAAATCTGGTGGATTCAGAAAAACTAATGAAGCAATTTTCTGCTTCAGGCTTTAAAGTTTTTTTTGATACCAAGGCAGATGTTGCGCCAATAGTGGTGATTAATACTTGTGGTTTTATAGGCGATGCCAAACAAGAAAGCATAGATATGATACTTTCTTATTGCGACCTTAAGGAGCAAGGAATAATCAAAGAAATCTATGTAATGGGTTGTCTTTCAGAGAGATATAGAAAAGAACTGCAAGAAGAAATTCCAGAGGTAAATGGCTATTATGGCAAATTTGACCACCATCTACTACTAGAAAAACTTAATAAAAAGTATAATTCTGCACTTTGCAATGAGAGGGTGCTTACTACACCAAATCATTATGCGTATCTAAAGATTGCAGAGGGTTGTAATAGAGCGTGTTCATATTGTGCAATACCTATTATCACAGGTCCTTACAAAAGTAGAACTATTGAAGATATAGAAGATGAGGTGAAATATCTAGTTTCTACTGGAGTGAAAGAGTTTCAAGTGATTGCGCAAGATTTGAGTTTCTATGGACTTGACAATTATAAACGTTTGGCGCTTCCTGATTTAATTAAGAGGTTGTCAGATATTAAGGGAGTAGAATGGCTTCGACTTCATTATGCATATCCTACACAGTTCCCTTACGAAATTCTAGATGTAATCAAAGAAAGAGAAAATGTTTGTAACTATCTAGATTTAGCACTTCAACATAGTTCAGATCACATGTTGAAACTAATGCGTAGAGGCATAACATACGACCAAACAGTGCAGCTTCTATCTGAAATTCGCTCTTCTGTGCCAGATATTTGTCTTAGAACCACTCTTATGGTGGGGCATCCAGATGAAACAGAGGAAGATTTCGAGCATTTGCTAAACTTTGTGCGTGAGCAGAAGTTTGAACGCATGGGTGCGTTTATGTATTCTAACGAAGAAGGTACTTATGCCGATAAAAATTACAAGGACAATGTGCCAGAGGATGTGAAAAGAGAAAGATTGGATACATTGATGTCTGTGCAACAGTCAATTTCTTGGGATTGCAATCAAAAATTGGTTGGAAAGAATGAAAAAATCATTATAGATAGAGTAGAAGGCGATTATTATGTGGGTAGAACACAATATGATTCTCCAGATGTGGATACAGAATGTTTAGTAAAGCGTGAAGAGGGAGAACTTATTGTTGGAAATTTCTATAATGCGGAAATAATCAAGGCAGAAGAATTTGATTTCTATGCCAAGATTATCAAATAAATAGACCTAAAATCATATACTAAATACTGTGAACAACAAGGAATTACTTTCAGAATTATCGAAAAGATTAGGAAAAAGCCAAAAGGAAGTGTCCAGAATGTTGGATTTTACTTCTCAGGCTATAGTTTCTTCCTTAAAAAAGGGTGAAACTGTTTCTATACAAGGTTTTGGGAGTTTAGAACCTCGTGAAAAACAAGAAAGAGAGATTGTAAACCCTACAACTAAACAGGTAATAAAAGTGCCTGCAAAAATATCAGTGGTATTTAAAGCAGGAACAACATTAAAAGAAAAAATCAAAAACTTAGCTCATCGTGGACAGTAAAAAAATCACATTACAAGAACTTGCAGATGCTATTTCTGCACAATCATCTTCCACTAAAAAGTTCACTGATAATTTTCTTCGTGAATTAGTGGTAGTTATTCAAGAATATCTAGAAAGAGATGGGGTAGTGAAGGTGAAGGGCTTAGGTACATTTAAACTTTTGTGGATTGAAGCACGTAAAAGTATAAATGTGGCAACTAAAGAGACCATTGTTCTACCAGCACATTATAAACTATCTTTCACACCAGAGGAAAATGTGAAACAAGAGATTAACGCTAATGTTTCAAATTTTGGTGGCGCTGAACTATTGGAAGATTCAATAAACGAAGCAGAACCAATAGAAGAATCAGGAAATGAAACCTCTGAAATTATAATTAAAGAGGAAGAGGTAGAAGAAAAAGTGGAATCTGCTCCAGAAGTTGCAAAAGAAACTTCTTCAGAAGCTCCAAAAACTTCTAAACCAAATAAAACACTTATTGCTATAATAGTAATTTTATTATTAGTAATTCTTGGGCTTTGTGTGTATATTTTCTATCCAAGAATAGAAAAATGTGTACTTAGTATGATGAAACCAACTCTACAAGAAGGTAAATTTGAAGTTGTTTCTGCGCCCAAAGATTCTGCTGTAGTAGAAACAGCGAATGATACTATTAAGTATCCAGCGCAAGACTCTATTCAAGTAGAAGTAAAAGAAGAAATTGCAACTGCACCAATAATCACTGTTGATAATTACACTCCAAGTGTTGCCAAGAATGCTCCTACACGTGAGGTGGTAACAGTAATTGACGGAAGCCGTTTGACTATGGTGGCATACAGAGCATACGGTCACAAAGCATTTTGGGTGTATGTTTACGATGCAAACAGAGATAGACTAAAACGTCCGTCTGATGTGGAAAAAGGAATGCAACTTCGCATACCAGACCTTCCAAAATCTTTGGTTAACTCAAAGGACCAAAGGTGTTTGGATAAGGCATACGAGTTAGCAGGCAAATATGACAAATAAAAAAGAGGCTCACGCCTCTTTTTTTATGTTCATATAGAATTGTATTAACGTTTTAGAGTGAAGTGTCCACTTATTTGTTCCTCTGTTTCTGGGATTGAAATCACATACCAGTAGTCGTCTTGTACCATACCGTGGCCGTTATAGTTGCCGTCCCAGCCAGTAAATTCAGAACCCTTACATTTGTAAAGAAGTTTAGAATAGCGGTCGTATATCATAATATATGCATCAGGAGCCGATTCTATACCTTTTACTAACCAAAGGTCATTTAGTCCATCATTATTAGGACTGAAGAATATCATAGGTTCTATACTTACAAGGTTTAGAGTAAAGTAAACATGATGTTCACAGCCATATTGATTGGTAGAAACTTTGTAGTCTTGGTAAGTTCTTCCATTTACTTGTGATGTATTAGGATCATAAATAAATGTAATTGTTTCATTAGGAAGTTCAACTTCTTTTTCAAATTCTTTATTTAGACCTGCTGTTTCTATGATAGATTCAGAAGTAACTTGATTGATGATAATAGAGAATTCTTTTCTCCACATTTGAAACTCTGAATTTCTTAATTCACTATTTCTTAATTTCAAACTTCTATCCTCAGGTAAAGCAACATCAGGAATCAAGTCTGTTGTTTTGTCTAGAGTAAATGTTATTTCGTCTATTGCAAAGTCGTTTTGACCAGAACTTGTATTATAATTACTTAATGTGATAATAACTTCTTCTCCATCTAAAGGTACTTCAAATGGGTATGTATATCTTTTCCATCCATTATGATCTATCAATAATCTTGGAGTTAAGTCTATATCATCACTATTATTTATGTTTATAGTAAACTGAATATCTGCTGGTGATTCTGTTGGATAACCAGAAGTATCTGTTGCTAAGAAACTAAAAATATATTTGTCTCCTTTAGATATTTTTCCATTAGCTATAATAGAGAATACTGGACCAGCTGTATCTCCACCATCAACTTCCACAAAGAATTTATTATCTGCTCTATCGCCAGTGTATGCTTGTGGTGCATTCATTGGAGTGTCGGTAAATTTAAGATGCCCTTCATGACTATCCATATTTCCTACCTTACTACCGAATGGATCTTGGTATATATAACTGTCGCTTATTTTAAAGTAAGTGTCATCATATTCTTCAAGAGTTCCATTGTCGCTTATTAGAATTTTTTTAGTGTCATTAACGGAACTGATGTCTGTTACTTTTTGTTCAAAATAAATTTCTAGTTCATCTATTTGTGCTAGTCTATGTGTGCCTGTATCATCGCTCTCTCCCTCTTCTTCATTTCCTTCTCCTCCTTCATTATTGCGACCTTCTGTTGTTGAAACTTCAACTTCTACCTCATATTTTTGTAAAACGTTCACAACAATAGGCTCTGTAGAGTTAGTTTGTTTTACAAAATATTCTAGATTAAGTGTAGCTTTGTTGCCTTCTATGGTAATGGCTTCTGCTGGGAATTCAACCTCTGTGTCATTTTTCAACCAATACCATTCATAGTTATCTGTTTCACTTGTTTCACCTTCTAGTGTTTTGGTTAATTCAGTATCGTAACAAATACTTTCTGGTTCTGGTTTGTATGTAACAATAATATATTTTTGTGTATGGCTGATTCTTTCTTGGTCGTCTTTTACGTCGCAGAATATTTCTCCATCTTTAGCATTATTATATGTATATGTAGGAATTTCAGAATCTTGAAGTACTGTTATATTGCCGTTAGTGTCAATCTTGTACCATCTATATGTACAATTCATACATCTGTTTTCCCCTGGAACTTCTATCGTAATACTTCCATCTTCTTTTACTTGTTCTCTGTCAGTAGCTTGAGTCTTACAGTTTGTTATTGTAACAACAAAACTTTCTGTGGCAATAAGCATAGGTGGGCGAGCAGAAGGAAGTGTTGATGTAGTTGCTGGGTATTCATAAACTTCGCATGTGTATGTAAGGATGTCACCCGCAGAAGCAGTTACTGGACTAATTGTGAGAGCGTTTGTAGTGTAGATGGTTTCCTTTGTGATGCCATCTGCTAAAGTCCATTCATAATAGTCTCCTGTTACTTGTGCTTTAAGTATAGAGTCTCCTGTATTACACATTGTAGTAGATCTACATTCTATTGTTTTAACGATGTGGGTTTCAGTAATTGTATTTGTGATTCCTCCATTATTTTGAGTAACTATACAAGTCATTGTTTGATCTGAAGCTTCATCAATCGCAATAGTTCTTGTCGTTGTGCCGTTTTGCCATAAGTAAGTTCCTTCTGCCTGGGCAGTAAGAGTAATAGGTGTGCCTTTACATTGAGCAGGGTAGTTTATGGTTGCTTCTTCTGTGGTGTCACAGTCTTGTGGTCTAATAGTGTGAGTTTCTGTGATTGTATGTGGTGTACCATTGGCTGCTGTTGTCTCAATGATGCAAGTGTAAACTAAAGGCGTAAGAGATGTTATGCTAATATTTAAATCAGTAATAACACTGCCAGAAGCATCTTTCCATGTAACAGTACCTGTTGTAAATGTAGATTTGGGCTCAAGGGTACATGTAGTACCTGAACATGGAGTGTATCCTTTGGTCGCTGTAGCAGTAGTTCCGCAATCTGATTTTCTAGTATCGATACTAATAGTTTGACTTTTAGCACCACTTGTGTAACAAACACTAGATGATGTAGAAAGTACGTATGAGAATGTTCCTACGCTATTAGGTGCAGTAACTACTAGGTCTTTATTTGTGCTCACTACAGGTGTAGTACCATTTAATTTCCATTCGTATTTATAGTTTGCGGTAGGTTCTAGTGTGCCACCATGTGTAGGAACTAAAGTAGTAGTAATGGTAGCTTGTGCACCAGGGCAAACTGCATCTGTATCAAATTTATATTCAAAAGTATCGTAAACAGTTACGTTGAAATCTTCTTTTTCTGTAGAGCTACCTGTGGTTTTTTCAGCTCCGAAGTAAAGACCATCAAGAACGAAGTCGTTGCCGGCTACAGTAGTGTTTGTGGTGTTGAATATAGTAATGTGTGCCCAATTACAGTCTTGAGATGGTGTGAATGTGGCTTTGTATTCTTTCCAGATACCGAGTTCGTCTGTAAGTGTCATATAGCCACCACCAAGTACTTGTGTGCCGTGACCATCTGCTTCAATCACGAATTTAATTTTAGGAAGTGATTGTGTGCCGTGGTTTTCGGTAAAGTATTCCTTATCCACGTTTGCAGCCCAACAACTAAATTGATAGGTTTGACCTTTTTTTAGTCTTAAGTTTCTAACGTGGAATACCTTAAATTCTGTAGAAGATGCAGCACCGTCTACAATAAGCATTCTACTACCTTCTTTAGCAGTGATACTAGAGAAGTATTGTGATTTAATTAAATTTGGGTTTGTAGTGGTAGTATATTCACCAGAGTTTGCTTGGTTTACTTGAAGGTTGTCCAATTCATAATTTATAGTGTAACTTTCATTACGAATAGGGTCGGTGATAGTTTGATTATAGCGTTTGTATGAAGCATCTGCAGTCCATTCAAAATTACCTAGTGGAATCATATTGCCAGTATTGGCAGTTGTTCCATTAGTTGTAATCTCGCAAGTGAATTTTGCATTTGCTGTTAGGTCGATTGCGGTGTATGACTGAGATGTAGCACCTGTAATTTTTACACCATCTTTATACCATTGGTATGAATTACCTGTTTTTGTGGCGGTCATTTTTAGATCGTCACCATAACATTTAGTGAAGTTTTGCGCAGCTTGTGCAGCGCCCAAAGACAATAATGTAGTTACTAAAATAAGAAATATATTTTTTTTCATAGTTATGAGATTTTGCTGTTTTTATATGAAACACAAAGGTAACCAATAATATAAAAAGGTACAAAAAAAACGGCACCTAAATGCCGTTTTTCAAACGATTTAATCGTATATGTTAATTTTGAGCATACATTCTTTCTTGTGCTGCTTTCACATTTGCATCATCTAAGTAATCGTCATATTCCATTACTTTGTCGATAATACCGTTTGGAGTAAGCTCTATGATACGATTACATACTGTTTGGATGAATGCGTGGTCGTGTGAAGACATTAGCACGTTGCCTTTGAAACCTTGAAGCGAGTTGTTGAATGCTTGGATAGATTCTAGGTCTAAGTGGTTGGCTGGAGAGTCTAGCACCATAACGTTAGCATTTTTTAGCATCATACGAGAAATCATACAACGCATTTTTTCGCCCCCAGAAAGTACACTTGCTTTTTTGTAAATTTCTTCGCCAGCGAATAACATTCTGCCTAGGTAGCCACGAACGAATGATTCGGTGGTGTCTGGAGAATATTGTGCAAGCCAATCTACTAGTTTAAGGTCTGTGTTGAAAAACTCAGAGTTGTCTAGTGGAAGGTATGCGTGTGTAATGGTGATACCCCAGTTGAATGTGCCGCTATCTGCTTTCATATTATCGTTGATAATTTCAAATAGGGCAGTCATAGCACGAGGGTCACGTGAAATAAATGCAATTTTATCGCCTTTTTCTACGTTGAAGTTTACGTCTCTGAATAGAACAGTGCCGTCTTCAAGTGTTTTAGAAAGACCTTTCACTTCTAGTACCATGTTACCTGGTTCACGGTCTGGAGTGAAGATGATGCCTGGATATTTACGTGTAGAAGGTTGGATTTCTTCAATATTAAGTTTTTCAAGCATTTTTCTACGGCTAGTAGCTTGTTTAGATTTAGCCACGTTTGCACTAAAGCGACGGATGAATTCTTCAAGCTCTTTACGTTTTTCTTCTGCTTTTTTGTTTTGCATTTGTTGTTGACGTAGAGCAAGTTGGCTAGATTCGTACCAGAAGCTATAGTTACCAGCAAATTGTTGAACTTTGCCGTAGTCGATGTCTATGGTGTGAGTACTTACTGCGTCTAGGAAGTGACGGTCGTGAGATACTACAAGCACTGTGTTTTCGTAGTTTGCAAGATAGTTTTCAAGCCATGCGATAGTGTCGATGTCCAAGTCGTTGGTAGGCTCGTCAAGAAGCAAGTTGTCTGGTTTACCAAACAATGCACGAGCAAGCAGAATACGCACTTTTTCTTTACCACTCATCTCTTTCATAAGAGTGTAGTGAGAAGCTTCTTTGATACCTAAGCTACTTAGAAGAGAAGCTGCGTCGCTTTCTGCGTTCCAACCGTCCATTTCTGCGAACATTTCTTCTAGTTCAGATGCACGAATACCATCTTCTTCGGTGAAATCTTCTTTCATATAGATTTCATCTTTTTCATTTTTTACAGCCCAAAGTTTTTCGTGACCCATCATTACAGTGTCTAGAACTGTAAATTCATCAAACTCGAAGTGGTCTTGTTTTAATACTGAAAGACGTTCGTTTGGACCAAAAACAATAGTACCACGAGTAGGCTCTAAATCACCACTAAGCATTCTTAAGAATGTAGATTTACCAGCACCGTTGGCACCAATGATACCATAGCAGTTGCCTGCTGTGAATTTTAAGTTAACATCTTGAAAAAGTGTACGTTTGCCAAATTGAATGGCTAAATTTGAAACAGCTATCATAATCTTAATTTAATTCAGACCACAAAGATACTAAAATAATTAGTAATAAAAAAACCGAAACGTAAGTTTCGGTCTTTTTATATATCTATTGAATTTGCAATTATTTTGCTGCCTCGATAGATGCTTTGCGGAATTGTTTCATTAGTTTTTCAATTTCTAATGATGCTTTGCGAGCGCGTGTACCAGCAGCTTTGTTACCTTTTTCTACTTGGTCATTTGCATTTTTTGCAAATTCTGCCATTTTTGCTTCTAGTTCTTTAACTAATTGTTCCATAATAATTAAATTTTAAAGTATTTTCTGATTTTGTTTTGATTTAGCAAATATATGTATTCTAAATTAAAAAAACAAAATATAAATGTAAAAATCTTTATTTTTTAACATTTCGAACTGTTACAGCATATTTGTGAGCCATAAGTAGCTCATTTTCTGCCATAATTTCTATAGTTGGTCCTAAATTTTGAAGTCCTTCTTTAGAAATTTCTTGGAATGTAATCTTTTTTAAGTAACTATCTAGGTTTACTCCGCTATATGCTTTTGCATAACCACTTGTTGGTAGGGTGTGGTTGGTGCCAGAAGCATAGTCGCCTGCGCTTTCAGGGGTGTAATAGCCCATAAACACAGAACCTGCGTTGGTGATTCTTTCTGCTACCTCCTTATAATTTCTACAAGATATAATAAGGTGTTCTGGAGCGTAGTCGTTAGACATTTCAATAATTTCGTCCATATTATTTAGAACGAAAATTTTACTGTGCTCAATAGAAGAAAGAATATATTCTTGGCGTGGAGATAGCTTAATTTGCTCTATAACAGCTTTTTCTATTTCTTTTGCGTATTCAGCATTGTCTGTAAAGACGATAGATTGGCTATCTTTGCCATGTTCTGCTTGTGAAAGCATATCTGCTGCCACTGCATCTGGGTCGGCGCTGTTGTCGGCAATTACTGCCACTTCAGAAGGACCAGCAGGCATATCTATAGCGGCGTCTTTAATGCTAACAAGTTGTTTTGCTGCCATTACAAATTGGTTGCCAGGACCAAAGATTTTGTAAACCTTAGGCACGCTTTCTGTGCCGTATGCCATGGCGCCAATGGCTTGAATACCACCTATTTTAAATATCTTTTTCACTCCAGATATTTTTGCAGCATAAAGAATGGTTGGGTTTACCTTGCCTTCTGCATTTGGAGGGGTACAAAGAACAATTTCTTTGCAACCAGCAATGTCGGCAGGAATGGCAAGCATAAGCACTGTAGAGAAAAGTGGTGCAGTGCCACCTGGCACATAAAGACCAACTTTTTCAATAGCAACTGCTTTTTGATAGCAAACTACTCCTGGATAGGTTTCTATCTTTGGAAGTTCGCGTGCTTGTGCTTCGTGAAATTTTCTAATGTTTGCCGCAGCAGTTTTAAGAGCAGACTTTAGTTCGTCAGAAACAAGTGCTTCTGCTTCTGCTATTTCTTCTGCGCTCACAGCCAAGTCTTTAAGGTCTGCTTTGTCGAATTTTAGTTCGTAGCGACGCACAGCCTCATCACCTTCGTTTCTAATTTCGCTAAGTACAGAACTTACGATTTCGTTTAGCGAAGAAGTGTCGTGCTGAGGTCTTTTAAGAAGACTTTGCCAATCTTTTCTATCTGGATTTATTATAATGTTCATACCTCTTGGGCAATATTATAAAATCATTTTTTCAATAGGAATTACTAAAATGCCTTCTGCGCCTAGTGCTTTAAGTTTTGAAATAATTTCCCAGAATGTTTTTTCAGAAATTACTGAATGCATAGAAGACCAACCTTCTTTTACAAGTGGAGTGATGGTTGGAGACTTCATACCTGGAAGAATTTCGCATACATCATTGATTTTGTCGTTTGGCACGTTTAGGATGATGTATTTTTTGCCTTCGGCATTTTTGTATGAGTTGAAACGGAATAGAAGTTCGTCTAAGATTTCTTGTTTTTCAGCACTTAGGTTTTTGTTGCCAATCATAAGTGCTTCAGATTTCATTACAACTTCTACTTCTTTTAAGTTGTTGGTTACTAGTGTGCCACCTGAGCTAACGATGTCGAAAATACAGTCTGCAAGTTTGATGCTAGGAGCAATTTCTACAGAACCTGTAATGACATGTACGTCAGCGTTAATATTGTTTTCCTTAAGGAAATTTTTAAGGATATTTGGATATGAGGTAGCAATTTTTTTGCCTTGGAACCATTCTAGTCCTTTATAATCTACTTCTTTTGGAATAGCTAATGATAGACGGCATTTGCTGAAGTCTAGGCGACGGATAATGTTTGCGTCTTCGCCTTTTTCTACAAATTCGTTTTCGCCCACAATACCAACGTCGGCAATACCTGTTGCCACTGCTTGTGGGATATCGTCATCGCGTAGGAATAAAATTTCTACTGGAAATGATTTTGATGATACTAATAAAAGGCGTTTGCCTAAATCCATTTTTATGCTAGATTCTTCTAGCATTGTCATGGTTTCTTCGTGTAGTCGTCCTTTAGCTTGAACTGCAATTCTTAACATATTTGTACAATTAATTTAAGACTGCAAAGTTAATGATAAATTATAAAAATAACAAACGTATAATATCGTAGCCTAAAAATAAAATAATTAGAGACAAAATCCATATTACGCAAACAGGTTTTTTCGAGTCTAAAAAGTACTTTGTTATTAATATAATAAGGTATAATGTGGCGACCTGAAAAATTGAGATGTTGATATTCTCTATAGTGGCGAATGGGGTGCAAGAAATAACTTCAATGAAAAGGTTTAAATAATAAGATAATTTATTGAGAATGAGTGATATAATATTGCTAACGTTAGTAAGATTAAATAAAATAAGGCCACCTGAAAAGTATATTAAAAGTGTGGAAAGTGGCACTACAAAAAGGTTGGATATGAGCGACAAAACTGGTATGTTGTGGAAATAATAAATGGTAAGCGGTAAGGTGGTGATTTGTGCAGCAATAGACACGCTCGTTAAACTCCAAAGCCAGATTAAAATTTTGTTTTGTAGTTGGAAAATATTAAAAATTTTCTCTTGAAACAGTAAAATTCCTGCCACAGCTAAAAATGATAGCTGAAAACCTATGTTGAAAAGGTTGGTGTAGTCGTAAATTACCATGCAGAATGCGGTGAATAGCAGGCTGTTGAGGCTAGATGAGTCGCGTTTGAGCAGTTTACCAATGATAGGAATGGTAAACATGGTGCATGCGCGGACAATTGATGGTTGAAGGCCGCAAATGAAGGCGTAAAACCACAGAAAGCAGATAGCGACGATGCTAGCGATTCGACTAAATTTTCTGCTTTGAGAAATAAGACCAATAAGTGTGGAAATGCCAGTGAAAATAATGCCCACGTGCATACCACTTACAGCCAAAATATGTGATGCCCCTGCACGCGAAAAGTCTTTTTTAACTGTTGATGTTAGGTCCGATTTATCTGCAATGCAGAGTGCCTTGCAAAGTGCAGAAGTATCTGATTGTAAATGTTTTGTAAAAATTTCTGCTATTAAAGTATTGGTATTTTGAGCTAGGCTTTCTACTATGCTAAAGTCTTCTTTTGTAGGTTTTTCTATGTATACACAAAAGTAGCCTAAAGTGATAATGGAAAACATAATTACAAAGCCTTTGTAATATGATTTGCTAGGTGGTAGGAATGTGCACGCAAAACCTATACTCAATGTAATAATAATGAGTACAAGAGCATGTTTAACATCGGTGCTTACCAATGCTAATGCAATACCTAAACTTAAAAAAATGAAAAGCCGTAAGAAAGGTAATTGATGTAAGATTTTGATGGGGCTATACAATGTTTTCTATTTTCCTAATTTTTTAAGTTCTGCAATTGTTTCTAAAGGATTTTCAGATTTGAAAACGAAGTTTCCTGCCACAAGTGCATCAGCGCCTGCAGAAACTAGTGCTTGACCAGTTTCTAAATTTACGCCACCGTCCACTTCAATAATGGTTGAAAGACCTTTTCTTTCAATCATAGCTTTAAGTGCGCGAACTTTTTCTACAGTTTGTGGAATGAATTTTTGACCGCCGTAGCCAGGGTTTACAGACATAAGAAGTACCATATCTAGGTCTGCAATGATGTCTTCTAGCAGGCAAACAGGAGTGTGAGGATTTAGCGTAACGGCTGCTTTAACTCCTTGTGCTTTAATGTTTTGAATAGTTCTGTGTAGGTGAGTACAAGCCTCGTAGTGAACATTTATTATCGCAGCTCCCACTTTTGCAAAGCGTTCTACATATTTATCAGGTTCCACAATCATCAAATGCACGTCTAGAGGTTTTTTGCATTTGCTTTGAATAGATTCTAGAACAGAGAAACCAAATGAAATATTAGGAACGAAAACGCCGTCCATAATGTCGATGTGTAGCCAATCGGCTTCGCTGCTGTTAATCATTTGAATATCTTCTTCTAGGTTGTAGAAGTTTGCAGATAATAATGAAGGAGAGATAATTGTGCTCATATTTTTAATATTTTACGCAAAGATATGAATTTTATTCATTTTTTAAGCACTGATAAGAGATTTTCTTTCATTTGCCATTTTTCTCATATTAAGTATTGCGTAGCGCATACGTCCAAGCGAGGTGTTGATGCTCTCTCCTGTAATGTTAGATATTTCCTTGAAACTCAAGTTGTTATAATATCTCATTTGCACAATATCTCTTTGAGTGTCTGGTAGACTTTTATAGATAATGTAAATTTGTTTTTTTATCTGTTTTTCTACCATATCGTCCTCTATTGTTTTTTCGTAATAATCTGTTGGCACAACAGACATAAACTCCTCTGAACAAGAGCATTTTATATCGCTATTTTTATTTAGTCTTGTGTTGTCTATTGCGATATTATGCGCAATGCGAAGTGCCCAATACTTAAATTTCCCAGTTTCAATATAAAACTTTTGTCTTAGGCTACTAATCATGCGCACGTATGCTTCTTGGAGAATATCATTACTCTCGTCGTAGTCTTTTGTAATAGAATAAACGTGTGAATAAAGGAAGCTCTTATAACGAAGTAGAAGAGTATCAAACGCCCTATTATTCCCTTCTGTAAACAATTTTACCAATTGTTCGTCAGACATAGATTTTAATGTTACCATTAGGTTGTGACCTTTAAAATTATTAGGGTAACTGTATTCTTATAGGCGTTTAATTTTAGAAGTTGTTTTTTTTTGTTTATTTGAAATCGTTTGCAAATATAATAATAATTTTTTAAAACAGAAATAAACTGATGTTAATTTTTTTATTATCTTTGCACATTATTAATAAGGATATGCATAATCGGTCACTGAGCCTGTCGAAGTGCCCGATTAATAATAAAATTAAACAAAATAAAAATGATGACTTCTAAAGAAATCCGCCAGTCTTTTTTAGACTTTTTTGCATCTAAGGATCACAAAATTGTTCCTTCTGCACCTATGGTCATTAAAGATGACCCAACACTTATGTTTACCAATGCTGGTATGAACCAGTTTAAAAACATTATTTTAGGTAACGACCCAATAGTGTATTCTCGAGCCGCGGATTCTCAAAAATGTCTTCGTGTGAGTGGTAAACACAACGACCTTGAAGAAGTTGGTCACGATACATATCACCACACTATGTTTGAAATGTTAGGTAACTGGAGTTTTGGTGACTACTTCAAAGCAGAAGCTATAGAGTGGGCATGGGAATACCTAACAGAGGTGTTGAAACTTGAAAAAGACCGCCTATATGTAACTGTGTTTGAAGGTGCTGAGGCAGAAGGCCTTGGTCGCGACGACGAAGCTGCTCAAATTTGGGCTAAATATATTGCAGAAGACCGCATTATCAACGGTAACAAAAAAGATAACTTCTGGGAAATGGGCGATACAGGTCCTTGTGGTCCTTGTTCAGAAATTCACATCGACTTACGTTCAAACGAAGAACGTGCTGCAGTAGATGGTAAATCGCTAGTAAACGGCGATCACCCACAAGTGATTGAAATTTGGAACAACGTGTTTATGCAATACAACCGTAAGGCAGACGGTTCGCTAGAATCACTTCCAAACAAGGTTATCGACACTGGTATGGGTTTTGAACGCTTATGTATGGCTGTTCAAGGCAAAACTTCAAACTACGACACAGACGTGTTCCAACCACTTATTGCTGCTATTGGCAATATTTGCTCATGTGAATATGGCAAAGATTCTAAAGTAGACGTGGCAATGCGCGTGGTAGCAGACCATATTAGAACTATTGCATTTGCTATTACAGATGGTCAATTACCATCAAACGCTAAAGCTGGTTATGTAATTCGTCGTATTTTACGCCGTGCAGTGCGTTATGGTTACACATTTATGAACCAACGCAGTGCATTTATGTATAAGCTTATCCCTGCTCTTATCGACAATATGGGTGAGGCTTATCCAGAGCTTGTTGCACAAAAAACACTTATCGAAAAAGTTATTAAAGAAGAGGAAGATACATTCCTACGCACCCTTGAAACAGGTATCCGCCTATTAGACAAAGTAATGAACGACACCAAAAAAGAAGGTAAAACAGAAATTAGTGGTGTGAATGCATTCGTTCTTTACGACACATACGGTTTCCCACTAGACTTAACCGAGCTTATTCTTAAAGAAAACGGCTTAACAGTAAACAACGACGAGTTCAACTCAGAAATGCAAAAACAAAAAGAACGTGCTCGTAATGCGGCTGCTGTGGAAACTGGCGACTGGGTAGTGCTTGCAGAAGGTGATACCACTTTCGTTGGTTACGACGACACAGAAGCTGAAACTCAAATCTTACGTTATAGAAAAGTAACTCAAAAGAATAAATCATTCTATCAAGTAGTGCTTTCTGTTACTCCTTTCTATGCAGAAATGGGTGGACAAGTAGGTGACTCTGGTGTGCTTGAAAATGCAAACGAAAAAATCGTTGTGGTTGACACTAAACGTGAAAACAACCTTCCTGTTCATATTGTAAATGAACTTCCAGAAAATCCTGCAGCAACATTCGTAGCAAAAATTAATAAAGAAAACAGAGCTGCTAGTGAGGCTAATCACACAGCAACTCACCTTCTACACGAAGCACTTCGTGAACTTCTTGGCACTCACGTAGAACAAAAAGGTTCATACGTTTCTCCAAAAGTTCTTCGTTTCGACTTCTCTCACTTCCAAAAACTTACTCGTGAGGAAATCGTGGCTGTAGAAAAAGCTGTAAATAAGAAAATTCGCCAAAACGTGTCTCTTGTTGAGCACAGAGAAATGCCAATTGAAGAGGCTAAAAAACTAGGTGCTATGGCACTATTCGGCGAAAAATATGGTGAAAAAGTACGTGTTATCTGCTACGACAAATCTGTAGAGCTTTGTGGCGGTACTCACGCTTCATCTACAGGTAATATTGGTATGTTCAAGATTGTGTCTGAAAGTTCTATCGCTGCAGGTATTCGCCGTATCGAGGCTGTTACAGCAGAACAAGCAGAACTTATGGTTTACGATATGCAAAATACCATCACATCTTTCAGAGAGATGTTTAACAATGCTCCAGATCTTCTTACTGCTGCACAACGTACAATTGCAGATAACCAAAACTTGAAGAAAGAAGTTGAAAATTATATTCAACAACGTGCTCTTCAAATGCGTGATGCTTTAATTGAACGTGCAGAGGATATCAATGGTGTGAAAGTAATTAGCGTAACAAGCAACGAAAACCCAGAAATGCACAAAGCATTACTTCCTCTATTTAAAGGTAAATTTACTGACGTTAAATTTATGCTTGTAATTGGTAATGTTTATGAAGGTAAACCAAACCTAACAGTGTTCTTAAGCAAACCTATGATTGACGCTGGTTTCCACGCAGGAAATATGGTGCGTGAGGCTGCTAAACACATTCAAGGTGGTGGCGGTGGTCAACCTTTCATGGCTTCCGCCGGTGGTAAAAACCCAAGCGGTATCGACGCAGCAGTGAAAGCTGTAATTGAGATGATTTAATTCATTTAATCATAAACACAAAAAGAGGTTAACTTGAACGGTTAGCCTCTTTTTTTTGTCAATATTATTGCACTACCCATTTGATTGTCTGTTCTTGGGTTTGTATTATATAGGTGCAAGCAGCGGCAGGGGCAGTGAGGGTGGTGCCTTTGCCTTCAGTTATAAGTCTGCCTATGCTATCGTAAATTCTCCAAGTGGTGGTTTCGTCTGCGTTTGTTAGAGTGGCAAATTCACCTGTTTTAGTTGGATTTGGTGTGATGCTTATTTCTTCTGCTTTTGTTTCTTCTATATCGGTAGAGGTGGTTGTTAGCCAAATAATTTCTGTGTCGAAATGTTTGGTCATACCTGTTACAAGGATGCCGTCAGACATTAGCTGTTTGCCTGTTTTGTGGCAAGAAAGTTCTGTTCTGTCTTGAAAATCTACTTGGTATGAGGTGTTTTCATCTAATCCTTTTAGGAAAATTCTTTTGCTTGTGCCGTCGGCTCCGCCCCCGGCTTTGTGTGAGAATAGGAACACAGAACCTTTGCCTAAAGCATTGTTGAAGAACTGCATGCCGTCCCAGTTGTTGCCGTTAGGCATAGGAAGAATATGGTAGACATTACCACCACGCAAGATTTCACGTTGCTTTTCGTTGTAGAGTTTCCAATGTATTTTGGCTTGGTTAAATTCCACGTTTGTCATGTCTCTACCCACTGCACATGCCATCATGGCACCCATCATAGACGAACGAAGCACATATTTTGCCCAACTTTCGCCATTGGCATTTATGTTTGAGGCATCTTCTGCCGATGTCCAATCGTAACCCACATCGAATTTTAGTTGCACAGGGTTAATCATATAAGAGTTGCTATAAAATGCCATGCGGTGATTTAGCGGACCGCCAGAGTCTTCCATAGTCATAAAAGTCATACGGCGTAGGGTAGTGAAGTCTTTTAGTGAGCCACCTGCGCTGCAGTGTTCGTAGCGGAAGTTGTTAAACCTATTAATGAGTGAGTCTAGAATAAACAGCAAGCCTGTGTGAGAGGCGAATGAATTTGCTTTTTCAAGGTCGAAGTCGCTACGCCAGTAGTCTATCTTCCAATTTTCTACGCGTTTTGCAAGTGCATCTATTTGAGCGAGTTGTGCGTTGCGGTTTGAAATATCTGCACCCATATAGGTGTCGCACATGTAAAGCGAATTTTTAATGCCTGCGTATTTTGCTTTGGTAAGAGTGCCAAAAGTCATGCCGTTAGGCCATTTGCCTGCGTATGGTTCCCATCTGGTTTCTAGTATAGGGTCGAAACCGCTATTTGCGTCGGCTCCTGTGGTTGGCACTGTCCACCAATAGTCCATTTTGATAAGTCCTACGCCTAGCTCAGGTAAATTGTATCGGTTTAGGTAGTATAGAAAGTCATTTTCGCTATACGCGCCGTAGTGGATTTCAATGAGTGGTTCGTTTTCGTTTTCACGAAGTGAGGCTGGGATGTGGTGTGTCCAGAACCAATTTTTTAGTTGGTTACCACCGTCGTCTGTGTTGCCTTTATATAGACCAATAAACACGCCCGGAATGGAAAGTTTGCTGTTTGCTTCACAGGTGATTTCTTCGGCAGAAAGCCCTAAATTTGCTTTTAGTCTTACGTTTTTAAGGTTGCTTTGAGTTTGTATTTCGATAAGACCAAAGTTCCAATCATATCCGATATAAAGACCTTCACCGCCGCAGTCGAGCATAGCAAGTGGAAGTTCGCCAGTGGAAACAAGCCATGAGTTTTCTATTTGGCAAAGCTGATAAAAATTGTTTCTGATTTCTTGTTTTAAAACGCCTGTGGTAAAGTTGCCATCTAGACCATTGTTGAAACGTGAACGGTTGAAACGCCAAAGTGTGCTCACATTTGGCACGCGCACTATCATGTCTAGTGCTTGCATATCTTGTGTCGAAATCTTTGCTGTGGCTGTAGAATTGTTTACAAGTTCTTGCCAGATATGCACAGGTCCGTTTTCTTTTAGTTCGGCATGTAGAATAAGGGAAAATTTATTGCTTTTGAAAATGGCTTGAATATGATTTTCGCTTGATGAAGATTTATCAAACAGCCAGTTTATATTTTGATTGTTTATTTTCTTAAGCAGAGGAATTTCTCTTGGGCTATTTAACCAATTTTGATTGGTTTCTTTGTTTGTAAGTTTAGAAATATAGGGTTTGGCGGTGTCAATTGCTAGTTCTATGGCGATGTTTGAATTTTCTATTGATGTATATTGGGCGTTTGTGCTTAAAGTAATTTCGTTTTCGTTATAAGACTCGCTTTGGAGTGGCTCGAAAACAATATCGTCGAACCAAATGTCGCCTGTAACGCCACTACCAGGGTTGGTCCAGTCGCGCTCTACCACGGCTCTAAGTTGCACAGATGTGTTGCCGCCACTATTCCAAATGCCACTCACGTATTCCCAATGTCCGTATTCAGTGCTTCGTAGTTGAAGTTCGCCTGCCTCGTCGTTCATATCTATGTATGCCCATCCGCTATTGTCTGCACGAAAGATATATCCGCTAAATTTATAATAGGTGTTTGGCGACACGTTTATACGGTTTCCATAATTTGCAACGAGGGTGCAAAAACCACGTCCGGTGCTGTGCAGAGCATTGTTCCCGCTATGTGCTTTGCTTGCGTCTATTCCACCTCCCCACGCATTCCAATAGGAATATCCTTGCTCAAAAGAAGAGTTGTTTACAAGGTTCGCACTCGTTGCGGTTATAGTGCTTATTGCTATGCAAATTATGGTAAGGATGTGTTTTTTCATACTGGTATGTTTTATTAAATTTAGCCTTTCCTTACTTCCATCACGCAGTCTTTGCAGTTGAAGTGTAGGCGTAGGTAGTAGTTTTTGTGAATAAGGAAGAGTGGCTCGTTAATCGGTGACTGGGCTTGTCGAAGTCCCCGATTTTCTTTTGGGCATGCCCCTAAAGCGAAGCGGATGCAGTGTTTGCAAAACATAAGGGTGGCGTCGTCTTTTGCTTCTAGTTCAAAGGCGCGAGCCGACACTTTTGCACCATGGTCGTAGTAAAATTCTTGTGCTTTTTTGTTGGCTATATTGTTTAAATAGCTATCGCTAACAAGTGGAAACTTAGCATCGTTTTTTATTGGTAAAATAATAGGCGAATATGGTAGATTTACTAACGTATTTGTTAGTTCTTCGCATAATATTCTGCGAATATTTCCTAAAATTGATGCAGGAAAGAAGAATTGAGTGCTTACGCTCACTTTGCCTGCTTCGAAAATGCTATCTCCAAGCTTGCTAAGCTGGGTAGAAATGTAAGCAGAAGGGTCTTTTTGAGCTTGGTCCAATTCGCCATCAAAAACATATTCTGCCACGTGCGCGCCGACCTCCTCAAAAGGTTCCCCACAAGTGAAACGGAAGGTTTTACCATCTACCGTAATGTTTATTTTTATCTTTCTCTTGGCACTTTCGGCACCCAAGACTTTGTTAAACGCTTCATCGTTGTTTCTATAAACCTTGTCGCCAATAGCAATTTTTACGTTTTCGGCTGAGGTGATAACATTGCCATTTGCGGTGTTGACTCTGAAACCTTCTAGCTCGCCACGGCTGTTTACAAAACAAAATCCGTCGCCATTATTTAGGCTATGTGTAGTTTTTATCCAAATCTTTTTGCCATCCACCTTGCTCACTGTGCCGATAGGTTCACCAAACGATTTTGGACTTATTGGTTGGAAAATATAGTTTTGTCTGCCGTTTAAGAAAAACGAAGTAAACCCACGGTTGAAACTCTTATATGGGTTTGGCTGAAAGCTGTATGTGCACTCGCCAAGTGATTGTTTCTTAAATTGTGGACGAGTTTTTAGCGCTTCGTCTATCTTGCCTCTATAATAGGCAGTAATATTTTTAACGTATGTAATATCCTTTAGTCTGCCTTCAATTTTAAATGATCTCACGCCGGCATCAATCATTTCACCCACGTGAGATGATGCATTGAAATCTTTAAGCGAAAGCCAATGTTTTTTGCCAAAAGAATGTCCCTCACGGTCTTGAAGGTCGAATTGCAAGCGACAAATCTGCGCGCATTCTCCTCTGTTGGCACTTCTGCCTGTAAGTGCCTGGCTTACATAACATTTTCCGCTATAACTAACGCAAAGTGCTCCATGCACAAATGCCTCTAGTCGCACAGATGTGTTTTCGTGAATGTTTTTTATTTGCTCAAGGCTAAGTTCACGTGCGAGTACCACTTGCTCACAACCAATGCTTTCCCAAAATTTTACTTTCTCAAGTCGACTATTTTCTGCTTGTGTGCTAGAGTGAATGGCGATAGGGGGTAGGTTAAGTTTAAAAATGGAAGTATCTTGCACTATCAACGCGTCTACACCTATTTTATAAAGGCTATGTATAAGTGCTTCTGCCTCTGCAAGTTCTTCATCGTATAAAATAGTGTTAACAGTAACATAGATTTTAGCTCTATATTGATGTGCAAATTTTACAAGGCGCTCAATGTCTTCGATAGTATTTGAAGCCGACGAACGTGCTCCAAACTTTGGCGCACCAATATATACCGCATCTGCACCATGTTTTATGGCTTCGATGCCAGTTTCTGCATTTTTTGCAGGCGAAAGAAGTTCTATGCTTTCCATTTTCATAGTACAAAGATACTTATATTTTCTTTATTCAAACTCTTTAACATTTAATTTTAACTTTTTAAACTAATCTATTTGGTGTAGTTTTTACATTTTGTCTATCTTCGCCTTTGCTTTTTGCATTCGTTTGAAATTATGTTAGAAACAACTAAAATTAATTAATATGAGTCAAGTAGTAGACATTAGAGAATTAAATGCTCGCATTGAGCAAAAAAGTGCTTTCATTGACGTGCTTACCATGGGAATGGATAAAGTAATTGTAGGTCAAAAACACTTAGTAGAATCTTTGTTAATTGGTCTGTTGTCAGACGGTCACGTTCTTTTAGAAGGTGTGCCAGGTCTTGCAAAAACACTTGCTATTAAAACTCTAGCGCAACTTGTTGATAGCAAATATAGCCGTATCCAATTTACTCCAGACCTTCTTCCAGCCGACGTTTTAGGTACTATGATTTATAGTCAAAAAAACGAAGAGTTTGTGGTGAAAAAAGGACCTATCTTTGCAAACTTCGTGTTGGCAGACGAAATCAATCGTGCTCCTGCAAAAGTGCAATCTGCTCTACTAGAAGCCATGCAAGAGCGTCAAGTAACCCTAGCTGATACCACTTACAAACTAGACGAGCCTTTCCTAGTGCTTGCTACACAAAACCCTATTGAACAAGAAGGTACATATCCTCTTCCAGAAGCACAAGTAGACCGTTTTATGCTTAAAGTGGTGGTTTCTTATCCACGTCTTGAAGAAGAACGCCTTATCATTCGTCAAAATATTGGTGCAAAACCAGAACCTATCAAACCACTTCTTAAAGCTTCTGAAATTATCGAAGCACGCAATGTGGTTCGTGAAATCTACCTAGACGAAAAAATTGAAAAATACATCCTTGATATCGTATTCGCCACTCGCGACCCTCAAGCATACGGCTTAACCGACCTTAAAGGCATGATAGCATTTGGTGGTTCTCCTCGTGCATCTATCAGCCTTGCTTTAGCCGCTCGTGCTTACGCATTCATCAAACACCGTGGTTACGTGATTCCAGAAGACGTGCGTGCCGTTTGTCACGATGTGCTTCGTCACCGTATTGGCCTAACCTACGAAGCCGAAGCGAATAATATCACCACCGAAGATGTTATTTCTGAGATTTTGAATATAGTTGAGGTGCCTTAATGGAAACAACTGAATTATTAAAAAAAGTACGTCAGATTGAGATTAAAACTCGTGGGCTTTCGCAAAATATTTTTGCGGGTCAATACCATTCTGCCTTCAAGGGTAGGGGTATGGCATTCTCAGAAGTGCGCGAGTATCAAGTAGGCGACGACATTAGAAATATAGATTGGAACGTGACAGCACGTTTCAATCACCCTTTTGTGAAGGTGTTTGAAGAAGAAAGAGAACTTACCTTTATGCTTCTTATAGACGTGTCTGGAAGTAGCGATTTTGGAACAACAACACAAACCAAACGCTCTGTAATTACAGAACTTGCAGCCACTCTAGCATTCTCTTCTCTTCAAAACAACGACAAGATAGGGGTGATTTTCTTCTCCGACAAGATAGAGAAATTTATTGCTCCGCAAAAAGGTAAAAAACACGTTTTATACATAATTCGTGAGCTTATAGAGTTTAAACCAGAAAGCAACAAAACCGATGTGTCTGTGGCATTGGAATACTTTAGAAACGCTATTAAGAAGCGTTGCACAGCATTCCTTATCTCAGACTTTATTTCGCCAGACTTTGAAAAACCACTTATGGTGGCATCAAACCGTCACGACCTTGTGGCAGTGCAAGTCTACGACCCTAAGGATACAGAAATACCAAATGTGGGTTGGGTGAAAATGATTGATGCAGAAACAAATGAAACTGTTTATGTAGACACTTCAAGCAGCGATGTGCGTATGCGCTACAAAGACCATTGGAACAAGCAACAAGCCACAATAAAGAAAAATTTCCAAAAAAATCATGTGGATATGGTTTCTATAAGCACCGACGACGACTATGTAAAAGCATTGATTAATTTGTTTAGAATGAGAGGATAATATGAAAAAAATCTTTTTGTCTATATTTTTAGCCTTTGCACTAGTAAATATCTCATTTGCTGGAGAAATCTCTGTGAAAGCCACTCTTGAGCCAAACGAAATACTTATTGGTCAGCAGTCTACATACAAGTTAGAACTTATACAACCTGCTACAGAAAAGGTTTCTTGGCCACAGTTTTCTGATACGCTTGCCACCAATGTGCAAATATTAGAAAAACTTAAAACCGACACAGCTAAAATATCAGATGGTAGAATTTCTATTACAACAGAATATTTGGTGAGCTCGTATGATAGTGGTTTCTACTATGTGCCAGAATTTTTGTTTGAAACTGCCACAGAAAAAGTTACTTCAAACCCTGTGGGTCTTACAGTAAACACAGTGCAAGTAAATGAGCAAACAGATGATATCAATGCCGAAAAGAACATTATGTCTGCTCCTTTTTCTTGGATAGAACTTGCAAGATGGAGTGGTATAGGGGTAGCAGCAGTGCTAATTATTGCCATTATAGTGTTGCTATTAATGCGATTTGTGTTTAACAAAAAGGTAACAATCTTGCCAGAAACTCCAGAGGTTGTTCTGCCTGCTCACGTGGTGGCTCTACAGAAATTGGAACAAATTAAAACTGAGAAAATTTGGCAACAAGGTCAGATTAAACAGTTTTATACAGATATCACTGACGTTATCCGCGAATATCTATCAGGCGCATACGGCATAAATGCAATGGAAATGACCACAGACGAAATTGTGGCACTTGTAAAGAAAAATAAAGACTTAGACGAAATAAGATTGGTTTTAAAAGATATGTTAGAACTATCAGATTTGGTTAAGTTTGCAAAATTTGTTCCTCTAGAAAACGAGAACGAAAAAGCAGTGCTTGATGCTTTCATGATAGTAGAAAAAACTACTAAGGAAGAAGAAACAGAAGAAAAACAAGAACAAGAAAAAACATCTGAAGAATGATAACATTTGCAAATCCATGGTGTTTGTTGCTGTTGTTGATAATACCTGTCATAATAGCATATTATGTTTACAACAGAAAAAGACTTACAGCAGAAATAAGATTTTCATCTACAAAGGTGTTTCAAGAAATGCCTAAAAGCTATAAGCATTATTTAAGATATTTGCCACTGGCATTGCACATGCTTGCTTTGGCGGCGCTTATTATTGCCATTGCTCGTCCTCAAAAGAGCGATAGTTGGAGCAACCAAACCACAGAGGGTATAGATATTGTTATGGCTGTGGATATTTCTTCAAGTATGCTTGCAGAAGACCTTAAGCCAAACCGACTTAGAGCGGCAAAAAAAGTGGCAACTGAGTTTATCTCATCACGTCACAACGACAATATCGGCCTAGTGGTGTTTGCAGGCGAGAGTTTTACACAATGTCCGCTTACCATTAATCACGCCGAACTTATCAACCTGCTTAATGGCATAGAAAGTGGTATGATAGAAGATGGTACAGCTATTGGTTCTGGTTTGGCCACTGCTGTGAACAGAATTAAAGATAGTAATGCAAAATCTAAAGTAATTATTCTGCTAACAGACGGTTCAAACAACCGTGGACAAATAGCGCCTTCTACAGCAGGTGAAATTGCTAAAAGTTTTGGCATTAGAGTTTATACTATTGGGGTAGGTACTCGTGGCATGGCTCCATATCCTTTCCAAACACCATACGGTGTGCAATATCAAGATGTGGAAGTGGATATCGACGAAGAAAGTCTTAAAAATATTGCAGAAACCACTGGTGGTGAATATTTTAGAGCCACAGATACCAAGAGTTTAGCTTCTATCTACAAAGAAATTGACCAATTGGAGAAAACAAAAATCCAAGTGAAAGAGTTTAGCAAAAAAGAAGAACTATATCACTGGTTTGTGCTTGCTTTAGTGGTTTGTTTGATTGGAGAAATTACATTAAGAAATACAGTGTTTAAATCTATTCCATAATATGTTCAGATTTGCTCGCCCAGAATATCTCTATTTGCTAATGTTGATACCTGTACTTATAGGTTTCTTCTATTATGCACTTATTATAAAATCGAAGAGATTAAAGACTTTAGGAAATAAAGCCCTGCTTAGAGGACTTATGCCAGAGGCTTCTCACATACGCCCAAGAGTGAAGTTTTACATGCTTCTCACAGCATTGATTCTGTCTATCTTTATGATGGCAGGTCCACAATTTGGTTCTAAACTTGAAAAACAAAAACGCCAAGGGGTGGAACTTGTAATTGCCGTGGACGTGTCGAACTCAATGCTTTCGCAAGACTTAAAACCAGATAGAATGTCTCGTGCAAAAAGGGTGTTGAACCATTTGATAGACAATCTACAAAACGACAAAGTGGCACTTATGATATTTGCTGGTGATGCATACGTGCAAATGCCACTTACCACCGACGTTTCTTCTGCAAAAATGTTTTTGTCAAACATAAATCCGGGTATGGTGCCAGTGCAAGGTACTGCCATTGGTATGGCTATAAAACGTGCAATGCAGCTTTTCTCTAGCACCGACAGCAACGTGGGTAAAAGTATTATCATCATCACCGATGGTGAAAACCACGAAGATGATGCTGTGAAAATGGCACAAGAAGCACTTAAATATGGCATTACGGTAAATGTGCTAGGTGTAGGTACTCCAGAAGGCGCTCCAATTCCTATTGCAGGTACACAAAGTTTTAGAAAAGACAAAGAAGGCAATGTGGTGGTAACCAAGCTAAACGAAACTATGTGTCAGGAAATTGCAGCCGCAGGTGGCGGTATGTATGTGAGGGTAGACAATTCATCTTCTGCCGTTAGAGCACTATCATCTGAACTAGAAAAACTATCAAAATCTGAAATAGAATCTCAAGTATATACTCAATACAATGAGCAATATATTGCAATAGCGTGGATAGTTTTAGTACTATTAGTACTTGAATGTATATTCCTAGAGAGAAAAAATCCGTTGTTTAAAAACATAAAATTATTCTGATAATGTTAAGAATCGCGATTTCTTTATTAACTTTGCTTTTTGTTTCGTCGGTGTTTGCATATAAGGCAAATCCTTCTATCAGAAGTGGTAATAATAATTACGAAGACGAAAAATATACAGATGCAGAAGTGGAGTACAGAAAAGGTATTCAGGCAGATAAGTATTCTGTAGAATCTGCATACAATCTGGGTAATTCTTTATATAAACAAGAAAAGTATAAAGAGGCTGCAGAGGAGTTTGAAAAGGCAACAAAACTAACAGACGATAAGGAAAAATTATCTTCTATATATCACAATTTAGGAAATTCTCTTTACAAAGCAGAGGATTATGGTAATAGTGTAGAGGCATATAAAAATGCACTTAAAAACAATCCTCAAGACGATGAAACAAGATTTAATTTGGCTTTAGCTCAAAAGAAACTGCAAATGCAACAGCAGCAACAGCAGCAAAACGATCAAAACAAAGATCAGAACAAAGACAAAAAACAACAAGAGCAAAACCAAGATAAGCAAGAAGAGAAAAAAGAAGAACAAAAGCAACAAGAGCAACAGCAACAACAAAATAGTGAGGAAATGTCTCAAGAGGCTGCAGAGCAAATTTTGGAGGCTTTCTCACAAGATGAAAAACAACTTCAAGAAGAAATGCAACGCAGAAAAGGCGGTCAAAGAAGTTTAGAAAAGGATTGGTAAAAAGATGAATAGAAAATTATTTATAGGATTTTTATTATGGATTTCTGCCGTGGCACTATGGGCAGAGGAGATAAGCTTTACATGTAAAGCCCCTTCTACAGTGGTGTCAGGACAGCAGTTTAAACTTGTTTACACCGTAAATAAAGATGGTAAAGACCTTAGAGTGCCAGAAATTTCAGATTTCGACGTGCTTTTTGGCCCTTCTACCTCACATAGTAGTAGTTTTCAAATAGTAAATGGCAAAGCTACAAGTAATACCCAAATTACTTATACCTATATGTTGGCAGGTAAAGAACCAGGTAAATATACTATTGCACCTGCTACTATTGTAATAAGTGGTGATAAGTATACTAGTAATTCTGTGCAGATAGAGGTGCTTCCTGCCGATAAGCAACCTGCATCATCGTCTGCTTCACAAGGTCTTCCTGTAGATAATTCTTCTGTAGCCAATGTAAATAACGAACAAATTTTCGTTAAACAACATTTTACCAAAACAAAAGTTTATGAGCAAGAAGCCATTCAGGTAACTTATAAACTTTACACTCGTCTAGACGTGGTGCAAGTGGGTGGAGCAAAATTTCCTGAGTTTAAAGATTTCTTTGTTCAAGATATAGAACTAGACCCTAATCGTTCTTGGGTGGTGGAACACGTGGATGGATACAATTATAACACTATTGTGCTAAAACAATGTATAATTTTCCCTCAACACGCTGGTAAAATAAATATCGATGGTGGCAATGTAGAAGTTGTTTTACGAATGAGAACATCTTCTTCACGTCATCAAAGTATATTTGACGATTTCTTCCAATCTTATCAAGACGTAAAGAAAAGCTTGAAATTTTCTGGTGCTCAAATTACTGTGAAAGAACTTCCTGCAAATGCTCCAGCAGGATTTAATGGTGCAGTAGGGGCTTATACTTTAAATTCTTCTATTTCTTCAGAAAATATTAAAGTAAACGATGCTCTTACGCTGAAACTTAAAATCGCAGGTACAGGTAACCTTAAACTAGTTAAAACCCCAGAGGTGAAATTTCCACTAGATTTTGATGTTTACGATCCTAAAATGGATGTAAAAGTAAAACCAACTTCTAATGGTCAAAACGGAAGCAAATCTATTGAATATGTTGCTATTCCACGTTTTGGTGGCGATTTTGAAATACCTGCTGTGAAGTTTGTGTATTTCGACATCAACAGAGGTTCATACCAAACTCTTACCACACCTGTTTATAAAATAAAGGTGGACGGAAGTGCTTCTAGTGAGGCAACAACAACTGTGGTGAGCCCAACTATTAATAAAGAAAATGTAAAACAATTATCTACCGATATACGTTTTATACATACAAAAGTGGAAAATGGATTGAGCAAAAAGGATAGTCATTTTGCATTTTCTTCTACAATGTATGTTTGTTTCTTAACTCCACTATTTATTTTTATAATTGTGCTGCTGCTTCTTCAAAAACAAGCAAAAGAAAATGCAAATGTGGCTTTAAGAAATACAAAACGAGCAAATAAAGTAGCTAAAAAACGCCTAAAAGAGGCTCAAAAATGCTTAAAACTTGGAGAAAAATCTAAGTTTTATGAAGAAACAATGCGTGCTCTTTGGGGATACATTGCAGATAAATTAACCATTCCAGTATCAGAGCTAACAAAAGATAATGTAGAGGAAAAACTTATTTCACATGGTTGTGATCAGAAATTGATAAAAGAATTTTTATTATGTCTATCAGATTGTGAATTTGCAAGATTCTCGCCTATGGTAGATGAAAGTCTGTCTATGGAAAATATTTATTCAAGAGCGGCAGAACTTATTGGTGAACTTGATAACACTTTAAGATAATATGAAAAGCAAGATATATAGTTTATTTATAGCACTTATAGTTTGTTTAAATGTAAGTGCTGTAGGCGAATTTAATTTTGTAAAAGCAGAAATGGCATACACCGCAGGTGAGTATGATACTGCTCTTGAAGTATATAATTCTGCTTTAGACAAGGGTTATGAGTCTGCCGATTTGTATTATAATGTGGCAAATTGCTACTTTAGAAAAGGCGAGTTAGCTGCTTCAATCTTAAACTATGAGCGTGCGCTTAAATTAGACCCTTCTCACGAAGATGCAAAACACAATCTTGAGTTTGCCGAGGCTCGTACAGTTGACAATATTGAGTCTTTAGGTACAGTATTTATTGTTGATTGGTGGAATGCTTTTGTAAATATCACTTCTGCAGATGCCTGGGCTTGGGTGGCAGTTTCTTTGTTTGTAATTGTGTTGGTCGCGCTTTCATTATACATTTTTGTAAGAAAAATGTGGGTTAGAAAACTAGGATTTTCGGTAGCAGTAATCGCGTTATTCTTCACTATTATTTCTATTTTCTCTGCAAATACTCGATATGGTATAGAAACTTCAAACAATCAGGCTATAGTTTTTGCGCAAACAGTTACAATAAAAAGTTCTCCAGATACTAGCGGCAACGACCTGTTTATTCTTCACGAAGGAACAAAAGTAAAAATAAAATCTACCCTAGGAGAATGGGTTGAAATAAATACAATGGATGGAAATTCAGGTTGGATACCTGCTAATGCAATAGAAATTATATAATGGAAATATTTAATGCTTTAATAGAATGGGATAGAGAGTTATTAGTGAATATTAATTCATTACATGCTCCATTTTGGGATAATATAATGTGGTGGATTTCGGACCGTTTTGTCTGGATTCCACTTTATCTTTCAATAGTATTTTTCCTTTTCAAAATTAAGGGTAGGGATGCTATGATTGCTGCGTTGGCTGTAGGCTTATGTATATTAATTGCCGACCAAGTGGCATCTGGATTTTGCAAACCATTCTTTGAAAGACTTAGACCTACACACGACCCAGAACTTAAAGACATTATTCATGTGGTAAACGATTATAGAAGTGCGCTATATGGATTTTGTTCTTCGCATGCTTCTAATACATTTGGCATTGCTACACTTACCTGTTTACTATTTAGAAATAGATGGTATGCTGCGCTAATCTTTTCATGGGCATTGCTAAATTCATATTCTAGAATGTATCTTGGTGTGCATTTCCCACTAGATATTATTTGCGGAGCACTTGTAGGCGTAGCTGCAGGATATATTTCATATTATCTATACAAATACGTAGTAAATAAGTTTATTTATTTTAATGCCGATGGTGGTGCTATGGTAAACAAACAAGTACTATGTGTTTTTGGAGTGTATGTATTAACGTTTGTGTTTATGATCGGTTACTCGCTTTGCAACTCCTAACTCCTAACTATGAGTCCTACTATATATCTAATCCCATGTACATTGGGCGATACAGAACTTAGCAACGTATTGCCAGCTGCTAATGCAAATATTGTTACTTCACTTAAATATTTTATAGTGGAGAATATTCGCACGGCACGTCGTTTCCTTAAAAAAGTAGACAGAAACATTAATATAGATGAACTAGAGTTTTTTGAGCTGAATGGTCACACTCCTGCTGAGGTGATTTCTTCTTTCCTTAAACCTATGGCAGAAGGACATAGTATGGGGGTGATTTCAGAGGCTGGTTGTCCTGCAATAGCAGACCCAGGTGCTGATGTAGTGGGCATAGCTCAAAGTAAAGGTTACATAGTAAAACCACTTGTAGGCCCTTCGTCTATACTTCTTTCGCTTATGGGGTCGGGATTCAACGGACAAAGTTTTGCTTTCTTAGGTTATTTACCAATAGATGCGGCAGAACGAAACAAGATGTTCAAAAAAATGGAGCAAAGAATTTATTCTGAACATCAAACTCAGATTTTCATTGAAACTCCATACAGAAATATGAAATTGGTAGAAGATATTTTGAAAAACTGCCAAAACTCTACAAAACTTTGCATTGCTTGCGATATTACTCTCGAAACTGAATATATCAAAACTTTAACGGTGTCGCAGTGGCGTAAGACAAGCTTACCAGATTTAGGAAAAAGACCAACAATATTTTTACTATATAAATAATAAAGGGAGCTTTTAGGCTCCCTTTATTATTAGTCTGTTTAGTTCTATTGTCAACGTTATTGCTAAAATAATAAACGCATGGTTTGTGAAACTCCAGAATATTGCTGCATAAAGAATAAATAATACAGCTAAAAGTATAAGTGCTGCGTTAGCAATTTTGAAAACTATTCCTTTGTTTTTTACCATTAAACCAACAAATGGAATAATCAGTAGTGGATTGAATATAAGAATATTCATATTCCAAGTGGTGAATGGGTGCTCAGAGAAGAATATCAAAAATGTGATTAAAAGCCCCACAATGGTATATGTGAATAGTAATGTTCCGCTGTAAATATTGCTAGCAATACGGCATTTACTTCCTAGTGCAAGGTTTATTATAGAAAGAATAAGCAGAATACTTGCCACAACAATAGGTGTGAAAAATGTACTTTCTATTGTTTTATCTGCAGGTGTGAGAAGTATCTCTTGTTTTGTGTTTGGTCTTAATTCTTCACCATCTCTATTAATCAAACTATTATTGAGTGCAGCGTCTAGGTGCTCAGGAAGAAACTGAACTTCTTCTGGAGTCATTAGGGTGTTGTAGTCCTTCCCGCCAAGGCAAATGTCGAATGAGAACATAAACCAAGGGTAGTTTTCGGCATACTTACCAATAATTTGTCTAAAAGTATATTCAGAAGGGAGCAGACTCTCGCATTTGCCAGAATATGCAAAATTAACTATATCCCTAATCTTTGTGGCACAGTTATTATATGCAAAATTGTAGCGATATTCTCTGTTTTTTGGCTTTAAGTCGTTTGTAAGCATCCTAATAATGCGTTCTTTTTCAGCATCGGTTAGGTCTAAAACAGTGGCTTTCACTCCGCTTCCGCGCCATGCATAGGAATAAAGAAATGAGTTAAAGTTTTCTACTCCACACATATAGTCGGTTTCGCCCTTCACAAATCTGTAAACGAAGCTCTCTTGATTGAAATCAAATAAACCGTAGTTTACCACAGCATCTACTTTAGTGTTTGGGTTGTAAACTCTAACGGCAGTGTGCCCAAATATAGAATAGATTTCATCGCCAGGAGAGCAAGTAAGTACAGAAATTTCTGTGTTACTTATATCCTGTGTCCACTGTTTGTATCTTTTTGTCGTTTTAGACGTAGCGAAACAACTTGCCACGCCTAAAAACAACAGTAATATTATTAGTTTAAACTTCATTATAACAAATTACTTGCGAGTTCTGATAAATAACTTCTTTCGCCTTTTATTAGATTGACGTGTGCAAAAATACTTTGACCTTTCATTTTGTCAATTGTATAAACCAAACCATTTGAAAGCATATCAAGATATGGTTGGTCAATTTGTTGAACGTCGCCTGTAAACACCACTTTGGTATTCTCGCCTGCTCGAGTAATAATAGTTTTAATCTCGTGAGGTGTTAAGTTTTGAGCTTCGTCCACAATAATATATGCATCAGAAAGGCTGCGACCACGAATGTATGCAAGCGCCTCAATGACAAGTTGACCAGATTGTTGCATTTCAGAAATGGCAGTAAGCTCGCGAGAACTAGCACCAAACTGATGTTTAATCACATTTAGGTTGTCAAAAAGAGGTTGCATATAAGGAGCAATCTTGTCTTTTTCTGTGCCAGGTAGGAAACCTAAATCTTTGTTTGCAAGTGCCACAATAGGGCGGGCAAGCAAGATTTGTTTGTAGGTATGGCATTTTTCAAGTGCTGCAGCTAGTGCCAACAATGTTTTACCAGTACCAGCTTTACCTGTAATACAAACTAGTTTAATATCATCATTTAGCAGTGCATTTAGGGCAAATGCTTGTTCCGCATTGCGAGCCTCAATGCCGTATGCGCGTTCTTTGTTCACTTTTACCGCACATTCCAACTCACTATCGTAGCGAGCCATAATGCTATTTCTTTCGCTTTTTAAAATGAAATATTCATTTGGCGCAATGTCATCTTTGAATGGAAATTCATTGATAGAAGCAGCAGATGTGGCATACATTTTATCAATAAGAGCACTATCGATGCCATCGTATGTTTCTTGTTCGCGGTCGAAAATATCTTTGTTTGTGATTTTATCGTTGAAATAATCTTCTGCAAGGATACCCACAGAACGAGCCTTCATTCTAAGGTTGATGTCTTTTGTTACCAAAATAGTTTTGGTGGCAGGGTCTGCATTTTGAATACTTTCTGTAATGGCAAGTATTCTATGGTCTGGAGTGTTTTCCATAAATGCAGCCTTAAGCGCCTCAGATGGCTCGCGATTTACTACAATAAACAATCTACCAAGTCCTTCGCCAATTTCTGCACCTTTTTCAAAGAAATCATTGTCGCTAATTTCGTCTAGTTCTCTAGCAAATTGTCTTGCATTATAATTTATCTCTTCATTCCCTTTTTTAAATTTATCTAACTCTTCTAAAACAACAATAGGAATGTAGATGTCATTTTCCTGAAAGTTATAAATACACTTGTAATCGTGTAAGATTACGTTGGTATCCAAGATAAAGTTCTTTTTAGCACTCATAGTAGTAAATTTTAGGATTTTAATATTGTAAATTTAATAAAAAAAAGAATTCTTTTGTAATTTTGCATACGAAAAGATATTAACAATGAGAAAAAAAACTCATAAAAAAAGTTGAGTCGTGAATTATAAAGAAACTTTAGATTATTTATTTGTTAAAACTCCTGCCTTTCAGCAAAAAGGTGAGTCTGCATATAAACCAGGTTTAGATAATGTAATGGAACTTGATGCGGCGTATGGAAGTCCTCACAAACAATTTAAAACCATTCACATAGCTGGCACAAACGGTAAAGGTTCTGTGTCGCATACCCTGGCAGCTATTCTGCAGTCGGCAGGTTATAAAGTGGGTCTTTATACTTCGCCTCACCTAAAAGACTTTTCAGAACGCATTCGCGTAAACGGTAAACCAATTTCTGAGCAATATGTAATTGACTTTGTGCGCGAGGCAGACGAGATTATTGCCAAACTTAATCCTTCGTTTTTCGAAATCACTACTTTAATGGCATTTACATACTTTGCACACGAAAATGTAGATGTAGCAGTGATAGAAACAGGTCTTGGTGGTCGCCTTGATAGCACAAACATCATTTCTCCAGTGCTTTCTGTGGTAACAAATGTGAGTTTCGACCACGTAAACCTACTTGGCGACACGCTTGAGAAAATTGCATTTGAAAAAGCTGGTATTTTAAAATCTGGTATTCCTGCAGTTGTAGGAGAGATGCCTTCTGAACTTCGCTCAATCTTTACTGCTCGCACAAAAGAGGTAGTTTTTGCAGAAGATACAGCATCTTCAGACTACGAATTTGAACTAAAAGGGTATTGCCAAGAAAAAAATAAAAAGACAATTCTCTCTGCAGTAGAAATTCTAAAAAATGAATTTAATATCACAGAAGAAAACATAAAAAATGGTCTTAAAAATGTGGTAGAACTTACCTCACTTATGGGCCGTTGGCAAAAACTTTCTACTTCGCCACTTGTGATAGCCGACACAGGTCACAATGTAGCAGGTATGCAATATATTGTGTCTCAAATTGCTGATATTAAGGCAGATGTGAAACGCCTTGTAATAGGTATGGTAGGGGATAAAGACATTACTTCTATGCTAAAACTTCTGCCAAAAGATGCTACATATTATTTCTGCAACGCAAGCATACCACGTGCACTTCCTGCTGCCGACCTAAAAGCAAAAGCCGCCGAATTTGGTCTTCAAGGCAGTGCCTACGCCTCTGTAGCCGATGCTCTTGCTGCAGCAAAATGTGATGCTTCTGCCAATGATTTCATCTTTATAGGAGGAAGTAATTTTACCGTCGCAGAAATTTTATAGGAATTTAGTCCTTAACATTGTAAGGAGCACGTTCTTCTGCAACTCCTGAATATGATTCTTCATAGTTGTAGTTATAACCTGCTAATTTTACAGTATTATCATTTAGATTTTTATATGCTTCTTGAAATACCCTTTGATTAATAAAGTTCATAAAATCTGGGTTGTCAAGGTAGTTTCTACAAAACTCTGTATTTTCATTTAACATTTGGGCAATAATTGCCATAAGTGACATGTTGCATTGCTGTTGTGCAGTGTTTCTATCACTGTTTTTTGCTGCATTTATAAATGCAATATCAGTACTTAATCTAATAGGTAGTTCTTCTAATTGTTGTTTTGCCTTTTCTTTATCTAGCCAATTGATACCATTAAACTCGTCTAAAATCTCACTTAATTTAACTATATCTGGTGCGACTTTACCCGATGGTTTTCCTAAAGGAATAGGATCTATTTCAGAATCAGTATTCTCTAATTCAATTTTTCTTTCTTCACCTTTAATTATTCTATATTGGTCAAAGTCAACGGCTTCCAAAAGACCTTCTGTTAAATCTTCACCTTTTAGAATAGGTAACTTGTGTATCAATAGTGAATAATAGGTGTTTAACTTTTCCCATTCGATACTGCTAAATGGCATAACAGCAGCTATAAAAGGGTAGGTACGTAAAAATGCTTTAATAGCACTTTTACATTTAATTTGCCTATTTTCATCCAATTCTTTAAAACGTTCTACTGATGAATTGATAATAGGATCCAATTCTTCTCTATCACTGCCTCCCCAATATTTATTGTTTAGTGTTTCAATGTCTTCTTCTGTGTAAATATTATCGAATTCAATTTCTTGAATAAGGTCATTTAGTTTATTTGGGTCTGTTTCTTTAGATAGAATAGTAGTTTTATAAAAACGTTGAAAAGATTCTTTTATGCTATCGGCGTCGTTGGCAAAGTCGAGAACAAAAGTATCTCGTTTCTTAGGGTGACAGCGATTAAGTCGAGAAAGAGTTTGAACTGCTTTCACATCCGTAAGAACTCTATCTACATACATGGTATGTAATAATGGTTGGTCGTATCCAGTTTGATATTTTTCTGCTACTACAAGAATTCTGTATGGGTCTTTCTCAATATTATCTTCAATTTCTTTTGAAGGGAAACCATTCACATCGCTTTCGGTTACATCCTTTCCCGCATAGTTTTTACTACCAGAAAATGCTACAATTGCTTTGTAAGGACTTTTTCGTTCTTCCAATAGCCTTGAAATCTCGTAGTAAAATTCTATAGCTCTAAGAATACTACTAGTAACCACCATAGCACGCGCTTGCCCTCCAATTTTTCCTTTTTCTATTACCTGAGAGTGAAAATGTTCTACAATAATGGCAGACTTTTGTTTAATAGTTTCTGGTCTGCTCTCTACAAATGCTCTCAATTTTTTGTGAGCTTGTTTTCTATCAAATTCGGGGTCGGATTGAATAGATTTTATAATTTTATAGTAACTATTGTAGGTGGTGTAGTTTTTAAGTACGTCTTTGATAAAATCCTCTTCTATGGCTTGTTTCATAGTATATTCATGAAAAGGACGATGTCCAATTTCTCCATCTGGTTGGTCAAATGGAACTCCAAACATTTGTAAGGTTTTATTTTTTGGAGTAGCAGTAAAGGCATAGTAGTTGGCATTCTTTACCATTTTACGACCTTCTATAATGGTATTTAGTTTGTCTTCTAAATCCATCTCCTCATCGCCTACATTGCCACTTAGTGCAATGTTCATTTTTGCCGACATAGAACCGTTCTGGCTACTATGTGCCTCGTCTATAATAATACCAAATCTCTTGTTCTTTAGTTCAGAACCAATGGTTTCTAAAATAAATGGGAATTTATGTACAATGGTGATAATAATTTTTTTGCCACTTTCTAGGTTTTTACGAAGTGTATCTGCGCTATCTGCCCATGCAACAAGGTTTGAAAGACGTTTAAAGGCTTTAATATTGTCGCGTATTTGTTCGTCAAGGTTAACACGATCTGTAACAACTATTACGCTATCCATTAATGGTTCTGTTCCATCCAATAATCCAACTAATTGGTAGGCTAACCATGTAATAGAATTAGATTTGCCAGAACCTGCAGAGTGTTGAATTAAATAACGATTACCAATACCTTTTGTTCTAGTTTCAGCAAGTAGTTTACGCACAACGTCTAATTGGTGGTAGCGTGGCCAAATGACTGAAATTTTCTCTTTCCCTGTTTTCTTGTCTATTTTCTTTACAACTTGTGCATAGTTTTCAATTATGTCAGACAATGATTCTTTTTCTAGAAAATCCTCCCATAGGTATGAAGTGCGAAGTCCGTTTGGATTAATAGGGTTTCCTGCACCTCCATTTATTCCCTTGTTAAATGGAAGAAACCAAGATTCTTTACCACATAGCCAAGTACACATAAAAATATCATCATCGTCCACTGCAAAATGTACAGCGCATCGTTTTGGTGCTAGTAGAAGGTCTTTAGCATCGCGGTCTGTTTGGTATTGTTTAATAGCATTTTTTACTGTTTGACCTGTATAATGATTTTTTAGTTCCATGGTAATAAGAGGCATACCATTTAATGAAATCATTATGTCTATGCTATTGGCATTGTCCTTGCTATAATAAAGTTGCCTTGTAACGCAAAAGATATTCTTTTTATATAGTTCTTGTGCAGTAGGGTTTAACTCTGATGGAAGAGGGAAGTACATATCAAACAACTCAGAATTGAATCGAAATCCTTTTCTTAGTATATCTGTGATACCTTGTTTAGAGAGTTGTTTGTTTAGTTCTGTAAAGAATTTACGCTCAGACACTTCGCTTGTAAAACAAGCAGTATTTTGTACTTTTTGTTTTTGAGTAGAAAGTAAAAAACGTTTTATGCGCTCGGTATCAAGTGCATAATCTTTGTTGTATTCTTCAGAATAACCTTGCTCGTAACCATGGTTATTACAAAGATAACTTACAATAATGGTTTCTAAGTTTTTTTCTGATGTGTCTGTAGCCATAATCGTAACTATTTAAATTTCAGATTGTACATTTATTTGACCAGTTACACAATCTGCAATAAGTTTTTGTTTATATTCTTTTAAATATTCTATTTCAGCTTCCAACTCAGTGATAAGGGTATTTACCTTGTTGCATTTTTTATCCAAGTATTCTACAATTTCATGTTGTTCAGTTGGAGGTGGAATTAAAATATATGCATTTTTTAATATACGTTTGCTTATAGTGTAAACTTTTACACCATTAACAAGTGAACGTATTTGATTTTTCCATTTATTAGATTGAAATAAATATGCGTAATATTTCGGATAATGTAGATTTTTTGGACGTGCAACCAGAGTGTGATAACCTGCAAAGATTTTATCATTGTAATCATTAAATGCGAAATTACCAGAACCATAGATGTCTTCGGAAGTATCAGCAAAAACAAAATCATTCTTTTGTAATAAACATTGTGGATGAGTTTCTAAATATGATACTGAAACATGGCGTATGAGATGTTCTGCCATTGTTATTCCTAGGTTGGTTTTTGCATGTATTTGTCCGTAGCTTATAACGGCAATACCTTCTTCTTTTAAATCTGATTTGGTTATAGGTAAACCTTTACCATAAGTAAAGTGTCTACCAAATGGAATTACTTCCCAATGTTCTGGTATCATACCAATCCACGGAATGCCACTGTCTTTCATTTTTACATCGGGGTTGAGACCACGAGTAATAACATTGGCTATTTCTGACTCTTTTAACTCGTTAAGCAGTTGTAACTCTCTCTCTCTCAGCAACATACGTATCTATTTTATTTGTTTTACTTTCTAAAAATTCCACAATTTTCTCCTGCTCTGCAAGAGGAGGGAAAGGGATATTCATATTTTTCAATTCACTATATCTTGTAGTCCATAAGTCTGCAACTATTCCTCTTCCTAATCTATAATATTCTTCTATATAGTTTTTGCTTCGTGCTAAATAGTGAAAGTATTGGGTATTGATATTTTTTATAGGTTTAAGAACAATGTTAATTAAGGATACTGAACCTTCCAATTGCGAAACTCCGCAAGCACCTTTTCTATCAGAACGTGAATTAACAACGTAATCACCTACTTTTACTAATTTTCTGTTATCGCCATTATCTGTTTTAACTGCATTTTCTAATTGTAATGTAACTCCATACTTTGAAACAGAAAGTGGAGAAAAATCTTTGTCAGATACTTTTTTGCTTCGTTCCTTAAATAAAGATGAAATTTTCTTGATGTCCCAATGCTCTGGAATCCTTGGCAACCATTCAATCCCTGTTTGCTTGTATTTATCGTACTGTTTCATTGCTCATCTTCGTTAAATTCCTCATATTCATCAATCCATTGCTTCAATTTGTTTTGTAGAAATGTTTTGATAATCACTGTTTATCAAATTTCTACCTCGCTTTCATTTATTCGTTGTTGAAGCATAAAAATATCTTTTTGTTTTTCTATTTCTCTACGTAAATCTTCTTCAGTAGGTAGAATAGGAAGGTATTTAGCCGCAAACAATTGTTCGTTACCATTTAGTATAGAGTATCGGGCAATGTCTTTGCTTGTTTCTGAACAAAGTACAATACCAATAGTTGGATTGTCGCCTTCTGTACGTTTCATTTCATCGTACATGCGCACATACATATCCATTTGACCTACATCTTGGTGAGTAATAGTTCCAACTTTAAGGTCTATAAGCACATAGCATTTTAATACAACATTATAAAATACTAAGTCTATAAAATAGTCTTGTGTGTCTGTACGTATTAGTTGTTGTCTTGCCATAAATGCAAAACCACGTCCCATTTCCATAATGAAATCGTGTAGGTGTTCAATTATAGCTGTTTCTAGTTCTTGTTCTGAGAAACTATTGTTTTGTGGAAATCCAAGAAATTCTGCAACAATAGGATTTTTAAGCATTTCTAACTTGTTTGGATTTTCCTCTTTTACAGGTAACTGTGGTTGTTTAAAATGGCGTTCAAAATATTGTGAACTGATATTTCTATCTAAAGTGCGGACACTCCACATTTCTTGTGAGGCCATCTGTAAATACCATCTAATGCTAACTTCAGAATCTGTTCTTAATGCAGTGAGAATATGTGACCAAGTAAGATTTTGCAAACGCGTTTGCAAAATCTCTAAATTATCTACAGAAATGTAAAACTTTCTAAAGTATGCTAGGTACCTCTTACTAAATCCCTTCCCATAACGATATGTTAATTCTTTAGAGAGTTCTTCTATGATATGTTTCCCATATTCTGCACGTTCTTTGCCGTTCTGTTCTTCTTCTACAATTCGTTTCCCAACTTTCCAATAAGTATCAATCATCTGATAGTTTATTGAATGGTATGCTTTTTGCCTACCATTGTCAATAATAGCACAAACGTCGCTTATAAACTTTTTGTTGTCTATCTTCTGTGGTGTTATGTTGTTTTCTTTCATGTTGTTTATTATCCTAAAATTTCATCCAATAAACCAAGTGTTCGTTTTTCTATATTGCGAATATCGTTTGTGATTTCTTCTATAGAACGTAGAGTTTTAGGTTTGTAAAAATATTTGGTAAATGAAAGTTCGTAACCTACTTGGATAGACTCTTCATCAATCCATGCATCTGGGGTGTAGGGTAGAATTTCGTTCTTTAAGAAACCATTAATGCCACCTTCGTAGCGGAAAGGAATGATTTCGGTTTCTTCTAATGTTTTGTCTGGAATCTGATTTCCATCTTTATCAAGTACTATTTCTGCATCTGGAGATGTAGTTGTAAAATATTTCAAAAGTGCGTCTTCATTTGCTTTCTTCCACTTAAAATTGTGTTTTGTAGTAGCATTTTTTGCTTTGCAAATAAAGGTATTATAATTTGAATATTCTTCGGTACCAAGTTCCTCAAATAGTCGTGATAACCAATCATGAAAATCTTTATATTTCTTCTCAGAAATGCAATAAGCAATTCTTTCGTTAGTTATTTGTGCTTTCAGACGTAAAGGACGGCAAACTTTTACGCTCCAATAACCAAATTCGTTATTAGGAAAAATTTTACTTTGTGGTGTTTCGGCAAAGTCAGTTAGTAGTTTTATAATCTGTTTGCGGTCAGATTCGTTGGTTTCGCAATTTTTTTCTCCAAGGTTTTTGCGAAGTGGAGTTTTTATCTCTGTTGCATCAATTAGTTGAACGTATCCCTTACGGCGTTCTTCTTTTTTGTTGGTTACCACCCATATAAATGTACCTATACCAGTATTGTAAAAATCCTTTTCTGGCATAGCAATGATAGCTTCTAGTAAGTCATTTTCAATAATGTATTGTCTAAGATTACTTGCTCCACTACCTGCATCGCCTGTAAACAGAGAGGAACCGTTGTGTACTTCAACTATGCGTGTACCTAGTTCGGTGTCTTCTTTCATGCGCGAAAGGTTGTTGGCAAGGAACATCATTTGACAATCACTAATATCGGGTATAAAAGAAAAATCTTTGTTGTTTGCATCTTTTATAACAAAACGATTGTCAGTAAACTTCTTTTTTTCCGTTTCTGCTAAACCTCGTTTTTTAAGGTCTTCTTTCCATGGAGTGCCAAAAGGTGGGTTTGAAATGCAAAAATCAAAAGTTTCACCTGGGTGACCGTCGCGAGAAATGGTACTGTCAAACGATATGTATTCTCTTATTTCGTTTTCGTGAGAATATTTAAAAGATTTTATGTTGCCAGAAATCATTAAATCTGCTTTGCAGGTTGCAAAAGTTTCAGGTTGTAGTTCTTGACCATAGATTAAAACTTGAACATTTTTTCCTTTATCATTTGCAATTTCTTTAATTCGGTCTTGTGCTATAGTAAGAATCCCACCAGTACCGCAGGCTCCGTCATAAATGGTGTAAGTATTGTCTTTTATTTTGTCGGAAATAGGGATAACTGCAATGTCGGCAAGAAGTTTAACGTAATCGCGAGGTGTAAAGTGTTCACCAGCTTCTGTTACGTTGTTTTCTTCGTTGAACTTTCTTAGAAGTTCCTCAAACATAGTGCCCATACTATGGTTATCCAAAGCAGCTAGGCGTACATTGCCATTGTCGTCTAGAATAGGTTTGTTACTAAGATTTATTTTGTCATCCGTAAATTTCTCAATTATACTGCCCAAACGTTCTGCTTCTGTAAGGTTGTCAACCATTTGGCGTAGATGAAATTTATCCAAAATATCTTGTACGTCTTTGCTAAAGCCATTTAAGTAGTCGGTGAAATTTAGTTTGAGACGTACAGGATCAGTTTCACTCTTTAGAGACTTCATAGTAAAGAGTGATGTGTTGTAGAACGGATAACCTGTAGTGTTGAATAGAATTGGGTCTTGATTGCTGATGTTATTGTCGTCAAGCATTTTCTTTTGTGCAATAAGTGCTTGCTTTGTAGGTTCTAGAAGTACATCTATACGGCGTAAAACCATCATAGGCATAATAATCTTCTTGTATTCTCCCTTTTCAAAAGCGTGTACAAGAACATCTGTTGCTATATTCCATATGAAAGAAAATAGTTGATTATATTGTGTTTGATTCATTGTATTTAATTGATATAGACTAAATACAAAGTTAATAAAATCATTTTTCTTTTCAAAATGAAATAAATATACAATTATTCAAATTTTATCGATTTCGCAGGGGAGATTTTGGCGATAAGGTATGAAGGGATTACTAGAATGCAAAGAATTGCAACCCCCACGCCAATATTCAGTGCCACTGCCTGCCATGGAATAAGCTCCACAGGCGCATAATCTACGAAGTAAACTTCAGGGTCTAGTTTTACAACTTTGAGATATTTTTGTATGAAGTACATACCAAGACCTATCACATTACCCCAAAGCATTGCTTTACCAATAAGGAAAGAGGCTTGATATAAGAAGATTTTTCTTATTGTCCAATTGTTTGCTCCAAGCACTTTAAGTGTGCCTATGAGTGTGGTTTTCTCCAAAATAATAATAAGAAGACCAGAAATCATAGTAAAACTAGCCACCGAGAACATTAAAATAAGGATAATTACCATATTTAGGTCTAGAAGACTTAGCCAACCAAAAATTTGTGGTTGCAGTTCGTAAATGCTTCTAGTGTAATATGGATTGTAATTTCCGGTGAAATTTCTAGCTGTGGCAAGGTAGATATTGTATGAAATGTCTGACAAATTATCCAAGTCGTTTACAAATACTTCAATGCTTGTGGCTGTGTTTTCGTCCCAGTTATTTAGCATTCTAATATGTTGAATGTCAGAAACAATAAACAATTTATCAAAGTCGGCAAGTCCTGTGCTGTAGATGCCAGAAATGGTAAATTGGCGTAGTCTTACTTGGTCTTGAATAAAATAGCAGATAAACTTGTCGCCCACGCTTAGTTTCAGCGCGTCAGCTTGTTTTTTAGAGATTAAAACCTCGTTTGAAGCAGTGCTATCATTATAAACTGGAAGTTCTCCTTCTTTTAAGTACTCTTTAAAAAAGTCCCAATTGTAATGTGCATCCACACCCTTAAGCACAATGCCCTGAAAATCTGTTTTAGTTTTGATAATAGCAGGTTTTGTGGCAGTAATTTGAGTGTAACTCACATTTGGCACAGCCTTAATGGCACTTATAAGTGTGTCTGAAAATGAAATAGGAGGTAGGTCGTATGTTCTGTTGTTTGTAAGGCTGGTTATTTGGATATGCGCACCAAATCCCATCACCTTTCTGCCCACTTCGTTTTTAAATCCTACCACTATGGCTAGTGAAAGAATCATTACAGCAAGCCCCAATGCTATGCCACCAAGAGCAATGCGCACAGCAGGTTTAGATACCTTTTTCTTGTTGTTTTCTTTAGAAAAATGTATTCTTCTTGCTATAAAGAGTGGGAGATTCATTATTTCGTACGACCAGGATATACTTCTAGTGCTTTTTTCAAGATGAATAAGGCTTTTTCTAAGTCTTCTTTCTTAAGAACGTATGCCAAACGCACCTCATTTGAACCCACATTTTTCATGGTATAGAAACCAGAAGCAGGAGCCATCATAACGGTTTGTTTTTCATATTCAAACTCACTTAAAAGCCAAGCACAGAATTTGTCTGAGTCGTCGATAGGAAGTCTTGCCACAGTATAGAATGCTCCCATTGGGATAGCAGAATATACTCCAGGTATTTTATTTAGGCCTTCGATAAGGAAGTTTCTACGTTCTAGATACTCGTTGTACATTTCTTGCATATATTCTGCTGGAGTATCGATAGAAGCCTCTGCAATTACTTGACCCACAAGTGGAGGACTAAGTCTTGCTTGGCAGAATTTCATAACGCTTTCCTTAACAGATTGGTTTTTACAAACCAAAGCACCAATTCTAATACCACATTCGCTGTAGCGTTTAGAAACAGAGTCGAATAGCACCACATTTTCTTCAATGCCATCTAGGTGGAATGCAGAAACGTATGGAGCATCTGTATAACAGAATTCGCGATAAACCTCGTCAGAGAAAAGGTAAAGGTCATATTTCTTTACTAAATCGCGAATTTGATTCATTTCTTCTTTTGTGTAAAGGTATCCGGTAGGGTTGTTTGGGTTACAAATTAAGATACCTTTGGTGCGAGGAGTGATTTGTTCTTCAAATTTTTCAATGCTAGGAAGAGCAAAACCATCTTCAATTGTAGATAAAACAGGTTTGATAATTGCTCCACAGCTTATAGCAAAAGCAGTGTAGTTTGCGTAAGCTGGTTCTGGAACAATAATTTCGTCACCTGGGTCTAAGCAAGCCATAAATGCAAAGTTTACAGCCTCAGAACCACCTGTGGTAACAATGATATCTTTGTAATCTACGTTAATATTAAATCTGTGATAATATTCTGCAAGTTTCACACGTAGTGATTTATAACCATCACTAGGGCTATACTCAAGAATATCTCTATCTATGTTTTTTATGGCCTCTAACGCCACTTTAGGTGTTTTAAGGTCTGGTTGACCAATGTTTAAATGGTAAACCTTAACACCACGTTCTTTAGCTCTGTCTGCTAATGGAACGAGTTTTCTAATAGGCGATTGCGGCATTATCCAGCTGCGTTTAGAGGTCTGTGGCATAGTAATTAATCTTTAATTGTAACGTAAATTACAAAGATAATTATTTTTGTGCATTTATTACACTAATGTTTGTGCTTTTTTTAGTGCTTCGTTGATATTAGAACAAATAAATTCTTCTTTTATCACTTTGTTGAAGCCAGCTTTGTGAAGTGTTTTACGCACATTTACGTTTACACCAGAAAGCACCACGTGAATACCTTCTTTAGCAGATTGAAGGCAAAGAGCCTCTAGGTTGTGAATACCAGTTGAGTCGATAAATGGCACTTTACGCATACGAATGATACGCACTTTTGGTTTATCACCAAGGTTTTGCATCACTTCATCAAATTTATTTGCAATACCAAAGAAGTAAGGACCATCGATTTCATACACTTCTGTTCCTTCTGGAATGCTTAATTTATCTTCGTGTAGTTCAAGGTCTGTTTCTTCTGTTGGGTCAATCTCGTGTTTAAATACTTTGATAGAAACAGCTTCGCTAGTACGTTTTAGGAATAACACAATAGCAAGTACTAAACCTACTTCAATAGCAATAGTTAGGTCGAATACCACAGTAAGAATAAATGTGGTCATAAGTACTGCAAAGTCTGATTTTGGGTTTTTAGCTAGCGCAACAAATGTTTTCCAACCACTCATATTGTATGAAACCATAATAAGCACGGCTGCAAGACATGGCATTGGGATAAGACCAACTAGGCTACCTAATAATAGTAAAACAAGTAGAAGAACCACTGCGTGAATGATACCAGCGATTGGGCTACGGCCACCATTGTTGATGTTTGTCATAGTACGAGCAATAGCACCAGTAGCAGGAATACCACCAAAGAATGGAACCACCATATTTGCTACACCTTGACCAATAAGTTCCATATTTGAGTCGTGTTTACCACCAATTACACCATCAGCTACCATTGCAGAAAGAAGTGACTCAATAGCACCAAGGATAGCAATTGTAAATGCTGCAGGGAATAGAGATTGAACAATTCCTAAGATAGTTTCACCTTCGCCTAGTTCAAGTTTTGGCATAGATGGCATTGGCATACCTTCTGGAAGAGTGTATAAGTCGCCAATAGTAGCAATGTTTTTAGCGCCTTCCCAGATATTAAATTCTTTAAGAGCCCAAACACCTAGTGTAGCCACGATAATTGCAATAAGCGAACCTGGCACTTTGCTAGATACTTTAGGTGAGAATATAATAATTAAAAGGCTTATAAGGCCAACTGCAAATGAACCCCAATCCACTTTATCCACATTTTGGAAGTAGTACCACCATTTGTGAAGGAAGTCTGCAGGGATGTCTGTTAGTCCTAAACCAAACATATCGTTCATTTGTGTAGAGAAGATAGTAAGGGCTATACCTCCAGTGAAACCAACGATAACAGGGTAGGGAACAAACTTAATCACGTTACCCAACTTAAACACACCCATCAATACTAGCATAATACCAGCCATAATAGTGGCAATGCTCAGACCTATAAGACCATGTTGCTGGATTATACCATAAATAATTACAATAAATGCACCTGTAGGTCCACCTATTTGTACTTTTGTACCACCTAAGAAAGAGATAAGAAAACCTGCAATGATAGCAGTTACTAAACCTTCTGTAGGTCCCACACCAGAAGCAATACCAAATGCAATAGCAAGTGGAATAGCCACAATACCCACAATGATACCAGCCATACTGTCTGTAGCTAGTTGTTGGGTACTATATCCCTTTAAACAACGAAAGAAAAAAGGAATAGGAAAACTAAATTTTTTAGAAATTTTGCCCATAAATATGTTTTATAACATAGTTTTATAAAATAGTGCGCAAAATTAATAAAAATTAATAACCTAACAAAAAAAGAGGTGAACAAATTAAATTGTCCACCTCAATTATATAGTAAAAATACTATTATTTATTTACTTGGAATCTGTTGATACCATCACGAATAAATCCTACGATTTGTTTAGCTGCTGCGATACCTGCATTGATGTTAGCTTCTGCAGTTTGAGCACCCATTTTCTTAGGAGTAGAGAAATAACGTGTTGGGAATTGTGCAGCGAACTCTGCATTTGCAGCTGGCATAATGTCAGTTACATAGCGGAAGTCTGCTCTGTCTTCCATAAGTTTGATTAATTCAACTTCGTTGATTACTTCTTTGCGAGCGGTGTTTACTAGCACAGCATTTTTAGGCATTCGCTCTAGTAATGCATAGTTGATTGAATTTTTAGTTTCTGCTGTTGCAGGGATGTGTAATGAAATGAATTGGCAAGTTTCATAAAGTTCTTCAGCTGAGTCTAGAGCTTTAACGCCATCATTTTCGATTACTTCTTTTGGACAGAATGCGTCGAATGCGTAGATTTCCATTCCGAAACCTTTAGCTACACGAGCTACGTTTCTACCTACGTTGCCGTAAGCGTGGATACCTAATTTTTTGCCCATAAGTTCTGTACCAGATGTGCCGTTGAATAGGTTACGCACAGCGTAAACCATAAGACCAGCAGCAAGTTCAGCTACAGCGTTAGCGTTTTGACCTGGAGTGTTCATTACTACTACGTTAGCAGCAGAAGCAGCTTGTAGGTCAACGTTGTCGTAACCAGCACCAGCACGAACTACTATTTTAAGTTGTTTTGCAGCTTCGATAACTTCTGCATCAACAATATCACTACGGATAATGATAGCGTCAGCATCAGCAACTGCGTCTAAAAGTTCTTTTTTGTCTGTGTATTTTTCTAGAAGGGCCATTTCATAGCCTGCTTCGTCTAATACTTGTTTGATACCATCTATAGCTACTTTAGCAAATGGTTTTTCTGTAGCAACTAAAACTTTCATTTTATTATGCGTGTAATTTTTCAAATTCTTGGATACAATCAACTAATGCTTGTACGCTTTCGATAGGAAGAGCGTTGTATGTAGAAGCACGGAAACCACCAACAGAACGGTGGCCTTTGATGCCAACCATACCTTTTTCTGTAGCAAATTTCATGAAGTCTGCTTCAAGATCTTTGTATTCGTCTTTCATAACGAAGCAGATGTTCATTAATGAACGGTCTTCTTTTGCTGCAGTACCTACAAACATTTTGCTGTTGTCGATAGCATTGTAAAGAAGTTCTGCTTTAGCAATGTTTTTCTTTTCGATTTCAGCAAGACCACCTTGAGCTTTTAACCATTTAAGGGTTTGAAGAGCTGTGTAGATAGGAAGTACTGGAGGAGTATTGAACATAGAACCGTTGTCGATGTGTGTTTGGTAGTTAAGCATAGTAGGGATATAACGGCTAACTTTGCCTAATACGTCGTTACGGATGATAACGAAAGTAACACCTGCAGGAGCTAGGTTCTTTTGAGCACCACCGTAGATAACAGCATATTTAGTAACGTCTAGTGGACGAGAGAAGATATCAGAAGACATATCAGCTACTAATGGAACTGGAGAGTCGATATCTTTTCTAATTTCTGTACCGTAGATAGTGTTGTTTGTTGTGATGTGGAAATAGTCTGCGTCAGCAGGAATTTCGAAATCTTTTGGAATGAAAGTGTAGTTTGCATCAGCTGATGAAGCTACTTCAACAACTTCACCGAAACCTTTAGCTTCTTTCATTGCTTTTTTAGCCCAAACACCAGTGTTTAGGTATGCTGCTTTCTTTTCTAATAGGTTGAATGGAAGCATACAGAATTGTAGGCTAGCACCGCCACCTAAGAAGATAATTGAATAATTTTCTGGAATACCTAGAAGTTCTCTCATTAAAGCTTCTGCTTCGTCCAATACTGGTTGGAAGTATTTAGCACGGTGGCTAATTTCTAGGATTGATAAACCTTCACCTTGGAAATCTAAAACTGCTTTTGCTGTGTTTTCTATCACTTCTTGAGGAAGAATAGATGGTCCAGCGTTAAAATTATGTTTTTTCATGTCGCTATAAGTTAAATATCTTATTTTTTAGAATGTGCAAAGATACGAAAAAATTATCTATTTGTATATTGTTTTTCGTAATATTTTGTATAATCACCAGAAGTTACGTTATTTAACCACTCTTCGTTCTCCAAATACCAGTCTACAGTCTTTTCTAGACCTTCTGCAAATTGAAGTGAAGGTTCCCAGCCTAGCTCGTCACGAAGTTTGGTAGGGTCGATAGCGTAACGTAAGTCGTGACCTGCGCGGTCTGAAACGAATGTGATAAGTTTTTCTGAAGTACCTGGCTCTCTGCCTAATTTTTTGTCCATTACTTGACAAAGTAGGCGGATAAGGTCGATGTTAGTCCATTCGTTGTGTCCACCAATATTATATGTTTCACCTAATTTACCATTGTGGAAAATAGTGTCGATAGCACGAGCATGGTCGTTTACCCAAAGCCAGTCACGTACGTTTTCACCTTTACCATAGATAGGAATAGGTCTGTTGTTTTTAATATTGTTGATTGAAAGTGGAATTAGTTTTTCTGGGAAGTGGTTTGCACCATAGTTGTTTGAACAGTTTGACATCACCACTGGAAGACCGTATGTGTGGAAATATGCACGCACAAAGTGGTCTGAACTAGCTTTTGAAGCTGAATATGGACTACGTGGGTCGTATGCTGTTTTTTCGGTGAAATAACCTTCTTTGCCTAGTGAACCGTAAACTTCGTCGGTAGAAACGTGGTAGAAGCGTTTTCCTTCGTAGTTGCCTTTCCATAGGTTGCGAGCAGCGTTTAGTAGGTTTGCGGTGCCCATTACGTTAGTACGGATAAATGCAAGTGGATCTGTGATAGAACGGTCTACGTGAGATTCTGCTGCAAGGTGGATAACACCATCAAATTGATATTCTTGGAAGAGATTTTCTATAAATTCAGTATCGGTGATGTCACCTTTAATGAATTGATAGTTTGGAAGATCACAAATGTCTTTAAGGTTTTCTAGGTTCCCTGCGTATGTAAGTGCATCTAGGTTGTAGCACATATAGTTAGGATACTTAGTAACGAAAAGACGAATTACGTGCGAGCCAATAAAACCAGCTGCACCTGTGATTAAAATTTTCTTGTCCATATTAATATATTATACGATCGTTTTCTTATGGATTGTAAGTTAGTAGCCAAACATCTCTAAATTGAGGATATTTTTTTGCTATTTTTTGTAAGCCTAAATTGCCTAAATCTTCTGTCTCATAGCTATCTGCAATGATTCTAAATCTATTGTCTGAATATACTATCTTGCTGTTTGATAGTTCTTTAGGAAGATTATTTAAGAATTTTAGTGCTTTAGCCTGTGTATTGAAACTACCAATTACTGCATGGAATGGTGTGCAAATCACTTCTTCCTCTACTTCTGGGGTAATTACGATTTCATCTAGTGCAGTGATAGGTACAAATGTGGCACGATATACTACTTGTTTTTGGTTGAAATTGATAGGAACAAGTAATAAAAGCAGGATTGCTGCCACGCAAGCTACTGCATAATTAAATCCACGGGTTGCTTTTGTTAGTCTTTCTTCTTTTTCTGCTCTCACTTTTTCTGCTAGTGAAATAGTGTTGGTAACTATTTCTGGGAAATAGAAAGACTGCAAGCCGAAAGAATCTATAAGTAAATCGTTGGTTTTATGAGGTTCAAAACAAACTTTCTCGCCGTTTAAATGGAAAGTGCCAATGTTTGCAAAAGAAAGATGTTTGAATGTTTTAAGAGTAGTATTTAATTTTTCTACCTTTTCTGCTATAAAATTGTTTGCTTCTACTAGGCTTATGCCTTCTGTTTTTGCTACTTCTTGTGCTAAAAGGCCATCATTGTAGTCTAAATCTGGGTTGAAACCAACAATTCTAGTAGGAGGTAGTAGATAACCATTTTCCATCTGAGCAGATTTTTCAGATGCTACGAAGCCACCGAAAGCAGGAACTAGTACAAAGTCATGCTTTCTGAGTAGATTTTCTATATGGTTTTCTAATTTTTGCATTAACTGCAAAGTTAAATTAAAAATTGCAAATAAACTAAGGAAAAGTAGATTATTTGCAATTAAGTTATGAACAATATAAAAAAATAGAGGCTGACGTGATGTCAGCCTCTTATCTAGTGTGCTAATTTTAATTATTCAGCTACAACATTAACAGTGATTTCTGCGCTAACTTCGCGGTGAAGTTTAACAGCAACTTTAACTGTACCAAGTTCTTTGATAGCTTCTTTAAGAGCGATGGTACGTTTGTCAATGCTAATGCCTTGTTTTTCTAGTTCTTCAGCTATTTGCATAGATGTTACAGAACCGAAAACTTTACCAGCTTCGCTAGCTTTAGCAGCGATAGTAACGCTAGCTTCGTTAAGTTTAGCAGCAAGTGCTTCAGCGTCAGCTTTGATTTTAGCTAATTTGTGAGCACGTTGTTTAAGATCTTCTGCTAACATTTTTTCTGCAGAAGCAGTAGCTAGGATAGCTTTACCTGTAGGGATTAAAAAGTTACGACCATATCCGTCTTTAACTGTAAGGATATCATCTTTGTATCCTAATCCGTGTACGTCTTCTTTTAATATAATTTTCATAACGTGTCTCCTTTTAATTATTTCATCATATCGGTTACGTAAGGAAGCAATGCTAAGTGGCGTGCTCTCTTAACTGCTTGTGCTATTTGACGTTGGTATTTCAATGAAGTACCGGTGATGCGACGAGGAAGGATTTTGCCTTGCTCGTTTAAGAATTTTTTCAAAAATTCTGGATCTTTGTAATCGATATATTTAATGCCTAGTTTTTTGAAACGGCAATATTTTTTCTTCTTTGTATCCACTGATTGTGGAGTCAAGAAACGGATTTCAGATTGATTCTGTGCCATGGTTTATGTCTCCTTCTTAAGCTTCAACGTTAGATTTTACTTTTTTTCTTCTCTTTTCTGCGTATTCGATAGCGTATTTTTCCATTTTTACGGTTAAGAAACGTAAAATACGTTCGTCACGACGGAATTGTGTTTCTAGGTTTGCGATAACTTCTGGTTCTGCAGTGAACTCAAATAGTTGATAAAAACCTGTAGATTTTTTTTCAATAGGGTAAGCAAGTTTGCGTAAACCCCAGTTTTCTTCATTCAAAATAGCTGCACCTGCATTTGTAAGTACAGTTTTGAACTTTTCGACCGCTTCCTTCATCTGAGCGTCAGATAAAACGGGAGTCAAAATGAAAACGGTTTCGTAGTGGTTCATAATGTCCTTTGTTTTAAATTGTTAATAATTAATTGTTTAGTGCTTTTATGAAAAGCGGTGCAAAGATACGACAAATTTTTTAATCTACCAAATGTTTTTAATCTACAATTTTTACCTTGTAATTTAACATGATATTTACTAGTGAATCTTGAGTTTCGGCTGGTAATGTGCTCATAGAAGGCAGATTGCTTATTTGAGAGTCTATAATTGCTATTTGTTCGCTCAAAATGACATCGGCAGCAGTTCTTTTATCTTCTGAAATAACATTATAATATTGCATATATGATTGAAGATAAAAGTTTCTAAATGCGCTGGCAGTTTCTGAATAAGGATATTTATTAATATGTGTAAGCGTTTGCACGTATGCTGAGTTTAGCTCTTCTGTTACTTCTTTGTGGAAAAGATTTTCTTTTTGTGCTTGCTCTGCTTCTTTAATATTTGGCCATGCCGCCAATGCACCTATTATAAGGAGTAGGGCGGACATGAAAATAATTAACCATTTGTTTTGGTGTAGGTTGATGGCGCGTTTAAGCTCTGGTATGCTTTGATAACGCTCGCTTGGGCAGGTGCGAGTACATTTAGTGGCTATTTTATTATACTTTTCACCAAAAAGATTTTTGATAATAAGCCCAATGGAATAAATATCAGAAGCAGCACCGGCAGCGCCCTCGCCGCTGAGGATTTCTGGAGCAGTGTAGTCTTCAGATCCTCCAACCACACCTTTATATATACTATCAGTGCTAGATGATAGACCAAAATCTATAATGCGAGCATTGCCAAAGGTGCTTATTATTATGTTGTCTGGCTTGATGTCGTTGTGTAGCACGCCTTTGTGATGCAAATATTCCACTCCGTTTAAAATGTGTGACAATATGCGTTTGCGTTCAGCTTTGCTTTGGCTACTCAGTGAAAGATAATGAGTTAAAGTAATGCCATCTATGTATTCCATCACTATGGCTGTGCCCACAGGAGTTTCTTCTTCAAAGGCAATGGTTGAAACAATGCAAGCGTGAGATAGGGTAAGTCCAATTTCATACTCGCGACGCAGAATCTCTGTAAACATAGCATCTTTTATGCGAGTAGTTTTAAGTATCACATATTTTGTGCCACGTCTTGCCTTGTGCAGAACAAATATTTTGCCTTCACTTATGGTGCTTTCTATTAAATAGGATGTTTCTGTCATCTGGAAAAGTTAAAAATGCAACTGCAAACTTACATTTTATATCCCGAAATAGCAAAATTTTCAACTAGAACCAAAAAAGAACCAACACAGAATTTTTAAATTTTTTACGTTTGTGCCTATATAGTTAAAAATAATATCATTAAAACCTTATGGTGTGTAGGTAACCGTAGATGATTATGGGTGAAAAAATATTCTTCTTTGTAATTGAAAGTGTTGCGATTCTAATTTCTTTGGCACTAACGTCGTTATGCGTGTGGGGACACACTACTATGTGGCAATATTGGGAGTATTTACAATCAATGCCTTCTCTATTTTTCCTAACTCAACTTATATTAAGTTTTGTGGTGGCATTTCCAACGTTTTTTTGTGCCATGGCTTTACGCCGTCAAATCTTAGTGTCTAAATACAATGGTTTTGCTTGCTTAGTAACATTCTTGCTAGTAACAGCTATTTGCACCTATGGCGCCATACATACTCCGCTTACCATGTCTTACCAAATAGGAGGAACAGTACTAAGCTTATTCTTTCCACTTTTAGCATGCCTATTCGTAGCTTTTTTTGTGCCCAATAAACTCGCACGAAAGTTTATTTCTAAGCTTTAAATTTTTGAGAAAGTTTCTATATTATAAGAAAGTAGAATATAAACATTAAATTTAATAATTATGAACGAAGCACAAAAACGCCAACTTAGCATGTTGCAAAAAATCTATGACACATGTATGCCTGCGGCACCAGTATTCAAATCGTATCACGATGGTGTGCCAGAAGGTATGGTGCCTTATATCTGTACCTCAGATTTGTTTGAATACCAATTCAATATTCGTATCCTTCCTGCCGATGAGTTCTTTACTGAAGAAGCAAACGCTTATCAGCGCAAAGAAGATGGCAAAATTATAGCGACATACAACTCTATGGAAGAATTGGTAGAGGACGATTGGGTGCTGGATTAATTCCTTTTCAAACGTTTGAAAAAATGCCGTAAATCTGATGGTAGGATGGAAATAATTTAGTAGATTTGTAAATTATTGAATAAAAAAATATAAATATTATGAAAATTGATAAAGTAAGAGAAATTAATCAATTATTAATTAATTTTCAAAATGAAGCATTGGCAAAATTGCCAAGTTATAAAAATAAATTACCTAATTGTATAGAGAATTTAACAAATCAAAATATCTCTGACATATTCGATTATGTCTATGTTAGATCTTTATACTATTTTCCTAATGCGTTAAGAGGGCGTATTGGTCATTTACTTGATGACTTGAAATTAGATGAGATGTTCTTATATGTAGAAAATATCTCTAATAAGGATTTGTTGTCAGATGTAAATGGTACAGAGTCTTTATTAAAATTAGGAGAAATTTGTGAACAATGTCCAGGAGGAAGATTGGATTTTAATGTGATAGTTAGTAAATATTTATGGAGTTTGTTTGATATTGTAGGTACATTAAGAAATGGGAGTACACATAATTTTGATATTTTATTTAAAATGGCAATAGAAAGTGAACTCCCTAAAAAAAATACAATTTTGCCGTGAGAGAATTAACTTTATACGATTAGAAATATCAAAACAAGTTTAACCAACTCCAACCCAAACAATATAATGAGAATAACAATAGATTTTATTATTATTTTATAATTAAACTACTGTGAATTTATGAAACAATTACTTAATGATTTTGCAAATTACTTAACTTTTGTATCAGCTGGGTCTAAAAAGAGTTATCTAAGGTATGTAAAACGTGTAGATATAGAGAATAAAGGTAAGACTTTACAATGGTTAAAAGATGCTGCTAAAAATACAAATGCTGATCCCCTAGGAGAATTGTCAAATGAATTTGATAATTGGTTCAATGGTAAACCAATCAAGCCAAAAACAAAATCAAACTGGAAAACAGGATTACTTACTTTGGGAAAATTTGTATTTGGTTTTAACGAATCTAGTATCAACCTTCAAAGTATAAAAAAATTTGACCTTCTAGCCTGCCAACTTATCGCTCAAACTGCCATTTTCTGCCCTAAACATATTTATGAAGATGTCAAAAATGGTAAATGTGGTTCAAAAGATAACCAACCAAAAGGCAATGCTTTTGGTTCTTGGTTCAACTGCAAATATCAAAGAGCAAAAAAAGGGCAGAAACGTGGAAGTATAATTAAAGATTCAATATTAGGCGATATCACACTAGATGATAATACTAAGGCAAATTATGCTATTAAGAAGGCAGTTCTTGAGGGCTTGAAGAAGTATGGAATACATAATGCTGATATAGGTATATTTAAAGGTTTTGAAGCTTGTCATATTTGGGCAGATACTTGCTATAATCCACGCTACCATACAAGTGTAGCAAATCTTGTTTTAATACCTAGGGAAATAGCAGGGCTTACAGATCATTGCGATGCAGTAAAAGAACTTCTTAAGTATGAATCATTTAAGCGTTTTGGATTTAAACCTGACGGTGAGAACACTCCCAATGAGCCTAAAAATTACGATAAGTTGACTTGGAGAACTACACCAACTCCATAAAATAAACTCTAACTATGAGATTTTCATTTTCAGCATCTCCATTTACGAATGCAAAAAATATAATTCTACAAGACGCAGAATAAGGTAAATCGTGATTGCATAAATACCCAACTAGACTCAGAAAAGGACCAACTTTTCTGAGTTTTTCGTGTTGTTGAATCTTTAATTTTTTAGTAAAATTTCTATATTTGTAAGTAATCAGAATACAAAATTTTATGGCAGAATATGAAATAAAAGATGGTGTATGTATTATCCCGGAAGGTACAACTGAGATACCAGATTGGGCTTTTGATGGATGCAGTGAATTAAATGAAGTGGTGATTCCTGCTAGCGTAACGCAGATACGTTCAAACGCTTTTTCAGATTGCACTGCTTTAGAGAAAATTGTAGTAGAGGAGGGTAATCCTAAATACGATTCTCGTGAGGATTGTAATGCAATTATTGAAACGGCTACCAATAAGCTGATATGCGGATGTAAATCAACTGTTATTCCTGCAAGTGTGAAGTCGAGAGGATATTTTCCTAAAGGTTTATTTAGAAGAAATAGTAAGGGTAGGTTCTTAAAAACAGATAAGGATAAGGCTAAAAGAAATTACCATTATTACACGGTAAAGAGTTACGAAGAGGCAAAAAAACTTGCATACAATATATGGTCTTATCATGACACTTTTTGTTATATTATAGATGAGGTTGTCGAGAAAAAGAATGTGTTGAAGATAAAGTTCTTCCTTCCTTGTATTGCCTGCGATGATGAAGGCAATTTTGCAGAGAAAGAATTTTACATCTATGAAATTTTCAAGATAAAACTTCGCTACAACAAAGGCATTAAGCGAGAACCTCTGCTAGATTTAGGAGAGTAAAAACAACATCACCGTTCCTAACGTGGCATTCATACCAGACAAGTAACGGTGATTTTTTTATTGATTTGACGAAGCAAAGTCGAGTATTTCTATTTTGATTAAATCCCATTGTTTGTGTCTAAAGCATATAGGGTCAGGTTCGTCATCTGCCTTGGTAAAATTGTTTAAACCTTTCACAATGTCCTCTCTAGTGAAATCGTATGGGTATCTCTCTTCGTATAAGTCTAGCATTTGGTTCAATGAGAAGTGTGATTGAAGTTCATTTAAATCCCAAAAATCTTTCTTTCTGCCACCAGTGCCTATTACATTTAATTTCATAGTTACAATATCTTCAAGAGATGCCATCCTAATACCATCTATCACTTGGATGTCGTGAATGAATGGTTCTGTATAAAATAAATCCAACTTAACCGAATCTTCTTTAGAATCTCCAATAAGGTATGATGTGCCAAAACTTACTATGTCTCCACATTCACCATAACAATAATTGAACTTCTTTCTTAGCATATCTTGTATTGCTTTAAAGTCCACGGTTCCATAAAGCGACTCAGTGAATAAGTCAATGTCAATAGATATTCTATGACCTAGTTGCAAAGACAATGAGGTGCCTCCTACAAGACTAAATTTGTTTAATAGTGGTTCGTTCATTAGTTCTTTTAGGCACTTGACTAATGTTTCAGATACTGTGTTGTAATGTAGTTTCTTCATAATTCAAAAATTTTTTAGCGTTAATTTTTACGTTAGGCTCGAATTTATTGTTTAGATTAAGATGCTTGATAATTGTATCTCTACCGTAAAATTTTATTATTTCATTTATTTCTTCTGCATTGCCACGGGCAAAAACTCTTTGTATGACATACTTTTTATGCTTCTGCCAATCGATATTTTCTATTTTAGTGTCCCAAAAAAGAACATTAGAGAAAATTTCTAAATTAGGTTTTAAATGTGAATTCTTTTTTAATGAGTTTATATCATAATAAACCTGCATGCACATAAGTAACCCTTCGGATAGTCCAAATTCTTTTTCTATTTTCATAGACAAAGGGGTGTTCATAGCTCTACGACCAAGTATAATAGAACTCATAGTTTGTGGATGCTCATTAACAAGTAATGAGAAATCCTTCTTCTTGATCTTGTTTTTCTTTAATAAATGACTAACAAGAACACCAGGGTGAATGCCTTTTAGTTTTTCTATTTCTAATTTCATACTGCAAAACTAAACAAAAATGTTTAGTTTTACAAAAAAATAGGTAAAAAAACAAATCAATATAACATAAAAAAGGCTCCCAAGTATTTGAGAGCCTTTCGTTTTATAAGAGGGGCGGGATTATTTATTTAATGCTTCAGCAACGCCTACAGCAACTGCTACAGTAGCACCAACCATTGGGTTGTTACCCATGCCTAAGAAGCCCATCATTTCTACGTGTGCAGGAACTGAAGAAGAACCAGCGAATTGAGCGTCTGAGTGCATACGACCTAATGTGTCAGTCATACCGTAAGAAGCAGGACCTGCTGCCATGTTGTCTGGGTGAAGTGTACGACCTGTACCACCACCAGATGCAACTGAGAAGTATGGTTTGTCAGCAAGTACACGTTCTTTTTTATATGTACCAGCTACTGGGTGTTGGAAACGAGTAGGGTTTGTTGAGTTACCTGTGATAGATACGTCTACGCCTTCTTTCCACATTACAGCTACACCTTCACGAACGTCGTCAGCACCATAGCAGTTTACTTTAGCACGTGGACCGTTTGAGTAAGCTTTAGTTTTAACTACGTTAAGTTCACCTGTAGCATAGTCAAATTCTGTTTGAACGTATGTGAAACCGTTGATACGTGAAATAATCATAGCAGCGTCTTTACCAAGACCGTTTAGGATAACACGTAGAGGGTTTTTACGTACTTTGTTTGCCATTTCAGCAATTTTGATAGCACCTTCAGCAGCAGCGAAAGATTCGTGACCTGCTAAGAATGCGAAACATTGTGTTTCTTCACGAAGAAGACGAGCAGCTAGGTTACCGTGACCTAAACCTACTTTACGGTCGTCAGCTACTGAACCAGGGATACAGAATGCTTGAAGACCTTCACCGATTGCTTCTGCAGCGTCAGCAGCATTTTTGCAACCTTTTTTGATAGCGATAGCAGCACCTACTACGTATGCCCATTTAGCATTTTCGAAGCAGATGTTTTGTGTTTGTTCGCATTCTAGATATGGGTCTAAACCATATTGGTCGCAGATTTGGTTTGCTTCTTCAATAGAAGCTATGCCGTATGAGTTTAATGCTTTTAAGATTTGAGCCTCACGACGATTTTGGCTTTCGAATTTTACTTCTCTCATCATAATTTGTTTCTCCTTTTAATTAGTCAATACGTGGATCAATAAATTTAACTGCGCCTTGTTCTTCTGTGAAGCGACCGTATGTAGCAGTAGCTTTTTTAAGAGCTTCGTTTGCGTCTACACCTTTTTTGATTTGTTCCATCATCACACCTAGACGTACGAATTGGTAACCACAAACTTCGTCATCACAGTCTAGAGCGATTTTTGTTACATAACCTTCAGCCATTTCTAGGTAACGAACACCTTTAGCTTTGGTAGAGAACATTGTACCTACTTGAGAACGTAAGCCTTTTCCTAAGTCTTCAAGACCAGCACCGATTACAAGACCACCTTCTGAGAAAGCAGATTGTGTACGTCCGTAAACGATTTGTAGGAATAATTCACGCATTGCAGTATTAATAGCGTCGCACACAAGGTCAGTGTTAAGAGCTTCTAGTAAAGTTTTACCTGGAAGGATTTCTGCAGCCATAGCAGCTGAGTGAGTCATACCAGAGCAACCAATAGTTTCTACTAATGCTTCTTCAATGATACCTTCTTTTACGTTTAGAGTAAGTTTACAAGCACCTTGTTGAGGAGCACACCAACCGATACCGTGTGTAAGACCAGAAATATCTTTAATTTCTTTAGATTTTACCCATTTTCCTTCTTCTGGGATTGGGGCAGGACCGTGGTTAGGACCTTTTTTCACAACACACATGTGTTCTACTTCATGAGAATAAATCATACCGTTTTGTTGTTTTATTTATGTTTATAAAAAAATAATTGCTTAAACTCTGCAAATATAATAATTTTTTTTGAGAATAAGGAGTTAGTAAATAGGAATTATTTATTTGAAATACTTAATTTTTATTTACACTCTTCCCCGAGCGACGCCGTAATTATAAAACAAATGCCCGCTACAAAAAAGTAGCGAGCATTTGAGTTTGTATGAGATGTGATTTATTTTACCATCACTTTTACAATGTTGTTTTCTATAGAAATAAGGTAAACGCCTGGTTGTAGGCTGCCGTTGAATGCTGTTACATCCTGACCGATGGTGTTATAGATACTAAAGTCTGCATCTGCAGATATTGTGCCACCAGATACTGTGATGTTTGCATCGGTAAGGGTTTCTGTGATAGAAACAGGTTCGTCTTCTTCGCCAGGACCTGGCACATAGCCATTGGTGGTGAAGGTGCCTTTGTAGCTTTGTAACTCGTTGCCTTTTTTGTCCATTGCTACCATAGAGTAGGCGTATTTAGAAGCACCGTCTAAACCTGTTACGGTAAATTGGAAACCTACACTTGCAGAACGGTTGCCAAAATCTATTGAGGTTAATTGTCCATTTTCATTGAACAGCAATGTGCAGAACACTTCGCCGTCTTTAGAAATTTCTAATTCATATTTTTTAGCACCATCTGTAGATGGCCAAATTACATTTGCATTGTTATCTTCATCTACCTCAATTTCTACTTTCTCTGGAGCATCCACTTCTTCAGCAGCAATACATTCTGTTACCTTAAATGTGCCAAATACATCATCAAAGAAATAATCATCATACACGTCACAAGGCACATATAAAGCTGCATTATAGTGCGCAAATGAATTTTCATACACGTTAGGCACAGTAGTAGGGTAAGCAGTTACTTTTCTCAACTTATCACAACCATAGAATGCATAAGAATCAATAGATGTAACACTTTCACCGATACTAACCTCAGTTAATCCACTACAACCTTTGAATGCATATTGACCAATAGACGTAACACTATTAGGGATAGTAACCGAAGTTAATCCACTACAGTTATAGAATGCTTCATATCCAATAGACGTAACACTTTCACCGATACTAACCGAAGTTAATCCACTACAGTTATAGAATGCAGCTTCACCAATAGACGTAACACTTTCACCGATAGTAACCGAAGTTAATCCGCTACAGCCAGAGAATGCACTATAACCAATAGATGTAACACTATTACCAATCTTCACAGATTTAATGCTTTTACAGTTTTTAAATGCACAATATTTAATAGAATCTGCAGTTGTTATTTTTACATCGGTTAGTAATTCATTGTTAATATAAAGGTCCCGTGCATAATAAGTAGGGGTAGAATAAGAAGTTTTAAAATCAATTTCCACCCATTTATCTACTGTACCTAAATAATTGACTTTTGTTAATCCACTACAGTTATCGAATGCATAAGAACCAATAGATGTAACACTTTTACCAATAGTTACTTCCTTTAAATTATTCATATAATAACATAAATATGCAGGAATATGTTCTACTTCATTGCCAAAGGTAAAAGAGGTGATATTTGAACGGATATTATAGAATGGAGATGTGTATGTTTTAGAACCACTATCATACTTAAAGTCCTCACAATTCTTAGCATTCCATATTACAGAAGTTAATACGTCGCAATTAGAGAATGCTTCTTTGCCTATCGAAGTAACACTATTAGGAATAGTGATAGAGGTTAACCCGCTACAGTATTTGAATGCGTAATTGTCAATAGATGTAACACTATAGCCAATAGAAACTGAAGTTAATCCTTGGCATTTATAGAATGCTTGTTTACCTATAGATATAACACTATTAGGAATAGTAATCGTTTTTAAGTTACTCGTTCCCATACAAAGAAATGCAGGAATATGTTCTACTTCATTGCCAAATGTAAAAGAAGTGATATTTGAACGGATACCATAGAAAGGTGTTTTATAATCATCTTCAAAGTCTTCACAATTCTTAGCATTCCATATTACAGAAGTTAATCCGCTACAATCTTTGAATGCATATTGACCAATAGATGTAACACTATTAGGGATAGTAACCGAAGTTAATCCACTACAGTTATAGAATGCTTCATAACCAATAGTCGTAACACTATTTGGGATAGTGATTTCTGTAAGTTTACTCATTCCATAACATAAATATGCAGGAATATGTTCTACTTCATTGCCAAAGGTAAATGAGGTTATATTTGAACAGATTCCATCGAAAGGAGAAGATGAAAAGTATTTACAATTCTTAACATTCCATATTACAGAAGTTAATCCACTACAGCCAGAGAATGCACCTGCGCCAATAGTCGTAACACTATTCGGAATAGTCACCGAAGTTAACCCGCTACAGCCAAAGAATGCACTCTCAATAGACGTAACACTATTACCAATCTTCACAGATTTAATGCTTTTACAGTTATTAAATGCATTATTTTTAATAGAATCTGCAGTTGTTATTTTTACATCAGTAAGTAATTCATTGTTAATATAAAGGTCCTGTGTATAATAAGTAGGGTTTGAATAAGAACGAACAAAATTAATTTCCACCCATTTATCTACTGTTCCTAAGTAATTTACTTTAGTTAATCCCCAACAGCCATTGAATGCATCTTTACCAATAGACGTAACACTATTCGGAATAGTAACCGAAGTTAATCCACTACAGTTATAGAATGCAGCTTCACCAATAATCCTTGTTCCTTTTTTTATAGTATAAGAATCTTTAACAACATCACTCTTTGCTTTAATTAAACAATTATCTATATATAACACTCCATTATCCCAATTTGATTTATCTTCATATATGCCTGTATTATAGAATGCATCTTCACAAATAGACGTAACACTGTTCGGAATAGTAACCGAAGTTAATCCACTACAGCCAGAGAATGCATTATCACCAATAGTCGTAACACTGTAGATTTCAGAATTATAGGTTATAGTTTTTGGTATTGTAACACTTCCTGAATATTCATTATATGAATCGGGGGAATTTCCACGATACGTAACCTCTGCTGTTTTATTGGTTTCATATAAATAGTAGTAGATACCACCTATCACTACGTCGTGTGCCCATAGTGCTATGCATGATAGCATAAGGGCGGAAATTAAAAGTAAAATTCGTTTCATAATATTATGTTTTTAGTTATTAATTTTATTGTGTAACTTGAGCTTTATGGAACAATAATGTGTCGATAATCCATTTTGACGCCTTCGAGACAGTTTTGTTGATGTACTATTGCTCTAAGTTTATCCCAGATTTTTTTGTTGTCTTGAATGTTGGTTATGGTAATTTTAAAATGTTGATTAAGTTTGTTATTAAAGATTCCTTTTTTAGGGATTGTTATGCCAATATTATTAAAGTCTGCTATAGTAAGTTTTATTCTCTCAAACCCCTGTGGATTGGTTTTTGATAATACACAAGGAACAAAACTATACATACCATCAATAGGGTTGGAGTAAGATGCTCCTTTATAACAGGTATATTGAATAGGGTTGCCATTGGGATTGCATGGTTTGCAACAACAAATTCTTTTAAAATTGTTATTGTCTTTAAAGGCATCTTCCCACAAATCTATGCCCATAATTTCTGGATATTCATGTGGGACAAAACCTTTCAAATCTTTTTTATAGTTTTTTGTAGTAAATTTTCTATTGTCTGCAACTACAAATACAGTATCAAGTGCAAAATATGGATTGGCGCTATCGCCTCTTTTAGAGCCAAATAAAATAATGCTTCCATTGGCTAGATTTTTAATTTGACCATTAGATTTACCTTGTTGACAAATACTATAGTAAAAGTTTTTTCCAAAAACAAATGGGTCTGTGTTTTGGCGAATAAGTTTTCTACCTTTGTTGTCAATTTTATATGGTGATGTTATTACTTTGCCTTTTATATTGGTAATAAATAGTGGGTTATGAATGTTGTGTGGGAGGTCTGTGCCATTAGCAGGTGCTAGTGTAATTGTTCTTGCTAATGAATCAGGCTCCCATTCGCCCCAGAAAAGGATTTTGTCATTTTGTAGATTGTTATGCTCATCTACATATTGTGCTCTTGTTTCAAGGAACTTGCGTTTATGGGTATTATAGTTCCAAGGATATAGTACATCTATACCTTGGGTGATTGTGTGCTCACCTCCTGGGTGTAAGAATTGTACGAAGCACACTTCTGGTTGTTTGTTCAGATTACCTGGTATGTTTGTTGATTTCTTTGCCATTGGTATTTGATTTTGGTTGGTTTTAAACACAAAAAGTCGCTACTTTGCACTAGGCAAAACAGCGACTTTTGTATGGTAAAAGCACACAAGATACTACACTAAACGCGTATGTATGTATGTATGTATGTATGTATGCGGCGGCGATACATCCGTACATACATAACGCATTCTTAATATCTAACACAGCATTTCTCATACCCTACAAAAATAGTAAAGAATTTTTATTTTCACAATTTTTAAGGAATGAATTTGTTGTGTCTTCTGTAGCTACATTATATAAAATAGTTGCTGCTTTAGGTTTCAGAATAGAATTACAGCCTATTTAACCTCCTAACTAACTCTACTGCGCATATCTTCTTAAAATGTTGTATGCGCCGTGGATGCCGAGTTCGCCTGCTTTGGATAGGTCTTCTCGGCCTTGTTCTATGTTGTTTTGGAAGATGTAGATAAGACCGCGGTTGTAGTAACATTCGGCAAAGTCGGGGTTTATTTCTATTAGTTGGTTAAACACTTCGATGGCTTTTTTGAAATTTTTCTCTAGCAGATGTATGTAACCAATATTGTAAAGGGCATAAATAAGTGAACTATCTGTTTGATAGGCCTTGGTAAAGTCGTTTATGGCTGCTTGATAGTCTAAATATGCATTGTCTTTTAGCTCGGCAGAAAGATTTTCTATTTCTTTTAGGCGGGCATTGCCACGATTGAAATATGCAATAGAAAGACTTTTTGATGCAATTAGTGAATCAAAATCTGCTATAGTGCTGGTGAAATCTTCCACTTCTATGTTGTTTTTAATGCAAAACTGCAGGTTTGTGTTGTGGTTTTGGTTGTATCTGTCTAGGTCTGCATTGTGCCAACGTTTGGCTAGAATAGGGCTATCTACCTTTGGTAAACCAATCACAAAGTTTGGAAGTGGTTCTATATCAATGTCGTTGTATTGTACTTGACCTCTAATCTCGCTCTTATATTTATCTTTGATTTCTGTGTTTAGATTGTGCACAATAGCCCTTGCTTCTTTTGTAGGCTCAATTTCTTTTTCTTGGGCAGTTTTTGGTTTGCGTTTGCCACTTTTGATTTCGTCTTCTATTTTTCTAGCGGTATAAATGTCTTTGTTGGCATTGGTTGTTTGTCTTATCTTTTTGTAAACCTCACTTCTGCCATAATATGCTGGCACAAAGTCTGGATACACATCTAGAATAAGTGAGAAATCTTCTATAGACTTTTTATATTCTCCCAATTTATATTCTAATAATGCACGTTGAAGGTATGCATTGTAGTTTGTATTGTCTAGGGCAATACAGGTGTTTAGGTCTTCTAATGCTCTGTTTTCGTCGCCCACTTGTGCCCTTAAAAGTGACCTATTGAAATAACTTGTAGGGTTTTTCTTGTCCATCTCAATGGCTTGGTCGAAGTCTTGCATTGAGCCACGAAGGTCGTTTAGATTCATCTTAATAATAGCCCTGTTGCCAAAATAATCTGCTCTAAAAAGGTTGAGTCTTATGGCGCTGTTTAGGTCTTCAAGTGCGCTATTGTAGTTTTTTTGAGAGTATTTTACCATACCTCTAATAGCGTATGGTAGGTCGGCAAATTTATTGTGAACAATGGCGCTATCCAAGTCCATAAGGGCTAGGGTGGTGTCTTGTTGGGCAAGGTAGATTTGTGACCTTAAAATATATGTGTTTACGTGTCCTGGATATTCTTGAATCAGATTCTCGCACGCTAGTAGGGCTTCGTCTGTTTTTTCTTGTCTTATCATATTTTCTATCATAAGACAACCTGTGTTTATGTTGTTTGGGTCGAATTCTAGAGATTTTTTGAAGTCTTCGGTAGATTTTTCTAGTTCGCCCAATTGTCTGTAGGCATAGCCTCTACAATAATAAACTTTTGGTAGAAAAGGGTTGATTTCTAGTGCGGCATCGCAGTCGGAAATAGCGCCGTAGTAGTCTTCTAGGTTCAATTTGGCAACAGCCCTAAATAAATAGGGCTCTGTCAAATATGGTTTTGCTTTTATTACTTGGTTGAAGTTTTGTATTGCAACAATATAGTCTTCGAAGTACATTGCATTTCTGCCAATGTCCAACAGTCGTTGGGTGTTTATCTGTGCCACCAACGAAAAGGTTGAAAATATAAGAAGAAATATTGTGTGTTTTAATCTCATTTTAAAGCAAGCTTAAACACCTCTTTAAGGTCTTTTACATAATGAAATTTGACACCTTTTACATATATAGGTTTAATATCTTCTATGTGTTTTTGGTTTTCCTTACATAAAATAATGTCTGTAACGCCAGAACGTTTAGCAGCTAGGATTTTTTCTTTGATACCACCCACAGGAAGCACTTTGCCGTGAAGAGTGATTTCGCCTGTCATAGCAATGTGTTTGCGCACTTTTCTGCCAGTGATAGCAGAAAGTAGGCTAGTAGCCATAGTAACACCTGCCGATGGACCATCTTTTGGAATAGCACCTTCTGGCACGTGAATATGAATATTTTTATCTTCAAAGAAGTCTTCGCTTATGCCAAATTCTTCTGCGTGAGCTCTAATGTATTGAAGACCTAGTGTAGCAGATTCTTTCATTACATCGCCCAAATTGCCTGTTAGGATAAGTTTGCCTGCTTTAGATTTGCAAATGCTTGTTTCTATTTGAAGAATTTCTCCGCCTACAGAAGTCCAAGCCAATCCTGTTACAATACCTACTTCTTCTTTGTCGTCTTGTTCGTCTTTGCTAAATGGGGCAAGGCCTAAATAGTCGTATAAAGAGCTTTCAAGCAAGGTTTCTGTAAAGTTGTCGTCCATTGCACGTTTTTTTGCTGCTTTACGAGCAATTTTTGCAATAGTTTTATCAAGTGCACGCACGCCAGACTCACGTGTATATTGTTCTATGATAGCACGAATAGTCTTTTTAGGTATAGAAATTACATTTTCGTCTATACCATGGTTTGCAAGTTGCTTTGGTATTAGGTATTTGTTGGCAATTTCTATTTTTTCTTCCACTATATAACCACTTATGTTGATTAGTTCCATACGGTCTAGAAGTGGTTTTGAAATGCTGCTAAGTGAATTTGCAGTAGCTATGAACATCACGTTTGAAAGGTCGAAGTCCATATCTATGAAATTGTCGTGGAATGCACTATTTTGCTCAGGGTCAAGCACTTCTAGCAATGCAGATTCAGGGTCCCCTTTATAGTCACTACCTACTTTGTCTATCTCGTCTAGGATAAACACAGGGTTTGCACTTCCTACTTTTAGTAAGTTTTGGATAATGCGTCCTGGCATTGCGCCAATATATGTGCGTCGGTGTCCTCTTATTTCAGATTCGTCGTGAAGACCACCTAGGGAAATACGAGCATATTTTCTGCCAAGTGCTTCTGCCACAGATTTACCAAGTGATGTTTTACCTACTCCAGGAGGGCCATAAAGGCAAATAATAGGGGAGTGAAGACTTCCTTTAAGTTTAAGCACAGCAAGATGCTCAATAATCCTGTCTTTCACATCGTCTAGGCCAAAGTGGTCTCTATTTAGGATTTTCTCAGCACGTTTTAGGTTGAAATTATCCTTTGTATATTCGTTCCAAGGTAAATCTACCAGGGTTTGAACATAATTATTTTGTACAGAATAGTCTGGTGAATGTGGAGAAAGTGCTTCAAGTTTTTGAATTTGTTTTTCTACAGCTGCTTTCACCTCGTCAGACCATTTCTTTTTAGAAGCCTTTTCTTTTATTTGTTTTAGGTCTTGCTCAGAAATACTTCCGCCAAGTTCTTTTTGAATGGTTTTAATTTGTTGTTGTAGGAAGTATTCGCGTTGTTGCTTGTCTATGTTTTCCATAGCCTGAGATTGGATTGATGATTTTATCTCAAGCATTTGGCTCATAGTGCTTAGTTTTTTAAGTAGTTCAGACGCACGTTCTTCTAGGTCTTCTATTTCTAGAATAGTTTGGCGGTCATCTTTTTCAAGACCTACATTTGCGGCAATAAAGTTTACGATATAACCATTGCCTTCTATATTTTTAAGTGCAAATAGCACGTCTTGTTGCACATTGCCCGACATACGAATAATTCTCATAGCAATGTCTTTGATAGCTTCAATAAGCGCTTTAAAGTTTTTGCTAGGATTTTTTTCGTATTTTAGATTACTTTTTCTTGGGCTAATAATGCCTGTTAGGTAACCTTTTTTGTCTTCAATAATGCTATTTAGTTGGAATGTTTGTTTGCCTTGAACAATTACTGTAGTGTTGCCGTCTGGCATTTCTAGTATCTTCAAGATATTTGCAGTGGTACCCACTTCGTGTAGGTCTTCAAATTTTGGAGCATCTACATTTTTGTCTCTTTGCGCCACGCAACCTATTAGATTTCCTTTTTTATGGTTTTCTCTAATAAGTTTTAGTGAAGATTTTCTGCCCACGGCAATAGGCATAATAACACCAGGAAATAGAACAGTATTCCTAAGTGGAAGAATGTCTATTTCCGTGTCTTGTTTTATAGATTTAGAATGGTTTTCGGCGTCGCCTTCCGACATTAGTGGAATAAAACTAGCGTCTTCTAGGTCTTCGCCGATAGCATTTATAATTACCTTTTTAAATTCTTTCATGATTAAAGGGCTGATTCAAATTGTTTTAGGAAACGTAGGTCGTTTTCTGAGAACATACGTAAGTCTTTACATTGGTATTTTAGGTTGGCAATACGTTCCACACCCATACCAAATGCATAACCAGTATAAACTTTAGAATCAATACCACATTCTTCTAAAACGTTTGGATCTACCATACCACAGCCTAAGATTTCTACCCAACCTGTGTGTTTGCAGAAAGGACAACCTTTGCCGCCGCATAGGTTACAAGAAATATCCATTTCGGCACTTGGCTCGGTAAATGGGAAGTATGAAGGACGAAGACGAATTTGTGTTTCTTCGCCAAACATTTCTTTTGCGAAATATAATAATGCTTGTTTTAGGTCTGCGAAAGATACATTTTTGTCGATGTATAAACCTTCTACTTGGTGGAAGAAACAGTGAGCACGATAAGAGATAGCTTCGTTTCTATACACTCTACCAGGGCAAAGCACGCGGATAGGAGGCTCTTGGCTTGTCATTACGCGAGATTGCACACTAGAGGTGTGAGTTCTAAGTAGAATATCTGGATTTTTCTCTATGAAGAAAGTATCTTGCATATCGCGAGCAGGGTGTTCTGGTGGAAAGTTTAGTGCACCAAACACGTGCCAGTCGTCTTCAATTTCTGGACCTTCTGCCACGGTGAAACCAATGCGTGAGAAAATGTCGATAATCTCATTTTTCACAAGTGAAAGTGGGTGACGTGTGCCTAAATTGAAGTCTGAAGCGCTACGAGAAAGGTCGATTTGTTCGCCTTGGTCGCCACTTTCAAAACTATCTTTTAGAGAATTGATTTTTTCTTGTGCTGCGTTTTTAAGTTCGTTAAGTAGTTGACCTACAGTGCGTTTTTCTTCGTTAGGAACATTTTTGAAGTCGTTGAACAAATCGTTTAAGATACCTTTTTTACTTAAATATTGTATTCTTAAGCGTTCTACTTCTTCTTTGCTACTTGCTGTAAGATTTTTGATTTCTTCAAGCAGGTTGTTAATTTTTTCTATCATGATATATTTGTTTATTTATTAGCTAGTTAATTAAAAGCGACTGCAAAAATAGCATTTTTCTTTTAGAAAATTAATTTTTTATAGCACTTTTACTCCTCAAACATTCCTTTTTTTTATTACTTTTGCAAAAATATTTATAATATGGGAAAAATTATAGCATTAGCCAATCAAAAGGGTGGTGTGGGAAAAACAACTACCGCGGTAAACTTAGCTGCTTCGCTTGCGGTTATGGACAAGAAAGTATTGTTAGTAGATGCAGACCCACAAGCCAATGCTTCATCTGGTTTAAACATTGATATCACCAGCATAAAAGAAAGTATTTACGAATGTTTGATTAATAATCTACCTGTGGAACAGGCTATTAAGAAAACTGAAGTAGAAAATCTTGACATTATTCCTTCTCATATCGACCTTGTAGGGGCAGAAATTGAAATGTTGAAATTGGAAAATAGAGAAGAATATTTAAAAAGAATTCTTTCTTCACAAAAAGATAAATACGATTATATTCTAATAGACTGCTCTCCTTCACTTGGTCTTATTACTGTGAACTGCCTAACAGCTGCAGATTCGGTAATTATTCCTGTGCAAGCAGAATATTATGCTCTAGAAGGTATTTCAAAACTACTTGTTACTATCAAAATTATTAAAGGTAGATTAAATCCTGCGCTTGAGATAGAAGGTTTCTTACTTACCATGTACGATTCTCGTTTGCGTCTTGCTCGTCAAGTGTACGACGAGGTGAAACAACACTTCCAAGATATGGTGTTCAAAACTGTTATTCAAAGAAATATCAGACTAAGTGAATCGCCAAGTCACGGTGTGCCAGTGCTTTTGTATGACGCAGAATCTACAGGTGCGAAAAACTATTTATCTCTAGCTCAAGAAGTTATAAATAAAAACAATTAATGGAAAAGAAATCTGCATTAGGTAGAGGCTTAGGTGCCCTAATTGATATACAACCAACAGTTCAAACTAGTGGTTCTTCGCTAATCGACGAGGTGGAACTATCAAAGATAGAAGCAAATCCAGACCAACCTCGTACAAATTTCAACGAAGAAGCGCTTCAAGAACTTGCTGCGTCTATTGCCGAATTGGGTGTGGTTCAGCCAATTACCATTCGCGAAATAGCGCAAGACAGATATATGATTATTGCTGGTGAACGTCGTTTTAGAGCGTCAAAACTAGCTGGTCTTACAAAAATTCCTGCATATATCAAACGTGTTTCTGACGAAACAATGATGGAAATGGCGTTGGTAGAAAATATTCAACGCGAAGACCTTAATGCTATTGAAATTGCTCTTACATACCAACGTTTGCTAGACGAATATAAGTTTACCCAAGAAAAACTTAGCGATAGAGTGGGTAAAAAACGTGCTACTGTGGCAAATTATCTTCGTCTTTTAAAACTTCCTGCAGAAATTCAACTTGGTCTTACCAAAAAAGAAATAGATATGGGTCATGCTCGTGCATTAATAAATGTGTCAGACCCTACCAAGATGATTAAGCTTTACGAAGAAGTTGTAGCAAAAGGTTATTCTGTGAGAAAGGTGGAAGAACTTGTAAGACAACTAAATGAAGGTGCTGATGCTTCTGCTGGGGAAAAGAAAACTACCGACCCAGAACTTCAAAAAGCATATTCACAAATTGCCGACCGTCTTTCAAATATCTTCGGAGCAAAGGTAAAAGTGGATAGAAACGAAAAAGGCAAAGGAAAAATCTCGCTTGTATTCTCTTCTGACGAAGAATTGGAAAATATTTTAATGGTAATAGATTCTTTAAAAAATTGAGAAATAGATTAGTTTTTATATTGTCCATTATAGCATTTGCAATTACAATTAATTCTAATGCTTCTACTGTTCAGAATGATTCTATTTATTTGATAGAGTCAGTTGATACTTTGCAATTTGTGCAGGAGGTAGATACCGTGGAAACTTATGTTTCTACTTCTACATTTAAACCAGATGCTCAAAAAGCAGTTTGGTTGGCAACTATTGTTCCTGGGTTGGGTCAAATTTATAATCGTCAGTATTGGAAACTTCCAATTATCTACGGCGGAACATTAGCTTTGGCCTATGGTATTACATGGAATGATAGGATGTATGTAGATTATAGAAAAGGTTATGTAGACTTAATGGACAAAAATCCTAATACTAACTATTTTGAATATTTATTGCCAGAAGGGGTTACTTTAGATAGCACAAATAAAGATTATTATACAAAGGTTATAAAAACTAAATTAGATAACTATAGGAGAAACAGAGACTTGTGTATTATTTCCACAGCGGTGTTGTATTTGTTATCAATAATAGATGCGTATGTGGATGCACAATTGTTTGATTATGATATTAGTCCAGATTTATCATTGCAGGTAACGCCTACAGTGATTGCTCCAAGTTCGTCGTACGAACAGGATTCTTCTGTGGGGTTAAGTTGTAAATTGAAATTTTAATGAAGAAATTTTATATGTTGATAGCAGTGTTAGGTTTTACTAACGCTGTTTTGTGTGCTCAAAATGATAGTTTAATTGTTGAAAATGCGGTCACTGAGCCTGTCGAAGTGTTGATGAGCGAAGCGAACAACGTGTCTGCGGGCGATACACTTACAGTGGATTCGTTAGAACGAGTTGCGTTTGAGTCAGTTATAGAGGAAAAATTTGTAAATTGGTATAGTGAAGTCACCTTTACAGATTCTTGTTTCAACAATCCTGTACAGACACCACTTTCAAAAGAGGAATATGTGAAAAAGATGTCTGAAATACCTGCAGAAATGGAACTTTCTTACAATCAGGTAGTTCGCTCTTATATAGATTCATACGTGCATCGTTATCCAAAGAATTTATCTAAACTTTTAGGGTTATCACAATATTATTTCCCAATTTTTGAACGTGAGTTGTTGGCAGAGGGTCTGCCTATGGAACTTAAATATCTACCAGTGATAGAGTCTGCTTTAAATCCTACTGCGCGTTCTAAAGTGGGCGCAATGGGGCTTTGGCAGTTTATGCCATATACTGGTAAACTTTATGGTTTGGAGATAAATAGTTTGATAGATGAGCGTTGCGACGTGATAAAATCTACAAAGGCTGCAGTGAAATACCTAAAAGACCTTTATGGCATTTACAACGATTGGCTTTTGGTGATTGCGGCTTACAATTGTGGCCCTGGCAATGTAAATAAAGCTATTAAAAGAGCAAATAAAGGCAAAGATTATTGGGCAATTTACAATTATCTGCCTCGTGAAACTCGTGGTTATGTTCCAGCATTCATTGCTGTGAATTATGCTATGGAATATGCCACAGAAGTATATAATATTTGCCCTGCCGAGGTGACTATGCCTACACTTATCGACACTGTAATGGTGTCTGAAAGAATGCACTTTGAGCAAATTGCTGCAAATATGCCTATTACTGTGGAACAACTTAGAAAACTTAATCCACAATACAAACTAGATATTGTGCCAGCACACAAAAAGCCTTGCGCAATAGTTTTTCCTATGAACGACACCTTGGATTTTATCGCCGTGAAAGATTCTATCCTTGAGTACGAAAAGGAAAAATATGCAAAACGCATGGAAACAGCAGTGGTGCTTCAAACCACATATAAAATACGTTCTGGAGACAACCTTTGGGATATTGCCAAAAAGAAAGGCACCACCGTGGCTGCTATTAGAAAGGCAAATCCAGGTAAAAACTTAAATGTATTAAGAATAGGACAAGTAATTAACCTTCCAGTAAGATAAAATATTATGGCAAATTGGTATGAATGTAAAATCCGTTACGAAAAAACTATCGACGGTAAAACAAAAAAAGTGAATGAATCATATTTAGTAGATGCTCTTACCTATACAGAGGCAGAAACTCGTATTTTAGAGACTCTATGTCAATATATTTCAGGTGAATACACCATCACAAACATTAAACGTTCTAGAATTATCGAAATTTTCACTTCTGAAGTGGATGCATACGACAGATGGTACAATTGCAAAATCAACATCATCACTCTAGACGAAGAAAAAGGTGTGGAAAAGAAAACTCCACAACTAATGCTTGTGCATGCTGACACCATAGATACCGCTCTTGCACGTCTTCGTGAAGGTCTTAAAGATACTCTTTATGATTATACTATTGTGTCAATTGCTGAGAGTGCAATATTAGATTATTTTCCATATAAAGTCGATTAAAAATAGTGTAGGGACAATGCTGCATTGTCCGTGATTACATAAACATAATAACAATGCAAGAAGAAATTAGAAGACGCCGTACATTTGCGATAATATCACACCCCGACGCGGGTAAAACAACTCTTACCGAAAAATTACTTCTTTTCGGTGGTGCTATTCACATAGCTGGTGCTGTGAAATCAAACAAAATTAAGAAGACAGCCACATCAGACTGGATGGAAATTGAGAAACAACGTGGTATTTCTGTGGCTACTTCTGTAATGGGTTTTGAATATAAAGATTATAAAATCAATATTCTAGATACCCCTGGTCACCAAGACTTCGCCGAAGATACATTCCGTACACTTACCGCTGTGGATAGTGTTATCATTGTGATAGACTCAGCAAAAGGTGTGGAAACACAAACGCGTAAACTTATGCAAGTTTGTCGTATGCGTAAAACCCCTGTTATGGTGTTCATCAACAAAATGGACCGCGAGGGTAAAGACCCATTCGACTTGTTAGACGAAGTTGAGTCTGAACTTGGCATACGCGTGCGTCCACTTAGTTGGCCTATCAATAGTGGTGTAGGTTTCAAGGGCGTTTACAATATTCACCAAGAAAGTTTAAACTTATATACTCCAAATAAACAAGTAGTTACAGAAACTGTAGAGATAGATCTAAATAGCGAGGAGTTGGAAAACTATGTTGGTGATACCGATGCTGCAAAACTTCGTGAAGACCTTGAGCTAATAGAAGGTGTTTATTCTGAATTTGATGTAAACGAATATCTTGCGGGCGACCTTGCTCCAGTATTCTTTGGTAGTGCGCTAAATACCTTCGGTGTGAAAGAACTTCTAGATTGTTTCGTAGAAATAGCTCCTTCACCACGTCCTGTAGAAACTCTAGAACGTACTGTTGACCCATACGAAAAAGGTTTCTCAGGCTTTGTGTTTAAAATACACGCCAATATGGACCCAAATCACCGTAGTTGTATTGCTTTCGTTAAGATTTGCTCAGGTAAATTTGAACGTAACGTAAACTACAAACATATTCGTCATGGTAAAATGATGAAATTCTCTGCTCCAACATGTTTCATGGCTCAAAAGAAAGAAACTGTAGATGAAGCATACGCAGGAGATATTGTTGGTCTTCCAGATACTGGCAACTTCAAAATTGGTGATAGCCTTACTTCTGGCGAAGAAATCCACTTCAAAGGTCTTCCTAGCTTCTCTCCAGAAATGTTTAAATACATTGAAAATGCTGACCCAATGAAGCAAAAACAACTTCAAAAAGGTATCGACCAACTTATGGACGAGGGTGTTGCTCAGCTATTTACAAACCAATTCAACGGACGTAAAATTATTGGTACTGTAGGTCAACTTCAATTTGAAGTTATTCAATATCGTTTGCTTCACGAATATGGCGCTCAATGTAAATGGGAACCTGTAAATCTTTACAAAGCATGTTGGATTGAAAGTGACGATCCAGCCGAACTAGAAAACTTTAAAAAGCGTAAATATCAATATATGGCCAAAGATAAAGAGGGTCGCGACGTGTTCCTAGCAGACTCAAACTACGTCCTTCAAATGGCACAAAGTGACTTTAAGAACATAAAATTCCACTTTACCTCAGAGTTTTAACTGTTATGATAGGTTCATACAACACACTTCAAGTAGTAAAACGCGTAGCGTTTGGTTTATATCTCGATGGCGAGGAAATGGGCGAAATCCTACTTCCAAACCGTTATGTGCCAGACAATGCACAAATAGGTGATTATCTAACTGTATTTGTATATACAGACGGTGAAGACCGCCCAATTGCCACCACAGCAGAACCACTTGCAGTGGTAGGAGACTTTGCATTTATGCAAGTGAAATCTATAGCATCTGTTGGAGCGTTTCTAGAGTGGGGTATTATGAAAGACCTTCTTGTTCCATATAGCGAACAAACAGTTTCTCTTCACACAGGTCAAAAAGTGTTGGTTTATGTGTATCTAGACAATAAAACCAAACGTGTAGTTGCTTCTGCAAAATGGGAGCGTTACACCGAAAAACAAGATTTCTCTGAGATTTCAGAAGGCGATGAGGTAAACGTGCTTGTGGCATCAGAAACCGAACTTGGCTATAAAGTGCTTATCAACAAACGCTACGTAGGTCTTATTTACAAAAATGAGGTATTCTCAAAAATAAATATTGGCGATAGTCTTACAGCTTATATTTCAAAAATCCGTCCTGACGGTAAAATTGATGTGCGTATGCGTCGCTCTGGCTACGAAGCAATAGAAGGTGAAGCGGGCAAACTTCTTGAACTAATTAAAAAGTCTGGCGGCTCACTTCCTACCACCGACAAATCTCCAGCAGAACTTATTTACGAAGTGTGCGGAATGAGTAAAAAAACTTACAAAAAAGCTGTAGGTGAATTATACAAAAAACGTCTCATTACTCTATCAGATTCTGGTATTAGTTTAATTTAAAATCTAATGTAGAAAGTTTTAAAGATAAATCAATAAAATTAAAGACTGGCTAAATTTAGTCAGTCTTTTTTCTTTGTAAACTATTGTGTTTCTCAATCTAATTCCTTAAATTTGTCATTTGTGAATATTATCATTAACAACAATAATCAATTTATGAAAAAAATCAGTTTAATTGTCTTTTTGGCAATGGCTTCGCTTGTGAGCGTGTTTGCTCAGTCTTATACAGGCGACCAAGCTAAACGAGGTTATGCTATCTTCAGTGATAAGGTAACCTTTATCTTTGACGAAAACATCTACGGAGTACGTCCAGAGCGTGTGTTCGTAACAGGTGATTTTCGTGGATGGGATGCTTCTACCGAGGTAGGAGAGTGGGAACTTAAAAAAGTAGGCGAACAATGGATGCTTACTTTTGACAACGTTGACGAAAGTGTGATTAAACCAAACACTGGTTTCAAATTCCGCATCAACAACGAAGGTGAATGGCTAGAACCTACAGACCAATCTCCAAACGTAAAAGGTGGCAACCTTATTTACGAAATGGACCGTGTAGTTGCTGGTCTTACTGCAGAAATTCGTAAAAGTAACCTTATTTGGGCTACAATTTCTGGTGTAAAACGTTCTTTTGACCCTGCCGATTACATCATTAAAGATGCTCAAGGAAACGAAATTAAAGTAGTAGGCGTACTTCCAAACGAATCTACCACTACTCTTATTGTTCCAGAAAAAGACCTTGACATTCGTCGTGTTTATTACCTAGAAATTCCTTCACAAAAACTTAGAGCTGCTTGTTCATACGACGGTTGGTTCCGTGAAGTGTATTCTACTAAAGAATTGGGTGCGAACATTGATAATGGAGTTACTTCAATTCGTGTATTCGCTCCACGTGCAGAGCTAGTTAAACTATATCTTTACAAAGGTGCAAACGACACTCAGGCATATCAAGTTTATGATATGAAAGTTGACCAAGATGGTGTTTGGGAAACAATTATCAACGAAGATTTACACGGTGTTTACTACGACTTCACAGTGCATGGTTCTACCGACCCAGGTAACTTCTTCTATGAAACACGTCCAGAACATATCAACGATCCATACGCTCGTGTAAGCGACGATACATTTGGCAAATGTCGTATTTGGCACCGCACCAAAGCAGCTACTCCACTTAAAGGTGGTATTCCAAAAATGGAAGACGTTATTTCATACGAAGTACACGTACAAGACTTCACCGACAATCTACCATTACCAGATAGTTTAAAAGGTACTATCCGTGGTATGATTACTCCAGGTCTTAAAAACTCAAGAGGCGAAAAAGTAGGTTTCGACTACTTAGTAGACCTTGGTATCAACGTAGTTCACTTAATGCCAGTTCAAGAATACCTACACTTCCCAACAGACGACTGGTATGAATCATTTAAAGATGACCCATATATGATTGAGCAAGGTATTGCTCACGAAAACTATCAATGGGGTTATCGTACTTCATTTGCTATGGCAGTAGAATCTCGCTATCGCGTAAAAGGTTCTGAACTTGGTTCAGAACGTGATGATATGCGTGACCTTGTTCAAGCATTCCACGACAAAGGTATTGCCGTTATTATCGACATTGTGCCAAACCACACTGCAGAAGATATGGATGGCAAACAATTCCTATTCAACTTCAACGGTTTCGACAAACAATACTACTATCGTACCAAAAACTTCGAACACATTGGTGCGTATGGTAACGAAGTGAAAACAGAAAACCGTCCTATGACACAACGTTGGTTAATCGACCAAGTTAAATACTTTATCGACGAATTTGGTATCGACGGTGTACGTGTAGACATCGCTGGTCAAATGGACCAACAAACCCTTACAGCATTCTGGGATGCTATTGGTCGTGACAAAATCGTTTATGGTGAACCATGGATTGCATCAAACGACCCAGACTACGAAGCAAATCCAGATTGGGACTGGTACAAAGAAGACTCTCCAATTTGCTACTTCCAAGACGAGTCTCGTAGCTCATACAAAGGCCCTGTATTCCAATTACAAGACCCATTCAATGACCGTGGTTGGGCTGGTGGTAAATACAGCGAACGCGAAGGCGTAATGCGTGGTCTAACATGTACTTGCAAAGACGACAAAAATCCAAACAGCGGTATTTCTTATCTAGATATTCACGACAACTTCGCTCTAGCAGACCAATTTGGTCGCAACTTCGATGGTCGTGACTCAGTTTACGAAAACGAATACAAAATTGCTGTAACACTTCTTTACACCACACTAGGACCTATCGTTACTCACGGTGGTTCAGAAATTATGCGTAGTAAAGCACACGCTCCACTTCGTGAAGAAGTACGTACCACAAAAGCAGGTTACAATGCATATATGCACGGCTATCGTGACACCTACAACCACCGTACAGCAAATACATTTGTTTGGGAACAAGTAGGTCAAAAACCAACAGGTATCAACTTCAACGACTACGACAATATGTACAAATTCTGGCGTGGTTGGAATACCTTCCGTAAATCTGAATATGGTAAAGTGTTCCGTCAAGGAGAAAAAGTTGCTGATGACTATTACAAATGGTTCTTACCAGAGAAAGAAAGCGCTCTTGGCTACTTAGTTGACGACAAAGTATTAGTACTTATCAACGCTGGTCACGAAGCTATCGACTTTGAAAACGTAGAACTTCCAAAAGGTAAATGGCAACTAGTAGGCACATCAGATGCTATCAACATCAAAGGTGTTAAATCTAAAAACAAAACAACCAAAGTTAAAGCTGGTGTAAACAAAGTAACTGTTGAACCACTTTCTCTATACGTTTGGATTAAAAAATAAGATTTAACCCAAAAACTAAATCTAAGGAGCTGACCTAGTCAAAGGTTGGCTCCTTTTTTTGTATTAAAATTTGTAAAAACAATTAATATTTGTTACATTTGCAACGTATGCGTAACAATTTATTACATATCAACAATGGTTTTTCTATGCATGAGCTAGTATCTAGTTCATACATACATACATACATACATACATACATACATACATACATACATTGCGCGCCGCGTATGTAATATTTGCTGTGATTTTATATAAAGTCGCTGTTCTGTAGATATGCAGGATAGCGACTTTTTGTGTTTAGAATAAATATTAATCAATAAAATAAACAAAAAATGAAAAAATTAAGCTTATTCGCTGCACTTGCAGCTATGTTAATGGGATTCGCATCTTGCGAAAAAGTAGAACCAACAGCGCTAGAAACTAGCGACTTAAAAGGTACAACCCTTGCAGGTTATGTATATTATCCAAAACTTGATGATACCATGACTCCAGAGGGCAATGCTCTTTTTGAAGGCAAAGCCAATGTAACTATTGGAGTGGCAGAAGTAACTGGTCTAGGTGCTGAACCAACAAATAACGTAATGTATGTTACAGTTCCAGTTAAGGGAGGAAAATTTGAAGCAAGTATTCCTGCACCAGCCGGAAAAATGGTATCTTGTGTAGCTATTTGTATGTTCCAACAAGAAAACTACGATGCTGAAATGAAACCAGACGATGCAGACATTAAAAAAGTAATGCTTACATACAAAGGTGAAGCCAAAGTACAAATGCTGTATGGTGAAACTCTTTACGTGGACCTAATAGGCAAAAGAGTAGGTGCTACAAACGACCCATATCACTTCAATCCTTAATAGCGAATCTTTTTGTATCAACATTTAAAGAGTATTATTATGAACAAGATAAAAGTAATAACAGTTTCGCTATTATGCGCCTTGTCTATGGGTGCCATGGCACAAACAGAAAAAGAGGCAAAGGTTTATACCCCAGAAGTAGGAAAAATGGGTATAGGTTTGAACTTTAACCCAGTGGCAGCTGCACAAGGTGGCAATGCTTCATCTTTCTCTACTGTAGGTCAATTCCTTTACGGCTCTGAAGGTACAGAAGGTGTAATTGCCAATGCAGAAGGTAAACCAAGTCAAATGTTCATTCTTGCACAACAACCTATGGTGTCTATTTCTTTTAAATATCAAGCAAAAGAACACATGGCATTCAAGGCTAGTGTAGGTTTTAGTGGTGGTTACATGAATTATCGCGAATATGTAAACGACGATAAAGCATTGGCCCTTAATCCAATGTCTGCGGCACAAGTAGCAGATGCAGTGAAACTACACTATACAGGTGGTGGCATTACTGCTGGTTTAGAATTCAATGCAGGTAAAAACTTACGCTTCGTAGGTGGTTTTGGCCTTATTTATTCATTTGGTGGTGGCGATGTAAACTTTGAATATGGAAATCAAATAACACAAGCAAACCAGCACCCAACCACTATGGAAAAAATTGACAAAAATATCAACGAATTTGCTTCTAGCGGTTGCACATGGATGGACTATGGTCGTCCTGTTAAACAATATAATGTAGGTGTTAGCCATGGTATTGGCATCTATGCAAACTTAGGTCTAGAGTGGTTCTTTATGAAAAATGTTTCTTTAGGTGCTACAGTAGATTTAACACCTATTATGGTAGCATTCCAACCACAAACTTACACTATTTATGAGGGCTATGATAAATATAATGGTAAGGTTGCACAATACAACGACTTAATAAGCCCAGGAAGCACCTATTTATTATATGGTACAGAAAATATTGGTGTAAACATCTCACTACACTATTATTTCTAGTGTTTAAACGTATTAAATAACATGCAAGAGTGAGGGGGAGCATAAACCACCATCACTCTTGTTTTAATTTTTTGATATTATGAAAAAGATTATTCCATTAATATTTCTAATGCTAGTTGCATTATTGGCATGTGAAAAAGATACACCGACTCCTTCTGCATCTATAGATTCAATGCAGTTTGAGAGTGTGCCAAGTTTTATTGATGAGGGTGCTGATATAAATTTGTCTCAGTATCTAATCATTACACCTGAGGCTGTTGGCGATACTGTTACTGTAGAGTGGAGCAGTAGTGATAAAGAAATTGCTACCGTAAGTGCAAGTGGTAGTGTAGAAGCATTGCGTGCAGGCGATGTAACCATTACTGCAAAAGCAATGGACAAAACTGCCCAAGTAAAGCTAACCATTGACAAGGTAAAAATCAAAGAGTTTACCATTCCTGCCACTTTGGAAGTATATGTTGGCGAGAAAATTAAATTCCCAATCAACGACTTAAAACCTAAAAAAGCTCCGCTTTATCGTTTTGAGTGGGAAGCCGATAACGACGGCAAGATTCCTACTTATAGCGAAGGTAAATGGTATTTAAAAGCAGACAAAGAGCGTGAATATACTCTTACTGCTTATGTAGATGATGCAGAAGAAGCAAAATGTGAGGTAAAATTTGTGAAATCATCAGTTGGTAAATTAGCCTTTAATCCTAATGCCGCTACCGTAGAAGAAGGGGGTAGTTTATCGTTAAAAAGCAACTTGCAAATTACTCCTACCGACGGATTTAAAGCAGATACTGTAAAAGTAACATGGAGTAGTAGCAAACAATCTGTTGCTACCATCGACCAAAATGGCAAGGTGCAAGCTATTGCTGCAGGAAAGGCTACTATTACTGCAAATGCAGGTGGTAAAACTGCTACATGTACTGTAGAAGTTACCGCTAAACCAGGTAGTGAAGACCCTGAAAAACCAGAAGATCCTGATACTCCAGTTGACCCTTCCGACCCTGTGATACCTACGGATAAGGAGTTTACAATTACATTTGAAGCAAATGGTGGAACTGGTTATATGCAAAACTTAATTGTAAAAGAAGGAAATGATGTTACGTTACCTGCTAATAATTTTGTTAAAAAAAATGCAGAGTTCAAAGGTTGGAATACAAAAGCAGATGGTAAAGGTTCTCCTTACACAGATAAGGCAACTATTAAGGTTACAGAAGATATAACTTTGTATGCTCAATGGGTAGAAGTCTTTACAATTAGTTTTGATGCAAATGGTGGTGTAGGTAAGATGTCTCCAATTAGTGGAAAAGCACATTCAGGAGGTGTATTACCTGCGAATCAATTTACTAAAAATGGTTATATTTTTGTGAAATGGAATACAAATGCAGATGGGAGTGGAGTGAATTTAGAAGATAAATCTAGTGTTACTTTTAATGAAAATTATACTTTGTATGCTCAATGGAAGAAGGATTATACGCATAATGGACATGAATATGTAGATTTGGGTCTGCCTTCTGGTACTCTATGGGCAACTATGTATATTGGAGCAACGTCTCCAGAAGGTTATGGTGAATTTTTTGCATGGGGTGAGACTACAAGCAAATCAAGTTTTACTTCTAGTAACTATAAATATACTGGGACCTCAAGTACACTTCCATTGAATAATGATGCAGCAAATGTAATTTGGGGTGGTAATTGGCGTATGCCTACTCAAGAAGAAGTTCAAGAATTAATAGATAATTGTACTTGGAATTCTTTTACTATTACATATACAGAAAAAAGAGTCTATCAGGCAAAAAGTAAAATCAATGGTAATTCTATTTTCTTAACTTGTGCTGGATTAAATGATGGAACAGGTGTGATAAATACGACACATGTATATATTTGGACCAATAGTAATAGCGTAACAGGAAAGGCTATTGGATTTACAACTAATAATGGCAGACAGTTGTGCGACCAAAATAAATATTATGGATTGTGTATTCGTCCTGTATTTAATAAATAATAACACAATAATATCATGAAAAAAATACTTTATTTCATAAGCTTTTTATTTGCGGTGGCATTGGTGGGTTGTGAGGAGAAAGAAACTCCAACCCCTCCAGCACCAGCTACGCCTTCTAAAATACAAACAGGCGCGGCAGAAAATATTACAAAAACATCTGCTACACTTAAGGGCATGTTGAATGTTGAAATTACAGACTACGAGGAACTTGTATTTGGTATGTTGTATTCTACCAAGGCAGAAGAACTTGATGATTTTACAGCACCATCAAAAAATGGTTTGGTATTGATAGGTAACGAGTTTAAAGTAGAAGTTACCGACTTAAAAGCTGAAACCAAGTATTATTACCGCGCATACGTGATGCTAAACAATTTGCAAATACTATTGGGCGATGTAAAAGAGTTTACAACTTTGGAAGGTACAGGAGAACCAGAAACAACCTTTATGTTCTCAGTTGCTGAAAATAAAACTGTAACTTTTTCTCCTGGCAACTTGCAATATCATCCTGCCAATGATGAATGGCGTTTTGCTCCCTCTCAATTGGATTATATAGGTGACGATAATGCTAATATAAGTGAGACCTATAATGGTTGGATTGATTTGTTTGGTTGGGGTACAGGTAATAATCCTACAAATAAAAGTAAATTTGATGATGATTACCAAACATTTGTAGATTGGGGTGTAAATAAAATAGGTAGTGATGCTCCTAATACTTGGCGTACATTAAAATTCGATGAGTGGGAATATATAATAAATGGACGTTATAATGCAGAAGAATTAATAGGTGTAGCTCAAGTTAATGGGGTGAATGGTCTTATTCTTCTTCCTGATGGTTGGACTTGTCCAGATGGTGTTTCATTTAAGAGTGGTGTAGCAGAAGATTCAGAATCTTTTGCTGATTATCAAAGTTTTTCTGCTTCAGAATGGAGTAAATTAGAGGCCAATGGTGCAGTATTTTTTCCTGCTGCGGGCTACCGCTACAGTTCAGATATCAACAATGTGCATGGCTACGGTTACTATTGGTCTGCCACTGAGTTGTTCTCCGGCTTCGCGAACAACCTTTACTTCTACTCAGACGAAGCGGACGTGACCAGCTACTATAGCTACCGCGGGTACTCTGTGCGTTTAGTAAAAGACAATTGATTTTATAAAAGAGAAAAGTCATGAAAAAAATACTTTATTTAATAAGCTTTTTATTTGCGGTGGCATTGGTGGGTTGCGAGGAAAAAGAAACTCCAACCCCTCCAGTTCCAGCTACACCATCTAAAATACAAACAGGTGCGGCAGAAAATATTACAAAAACATCTGCTACACTTAAGGGCATGTTGAATGTTGAAATTACAGACTACGAGGAACTTATATTTGGTATGTTGTATTCTACCAAGGCAGAAGAACTTGATGATTTTACAGCACCATCAAAAAATGGATTGGTATTGATAGGTAACGAGTTTAAAGTAAATGTTACCGACCTAAAAGCCGATACCAAGTATTATTACCGCGCATATGTGATGCTAAACACTCTGCAAATTCTATTGGGCGATGTAAAAGAGTTTACAACTTTGGAGAAAAGCGGTTCAGAAGAACCAGAAGACCCTGCTAATGGTCACGCCTATGTCGATTTAGGTCTTTCTGTTAGGTGGGCTACTATGAATGTGGGTGCTAATGCTCCTGAGGAGTGTGGCGATTACTTTGCTTGGGGCGAAACTCAGCCAAAAGAAGAATATAACTGGAGTACTTACAAATGGTGTGAAGGTAATTATGATACTCAAACTAAATACTGCACCGATTCATATTACGGCACTGTAGATAATAAAACCATATTAGACCTAGAAGACGATGCTGCCAATGTAAATTGGGGTGGTTCATGGCGTATGCCAACAAAAAAGGAACTGCAAGAATTACTTGAAGATTGTACTTGGACTAAGGTTGTTCAAAATGATCATAATTGTTATATGGTTACTGGTCCTAACGGTAATACTATAATTTTACCTGCAGCAGGTGTATTTGATGATACTATAATTGAAGAGTACAATACTATGGGTTGTTACTGGAGTAGTTCGGTTAGTGAAGACAGCTCATCCAATGCATACTACTTGTACTTTAGTTCCGGAGAAGTCGATTGGGATGGATTAGAACGTTTTTATGGTTTATCTATCCGCCCTGTATTGCCATAAAAATACTTTATTTAATACACAGTTAAAACCCTCGCAAGAGGGTTTTCTGTTCTTTTATAAATTCTTTACTACAACCGCAATCATAAATCTATGGTTGCGGTTTTGCTTTTATGTGGTATTTTTTTGTATATTTGCAGTTCTTTATATTTAGTATATCAATAAAAACACAATATGTCAAAAATTATTTTAACAGGAGATAGACCTACAGGTAAATTGCACATTGGACACTATGTGGGTTCGTTACGCAGAAGAGTAGAACTTCAAAACTCTGGAGAGTTTGACAAAATCTTCATTATGATTGCCGATGCTCAAGCTCTAACAGACAATGCCGACAAACCAGAAAAAGTTCGTCAAAATATTATTGAAGTGGCATTAGATTATTTAGCATGTGGTCTAGACCCTGCTAAATCAACACTTTTCATCCAATCACAAGTGCCAGAACTTACAGAGCTTGCGTTCTATTATATGAACCTTGTTACAGTTTCTCGTCTTCAACGTAACCCAACTGTGAAGACAGAAATTCAAATGCGTAATTTCGAAACTAGCATTCCAGTAGGTTTCTTTACTTATCCTATTAGCCAAGCTGCAGACATTACTGCATTTAAAGCTACCACAGTGCCAGTAGGTGAAGACCAAGCGCCTATGATTGAACAAACAAACGAAATTGTTCGTCGTTTCAACGGTATTTATGGTGAAACTCTTGTAGAACCCAAAATCCTTCTTCCACAAAATGCAGCGTGTCTTCGTCTGCCTGGTATCGATGGCAAAGCAAAAATGAGTAAATCTCTTGGCAACTGTATTTATCTTTCAGAAGAAGCAGCAGACCTTACTAAAAAAGTAAAAGGTATGTACACCGACCCAAATCACATCAAGGTAGAAGACCCAGGTCGTGTGGAAGGCAACGTAGTGTTTACATATCTTGATGCGTTTTGCAAAGACGAATATTTTGCTAAATACTGGCCAGAATATGCAAATCTTCAAGAAGTAAAAGACCATTACACACGTGGTGGTTTAGGTGATATGAAAGTGAAGAAATTCCTAAACGCTGTGCTTGAAGAAGAACTTTCTCCAATCCGTGAGCGCCGTAAAGAATTCCAAAAAGATATTCCATACGTATATCAAGTATTAAAAGAGGGTAGTGAAAAAGCTCGCGAAGTGGCAGCTCAAACTCTTGCAGAAGTACGCGCAGCCATGAAGATTGACTATTTTGATAATACCGAATGGATCAACGAACAAGTAGCTAAATTCCAATAATTATGTTAGAACAAGCTAAAGCACTTTTAAAGGCAGGCAAAACCGAACAAGCCATTTCGGTGCTTGACCAACACTTAGAGTTTGTAAATCCACGCTCAGACGAGGCTTATTACCTTATGGGCAACGCTTATCGCAAACTAGAAAACCTAAGCGAAGCCATGAACTGCTACCTAAAAGCGGTAGAGTTCAACCCAAAAAGCCCAGCAAAGGAAGCGTATGAACAAGTGTCGGAGATATTGGATTTCTATTTCAAAGATATGTATAATCAGTAAAAAAGCGGTCATTTGACCGCTTTTTTACTGATTATACTATTAAACCATCTTTCATTTCAATCACTCTGTCCGATGTACCCGCTAGTTCATTATCGTGAGTTACTAGCAATATCGTCAAACCATAATCATCGCATAGTCTGCGTAGTAGGCTGTGCAATTCTTTTTTATTGGCACTATCAAGGCTACCAGAAGGTTCGTCTGCAAGTATTAGTTTTGGGTCGTTGATTAATGCTCTTGCCACAGCCACCCTCTGTTTTTCTCCACCAGAGAGTTCATTAGGTTTATGATGAAATCTATCTTGAAGTCCAAGTTTTGTAAGAAGTTCTTTTGCTTTTTCTTCCACTTCTTTGCTATCCCTATGGGCAATGTATCCTGGAATACACACATTTTCAAGAGCAGTAAACTCAGGAAGTAGTTGGTGAAACTGAAATACAAATCCCAATTCTTTGTTTCTAAAAGCCGAAAGCTGTTTGTCAGATAGCTTCTTAATATCCACACCATTAATCACCACTTCGCCCTCGTGAGCAGTATCTAGTGTGCCAATTATTTGCAGTAGGGTGGTTTTCCCAGCACCAGAAGCCCCCACAATAGATACAAATTCTCCCTCTTTAATGTGTAGGTCAATACCTTTTAAAACTTCCAATTGACCAAAACTTTTATGTATTCCTGTTAGTTTAATCATAAATTTTCAATTACGTAAGCGGCCAAATAACAGCCAAATAAGGCAGGGAAATAAGAAATTGTTCCAAGTGTAGAACATTTGTTTCTCTCATCGCTCACCTTTATTATAGATTCTTTTTTTACTGGTTCAGTAGAAAATACTGTTGGTAGACCTTTGGTAATGCCTTGCTTTTTAAGTCTTTCTCTCACAGTGCGTGCTAGTGCACAATTTGTGGTTTTAGAAATGTCTGAATACTGTATTTTTGTAGGGTCCATTCTGCCACCAGCACCCATAGAAGAAATTATTTTTACATTATTTTCTATGCAATATCTTATAAGTGCTATTTTAGGGGAAATAGAATCGATGGCATCAATTACAAAGTTTGGCTTAAATCTTCTAATAAACTCATTCACATTGTCTTCATCTATAAATGCCTTAATAGCCAATACGTTAGCCTCTGGGTTTATGTCATTGATGCGGCATCTCATTAATTCTACCTTACTTGTGCCCACATTTTTCGATGTAGCTATTATTTGGCGGTTGATATTGCTCTCCTTCACCACGTCGTCATCTATAATGATCAGGTTGCCCACACCAGCTCTAGCTAGCATCTCCACTGCATAGCCGCCCACACCACCTACACCTGCCACTAGCACTGTTGCAGAGCAAATAGCATCGTTTCTTTCTTTGCCCAAAAGCAATTCTGTTCTATCTTTCCAATTCATAGATACAAAGTTACAAAAAAAACTTCTAACTTTTTTACTGATAATTAAATAATTTATATTATCTTTGCAAAAGAATAAGAGGGGGACACATTGTCTCCCTCTCGCTTTTATTAAAATGATAGATAAGTTAGTAATAGAAAAGTTGGTAACAGAGTGTCTAGACGGCACAGATTGTTTCCTTGTGGATGTAAAGATTAGTCCATCTAATCAAATTGTAGTGGAGATAGACTCAGATACTATCGTGGATATTGAGCTTTGTGTGAAAATATCTCGTCATATCGACGAAAATATGGACCGCGATGTAGAAGACTTTGAGCTTGAAGTTGGTTCATGTGGCATCACATCTCCATTCAAACTAGTTCGTCAATACATCAAAAACATTGGCAACGAGGTAGAAGTACTTGCAGATGGCCAAAAAATGTTTGGTATGCTAATAGACGCAAACGAAGAAAACTTTAGTGTAGATGTACAGGTGAAAGAAAAAGGCAAAAAGAAACCTGTGATTGTAACCAAAGTGTTCGACTACAAGAATGTAAAATATACGAAATATAACTTAAAATTCAACTAATCAAAAAATGGCAAAAGATTCATTAAAAACTTCGACAATGATTGAAAGCTTTGCGGAGTTTAAAGAACTAAAGAATATTGACAAAACTACTATGACTAGTGTTTTGGAAGATTCTTTCCGTTGTGTAATTTCAAAAATGTTTGGTTCAGACGAGAACTTCGACGTAATCCTAAACCCTGATAAAGGTGACTGCGAAATCTGGCGCAACCGCGAAGTAGTAGCAGATGGCGAAGTGGAAGATTCTAACAAACAAATATCTCTTTCAGAAGCTCTAGTTATCGACCCAGAATGTGAAATCGGTGAAGAAGTGGCAGAATCTGTAAACTTCCTTTCATTTGGTCGTAGAGCTGTATTAAATCTTCGTCAAACATTAGCTTCTAAAATATTAGAACTTCACAAAGAAAATATTTATGACCAATACAAAGACAAAATCGGTCAAATCGTTTACGGTGAAGTTTACCAAATTTGGTCAAAGGAAATTCTTTTAGTTGATGCTAATGGTAACGAAATGTTATTACCAAAATCAGAACAAATCCCTACCGATTTCTATCGCAAAGGTGATACCGTTAAGGCTGTGGTAATACGTGTAGACAATAAAAATAACAAACTTAGAATTATCGTTTCTCGTACATCAGAAGAATTCCTAAGACGTTTATTTGAACTTGAAATTCCAGAAGTTCAAGAAGGTATTATTACCATCAAAGGTATAGCTCGTATCCCAGGTGAACGTGCTAAAGTGGCAGTGGAAACATTCGACGACCGTATCGACCCAGTAGGTTCTTGCGTGGGTGTTAAAGGTTCTCGTATCCATGGCATTGTACGTGAGTTACGTAACGAAAATATTGACGTAATCAACTATACATCAAATATTTCTCTTTACATTACTCGTGCATTAAGCCCTGCTAAAATCATCTCTCTACGTGTAGACGAGGCAAACAAACGTGCAGAAGTAAGTTTAAAACCAGAAGAAATCTCAATGGCTATTGGTAAAGGTGGTTTAAATATCAAACTTGCTGATAAACTTACAGGTTACAAGATAGAAGTATTCCGCGAACTAGAAGGTTCAGACGAAGAAGATATCTATCTAGACGAATTTAACGACGAAATAGAACAATGGGTTATCGATATCCTAAAAAGTTTAGGTTACGACACAGCAAAACGTGTTCTAAATGCCTCTCGCGAAGAATTAATTAAGAAAACAGACCTAGAAGAAGTAACTATTGATAATTTATTAGCCGTTATACGCGCTGAATTTGAATAATATGCCAGTAAAGTTAAATAAAATAATGCGTGAACTAAATGTAGGGCTTCCTACTATCGTTGATTTCTTACAAAAGAAAGGAATCGAGGTAGAAGAAGGAAATCCTAATGCTCGCGTTTCTGATGATATTTACGAAATTCTACAAAAGGAATTTGGAAGCGATCAAAGTCAGAAAAAAGAGTCTGAACTTTTACGTTTACGCCACAAAGAAAAATCTAAAAACGAGGTAGTAACAATAGAATCTGTACAAAAAGAAGAACCAGAAGAAGTAAAAATCGAGGTTGCAGCTCCTGTACAATTCAAACAAGTAGGTAAAATAGATTTAGACTCTTTGAATAAAAAGCCTAAAGCAAAACCTGCACAAGAAGAACCTAAGGAAGAAGTAAAACCAGTAGAGGTGAAAGAAGAAGTTACAGAACCTGCTCCTGCACTAGTAGAGGTTGTAGTAGAAGAAGCACCTGTAGTGGAAACTCCAAAGGAAGAACCTGTTGCTATAGTAGAAAAGGCGGAAGAACCAGCTCCTGCAGAGCCAGAAGTTGAGGAAGCGCCTGTAAGCAGACCAAAAGTTGAAAACAAAGTGAATGTGGTGGGTAAAATAGACCTTGATAGTCTAAATCAACAAACACGTCCTAAAAAGAAATCTAAAGAAGAACTTAGAAGAGAACGTGAAGAAAAATACGCACCAAAAAACAAAAACAAACACAACAACAATTCTGCTGACGCAAACTCTAATTCAGACGAAAAGAAAAAACGTAACCGTATTCAAAAAGAACGTATTGATATAAACAAAAATTACGATAACAATAACAACAATAATAAAGGCCAAAAAGGTGGCAAAAACAATCGTAATAATCGTTCTTTTGAACGCGTTCAACCAGACGAAGAAGAAGTACAACGTCAAGTGCGCGAAACTTTAGCAATGCTTACCAATAAGCAAAAATCTAAAGGCGCTAAATATCGTAAAGACAAACGTGAGGCTGCATCTCAACGTATGCAGGAAGAAGCAGAACAAGAACGTATCAACAGCGAAATCATTAAAATTACAGAATTCGTTACTGTAAATGATTTGGCAAACATGATGGATGTTCCTGTAACCAAAGTTATTGGTACATGTATGAGTCTAGGTTTAATGGTGTCTATCAACCAACGTCTAGATGCAGAAACTATCAACTTCGTAGCGGATGAGTTCGGTTTCAAAACAGAATATGTGAGCGTTGAAGTGTCTGAAAAGATTAACGAAGTAGAAGACAAACCAGAAGACCTTATCCCTCGTGCACCTATCGTAACTGTAATGGGTCACGTAGACCACGGTAAAACTTCACTTCTAGACTATATTCGTAAAGCTAACGTTATTGCTGGTGAGGCAGGTGGTATTACCCAACACATCGGTGCATACAACGTTACTCTAGAAAATGGTCAACACATTACATTCCTAGATACTCCAGGTCACGAAGCTTTCACAGCTATGCGTGCTCGTGGTGCTCAAATCACCGACGTTGCTATTATCATTGTAGCAGCTGATGATAGCATCATGCCTCAAACGGTGGAAGCAATCCAACACGCTTCTGCAGCTGGTGTACCTATTGTGTTTGCAATCAACAAAATTGATAAACCAACAGCAAACCCAGACAAAATTAAAGAAGCACTTGCAGGTATGAATTACCTAGTAGAAGAATGGGGTGGTAAATACCAATCTCAAGATATTTCTGCTAAAAAAGGTACAGGTGTAAACGAACTTCTAGAAAAAGTATTGCTTGAAGCAGAAATGCTAGAACTAAAAGCCAACCCAAATAAAAATGCTGTAGGTTCTATTATTGAATCTTCACTAGACAAGGGTCGTGGTTATTTAGCAACAGTGCTTGTAGAAGGTGGTACGCTTCGTCAAGGTGACGTTCTTGTAGCAGGTACACACCATGGTCGTGTAAAAGCTATGTTCAACGAACGTAACCAACGTGTAAAAGAAGTACGTCCTGGTGAACCAGTTCTATTATTAGGTTTGAATGGTGCTCCTCAAGCAGGTGAGAAATTCAATGTAATGGACACTGAACAAGAAGCTCGCGAAATTGCAAACAAACGCGAACAACTAAAACGTGAACAAGACACACGTACACACAAACATATTACTCTTGACGAACTTGGTCGTCGTATAGCCCTTGGCAACTTCCAAGAACTTAACGTTATTGTTAAAGGTGACGTAGACGGTTCTATCGAAGCGCTTTCAGATTCATTAATCAAACTTTCTACTCCAGAAATTCAAGTTAATGTTATCCGCAAAGCAGTGGGTGCAATCTCTGAATCAGACGTTCTACTAGCAGCAGCATCAAATGCTATTATCGTAGGTTTCCAAGTGCGTCCATCTGTAGAAGCTCGTCGTTTAGCAGAAAAAGAAGAAGTGGATATCCGCTTATATTCAATTATCTACGACGCTATCGAACAGCTTAAAGACGCTATGGAAGGTATGCTTTCTCCAGAAATCAAAGAAGAAGTTACTGCTACTCTTGAAGTACTTAACATCTTCAAAATTTCTAAAGTGGGTACCGTTGCAGGCTGTCTAGTACGTGAAGGTAAAGTGAAACGTTCAAATAAAGTCCGCCTTATCCGTGATGGTATCGTGGTTCACACTGGTGAACTTGGCTCGCTTAAACGTATGAAAGACGACGTTAAAGAAGTTGGTACTGGATTTGAGTGCGGTCTTAACATAGACAGATATAATGATGTTAGAGTAGGTGACTTTATCGAAACCTACGAAGAAATCGAAGTTAAACGTACATTCTAATGGAATTTAGTTATTTAGACTTATTTTTTGCTATCCCTCTAGTTTGGGGGATAGTAAGAGGTCTAATGAGCGGATTTATACGTTCATTATCAGTTTTTGTAGGGTTGATATTAGGCATATATTTAGCACATATATATGCACCAGATTTATCTCCAACCATTCAAGAATGGTTTACAATGTCGGCTAAACAATGCCTTTCACTTTCATACGTAATTATTTTTATTATTGTGATGGTGCTTGTGGCAATAATATCCAGAATTTTAGATAAATTTTTACATTTAATCTTATTAGGTTGGTTAAATAAACTTTTAGGAGCCATTTTTGGTTTCTTTAAATGGGCTATTATTCTTAGTTTCTTCGTAATGGTAATAGAATATGCAAATAGTAAATTTGAATTCCTATCACCAGAGAAAAAATCAGAATCTATTCTATATGAGCCAATTAAAAAAGTAGTTCCAACTATTATGCCATACGTTAAGCTATAAATATGGAAAGCAAAGAAAACGGAATTATAGACGAAATAGCTTCAGGCGAATATAAATACGGATTTACCACAGATATTGAAACCGAAACCATTCCTATTGGTCTATCGGAAGATGTGGTCAGATTAATATCAGCAAAAAAGGAAGAACCAGAGTGGCTTTTAGATTTTCGTCTAAAAGCATTTGCTTATTGGAAGACTCTTCCACTGCCAACATGGGCACATTTGGATATTCCAGAAATAGACTTTCAGTCAATTTCTTATTATGCAGCACCTAGAAAAAATGCTCCACAAAGCCTAGATGAGGTAGACCCAGAACTATTAAAAACATTTGATAAATTGGGTATTCCACTTGAAGAGCAAAAACGTCTTTCAGGTATGGCTGTGGATGCAGTAATGGATAGTACTTCCATTAAAACTACTTATAAAGACGAACTTGCTAAACTTGGTGTGATTTTCTGTTCTATAAGTGAAGCTGTAAAAGAATATCCAGAACTAGTAAAAAAATATCTAGGCTCTGTAGTTCCTTATACAGACAACTATTACGCTGCGCTAAACTGTGCTGTTTTTAGTGATGGCTCATTTGTGTATATTCCAAAGGGAGTACGTTGCCCAATGGAACTGTCTACATATTTCCGTATCAATGCGGTAAATACGGGGCAGTTTGAACGTACACTTATTGTGGCAGATGATGATGCGTATGTGTCTTATTTAGAGGGTTGTACCGCTCCACAACGCGACGAAAACCAACTTCACGCAGCTATTGTAGAAATTGTGGCTATGGACAGAGCTGAGGTAAAATATTCTACCGTGCAAAACTGGTATCCAGGCGACAAAGACGGCAAAGGCGGTATTTACAATTTTGTAACCAAACGTGCCATTTGCAAAGGAGAATCTTCAAAAGTATCTTGGACACAAGTAGAAACAGGATCTGCCATTACATGGAAATATCCAAGTTGTATCCTTAAAGGAGATAATTCTGTAGGTGAATTTTATTCAGTAGCTTTTACAAATAATTTCCAACAAGCCGATACAGGTACAAAAATGATTCACTTGGGTAAAAATACTCGTTCTCGCATAGTGTCAAAAGGTATTTCTGCAGGCAAAAGCCAAAACTCATATCGCGGACTTGTTCGCGTGGCTTCAAATGCAGACAATGCTCGCAATTTCTCGCAATGCGATAGCTTATTATTAGGTTCAGAGTGTGGTGCTCACACATTCCCTGTAGTAGATGTGCACAATCCTTCTGCTATATTGGAGCACGAAGCTAGTACATCAAAAATCAATGAAGACCAACTTTTCTATTGCAACCAACGCGGTATTTCTACAGAAGATGCTGTAGGCCTTATCGTAAATGGTTTTGCAAAAGAAGTTCTAAATAAATTACCAATGGAATTTGCTGTAGAAGCACAAAAACTATTGCAAATTTCTCTAGAAGGAAGTGTAGGTTAATATGTTAGAAATAGTAGATTTACATGCCGAGATTAACGGCAAAGAGATATTAAGAGGGATTAACCTTAGTGTAAAAGCAGGTGAAGTACATGCCATTATGGGTCCAAACGGCTCTGGTAAAAGTACACTTTCATCTGTGCTTGCAGGTCATCCAGCATATACAGTAACAAAAGGTTCTGTAACATTCAATGGAAAAGATTTGTTGGCAATGCCAGCAGAAGAACGTTCTCGTGCAGGTCTTTTCCTAAGTTTCCAATATCCAGTAGAAATACCTGGTGTAAGTATGGTAAACTTTATGCGTGCTGCAGTAAACGAACACCGCAAATACAAAGGTCAAGAAGCACTTTCTGCAGGTGAGTTCCTTAAACTTATGCGTGCAAAGAAAGATATTGTAGAACTAGACAACAAACTTGCAAATCGTTCTGTAAACGAAGGTTTCTCTGGTGGCGAAAAGAAACGCAACGAAATCTTCCAAATGGCTATGCTAGAACCTTGTCTTTCTATTTTAGACGAAACAGACTCTGGTCTAGACATCGACGCTCTACGCATAGTAGCAAACGGAGTAAACCAACTTAAAACTCCAGAAAATGCTTCTATTGTTATTACTCACTACCAACGTTTATTAGATTATATTGTGCCAGATATTGTACATATTCTATACAAAGGCCGCATAGTGAAAACTGCAGGACGTGAACTAGTAGCAGTGCTTGAAGAACAAGGATACGATTGGATTAAAAAAGAAGTAGGTGAGTAATGGTTCAAGACAGTTACATAACATTATACCACGACAATAAGGCTCTATATCAAGCAGATAAACCTCTTTGGTGGGAAGAAAGACGCGCAGAAGCATTAAATCTTTTGCAAAATAAAGAAGTAGAATCTTTCAAGGATGCATATACCCTAGACTATGGCATAAATGTGCGTCGTATCAAGTTCTCTGGCGATCCATTTAGTCTATTTAGATGCGATATTCCAGGCTTGGCAACATCAAACTATCTTGTACTTAACGATAGTTTTTATTCTCAAGTAGAAAATCCAAACTTGCCAGAGAGTGTTATCATTTGCAGCCTTTCAAAAGCATTAAAAGAGCACGCAGATTTAATTAAACCATATTTGCTTAAAAACAATATTTCTACTGCAGATATGGCTTTCAATGCTGCGCTTGCTCAAGATGGTATGTTTATTTACATTCCAGACGGCGTGCAACTAGAAAAACCAATTCAACTAGTTAATCTAATGTACGGCAAGGTGGATATGATGGCCATCAGCCAAAATCTAGCCATTATTGGAGAAAATGCCAAAGCGCAAGTGTTGGTTTGCGACCACGCATACGGCGAGGAGGTAAATTACCTTTCAAACCGTCTTACACAAGTATTTGTAGGTAAAAATTCTACATACGAACACTATAAACTAGAAAGTTCTTCATCAAAAACCACAAATGTTTCCACTCTTCAAATTTTCCAAGAAGAGGGAAGTCAGGTACTTTCAAACCTTATTACACTTGCCAACGGTCAAACACACAATAGGGTAGAAGTAAACTTAAATGGCAAAGGTGCATATCTTTCTCTTAATGGTCTAGGATTAGGTCAAGATTCAGAAAGAATTGAGAATCACACCTTTATCAATCACAATGTGGCAGGTGCAACAAGCAACGAATTATTCAAATACATTCTAAACGATAATTCAGTTGGCGATTTTTATGGTCTAATAAAAGTGCTTAAAGATGCTCAACAAACACAGGCCTACCAAACCAACAGAAATCTTTGTCTTTCAAAAGAAGCTCGTATGCACACACGTCCTCAACTAGAAATCTATGCCGACGACGTAAAATGTAATCACGGAGCCACAGTAGGTCAACTAGATGAAAACGCACTTTTCTATATGCGTGCCAGAGGTATCGACCCAGTGGAAGGTAAAATGCTGCTAATGTTCGCATTCGTACATGATGTGTTAGACAACGTACGCATAGAACCGCTGAAAGACCGTTTGCAATTATTAATAGAACGTCGCCTACGTGGAGAAAATTCACACTGTAGCGGTTGTAAAATTTGCAGATAATGTATATAAAAAACAATATAGAGCAGATACGTCAGGATTTTCCAATCCTAAATGAAACTGTACACAAACATCAGCTTGTGTACCTAGACAATGCTGCCACTACTCAAAAACCACTTTCTGTTATAAAAAAAATAGAAGAAGGTTACACACGTCAAAACGCAAACGTGCATCGTGGAGTTCACTTCCTTAGCCAAATGGCAACAGAAGCACACGAAGATGCACGCAAAACTGTGCAAAATTTTCTTGGTGCAGAGCATTCACACGAAATTATTTTCACTCGTGGCACCACAGAATCTATAAATCTTGTTGCATACAGTTTTGGCGAAACATTCCTAAAAGAAGGAGATGAAATTATCATCTCAGAAATGGAACACCACTCAAACATTGTTCCATGGCAACTTCTTCGCACTCGCAAAAACATTATTATTAAGGTAATACCTTTCAACGAAAAAGGAGAATTAGACCTTGATGTTTATGCATCGTTGTTCACTGAGCGCACTCGCTTAGTAGCAGTAAACCATGTTTCTAATGTTTTAGGCACTATAAATCCTGTCGAAGACTTGGTGAAAATTGCACACGAGCACAATGTAGCTATTTTAATCGACGGTGCTCAGTCTGTACCACATATTTCTGTAAACGTAAAAGACCTTGATGTAGATTTTTACGTATTCTCAGGTCATAAAATCTACGGCCCAACAGGAATGGGGGTTTTATATGGCAAAGAAAAATGGCTAGATGCAATGGTGCCATATCAAGGCGGTGGTGAAATGATTGCTCAGGTAAGTTTTGAGAATACCACTTTCAACGAACTTCCATACAAGTTTGAAGCAGGCACACCAGATTTTATTGGTTCAACAGCCCTTGCAGAAGCCATTCGTTATGTTCAAAATATTGGCATGGACGAAATTGCTGCCTACGAAACATATTTGTTAAACTACGCCACAGAAAAACTAAAAAATCTTGGTGATATTCGTTTCTTTGGTACATCAGAACACAAAAGTGCAGTAATTTCTATGCAAGTAGGGGATATTCATCACTACGATATAGGTACACTTCTAGACAAACTAGGCATAGCTCTACGTACAGGACATCATTGTGCACAACCTATTATGAAACACTTTGGTATAGAAGGCACACTTCGTGCATCATTTGCTCTATACAATACCACAGAAGAAATCGATGCTCTAATAGCAGGAATAGAAAGAGTAAAAAAACTATTTTAAACCATTATTATGACAATTAATCAACTTCAAGACGAAATTATTGAAGATTTTTCAATCTTCGACGATTGGTTCGACAAATATAGCCGTATTATAGAATTAGGAAACGAACTTCCTGCATTTCCAGACGACAAAAAACTTCCAGAAAACCTTATCGAAGGTTGCCAAAGTAAAGTTTGGATTGATGCCTCTTTAGATGCCGACGGCAATATCATTTTCACAGGCGATAGCGATGCAGTAATAGTAAAAGGTATCCTTGCTCTTTTATTAAATGTAGTAAGTGGCCACAAACCACAAGAAATCTTAGACAGCGAGCTATACTTTATCAACGAAATAGGCCTTAAAGAACACCTTTCACCAACACGTTCCAACGGCCTTCTTGCCATGGTAAAACAAATCAAATTCTACGCAATAGCATTCAATAGATAAGATGAAAAAACTACTTTTTCTTTTAAATATCCTTATTTTATCTGTGCTTACTTCATGTGTAGATAAAGAAGGTGAACCAATTTCTTTAGAAGGTAATATTGACTATTCTTCTGCAGGTATGTCTGAAGGTCATGCTTATGTAGATTTAGGACTTTCTGTGAAATGGGCAACATGCAATGTGAGTGCAATAACTCCAGTATATAATGGAGACAGTTTCGGATGGGGTGAAATAACTAAATATAAAACCTTGTTTACAGAGAAATTATATAAGTGGTACCAACCATCTGGAAGTAATGATATTAGCGAAATGACAAAATATGTCTCTGGTGAAAAGGGAGATGATGTAGATAATAGAACAGTACTTGAACTTATAGATGATGCTGCAAATGTACATTGGGGAGGCAATTGGCGTATCCCTACAAAAGAGGAATTGGAAGAACTAATTAATAATTGTACCTGGACTTGGACCACTCAAAAGGCAGTATATGATACAAGGGAAGGTCAAAAGGTATTTACTAATAATGGTTACAAAGTAACAAGTAACATAAATGGCAATAGTATTTTCTTACCTGCATCAGGTATCGACTGCGATGGTAAAATATATGGAATACATGAATATATAGCCATCTGGGCTAATTCAAAACCTATTAAGTATGGCCTTTATAGTTCGGAAGAAAATTCTTATGCATATTGTTTAATTACCAATGAAGATTCTATACGTATCACAGGAATAAATCGTTATTATGGCATTGCTGTGCGTCCTGTATTAGCAGACAATCTTACATGTACAATTAGTTTTAATAGTAATGGTGCAGATGGAAATATGTCTTCAATTACAGCCCAATGTGGGGAATTGGTACAACTACCTCCTATGTCATATAAATGCAAAGGCTTTGTAGGTTGGAACACCCAAGCAGATGGTACAGGTGTTATGTATAATGATGGAGATAAAATTACAGTTTCTTCAGACATAGAACTTTATGCACAATGGGTTAGATTAAGTTGTGAGTCTTTTTTTGATGCAAATGGTCACGAATATGTAGATTTAGGACTTTCTGTGAAATGGGCAACATGCAATCTTGGTGCATCTTCGCCAGAAGAATTAGGTGATAAATATGCTTGGGGTGAAGTGCAAACCAAACAAGAATTTACATGGGATAATTATATGTTGTGTAAAGACGGTGATTATAGACAATTAACCAAATATGTTCCTCAAAAATACTCGTCTAAAGTAGATTTGAAAAATACACAACTAGATTTTGAAGATGATGCAGCTCGTGTGCATTGGGGTGGAACATGGGCTATTCCTACTGCATCAGAGATAAAAGAATTGATGAATCCAGACAATTGTACGTGGATTAGAACAAGGAAAAATGAAGTGCCAGGCTTCGAGGTCATAAGTAATATTAATGGAAATAGTATTTTTATACCATTTACTACAAACATTGATCAAGAGTATTATTTTGGTGTTTATTGGAGTTCCACGATAGTAGAAAGAGTACGTCCAGAAGATGCTTGTGCTTTTTATTTTCAGGGTGCTAGTTCAAGGACTACAAGATATGAACGTTATTGGGGATGGTATATTCGCCCAGTATTATTATAAAATATACAGTGTAAAATATGAGAACCGCATTATAGCGATTTCATCACATAACAACAAAGAGAGGACGACTTTTTAGTCGCCCTCTTTCTCTTATATATAATAAGGTGTAAAATTCTTTTCCTTTGGTTCTTTTAGTAGATATTAAAGCATCCCTGAAATAATCTTGCTCACTGCCACAAAGTGGAAAGCATCACCAAGCATAATAAACACGTGGAAAACACTATGCATATACTTTACCTTATGCACGCAGTATAGCACAGCGCCTGTAATATATGCCACACCTTCCAGTATTACCCACATCACAGTATCAAAACCCACAATGTCGTAGAAGTTTTTAATAGCAAATACTATTGTAAGACCCATTAGCACATAGCAAGCAGTTTCAAAAATACTTTTCTCCTTCACCTTTCTTAGCAGTAGCGCAGAACCTACAGCAGCAAATAGCCAACAGAAAATAAACATTCCCCAACCAAGGGTAGTTTCTCCACCTCTTAAAAACGCAATTAGCGTAATAGGAGAGTAGCAAGCCGCAATATGCCAAAATATCGAAGCATGATCAAACTTTCTTAAAGTTTGTTTCACAGGGTTGGTATGAGAAATACCATGATAAACAGAAGAAAAAATATAAGATATACTCACGCCCAAAAGCATAAGAATAATACTTAAAAAATCTAGTCCGTTACCTTTTTCATAAACTTGTACCGCAAAAATTCCACAAACCACTAACGTCCCCACTGCACCAATACTATGAGTAATGGTGTTTACTACCTCTTCTTCCTTGCTGTACTTAGTTTTTTTCTGTTCTTTTTCCATAAAAATAGGGGTGTCTTTAATTAATAATGTATATAATATCTGCACAAAGATACTAAAATATTGCTCTTTTTAATAGAAATCTGGTATTTTATAGATAAAATATGAAGCAGTATATGCAAAATCTAGGTAAGTATAATAAGACTATTAAATTAATTTTGTAACACCATTGTAACATTAGCGAGAATAGCCTAAAAAAGCGATTTTTTACCACGCTTGATTTTCAAGTAGTTATAAAAAAGTTGTATTTTTCTTGCAAAAAAGTTGCTGAAATATTTGGATTGTATTGTTAAACTCTATACCTTTGCACTCGCTTTTCGACCAAGAGTGGTCAACACAACAAAAAGCTTTGACAGTTTGAAAAAGATTAAGTCTAATGACTCTGAAAAATATTTTGAAAATTTTTCTCAAAATATTTGGTAGATTCAAAAAGTTGACATATCTTTGCAATCCGTTTCGATAACAAACGGACGCTGCGAAAAGCGAATCGCAGTTGTGTTATTAAGACAATGAAATGCAAAAAGTTCTTTGATAGATTGAACAATATACAACCAAAACAAGGTTAAGGAAAAAACAAGCAACCGTCAGTTTTCTTTTATGAAGACTAAAACAGGTAACCTAAGTCAGATTAAAAACAAACAAAATTATATATACAATGAA